>DASXPH010000043.1:0-34577 GCA_036493735.1 Gemmatimonadaceae bacterium
GTTAGTGGCTGGTGAAAACGAAAGAAGCCCGCGAGCGAACTCGCGGGCTTCGTTGTTCACCAGCCACCAACCACCAGCCACCAACCACTAGTGTGATGGAATCACGAGCAGCTGGCCAGCTCTGATTTTCGGGCTCGAGAGACGGTTCGCCGCGATGAGCGCATCGACGCTCGTCGAGTGCTGCTGCGCGATGCTCCACAGCGTCTCGCCCGAACGCACCCTGTAACGCCTGGCCGACACCGGCGCGACGGATGCGGTCCGCGCGACGATCATCACCGTCGGCGTCGTCGGATGCTCCTGCGCCTGAATAGCGGCGAAGCGCATGTACTCCGGTCCGAAGACCGCGACGTGAAAATGCGCTGGGTGATGCTCTTCCGTGGCCTCGATGACGCCGGTGCCCTCCAGCGCCAACAGCTCGCGTCGCAGCCACGTTAGGCAATGGCCACTCGTCGGCTTATGGAGATCGACGGCCATGCCCGTCGGGTGCACCGAACGTTGCGAGCTGTTTCGCGGCTGGCGGCTCTCCGGCCGTACGCCGCTCGTCACGACGAGCTCGGCGCCACATTTCTGATCGTAATCCGCCGCGAGGCGCTCGACGAAGGTCAGCGTTGCCGGCCGCACATACGGAAACGCGACGCGACGCAGCTCGTACCCATGGTTCGAGGATAGCTGCACGAGCTCGCCGCGCGCGGCCGCCCATTGCACGTCGTTCGTGTTCTCATAGAAGGCGAGCCCGTCACGCACGGCGTGATCATACATACGTTCGACACTCTCCATCGAGCCGCGCAGCGATTGCGCGACCGCAGAGAGAGGCCGACCGAGGAGAGCGAGCAGGGCGAGGAGGATCGCCGAAAAACGAACACGAGTCATGGCAACATATCGACGACCCGGAGTGGCAAAGGAAACCACTCGGCTCGGACATGTCGTCCGGGTCGATGCGGCTGATTTGTCCGTGCGCGTACAGGGTGGTCAGCCGTGAATGCCGCCGGTCAAACTGAAGATCAGCACGGCGAGCACAATCAATGTCACGACGACGTACACGCGATCTCGTTGCAGAATGAAAGCAACGAGCGACATCGCGACGCGCGCCACCGGCGTCGCGATCAACAGGAGGAGTCCGAGCTGGATGACAGAGGCCGGTCGAAGCGCCATCGCCCCACGCAGGATCGCGCCAACGCTGCGCAACTCTGGCGGCTCACCCTGAAAGACGCGTCCCTTCGCCGGCTCGAAGCCATGCTTGGCGAGAAAGAGAGCGCCGCCGATGACCGCCACGACTGTCGCTACAATCACGCCGATGCGCAGCAGATTGCCGAGGATCTGATCGACCTGCTCGTCGGTCCACCGCGCACCGGTTCCCGAAGGAGGTGTCGGCAACGGAGGGGGAGATTCTGCCGCCGACATCAGAGAGCTCCGCTGATGCCCTTGTAGGCCATCTCGAGGGCGAGAGCGACGATGACCACGGCGAAAATGCGACGCAGCACTCTGGCGTTTGCATGAGCAAGAATGCGCGCGCCAACGAGCGCACCCGCGAGCACTCCGAGCATGACCGGCAGGGCCAATGCCGGATCGATGTAGCCACGCGACAGATAGATCCCAGCGCTCGCCGCCGCGGTGACGCCGATCATGAAGTTGCTCGTGGTCGTCGAGACCTTGAAGGGCAGGTGCATCAGCTGGTCCATCGCCAGCACTTTGAGCGCGCCGGAGCCGATGCCTAGCAAGCCAGAGAGAACGCCGGCGAGTGCCATGAGCCCGAACCCCGCCGGCACATTCTGGACGCCGTAGGGCTGCAACCCATGTGCAGTCGGATATGTCGACGCGAGCCGCAGCCGGCGAGAGAGCGGATCCTCGTTCTCGGCGCTGACGTGCTCCGTGAGCGGCTTCGTCGACCGATAGGCGGAGTAGAGGAGCACGACCGCGAAGATGACGGCGATGGCACCGGTGCCGATACGCCCGGCGAGGTATGCACCGCCTAACGCGCCAAGCGTCGTCGCGATCTCGAGCAGCATGCCGACGCGCACGTTGGTGTAGCCTTCCTTCACGTACGCCGCCGCCGCGCCAGACGACGTGGCGATGACCGAGACGAGCGAGGCACCGATGGCGTAGCGAAGGTCGACGTGAAACAGCAGCGTCAGCATCGGGACGATCACCATGCCGCCCCCAAGGCCCGTGAGCGCGCCGAGCATCCCGGCGGACACCGAGCCAATGATCACCAGTATCGTGAAGGCAAGAATGGACATAAATCGCGACTGAATACTACAAGAACAACGAGCCGAAAAGAGAACGCCTCTTTTCGGCTCGCGGTATCCGGTTGGATCTTCTCAGCTCGATCTCTGTTGCGGTTAGTCGTCTCCGACGCCCACCAACTGCGGACGCTCGCGTTCCACGAGCTCCTGCTCGGGATCCTCCACCGTTCGTGCCAGCCAGCGGTCGAGCCTCATGCTGATCGCGGCAAGGTACGTGTACACCACCGGTGTGACGAACAGCGTGATCAACTGCGAGAACGCCAGGCCGCCGACCACGGCGATGCCTAACGGTCGACGCGACTCGGCGCCCGCGCCCATCGACAGCGCGATCGGTAGCGTTCCCATGAGCGCGGCGACTGTCGTCATCATGATCGGCCGGAAGCGCACGAGCGACGCGTGCACGATGGCATCGGCGGGCTCGCGTCCTTCCTTGCGCTCCGCCTCGAGCGCGAAGTCGATCATCATGATGGCGTTCTTCTTCACGAGGCCGACGAGGAGCACGATGCCGACGAACGCGTACACGCTGAGGTCGACGTGGAAGATCAGGAGCGTCAACAGCGCACCGAATGCGGCGAAGGGCAATCCCGAGAGAATCGTGATCGGATGAATCAGGCTCTCGTACAGGACGCCAAGTACGACATAGATCACGAAGATCGCGAGCACGAGGAGCGCGAGCAGGCCGGCCTGCGCCGCCTGGAAGGCCTGCGCCGTTCCCGAGAAGTTCGTCGCGATCGTGGACGGAAGCGTGTTGCGCGCGATCAACTGCACGTCGTTCACCGCCTCGCCTAACGCGACACCGGGACGAAGGTTGAACGAGAGCGTCACCGAGGGCAGCTGGCCGGCATGGTTCACCGCGACCGGTCCGTTGCTCTGCGTCACCGTCGAGACGGCGCTGAGCGGGACGAGCGTACCGGTGTTCGATTGCACGTACAGCAGTGAGAGCGCCGAGAGATCCAGCTGATACTCCGGCAGCAGCTCCATCACGACCCAGTATTCGTTGTTCGGCGTATAGATCGTCGAGACCTGCCGCGATCCGTACGCATCGTACAGCGCCATCTCGATCTGTGCGGCGCTCACACCTAACGACGCGGCGCGCTCGCGGTCGATCTGGATGCTCGCCTGCGGATTGCCGAGCATGAGATCGCTCGTCACGTCCTGCAGAAACTTCGATTTCTGGGCTTCCGTGATCAGCTTCTGCGCCGCCGGATAGAGCGTCGTGATGTCCGAGCTCTGCATCGTGAACTGATAGAGACTCTTCGCGACCCTTCCGCCGATCTGGATTGCCGGCGGGTTCTGCATGAATGTCACCATGCCAGGCACGCGAGAGAGCTTTGGCCGCAGCTCCGCGATGACGTCGTCGACGCCCCGGCGCGTGCCGCGCGGCTTGAGGCCGATCAGAAGGCGACCCTGGTTGAGCGACTGGTTCGCGCCGCCACCGCCGCCAACCGACGACATGAAGCCAGCAATGTTCGTGTCCTGCTGGACGATCGACGCCACTTCACGCTGGTGTGCGATCATGTCCAGGAACGACGTCCCCATCGCCGCTTCCGTTGTGATCGTGAAATTGCCGTTGTCCTGGCTCGGAATGAAACCCTTCGGTACGAGCACGAACAGCACCGCGGTCCCGACGAGAATGCCGCCGGAGAACACGAGCATCGTCCGACGGTGATTCATCACCCAGTGCAGCGACCGCGCGTACCAGCCCAGCAAGGCCTCCCAGCCGCGCTCGGTCAGGTTATAGAGTCGGCCGTGTTCCTCGTGTCCGTGCGCCCGCAGCATGCGGCTGGAGAGCATCGGCGTGAGCGTCAGCGACACGACGCCGGACATCAGAATCGCGACCGCGATGACGACCGCGAATTCGTGGAACAGCCGGCCGACGATCCCCCCGAGAAAGAGAATCGGGATGAATACGGCCACGAGCGAGATCGTCATCGACAGGATGGTGAACCCGACTTCCGACGAGCCATCGAACGCGGCCTTGATCGGCGGCTTCCCCATCTCCATGTGCCTGACGATGTTCTCGAGCATGACGATCGCGTCGTCGACAACGAAGCCGACGGCGAGCGTCAACGCCATGAGCGAAAGGTTGTCGAGACTGTACCCGAGGATATACATCACCGCGAACGTCCCGACGACGGAGATCGGGAGTGCCAGGCT
This sequence comes from Gemmatimonadaceae bacterium, assembly GCA_036493735.1. Lineage (GTDB taxonomy): Bacteria > Gemmatimonadota > Gemmatimonadetes > Gemmatimonadales > Gemmatimonadaceae > AG2. The sequence continues at coordinate 4,401 of DASXPH010000043.1, forward strand.
CGGGATGATCGTGGCCGAGGCGTTGCGCAGGAACAGGAAGATCACCCCGACGACGAGCACGAGCGTCAACAACAGCGTCATCTTCACGTCGCGCACCGACTCCTCGATCGGTATCGTGCGATCGATGAGCGTCGTCAACTGCACGCTCGCCGGAATCTGCGCCTGAAGCTTGTTGACGAGGTTCTTGACCTGCGTCGCGATCTCGACCGTATTCGTGCCTGGTTGGCGCTGAATAGCGAGAACGACCGCACGCGCTCCGTTGAACCAGCTCGCGACCTTGTTGTTCTGGACATCGTCGAACACGTGGCCGATATCGCCGAGCCTAACGGGCGCGCCATTGCGGTACGTGACCACCATGCGCGAGAACGATGCCGCGTCCTGCAGCTGCCCGTTCGCCTGCACCGTGAACGCCTTGTTAGGCCCCCAGAGGACGCCGGTTGGGAGGTTCACGTTCTGACTGTTGATCGCGCTCGCGACCTCGTCGATGCCGATCTTGCGGTAGGCGAGAGCTGTCGGATCGAGCTGCACTCGCACGGCGTATTTCTGTGAGCCGTACACGATGACCTGCGCCACGCCCGGCACCATCGAGATGCGCTGCGCCAGCACCGTCTCGCCATACTCGTCGACTTGCGAGAGCGGCAGCAGCTTCGACGTCAGCGCGAAGAGCAGGATCGCCTGATCCGCCGGATTCACCTTCTGATACGACGGCGGGATGATTCCTGGCGGAAGGTCCCGCAGCGTCTTCGCGATCATCGACTGCACGTCCTGCGCGGCCGCGTCGATGCTGCGATCGAGCGCGAACTGAATCGTGATCGAGCTCGACCCGAGGTTCGAGACCGACGTCATGTTGTCGATGCCCGCGATCGTCGAGAAATTTTTCTCGAGGGGCGTCGCCACCGCCGAGGCCATCGTCTCCGGGCTGGCGCCTGGGAGTGACGCGCTCACCTGGATCGTCGGGAAATCGACCGTCGGCAGATCGCTCACCGGCAGCCGCCGATATGCGGTGATGCCGAAAGCAACCAGCGCGACCATGATCAGCGCGGTTGTGATCGGTCGCCGGATGAAGAGCCCGGAGAGATTCATTCATCCACTCCCGACGGACCGGAGCGCTGGGCCACCGGTATCGCCTGCTGTCTCGCGTCGACCTTGGCGCCGGGCACGAGGCGCGACTGCCCATCGACAACCACGGACTCGCCGGGCTGCACGCCGCGCTCGATGACCGTGAAATCGCCGACCGCCTGTCCGACCGACACGGTACGCACGTGCGCGTTCTTCTCGCTGTCCACGACGTACACGTAAGTGCCCTCCTGGCCGTTCAGAACCGCCGTCGTTGGTACCGCGATCGCCCCGTTTCGCACGTCGAGTTGCACCGCGACCCTCACGTACTCACCGGGCCAGAGCGCCCGAGATGCATTCGTGAACCTCGCCTTGGCGGTGACGGTGCCGGTCAAGCTGTCGACCGCATTGTCGAGGAAGGACAGTGAGCCCTGTTCCGGCAACACCGTGCTGTCGGAGGCGGTCACTCTCACCGGCACCGGGCTCACGGCAACGCGCCGACGCAGTGCGAGAAAATCGCGGGCCGTGACCGGGAATCGGACGAGAATGGGCTGAAGCTCGTTGATGACGACGAGTGGTCCACCGCTCGTCTTCACGAGATTGCCGCGCCTGACGAGGAGACTCCCGGTTCGCCCACTGATCGGCGCCCGGATTGTCGTGTAGCCCAGATTCACGCGCGCGTTCTCGACCGTCGCGCTGTCCGCCTGGAGCGTGGCCACCAGCGACGCGGCCTGCGCCTGCGCCTGCTCTGCCTGAGACTGTGTCACGTAGTCCTTCGCGACGAGCGCCTTGTAGCGATCGGCGTCGCGCTGCGCGCTCTGGGCCTGGGCGTGATCACGGGCGAGGGTCGCTTCCGCCTGTCGGAGCGCCGCCTCGAACGGACGCGAGTCGATGCGGAAGAGCACCTGGCCTTCCGTGACCTCTTCCCCTTCCTGGAAACTCACATCGGTCAACGTGCCACCGACCTGCGCTTCTACAGAGACAGTCTGCACTGGCTCGACGACGCCGTTCGCCGCGACGACAGCGGGGGCGTCGATCCGCACCGCTGACGCGACTGAAACCGGAACGGTCGGCGACCGTTCCGGTACCTTCTTGCCGCACGCCGCGAGCAGAGCGACCAGAGCAACACTCACCCGTCGTGTATTCAGAACATCCATATTCTTCAATCTCACCGATGTAGTCGTGACGAATCCGTGGCAGCGCCCAACGGCGCGAGTGCTTCGCCATGAAGTCCGAGAGCACCGACGTCATGGGCCAGCTGCGCCAGCGCGGCGTGCCACTGCCACCGAGCCTGCGCGTCCTGCGCGCGCGCGTCAGCGAGCGCCGATTGCGCGATGAGAAGATCCACGATACTGCCGACGCCCTCGCGATACCGGCCGCGCGCGACACTCTCCGACTCGGTCGCGCTCGCGAGCAGATCGGCCGCGGTGCGAACCCGCTCCGTGGAGGTCTGCAGATTGTAATACGCCGTGAAGACTTGGAGGGCAATCTGCTGACGCGTCTGCTCTGCTCTCGCGTTCGCCGCGGCGAGCTGCTCGGAGGCGGATGCGAGGGTATATTGGCGCGACATGCCCGTGAACAGCGGCAGGTCGAAGCCCAGGCCGATGTTATAGGTCGCGCCTTGCAGGCCGGGAACGCTCGAGGCTGTGTATGCTCGATTGGCGTTGACCGATACCGTCGGCCACAGCCCGGATCGGGCGATGCGCACCTGTGCCGCCGCGGCGGCCGCCTGTGCCCGCGCCGCCTCGAGGTCGGGACGACTGCGCGTCGCCACGGAGATCAACGTGTCCACCGACTGCTGAATGAATCGCAGCGAGTCGGGGCAGAGTGAATCGGTGAGCACGGGCGGCTCGAACGTCGCGTTTGGGGGAATGCCCATCGCCACGGCGAGGGTGCCCTGCGCGACGTGAACCGCGCCCTCGAGCGACTCGAGCGTGAGCTGCGCCTGCGATCGTGCCGTGCGCGCCTGCAATACATCCGCAATAGTCGCCAGCCCCACGCGATGACGTTCTTCGGCAGCGTTGAGGTTCTCGGTTGCCTCATCGACGGCGGACCGTTCCGCGTCACGTTGGGTCCGCGTCGCCTGATAATTGAAGAGCGCCTGCTCGACGCCAAGGATGGTATTCTGCACGGCCACGTTGTGGCTCAGATCAGCCGCCACGGCCGTCTGCCGCGCCAGATCCACGCTCCCAGCGCGGGCCCCGAAGTCGAGCACGAGATACGACAGCCCGACAGACGGGCCATACTGCGATCGCTGCGACAGCACTCCGGTCGGCGCAAGCGGGCGCGCTGCCGTTCCATTCACATCGACCGAGACAGTGGGGAAGTAGGCGCCGCGACTGGCGCCGAAGAGGTCGGCGGCCGCCCGCGCCTGCGCCCATGACAGCCTCGTCGCCGGATTGTTGCGTAGCGCGAGATCCACGATGTCGGAGACACCGAGCTTGCCGAGCGCGGTCGTCTTCGTCGTGTCCACGGGATAAACCGCCGCGTGGGCCAGGCGCACCGAGTCCCCGCGTGACGGCGTCCAGTACTCGTTAGGCTGAGACGGCGCGCCAGGCGCGCCATTGATGCCTGGCGGCCGGTGAACGCAGCCGGCGATGACAGCCAACGCCGCCAGCAAGCGCGTTCGCCTCATTGGACACTCCCGGTCTGGGTCCTCGTGCGCGCGGCATCGCGTCCCACACCTTCGGCGAGCCGCAGCGTCGGTGGCGTGGCCGGCCGCGTGCGCGCCGCGTCGCCGAGCATCACGACGCGCTCACCCTCGCGCACCCCGCCCAGCACTTCGATCCACTGGAGATCCGTCGCGCCAACTTGAACCGTACGCAGCTCGTACGCGCCGCCGGGCAGCGCGACAACGGCGAACTTGGCGCCGCCACTGCCGGCTGTCGTGGTCGTCGTGGGAAGAAGGGCAGGGCTGATCGACTCGCGCAGTGAGTCGGCGGGTCGCTCGAAAACGCGCGCGATCGCCACGAGCTCGTTCGACGGACGCACGGCGTCCACGGGAATGGCAAGCACGTTCGATTTGTGTGACGCGACGATCGTGACTTCGCCATTCATCCCGGGCATCAGCAAACGCTCATGATTGTCGATCGTCACGAGCACCGGGAAGAAGGTGACCCCCTGGTTCACCACGGCCGAGGGCTCGACCTTTTCGACCACGCCATCGAACGTGCGCGACGGCACGGCATCGACCCGAATCGTCGCCGGCTCGCCCGGCCGCACGTTCGCCATGTCCGCCTCGTCCACGTTCACGCGCATCCGGACACGGAGGAGATTCGCCATGGTGACGATCGAGGTGTCCCGGCCGAACGCTCCCGTGGCAGACGTCACGATCTGACCGAGCGACACACTCTTGCTGAGGATTGTCCCGTCGACCGGCGCGCGAACAGTCGCGTCCTCCAGGTTCTGACGCGCGAGATCGAGGGTCGCTCGGTCCTCGGCCACGACTGACTGCGCGCGAATAAAAGCGGCGGCAACGCTGTCCTGGTCCGCTGGCGTGATGACACGCTGCGCGAGCATGTCGTCGGCGCGCTTCTTCTGGAGCGCCGCGTTGTTCATTGCCGCGACCGACGCGACGTCGTCCGCGACGGCTTCGTCGAACTGATTCTTCACGTCGCGCGGATCGATCTGCACGATGAGATCACCCGCTTTCACGTCGGTGCCGATGTCCACCGGCATCTTCCGGACGACGCCCGAAGCCTTTGACCGGATGGCGACGAGATCGATCGGTTCGAGCGTTCCCGTTGCCTGCACACGAACGGTGATCTCCCGGCGCGCGGCCGCGGTGGCAGGCAGCGACACTGGTTCCTGGGATGCGTGATGGCAGCCCACGACAACGGCCAGGGCAGCAGCGAGCGATGTCAGAGAACGCGTCGACGGCGGCGCTCGAAAAATGGCAATCATTCTCGATTGGACTCGTTAGGGCGCGCTGCTCATGCGGCGCGCGTCATCTCGATCGCGAAGCTGAAGGCGACGGAACCGCTCGCGCTGTGTCGGCGTCAGCACCTGTTCCATGTCGCTGCGGACATCGGACACCAATCGTTCGACGCGCGGCCGAATCTCCTCACGCAACGCGCTGAACTCCCCAGCCCGCTGCATCATGATGGCGTCGAACGCGCTATCCTGCGCCGGCGTGAGCGCGAGCTCGCGCGACAACTCGGCGCGAAGTCGTCGACGCTCTTCGGGCGTCGGCGAGCGAAGCGCCGAAGACAACGGGTGGAAGCCCGTGTCGGGGAACATCCCCGGTGCCGGCTGACGGCGGAGCAACACCCGATCAATCGCAACACCTGCGACGACGCTCGCGCCGATGATCGCGATGATGACGACCGCTGCCAGTATTCGCGCCGATATGGCGAATTTCCCGGACCTAGCCATCAGCGGCTTCTCCCACGCGGCGAGGCATCCGCGCGATCGGCGGCCGGTGCATCAAGTAAAAAGTCGACCAGATCCCGTGACGGCGCCTGGTTGGTGATCACTCGCAGCAAAGCCGTCCGCTCGACGGGGTGCGCGCGCACTTGCGCCCGGCTCGTCGAGCTCCAAAGCAGAGTGACACTCGCGACCAGCGCTGCCGCCGCGCCGAGCGGTAACAGAGTGCCTGCCCAGGCCGCGGCATACTCCCACCAGCTCAACTTGCCGCGGCGCCGCGCATCGAGGATGGGCGTTGCTCGCTGTACGATCCGTCGCGCCAGGGCGGCCACCTGCGCCGAGGTAGGCGCCGGCGGATCGAGACGTCGCAGTGCTCGTCCCAGCTCGCGATCCGAAAACAAATCGTTACGTCTCATTACTCAACCTCTACGGTACGGCGCCAATGCATTCCTCAACTGGCGTCGCCCCATGTGCAAATGCCAACGAATGGTCGCCGGCGATGAATCCAGAAGCTTGGCGATCTCCGCGACGGAAAAGCCGTCCACTTCGAAGAGCTGCACCACCAGCCGTCGACGCTCCGGCAGTTCCGCCAGGGTGCGACGAAACTCCTCTCTGATCTCGACACGCTCCGCGAACTCGGCGGGCGTCGGTTGGGAATCGCTGACTTCCTCGGCAAGCGTATCGACCGCTTTGGCAGTCCGTGACGCCGAAATGTCGAGACCGCGATTCACGATGATTCGCGAGAGCCACGGCCAGAATGGTCGCCCAACGTCGAAGCTGTCGATGTGCTGAAGCACTGAGAGAAAGGCGTCCTGAACCAGGTCTTCGGCATCTTCTCGATGCCGCAGCAGCCGCATCGCCAGAGCCATGGCTCGGGAAAGGTACCGTTCGACAATCTCACCAAACGCATCACGGTCCCCGCCCTGGACTCGAGTAAGTAGCGCTCGGTCCAGCTCGGACTCATCACTCGTGCGAAGCACGAGTGCTCCGCGATGACTGTCGTGTCTTCGAGCGGTCGCCGTCTGCGTAACCCTCACCCTCGATTTTGGAGCGGCGATGATGCTGCTCCTGAGGATCTACGGGCGAACGGGGCTTAGCGTTTGGAAATGGTAATCGGAGACGGTGATCGGTGGTCGTGGACGGTGGACCGTGGTCGGTGACTGACAGATCATCAGCTCAGCCTCACCTCTCACCGTTCGGCGTCCACCGTTCACCCCGAGGGCAGAATACCCTTCTGGACATAAATCGGCCTGAGCATCACCCGAATCGAGGGCAGCCGGACGGCGAACCAGATCCCGGCGCCGACGCATGCCACTCCACCCAGGAGGATGGTGCTCGGCGCGCCGATCCGGTCAGCCAGCACACCGGCAATGAGACTGCCGAGCGGCGCCGTGCCGAGAAAGGCCATGGTGTAGAACGACATAACGCGGCCACGCATCTGCTCGTCGACGATTGTCTGCAGAATTGTGTTCGTCGATGCCGTCTCCACCATCATCCCGCCACCGACGATCGGTAACAGGAGCAGCGATAGCCAAACCGCATGCGAAAGCGAGAACGCGATGAGGCCAATGCCAAAGGCCGTCGTCGCGACGACCATCGCCCGTCCCAAGCCCAGCACCGTATTGCGCGAGGCAAGGTAGAGGGCGCCGGCAAGCGCGCCCAATCCGGACGAGGTCATCAGAAAGCCCAGGGTATGCGGTCCACCATGAAGAATCCCGCTTGCGATGGCCGGCATGAGAACCGTGTACGGCATACCCATCGTGGCGACGAGCGCCAAGAGTAGTAGCGCCGTGCGAATTGGAACCGAGCCCCACACGTATTGGAAGCCCTCTCGAAGCTCTTCCACGACACGGGTACCAGTTGTTCGCGGCGGCTTCGCGGCGACATGCATCGCGAGGAGCGACGCGATCACTGCGAGATAGGAGATCGCGTCGATCATGAAGCACCAGCCCTCGCCGACGGCGGCAATGACGATGCCGCCGATGGAGGGACCGATAATTCGGCTGCCGTTCACCATCGTCGAATTCAGCGCGATCGCATTGGGCAGGTGGGACCGATCCTCGATCATGTCGATGAGGAACGATTGCCGTGCCGGCGTGTCGAAGGCGTTGATCGCGCCCTGCACGAGCTGCAGCGCGAGAATTTCCCAGACGGTAATGACTCCAGGCAGCGCCAGAACCGCCAGCGCGAGCGACTGAAGCGATGACAGTACCTGTGTGATGACGAGGATTCGGTGCCGGTCATGTCGATCGACAAGTACGCCGGCGACGGGCGACAACAGGAGCGTTGGTATCTGACCGCAAAACCCGACGACGCCGAGGAGCAAAGCTGACCCGGTAAGTCGATAGACGAGCCAACTCGTTGCCACCCTCGTGATCCACGTCCCGACGAGTGACACGCTCTGCCCGGCGAAGAACAGACGGTAGTTGCGATGTTGTAGCGCGCGGAGGAGTCGAGGGCCTTTCTCGTCTGGCATTCGAAGGGAATGAGAGAACGGGAGGACGCTACGAGGGAAGAATCGAACCACTCGAACGGTAATCTCCGCTCCAGAGCGGATGCCTCCGTTCCGACCGCGGCCGCGCTCGCTCGCTTCCCTCGTTAGGCCGCGTCCTCCTGCGTCCTGCCAATCTCCGACGACCTTTCTTCGGGGCCCGCACCGTCCCCCACGGGCTTGAGCGGCTCCGCCTTGCTGCGCTGTCGCAGCAGCTCGATGACCGCGAGCTCGTCGTGTCGGAGTGCGGCGGGGCGTCCGCTGGTGCGCAGCTGACGCGCCTCGCCCGGCGTCGGCGGAATCGTCACGCCTTCGAAATACGCTTCCAGGATTACTGGGTGGATGTAATACTTGCGACAGACCGCGCGGGTATTGCCAAGCCGCTTCGAGATCCGGTCGATAGCGGCTACGATATTGGCCTTCGCTTGCTTCTCCGTCTTGAACTTACCGAGCTCGCGCAATGATGCTGCCGCGAGCGTCGTACCAGCCCAGGTTCGAAAATCCTTTGCGGTGACCTGCCGTCCGGTGATGCGGCGGAGATACTCGTTGATGTCGCCCGCGTCCACGGACTGTCTGCGACCTTCATCATCGAGATACTGAAAGAGCTCCTGTCCGGGCAGCTCCTGGCAGCGTTGCACGACGCGCGCGATACGACGATCGGTGATGGCAACCGAGTGCGGCACTCCGCTCTTGCCGCGAAACTCGAAGCGGAGCTTCGCGCCGGACACCGTCACGTGGCGCCGGCGAAGCGTCGTCAACCCAAACGAGCCGTTGTCACGCGCATACTCGTCGTTCCCGACGCGAATCAAGGTGCGCTCGAGCAGCCACACGACGGTCGCGAGCACCTTGTCGCGCGCGAGCTCTGGTAACGCGACATCGCGCTCGACGCGCTCGCGAATGAGCGGCAATATCTCGCTGAATGCGATCATGCGCCCGAACTTCGTCTCGTCGCGAACCGCGCGGTACGTCGGATGGTAGCGGTACTGCTTTCGACCGCGTGCGTCGCGAGCAGTGACTTGTAGATGGCCGGAGGGAAGGGGACAAATCCACACGTTTGTCCAGCGCGGCGGAATGACGAGCTTTCGTATTCGCTCGAGTTCGGCCTTGTCGCGAATCACCTGTCCATCAATGGCGAAATAAACGAAGCCACGCCCTCGCCGCTGGCGCCGGATGCCCGGTGCCGCGTCGGTGACGTAGCGAAGACCAGCCGCTTCTGCGGATTCGACGTGTTCGTCGGACGGGATCATAGTTCGCGTTGGCGCTCCCGCGAACGGCTGATCGGTGCCGTTCTCGGGTATTCCATCGCTAACTGACGTCCGAGGGGTGAGCGAAGGCACGAGTGCGTCAACTTGTCACTACTTTCGGCGCTGGAGTTGCGCCAGCTTTCCTGTCATGACCATCTCGAATCACGCCTCGAATGAAGAACCGATGTCGCCTTTCGCGACACTCGGACTGGACGCGCCGCTGGTGGACGCGCTCGCTACCCTGGGCTACGAGGAACCCACTCCCATTCAGCGCGAGGCAATCCCGCCGCTGCTCGCCGGGCGAGATGTCCTTGGCCAGGCGGCGACAGGCACCGGAAAGACGGCCGCCTTCGCACTTCCACTCCTTCAGCGTATCGGTGCCTTCGACAGCGAGTCCTCAGGGGTTCGTGGACTCATACTCGTTCCTACACGTGAGTTGGCGATGCAGGTCGCCGAGGCGGTGCATCGATACGGTAAAGGTCTCCGCACGCGCGTGCTGCCGATCTACGGCGGCCAATCGATTCAGCAGCAGCTCCGCGCGCTACGCCGCGGTGTGGACGTCATCGTTGCGACGCCTGGCCGAGCCCTCGATCACATTCGTCGCGGATCGGTGAATCTCGCGGAGGTTCGCGTGGTCGTACTCGACGAGGCGGACGAGATGCTCGACATGGGCTTCGCCGACGACCTCGAGGCGATTCTCGAATCGCTTCCCGCGGAGCGACAGACGGCGCTCTTCTCGGCGACGATTCCCTCGAGGATCGCCTCGATTGCCGAGGCGCACCTCAACGATCCGGTGCGCGTTCGCATCGCTAGAGAGACAGTGCCGCGCGAGAGCACTCCTCGCGTTAGGCAGGCGGCCTATATCGTACCGCGCCAGTACAAGACGGCGGCGCTCGGCCGCGTCCTCGACATGGAAAGTCCGACATCGGCGATCGTTTTCTGTCGTACCCGCACCGAGGTGGACGACCTCTCTGAAACACTCGTGAGTCGAGGCTACCGTGCCGAAGCGCTTCACGGAGGGCTGTCACAAGAGCAGCGCGATCGAGTGATGCAGCGCTTCCGCGAAGGATCGACCGAGCTGCTCGTCGCGACTGACGTTGCCGCGCGTGGACTGGATATCGAACATCTGTCCCACGTGGTGAACTACGACGTGCCTTCGGCACCCGACGCCTACGTCCATCGTATCGGCCGCACTGGCCGCGCCGGACGAGAAGGCGTGGCGATCACGCTCGCGGAACCGCGCGAGCATCGCCTCATCCGCAACATCGAGCAGCTTACCAAGCAGCGCATCTCGGTCGAGGCGTTGCCGACCGTGGTTGACCTCCGGGCACGTCGTCTCGAGCTCACGCGCGCCGCGCTGCGCGAAACGATCGTCGCTGGCGAGCTCGATGGATTCACCGTCGTCGTCGAGGCGCTGGCCGAAGAGTTCGACGTCGTCGACATCGCTACGGCGGCGGTGAAGCTTGCGCACGAGGCCATGACGGGCGGCAACGATGATGCGGCGGAGGAAGAGATTCCGTCAGCCGCGGTGTCTCGAAACGAGGAACGCACGCGCGACCGCAAACGGGGACGTCAGGCCGGCGAGCAGTCCTGGCGCGAACGCCCTGAGCCTCGCTCGCGGCGAAGCAGAGGGCGTGATCGCGGATCTGACATGGACGTTACGCGGCTCTACATCGCGTTGGGCAGGCGAGCTGGCGTCAGACCGGCCGATCTGGTCGGCGCGATCGCCAACGAGGCCGGTGTTGACGCGAGGAGCATTGGGTCGATCGAGATCACGGACCGCTTTTCCATCGTCGAAGTGCCGGACGAAGTCGCCGACGATGTCATCGGCGCGCTTCGGAGCACGACCATCCGCGGAAAGCGCGTAATGGCTCGGCGCGATCGTTCGGTCGCCGAGTAGAGGGTAGAGGGCTGGAGTCCGTCGATCTGACCGCGGCGAGTGGACACGATCGATGGTCGCTCCTGCCACTGCAAACATGCAGTTACGGACAGGGCGGCAGTCCGTCATCAGATACATGCCAGCCCATCGAAACGAGACCACGGCGAAGCCGCGAACCGTCAGCTCGGAGCTCCGAGCCGGAGCCGAGCGCGCCCATGGGCTTGACGGAGCTCTGGCTGCAGCTCTCGAGCGCGTGGCTCGGATTGCCGCCACCAGCTTGCGTGTTCCCTCCGCGGCGGTCGTTCTTCTCGGGCAGGATCGGCGGTGCTTCGCCGGCGGAACGGACGCCCACTCATGGCTCTCCCGTGATCCGGGAGCCCTGTTTCGGAACGGGCTCGCGGCGAGTGTGCTGGAGACCGACACGCCCGTGGCGCTCAACGACAGCTGCGCCGCGTGTGCGAGCACCGATCCCGACTCGCCTCATTCGTTAGGCATTTCCGGTTTTCTCGGCATTCGCGTTGCCGGAACATCTGGTGAGCCACTCGCGATCGTCGTCGCCATCGACTCTCAGCCGCGCGAATGGCGGCCTAACGAGATCGAGCATTTCACCGAGATTGCCGCCTCGGCGGTCACCGAGATCGAGCTGCAGCGACGCACCGTCGAAGCCGAGCGCATCGAGCGGCAGCTTCGGCACGACGCCCTGCATGACGGCCTCACGGGTCTGCCGAACCGCGCCTGCTTCGTCGAGCGACTACGGCATGCCGGCGAGCGCGCGCGACGACACGTCGACGATTCCTTCGCGGTCCTCTTCGTGGACCTCGATCACTTCAAGGTCGTGAACGACTCGTTCGGGCACCTCGCCGGCGATGAGCTCCTAATCGAAGTGGCGCGCCGTCTCGCGAGCTGCCTCCGATCGGTGGATACTCTCGCCCGACTTGGCGGCGACGAATTCGCGCTGCTCCTGGAAGAGGTTCGCGACCCGAGCGACGCGGCCCGCGTTGCCGATCGGCTGCAGATTGCCCTGCAGACTCCGATGACGATACGCGACTCGGAGGTCTTCACATCGGCGAGCATCGGCATCGCCATGTCCGGGCGCGTGGACGACGCGCCTCAGCATCTCCTGCGCAGTGCCGATCTCGCGATGTACCGCGCAAAGGAGCACGGACGTGGTCGATTCGAGGTGTTCGATCCCGCGATGCACACGGCGGCAATGGAACGCCTGCGGATGGAGATGGATCTTCGCCGCGCGATCGAACGAGACCAGCTGGTGCTCCATTATCAGCCCGTGTTCTCGCTCTCGACCGGAGGCGTCGTTGCCGTGGAGGCGCTCGTTCGCTGGCAACATCCGGAGCGCGGTCTCATCCCTCCCCTCGAATTCATTCCGATCGCCGAGCGTACGGGACTCATCACGGAAATAGGAAAATGGGTGCTCGCCCGCGCCTGTCAGCAGCTGAAAACGTGGGAGCGCGAGTTCGGCTACGAGGCGCCGCAATCCGTCTGGATCAACGTCTCGCCAAAGCAGTTCGCGCAGAAGGATCTCACGAGCCAGGTGGCGGAGATGTTCACGACGCTCGAATTCGAGCCGCGTCGCATCAAGTTCGAGATCACCGAAAGCATCATGCTCGAGGACATCGAGCTCGCGACGCGCACGTTGAGCGAGCTGCGACGCCTCGGTGTGCAGGTGTTCATGGACGACTTCGGAACGGGCTATTCATCATTGACCTATCTTGGCCAGCTTCCACTCGATGGAATCAAGGTCGATCGAAGCTTCGTGAGCCGTATGGGCAAGGATGTTCGGCACGCTCAATTCGTCGGCACAATCATCACGCTCATTCGGAACCTCGGACTGGAGCCAATCGCCGAAGGGGTCGAGACGAACGAACAGGCAAAGCTTCTTCGCGACATGGGCTGCGCCTTCGCTCAAGGGTTCGTGTTCTGCCGTCCCGTACCACCGAAGGAGATCGACGCTCTGCTGCGAAACCCGAGGCGGTGAAGACAGGGTAGTGAATGGATCGTTCCCCGGGAACGATCCATTGGACCGGAAGATTCAGAGAGACGAAACCCTCGTCTCACTCCTGTTCGACATGGAGGAATCATGCGGTCCGCCACGCGGATGACGCTCGGTCTCCTGATTTCATTCGCCGCGGGATGCGGCGGATCGAGCACCGCTCCCGGCAGCGGGAGCAACGGCAACAACGGAAACAACAATCCCCCGCCGCAGACCGGTCCGGGGAGCACGAGCGACGCGATCACCGTCGGCAACAATTTCTTCGATCCGTCGGCGACGACCGTTGCGGTCGGTACGAAGGTGACATGGACCTGGGATGCTTGTGGCAGCGACGGCTATGGTGGCCAGACCTGCGTATCACACGGGATCGTGTTCGACGATGGCGCGCAAGCTCCGGCGCAAACGCAGGGCACCTGGACGCGCACGTTCTCGGCAGCAGGCACGTACAAGTATCACTGCACCGTGCACGGTGCCTCTATGTCGGGGACTATCACGGTCCAGTAGCCCGTTCGCCTAACGACTAGTCGTATCGCGCACCGCGTCGCCGCTCATCCTGCCGCGCGCGTCGATCCGGAATTGCGCTCTCCGTCCGTCCGTGACGTAGACGTTGTAGCAGCCGGGTCGGAGCACCTGAGGACCAATGTGAGCGACGTAGCCGGGAGGAGTCTGGCCATACTCGAGCCGCATCGGCGCGCGGTTCGAGCCGGACGCGGCGATCTGCCAGACGGCTGTATCGGCGCCGCATGGAACCACCGAGACACCGTAGATGACACCGCTCGGCGCGTGACCGGTGGTGTCGGTCAAGACGAACACTGGCTTGAATGACGCGGTTCCTGGCTCGACCCGGATCTCGTTGACCGGCGGGGTGCACGCGACAGTGAGAGCGAGCGCGACCATCAGTGGGGCGGACGATCTCATTCCTGTCGTGACGTGACTCACAGCATTCGCGAGACAATGCACGCAGAGTGTGCGCTCGTTGTGGAAAAACGGATGCGCGCTGCTCGTTCACATTCGATTTTGCTTTCAATCGGGTCGCCCATTAGGCACGCTCAATGCAAAGCAACTGGATGCCGCGCGATGCAACGTAGCGCAGTAGGTGGGGGCGCGGCGAGGGAGTGTGGGGCATACCGAGTTGGGGAGGGGCTCAGTTGCTCCTCCCCGCTCGATTTTGTTGGCCGATGCCGGCCTCAGCGGTCACTCGCATGCACGCAACTGCGGCTCGAGGAAGGGACCGGTGCAAGATCTCGATGAACGAGCTCTAGTCGATCGAGTGATGGTCGAATGGTGGGATTCCGCCGCCCATGCACTACCGTGGGCCGGAATGCCGTTGGACGATCGTTACGGAGAGTTGCGCCGTCTGGCGACCGCGTTGGTATCTGCCGCGGTTGCGACGAGCGGCCACACGCGTGACCCGCAGGAGCCCGGCGCGAGAAATGGCGTCATTGCTGCTGCCATCGACCATGGGCGGTATCGCGGACACCAGGGCGGCACGTGGGAGCTGCTGTTGTTCGAGCTCACGTTCCTGAGCGATGCGCTACGCATCGCGGTCCGTGGCTCGTCATTGCCGCCAACCGTGACGAGTCAGTTCGAGCGTGAGCTGGCGGCGGGCTTGCGAGTCGCGAAGCCAGCCTGCTCTCTGGGGCTTCGTGAGGCGGCACATGAGCAGAGCTCCTCACACCGGGCATTCGACGGCGATCCAGGTTGAAAAGGCGGGGACGGCAATGCCGTCCCCGCTTTGCCGCGCAGGCTCAGTCGGTGAGTGCGGCGGACGGCGATGGCAGCGCCGCGACACTCACATCGATCGGCATGCGGTGTCCGTTCCGTTCTTCGACGCGGTCGAGGACGCCCTGCCAGACGGCGGCAAACGCGTGCCCGACATCGGAAGGCGCTTTTCCGGGGGCGAACTCCGCCGTGTTGCCAGCGACCCAGAAGGGCGGCTCGCCGGTCACGTTGAGTGAATCGTAAACACTCTTCACGTCGCGATAGATGAGCGCGGCATTGGCCGTGTGCGCATAGAAGCCCGGCCGATACCGGCCATCCGCGAGAACGCCCGCCGTCCATGCTTTGTAGTAGTCACGCATCGCCGTCGGCACATTGTTCATGTGCTCGACATCCAGGAAGATCACCGTGCCGGCGGGGAATCCTTCGGCCTGCGTCCGCGCAACGGCGTCACTCGCTTCGTTGCGTCCGCGATCGGCGCTCACGAAATGCGTCGAGCAGCTCGAGTTCGGCTCGGCGCGCGGCTGCACGAGGACCTTCATCGGTAGCCGCTTGGTAACGTACGAGACGACGGTGTGGCCGTGGCGCCTCTTCACCTGCCTAACGCGGTGCTTCACATACTTCGTGACGAGCTCCGCCTGGCCAGGCGTCTTTCCCCATGTTTGCTGGCCCACGTAGACGACCGCGAGCCCCCATCCCGTCTGCGTCAGCTGCTCACGCTTGCCAGACCAGCTCGCATCGCGATGGCAGGGCGCGGGCAGGTAATAGCCCACCCATTCATAAGAACCGTCATCGCGCCAAGCCTGCATCGCATCGTCGCCGGGATATTTGCTCGTGTCAAAGCCAAGGTGCCGCCCGGTGGTCGCGGTGCCCGCAACATTCTCGGCGACCGTCTCGATCTCCGAGAGCGGATTCGACAGTGAGCCAAGCCCTGCGCCGTCGCGGCCGCCAGTGCCGAATACGACGCCACCTGCAAGGAGGAGGGTCAGAACATCGCGTCGATTCACTACTCTGCCTCCGGATGCGTTCGTCAAAGACACCCGCAATTCGGGGCGTCCAACGCCGTACACGTGGGCGCAAGGCAGGTTCCGTGTTTTTGCCATGACTGGAGCTGTACTATCGCACCTGTACACGCCAATACGCGCGTTCGCGGTCGTGGCCGCTCGGCCACTCAGCTCTGCCACGGCGCAATCCTTGTAAGAGTCACTGTTTGAGGTACGCCCTTGAAAGGGAGGGGTAATGAGACAGGCACTCTCGCGTGTCGCGGCGCTGATCGGGATCTGTGCGATCATCGGGGCTTGCGGCGGCAACAAAGACAATTTCCAGGCTTCGGTCGACTCGATGAATCTTCATCGAGACAGCACCATTCGCGCGCTCGATTCCTCGAAGACCGGCGCTGCCGTCGGCAAACAGGTCGACACGACGAAATTGGGCGCGGCGAAGACCGAGAGCATTCTCACGAAGGCGCGCAAGGCGCCGTGAGCAAACCGATCGTCCTCGTCGACGGTTCGAACGTCGCGCATTCGACGGAGGGCGAGAAGGCGCAGCTGGCGAATATTCTCGCCATGCGCGCGAAGATGACCGAAGAGGGTTTCGAACCCGTTGTGGTCGTGGATGCCGCACTGCGACATCAGATCGACGACCACGCGGGCTACGAACAGCTCGTCGACAGCGGTGTGGTGCGGCAAGCGCCCGCGGGAACGGATGCGGACTATTTCATTCTTTCCTTCGCGCGCGAGCTCGACGCGCGGATCGTCTCGAACGACCGCTTTCGCGATCGGCTGGCAGCCTTTCCGGATGCTTCGGATCGATTGATTCGGTACATGATCGTCGGCAGCGAAGTGGTACTGGAGCGGCGCGCCGGCAAGCGGTTCGCCGGAAAGGGAAAGCGACGGGGATCGTCCGGCAACGGGCACCCTTGATTGCCTTACGATGCGAGTGTTCGTAGGCTGACGACGCACTCGGGCGCGCCCTGGCGATCTACGACAATCCCGCGCAACTAGTCAGCGAATACGCCGACTCACCTCTCGAGGAGCGGTAACCTTTTCACTGCGCCGGGCGTCCTATCAACCGGCGCAGTGTTCAATCCCTTCCTGAGGTCGTATGTCCTCCAAGTACGCTCTGCGCACGCTCGCCACCACCGCCGGTGTCGTCGTGCTCACCGCCAGTTCCCTCTCAGCCCAGGCCCCCGCCGCCGCTTCGCCCCTGACCAAGGTGGTGAGCGTCGAAGGCATCACCGAATACCGGATGGCCAATGGCCTGAGGGTGCTGCTCTTTCCGGACAAGTCGAAGCCACAGACGACGGTGAACGTGACGTACCTCGTGGGTTCCCGGCACGAAGGCTACGGCGAAACGGGCATGGCTCACCTGCTGGAGCACATGCAGTTCAAGGGAACGCCTCGGCACCGCAGTCCATCGGAGGAGATCTCGGCGCACGGCGCGACATTCGACGCAACGACCTCGTTCGATCGCACGAACTTCTTCGAGACATTTGCCGCCGCGGACTCGAATCTGGCCTGGGCGCTCGATCTGGAAGCGGATCGTATGACGAACAGCTTCGTCGCGCGCGCGGATCTCGACAAAGAGATGCCGGTGGTACGTAACGAGTTCGAGAAGGACGAGAACAGCCCCTTCCTCGTGACGCTGAAACGCGTGCTCGGCACGGCCTATCTCTTCCACGCGTATAGCCACCTGCCGATCGGCGCCAAGAGCGATATCGAGAACGTGCCGATCGACAAGCTGCAGGCGTTCTATCACAAGCAATATCAGCCCGACAACGCGGTCGTGATGATCGCCGGAAACTTCGACGAGACGCGCGCCCTCGCCCTGGTGGAGCAGAAGTTCGGCGGCATCCCGCGGCCGACGCGAGTGCTCGATCAGCCCGCCACGGTCGAGCCGACCCAGGACGGCGAGCGGATGGCGACCATCCGTCGCACCGGCAACGCCCAGCTCGTGATGGCCTACTATCACGTTCCGGCTGGCACGCACACCGACTTTCCCGCCATCGATGTGTTGACGCGTGTGTTGGGCGATCCGGCATCGGGTCGCCTGCAGAAGAGTCTCGTCGAGACGAAGAAAGCGTCGGCGGTGCAGGCGAACAATCTTCAGCAGCACGATCCGGGCGGTCTGTTCATGGTCGCTCTGTTACAGAAGACTCAATCCGTGGACAGCGTCGCGGACGCGATGTACGCAGTGGCGAACGAGATTGCGACGACGAAGCCAGCGACCACTGACGAAGTCGAACGCGCGAAGACGGAAGTGCTGAAGGGCTTCGAGCTCGCGCCGACGAACAGCAGTCGGTTTGGCCTGGAATTGAGCGAGTGGATGGCGATGGGCGACTGGCGTCTCTTCTTCTATCACCGCGACCAGGTGAAGAAGGTGACGGTGCAGGACGTCCAGCGCGTCGCGAGCCTCTATCTCAAGCCCTCCAATCGGACCGTCGGTCTCTTCGTTCCAACCGACAAGCCGGATCGCACGGAGATCGCCGCCGCGCCAAGTGTCGATTCGCTGCTCAGGAATTACAAGAGCGACGCCGTGGTGGCGACCGGCGAGGCCTTCGACGCCAGCCCGACGAACATCGAGGGTCGCGCGCACCGTAGCGCACTCAAATCGGGACTCCGTCTCGCGCTGCTGTCGAAGAAGAATCGCGGCGAGGCCGTGTCGGCGATCGTGAGTCTGCGCATCGGCGATGAAAAAACGCTCACGAATCGCGGTGCGGCGCCACTACTCACCGCGCAGATGCTCCTGCGCGGCACAAAGGCGCTCAACCGCCAACAGCTGACCGACTCGCTGAACAAGCTGAAGGCGAAGGTCGCCATTCTGACGCCGACGCCCGGCAACATACGGGTGACGATCGAAACGACCCGCCCGACCTTCGTGGCAACGCTCAAGCTGGTTGGCGACATGTTGCGACGTCCGGCAATGGATTCGACGGAGCTCGAGCAGCTGCAGCGGGAAACCGCCGCCATGTTCGAGGGTCAGCGAAGCGAGCCGACTGTTCTTGGCCAGATCGCGTTCGCTCGCGAGCTGCTGCGCTACCCAAAGGGTCATCCCCGGTACGTGCCGCTGCCTGACGAGCAGATCGCGCTGGTGAAGGCGGCGACGATTGCGGAGATTCGCAAGTTCTATACTGCGTTCTACGGCGCCTCGGCTGGTGAGCTGGCCGTCGTCGGTGACTTCGACGAGGGCGAGGTCGCACGTGTGGCCGATGAGGCGTTTGGCGGCTGGAAGAGCTCGACCCCATTCAAGCCCATTCCCGTACACCTCGCGTCGACGACGAACGCCAAGCAGACGATCGAGACACCGGACAAGGCGAACGCGCTGTTCGTCGCCGGGCAATCATTCTCGATGCAGGACAGCGACCCGGACTATCCGGCGATGCTGCTGATCAATTACATGCTGGGTGAAAATCCGCTGGACAGCCGGTTGCCGTCGCGCATCCGCGTGAAGGAGAGCCTGAGCTACGCCGTGCAGAGTGGGCTCAACGTCTCCTCGCTCGACAAGGCGGGCCAGTGGCTGACCCTTGCGATCTACAACCCGATGAACGCCGACAAGGTGTACGCCGCGTTCTTCAACGAGATGGGGAAGATCGTGAAGGATGGCTTCTCCGATGAGGAGGTCACCAAGAACAGGAGCGCCTTCCTGCAACGGCGCTCGATGACGCGCGGCAATGACCTGACACTCGCCGGACAGCTGGCGACGGCGTTGTATCTGGGCCGCACAATGAGCTTCGATGGTGACGTCGAGAAGAAGATCGCCGCGCTCACGAGCGATCAGGTCAATGGCGTAATGCGTCGGACTCTCGACCCGTCGAAGATGGCAGTCGTGATGGCGGGAGATTTTGCCAAGGTCACCCAGGCGGGAAAACCGCAATAGGGTTGTGGGTAGAGGGTAGCGGGTAGAGAGTAGAGGGTTTGAAATCGGAAAGGCCGACGGCAACGCCGTCGGCCTTTCTTCTTTTTTCCCCTCAGCCCTTGGGGCGCGCTCAGCCCGGAGAGCTTCTCAATCACTGTCGGCGGCGAGAGGCTCGCTGCATGCCGTCGGCCGGTCCGCTTCCCAACCCGCAACCCTCAACCCGCTATCCTCTACCCGCAACCCTCCAATCATTCCCCTCTCCGGCGCTCCTGATCCAGCAGGTAGGCGGCGAGAACGCGGGCGGTGAATGCGTCCTCGTCCGCGTCGCGTGAGTACGCTTTGAACGCGGCGCGCGCGCCGTCGAAGTCGCCGAGTTGAATGCGCGCGACAACGGTACCGTTGCGGACGAGCGAGATCGGCAGCCAATCGACCGTGTCGCGGATGCGCGCGTTGATCAGCGCCTGGCCGGCGCGCGAGGCTTCGGCGAAATCCCAGGACGCGAGACCGTGGAGGAAGTCGATGGCGGCTCGCGCTGGCGCGGGGGCATTGGCTCGCGTGGCATACGAGCGGAGCTGCGCGTAGAACGGTTCGTCGGCAATGCCTGCGGTGCCGCCTTGGACGAGACGTTCGGATTCGCGCATCGACTCGACCCACAGCCGCCAATCGGCCGGCGGCGCGGCGCCAGCGACGAGGCGCTCGAGTTCCTCCAGCCGAGTGCGCGACTTCGCGTCCTCTTCGTCGCGCCTAACGGTTGTGTCGACAAGCCGGTCGGTAGCGAGCATCGTTCGCATGCGGACACCGCGTGCGAGATCGTCGACGTGGGTGATCTCCGGTGTCACCGACAGGCCAGTCGTGCCGAAGTCGCGTTTGCGACCGGCGAGTGCGGCGGCGATGTCGAACCGGCTTTCGCCAAGGCCACTCACACCTTCGGCGTTGTTCTTCAGATATCGAGTTCGCTCGGCGCCGAGATCCAGGAGCGGGTAGTAATCGGAGTTCGGCTCGACCTGAGTCGCGAGATACGGATGCAGAAGCTGACGTCCAGCAAGCCGCGTTGCCTCGAGTGCTTCAGCGGTGAGCGGGACCGCGCGGCGAAGGTCTTCGGCGAGACCGGGAAAATTGATGACGCTCCAATCGGGAGATGGGAGCTCGCGCGCGTTGCTGGCTACGATGAGAATGTCGGCATTCGACGTGAAGAAGATCTCGTACGACGGAAAGTTCTGATCGAGGGCGGCGAGCACCTGCGTCGCGAGGAGATCGTTCAGTTCGTAAAGGTGCAGCCATTGTCCGAAGACGCCGTTTGGCCTGAGCGAGCTGCGGACGCGGCGATAGAACTCGGTCGTGAAGAGGCCTGCGACGCCACTCACCCAGGGGTTCGAAGGCTCCGACAGAATCAGATCGAAGCGACGGCCGCTGGCGGCGAAAAATGACTTCGCGTCGTCGAGGACGAAGGTGGCGCGCGCATCGTCGAAGACTCGCCGATTGGCGGGATAGAACGCGCGCGAAGCCTTGATCATCTCGGGCTCGATCTCGATCGTGGCGAGATGCTCGACATTCGGGCTGCCCAGCAAGAGATGCGACGTCATGCCCGAGCCCTGTCCAATGACTGCGACATCGCGCGCGTCGGGCCGATGCGCGAGGGTCACGACCGGGAGCAGCACCTGCGTGGCGATGTCTTGCTCGAGAGGGCGCCGCGGTCCGCGAAACGAGGCGGCACGCCAGTACTCGTCCATCGACGCGTCGGGCTTGCCATTCGTCGAGAGTGTGAGAAAGCCGTTTTTCATCTTGCGGACACTCACCGAGGCCGTGCGGCCGTCTCGATAGAAGGGAATCTCGTACTCGCCCGGGCGCGGCAGGACCGCATAACGATAGACGCCACTCGTCAGGCGTGACGGGTCGAATTCCACGGTGATGGCGATAAAGGCGATGAACGCCGCGATGCCGACGGTTATGGCGGTGAGGCGAGATGCGGGATGGCGAAGGCGATTTGACGGGCGTGTCTGATCACCTTCGCTCGCGCGGACGACGGCCGTAAGCAGAGCGAGTCCGAGCGCGATGTCGACGAGCGCACCGGTAATGAGTAGTGGCTTCAGGCCGAGCACGGGCATCAACACCAGGCCCGCGAGGAGGACGCCGCCGATGGAGCCGAGCGTATTGAGGCCATAGACAGCCCCGATGGCGCGTTCCCCACGAACGCGCCCCCCGTCGTCCATGAGAATCTTCGTGATGAGCGGCAGCGTGATGCCGGCGCAGAAGGTCGCGGGTATCATCACGAGCAGGCAGATCGCGTAACGCGCGAACAGGAACCCGCGGTAGCCGTCGTCGCTCTGCTTGAAGGTGTCGAGGAGGGTGGCAACCCAATTGAACGACGCCAGGTAGAGCGGCAGCGTCGCCACGGCAAGGGTGCCCATCACCCACTGTACGGTGCCGAGAACCGCCAGCGGGTTGTCGAGGCGATCGGCGCGCCCTCGAATCCAGTACGCGCCTAGCGCGAGTCCGAGAATGAATGCCGACAGCATCAGCTCGAACGAGTGGGTCGCACTCCCGAGAACGAGCGAGAGCATGCGAATCCACGCGATCTCATAGATGAAGGACGCGAGTGCGGTGCCGAAGGCGACGACGAGGAGAAGGGTGACGGGCGTCGGCGTCGCTGGAAGAGCTGGCATGACCGGCGCTGCAGCGGAGCTGGTCGATTCCGTTCCACGGCTGCTCAGCACACGCAGACCGGCGACCACCGCACCGGCGGCGATGAAGTTGAGGATTGCCGCGGTGATGAGCGTTCCCGGCAGGCCGACGCGCGCGACGAGCACGAAGCCCGCTGCCAGTACACCGATAGCGGCACCGAGGCTGTTCGCGAAGTAGAGCAGTCCAAGGACACGTCCGCGCTGAGCGCGTACTAGCCGGATCGCGCCGGCGCTCATGAGCGGAAAGGTGGTACCGAGGAGAATGGACTGCGGGAGGATCATCAGGGCGGCGAGCAGCCACTTGACGACGTCGAGGGCCCAACCGCCCGCCAGCGCGGGGAAGATCCGGTCGTAGGCCAGGTTGGAGATGTCGAGGTAGACGTAGTTAAAGAGCAGTCCAACGATCCCGACAAAGGCTTCGATCGCGGCGTACCAGCTGAGTGGCTGGCGGAGCCGCTCGGATCGTTCCCCGACGAGGAGCGAACCTAACGACATCCCGCCGAGGAAGATCACGAGGACAATGATCTGCGCGTACGCGCTGTGTCCGACGAGGAGGCTGAGGTAGCGGCTCCAGATCGACTCGTATATGAGGCCCGCGGCGCCCGAGACGACGAAGACGAGAGTGAGGAGCGGGAGCATGAGAGAGACCGCGGACGGCGTTCAGGGACACGGTAACTATCGCGGCGGAATCGGAGATGGCCAGTAGTCCGACGGCCAATGTCTCGAGAACGCTGAAACCTCGTGGCCGGCTGATCCGATATATCCGCAGATATATCGATCGACTCGGAGATATATCTCGCGAGTATCGAAACGGTCCTTTGAGTGGAAGCAAGTAACTACTTGCACTCAGCGAATGAAACCTTTAGCATCCGCCACATGGACATTCGCGAACGAATTCTGCAGGCGGCGGCTCGCGTTTACGCGCAACACGGATTCCGAGGCGCGACTACCCGACTCATTGCCATCGAGGCTGGCGTCAACGAGGTCAGCCTTTTTCGGACCTTCGGTTCCAAGGCCGCGCTGTTCGAGGCGATGATGCAAACGCATGCATCGTCTGTCCCGCTACCAGCCTTGCCAGACGTGCCGAGAGATCCGCAGACGGAGATCACCGCCTGGTGCGCGGCACTGTTGGCTCATATGCGGGAGTGGCGCTCGATCATCCGGAAGTCGTTCGGCGAGCTCGAGGAGCGTCCCGAGGCTGCGGTGGTGATGTGCGAGGGCCCGCACTGTGCCGCGACCGCGCTGACGGCGTACGTGGACCGACTGCACGCGGCGGGTATGGCGGATGAAACCGGGGATGTGGCCACCGCCGTTTCCATGTTCATGTCGTCGATGTTCGGGGACGCGATCTGTCGTGACGTCCTGCCCGACGCGTTCCCGCAGCCGGTCGAAGCGGCACCGGCGAAGTACGTCAACGTTTTCCTACGCGCTGTGGGCGCGTTAGGCGCGGGCGATGTCGTCCGGCTGAGGTCCGCGACCGACGCGGCGAACCGACGCGCGGTGGCGCAGTAGCCGACCGCGATCACTACCATCAACTGGCACCCTTCATGTCTCGGATTCAGACCCGAGGTGTCGCCTTCGCCGTCACCGGCGCGCTCGTCGCGCTCGTTGGCTGGCCCGCGCGGCGTCTCGGCGCCCAACAGGACTCAACGCGTGTCGCCTCAGTGGCGGCGCGGCAGCTGTCGCTCGAGGAGGCATTACGCGCCGCCGAATCGCAGAGCCAGACAATCCGCATCGCCCGCGCCGGCCTAACGAGAGCGCAGGGCCAGTGGTACACGGCCCGTAGCCAGTTTCTCCCTCAGCTGACCGGCGTCGCCAGCTACACCCGCACGCTCGCCTCGCAGTTCCAGGGCGTCAGCGTCGGCGCGGCGCCGGATACGTCGAGCGCGCGGCCGATGTCGTTGTGCGCGCCGCAGATTGCGGTGGGTGCGACGCCGGCGGACATCCAGACGGCGTTGGCGCAGGCGAGCACGTGTCAGACGGCGAGCAGCGGCTTCAACTTCTCCAGCGTCGGATTCGGCGCGCCGAACCAGTGGACCTTCGGCCTGAACTTTTCGCAGAATGTCTTCACCGGCGGCCGCATGTCCGCGAATTATCGGGCAGCGAATGCATCGGTCGCATCGGCGACCATCGAGGTGGCGGCGCAGCGCGCGCAGCTCGCGCTCGACGTCACGCAGGCGTACTACGACGCCGCACTCGCTGACCGTCTCGTGTCCATTCAGGAAGCAGCGCTGTCGCAGACGGACGAAGTGCTGCGTCAGACGCGGGTTGCTCGGCAAGTGGGGAACCAGGCCGAGTTCGACCTCCTGCGCGCCCAGGTCACGCGCGACAATCAGGTTCCGGTCGTGCTGCAGGCGCGCAATTCCCGGCAGGTGGCCTACTATCGTCTTAAGCAGTTGCTCAACTTGCCGATGGATCAGTCGCTCGAGCTCGCGACGCCGCTCGACGATTCGCTGGCGACGTCGGCGACGGTCATCGCCGCGGTGAATGCCGGGAGTGGCGGACGATTGTCTGCTGGCGGGGAGATGGTATCCGCCGACACGAACGTGTCGGACCGCGCGCCAGTGCGTCAGCTCGAGCAGAACGTACGCGCTGAGCAGCTGTTGGTCGGCGCGGCGCGCGGCGAGCGCTTGCCAACGATCCAGATCACCTCCGGTTATCAACGGCTGTATTTCCCGACCAATGTCTTCCCACAGTTGAATCAGGCGCGCCAGAACTGGACGATCGGTGTCTCGGCATCGCTGCCGCTCTTTACCGGCGGCCGCATCCAGGGCGATGAGCTGATCGCCATCGGCAATCTCGAACAAGCACGGGCGCAGCTGCAGCAGACGCGGGAGGTCGCCGCGCTGGACGCGCGCGTGGCGCTGAGTGCCCTACAGCAGGCGCAGGCCACCTGGCAGGCCAGTGCCGGCACGGCGCAGCAAGCATCGCGCGCCTATAGCATCGATCAGATCCGATATCGCGAGGGCATCTCGACGCAGACCGATCTCTCGCAGTCGCGACTGCTGCTCGAGCAGGCGCTCGCGAATCGCGCGCAGGCTGCTCGCGATCTCGCCGTCGCCCGCGTGAAGCTCGCGCTTCTTCGCGACCTACCACTTCAGTCGAGCGGTGCCAGCGCGCAGTCGCAGTCTCAGGCGCAAACGCAGTCGGGCAATCCGGTCAACGGCGGCACGGCGGGCGGGCAGAGTGGCGCCACCACGCAGCAGCAAACACAGACACAAACGACGACACGAGCCGCTGCGAGCGCGAGCGGTGTCTCAGGAGGAGGTATCACGCCATGAGTGGCACGAGAGGGAGGGCGGTGCGCCGCTTCCGCGTCATTGTCGGATTGGCAGCGCTGGGAGCGACGCTCGTCACGGCAGCGAGCTGCCGACGCGGTGACGCGAACGCCGAGCCCGCCGCCAATGACTCGGTGGTCATCGGTCCGGAGAACATCGTCGTTGTCACGGAGCAGGAAATTCGCACGGGGCCGGCGCTCTCGGGGACGTTGACGCCCGAGCGTGACGCGACCGTACGCTCGGAGATCTCCGCGCCAGTTATTCAAACGCTCATCGAGCAGGGTCAGCGCGTCAACGCTGGTCAACTGTTGATCCGGCTCGACGATACCGCCATTCGCGACCAACTCTTGTCGGCGCGTTCGGCCGTAACGACGGCACAGGCGAACCTGACTGTCGCTCAACGCGAGAACGATCGCAACGAAACGCTGCTCAAGGCTGGGGCGATCGCCGAGCGGGCAGTCGAGCAGTCCGCGGCGCAGGTGACGGGCGCCAAGGCGCAGTTGACCGCTGCTCAGGCACAGCTCGCGGCGGCGGAGAAGCAGTCGTCGAACACACGTATCACGGCACCATTCAATGGCATCGTGAGCGCGCGATCGGTGAACGCGGGCGACGTCGTGTCGCCAGGGACGGCGCTCGTGACGGTCGTCGATCCGTCGACGATGCGACTCGAGGCGTCGGTGCCGGCGGAAGCGTTGAGTGCGGTTCGGCTGGGCGCGCCGGTGGATTTCTCGGTAACGGGGTATCCGAACCGGCACTTCACCGGACGGGTGACGCGGATCAATCCGATCGCCGATCCGGCGACCCGTCAGGTGCGGATCCTGGCGTCGCTACCGAACGACGGCGGCACGCTCGTCGGCGGCCTGTTCGCCGAGGGACGGGTTTCCAGCGAGTCGCATCAGGCGTCGATCGTGCCGCAGAGCGCGGTGGACGAGCGTGGGTTGCGGCCCAGCGTCATGCGCCTCAAGAACGGGCGCACGGAGAAAGCGGAAGTCACGTTAGGCATTCGCGACGCCGCGTCGGAGACGGTCGAGATCACGCAGGGCCTCACGCCGGGCGATACGGTCTTGTTAGGCGCGGCGCGCGGGATCAGCGCGGGGACGCCGCTGCGGGTGTCGGCGCCGAGTGATGTGAAGAAATAGTGATGTGTGGCTGGTGCTTGGTGACTGGTTGGTGGTTGCTGGTTGAAAAGGAAGAGCGGCGCACCGCGCCGCCAATCTGAATTCACCAATCACCAGCCACCGACCACCAGCCAGCCATGGCAATCCACAATAGGCACCCCCATGTTCATTTCCGATTTTGCCATCAAGCGACCACTCATCACCGTGGTCTCGATGCTGGCGCTGGTCGTCTTCGGCGTGTTCTCGCTGTTGAAGCTGAAGACCGATGAATTTCCGGACGTCGCGCCGCCATACGTGTCGGTCGGCATCGTCTACCCCGGCGCTTCACCGGACATCGTCGAGAAGCAGATTCTCGATCCGGTCGAGGAACAGATTCAAGCCATCACCGGCGTGAAGCAGGTGATGGGAAAGGCTTACGACGGCTATGCGTTCATCCTGGTCGAGTTCCTTTTCGAGAAGGATCTGAACGAAGCGACGCAGGACATCCGAGACGGCATCTCGACGATTCGCTCCGATCTGCCGGTCGAGATGAAGGAGCCGATCATCAAGAAGGAGAACGACACCGATCGGCCGATCGTGTCGCTCGCCTTGTCGTCGACGACGCTGTCGCCGGCGGAGATGACGCGACTGGTCGATCCCGGCATCACGCGCGAGCTCCGCTCGCTGCCCGGCGTCGCCGACGTGCTGGTCTTCGGCAAGCAGGAGCGCGAGCTCACCGTCGAGCTGAAGCCGCAGGCGCTGCAGGCAGTCGGCGTGAGCGTCGCCCAGGTCGTGCAAGCGCTCGAGCTGCAGAACCTCGCGTCGCCCGTGGGGCATGTTACCGGTTCGCTCGACGAGCGGTCCATTCGCCTCAAAGGTCGCCTCGAGACCCCGGAGGAGTTCACGCATCTCGTCATCGCTGAGCGGAATGGACAGCTCATTCGACTCGGTCAGGTCGCCGAGATCAAGGACGGCACGATCGAACCACGGACGCTGGCCCTGTATGACAGCCGTGAGGCGGTTGGCATCGACATCAAGAAGTCGAAGGGCTACAGCACGACGGATGTGGCCGCGCGGTTGATCTCACGCGTGGACGAGATCAAGAAGCGGCTGCCGCCCGGCACGACGATCGAAGTCGTCAAGAACTCCGGCGTCCGGGTCGATCATGCGGTGCGCAACGTTCAGGAAGCGCTCATCGAGGGCGCTATCCTGACGGTGCTCGTCGTGTTCCTGTTCCTGAACTCCTGGCGCTCGACGGTGATTACCGGCCTGGCGCTGCCGGTGTCGGTGCTCGCGTCGTTCATCGCCGTCTGGGTGCTCGGGTTCAAGCTCGAGACGATGTCGTTGCTCGGCCTCTCGCTCGCGATCGGCATTCTGATCGACGACGCGATCGTCGTCCGCGAGAATATCGTTAGGCACGTGGAGATGGGGAAGGACCACTACACGGCGGCGCAGGAGGGCACCGACGAGATCGGGCTCGCCGTCGCGGCGACCACCTTCTCCATTCTCGCCGTGTTCGTACCCATCGGCTTCATGCCCGGCATCGGCGGCCAGTGGTTCAAGCCGTTCGCGCTGACGATCGCCTGCTCGGTGCTCGTATCGCTCTTCGTGTCATTCTCGCTCGACCCGATGCTGTCGGCGTACTGGGCCGATCCGCATCGCGCCGACCACGAGAAGTGGTGGCTCACGAAGCAGCTCGATCGGTTCAATCACTGGTTCAATCGTCAGGCGCAGAACTACCGGAAGGTTATCGCGTGGGCACTGGATCACCGCGCGGCGATGGTCACGATCGCCGCCGGCTCGTTCGTGTCGGCGTTCGTCCTTCCGGCGAAGGGCCTCACCGGCCTCGCGGCGGCGATCGTCGGTGTGATCATCGTCGCGTACGCGTTCAGCAGCCAGCGCCTCGGCATCTTTTCCCGCCTTGGCGTCGCCGCGGCGGGTGTGCTCACGGCAATTGTGCTCGTCGGCGCTGTGCCGGCGTGGCGCACGGTCGGCGTCGGTTTCTTCCCGGAAGATGATCGCGCCGAGATGACCATTGCGCTGGAGACGCCGCCAGGATCGAATCTCGAGTACACGCGACTCAAAGCGGAGGAAGCGGCGCGCGTCGCGCGTTCGCACAAGGAAGTACTCTACACCTACACGACGTTAGGCAACGGATCCACCGGCACGGTTGATGAAGGCAACATCTACGTACGGCTGGTGCCGAAGAACGCGCGCTCGATCGGCGCCGAGGATTTCGCGAACGTCCTGCGCGCGGAGACGAAGCGCGTCGCCGGCGTCACGTTGTCCGTGTTCACGAGTGACTTCGGTGGCGGCCGCAAGCAGCTGCAGATGCAGTTGCGCGGCAACGATCTCGCCGCGCTGAACCAGGCGGCGGATATGGTGGAGACGGAAGTACGAAAGGTGCCTGGTGCGGTCGACATCGGACTCTCGACGAAAGGTCAGAAGCCCGAGCTCAATGTCGAGCTGAATCGCGGCGTCGCGGGAAGCCTCGGCATCACGGTTGGTCAGGTGGCGCAAGCGCTGCGGCCCGCGTTCGCTGGACTCAAGTCCGGTGACTGGGTCGATCCGAGTGGCGAGACACGCGACGTCGAGGTGCGACTCACGCCGGAGGCGCGTCGCCGTGCCGCCGACCTGGCCGGACTACCGCTCGTGGTAGCTGGACCAACTGGCGCACCGACCACCTTGCCGTTGGGTCAGGTCGCGACGATCACCGAGAGTACTGGACCAGCGATCATCGACCATCTCGATCGCGAGCTGGTGGTCACGGTCGAAGCCAATACCTCCGGTCGCGCATCGGGCGACGTTGCGGCGGAGATCGAGTCGCGCGTCAAGCGACTGACCCTCCCGCCGGGCGTGCGTTACACGTCGGGCGGAGAGACCAAGGATCAGAACGAGGTGTTCGGCCAGATCTTCTTCGGACTCGGTGTCGCGCTGCTGCTGATGTATCTCATCCTCGTCGTGCAGTTCGGATCCTTCCTGGATCCGGTTGCGATCATGATCTCGCTACCGCTATCGCTAATCGGCGTCATGGTGTCGCTCGCGATCACGCACAACACGATCAACATCATGACGCTGATCGGGGTGATGATGCTGATGGGGATCGTCGCGAAGAACGCGATTCTCCTCATTGATTTCGCGAAGTGGGCACGAGAGAAGGATGGTAAGCCGCTTCGCGAGGCACTTATCGAAGCCGGCGCGATTCGGTTGCGTCCAATCCTCATGACGACATTCGCGTTGATCGCCGGTATGATCCCGGTCGCGTTGGGCCGGGGCGAGGGCGCGCAGTTCCGGGCGCCTCTGGGCATCGCGGTAATCGGTGGGGTCATCACGTCGACCTTCCTGACGCTGCTCGTGATCCCAACGGGCTACGAGGTGCTCGACGAGTGGCGCGGTGCCTTCAGTCGCTTCTTCGGCTATCGGCCTCGCCAGATGACGGCGGAGCATCAAGTGCCGGTGATGGGGGACTGAAAGCGGGTAGAGGGTTGAGGGTAGCGGGCTGGAA
>DASXPH010000044.1:0-5510 GCA_036493735.1 Gemmatimonadaceae bacterium
ATCGCGACAGTGCGTGGGAAGTTGGGAAGGCCGGATCTCGCGCCGGCGTTTAGAGATCGTGCAACGGCCGCGCTCGACCAGCTCGATTTCCGCACGGCGGCGGCAGAGCGCTCGTTGTTTCAATCGCGCGTTACCGAGCAGCTCCTGTTCCTCGCCGAGGATGTGTCCTCATCAGATTATGCACCAACCGCCGCGCACGCGCAGGTCTACGCCGAGCTGCACGCGGAGCTTCTTTCGTCGATCGCGAGCGCCAACGACATCGTCGAGCGCGAGGTGCCGAACTACAACGCCCTGATCGGTACACAGCAGGACTTCCGCATCGTCGCGGCTCCCTGAGCGCCGACCGTTGTCGGCGGTCGACGGGAGAAATTCAATTAACGCACTCAGCGTGAGGGCAATACCGACGTCACCGCTCCGTTGGCGTCGAGAAACTCCACCCGCGCCGTACCTAACGAGTCGACGACGAGTCGCAGCCGCGGACGGCCTTGTGGATCCGAGAGCTGGACGACCGAAGCCTTATCCGGGGTTTTGCCCGCGAACAGCCGCGTGGCGTTGCCCTGCTTGAACTCGTTCAGCCGCTGCGTCTTTACCGGCCCGTTCGGTAGCCCGAGCACCTCGATCAATCGCCCGAGCGGGTAATTCGGTCGATCCCACACCTGTAGACCCGCCGACCGTCGGCCGTTCTGCTCATCGTAGCGGAGCGCTACGGTTTGATCCTGGTCGTACTGATCGAAGGTGAGAATGCCGTCGGCCGAAACGCCGGTGGAGTCGTGTTGCGCGCCCGCCGTGAGTCCCCCGTTTTCCGTGCCCTCGTCGTTGAACCAGAGCATACCGGCAGCCCGCCGCGAGGGATGGGGGTATTCCTTGCCATGATAGATGATTCCGGGGAAACGCGCCTTGTTCGAGAAGATGAGACGCGGCGTGCCGTCTTTCTCGACGATGTTGATGCGTTCGACGTCGATTTCGCCGAAATGCTGCTTCTTTCCCGGTTGCAAGCCGTCGTTCCTGAACGCAGCGAGCGCGATCACGACGAGGGCGCTGGTCGTGAAGAAAGCGTACGCTTTGAGGTAGCGCATCGCGCGGCGCGTCTCGATGTCCATTGGCAGACCCTATTCTCTCTGACGGGAAGTAGTGGCTGGAGCCGTCGATTACGGTTTGAAGTTGGGGTTGTTGGCGGTCTCCTGGAGCGGCAACGGAAGGCAAGTGTTGTTGCCGAAATTTCCGAGCTGTGGCTTGTAAAACAGGGAACCAGCAGCGGGAAAGTGCGCTGCCGCGCTCGGATTGCGAATGATGTCGCCGAGGTGCTTGGCCTCCATCCAGAAATCACGCGATCGCTGATCCATCAGCTCGGCCAGAATCTGAGCATTGGTACCGCCAGCAAATGCACCCTGGCCGTTTGCCGCCCGCCGCGCCGCGATGAGTGCGAGCGCGGCACTCGGATCGCCGCTCTTCAGCTTCGCCTCGGCCACGATGTACTGTGCCTCGAGTCCAGACGCGATCCGGATCGGAGCGTCGAAGCTCGTATACTTCGCCTGGAGGTACACCGGCTGCGGCATGCTCGCGTCCTGCGCCGAGCCCGGTGTTGCCTGGACTCGAGGATCATTCAAGGCGACGTAAGTGTTAGGCGCCGTCAACAGGTTGCCCTCGAACGCGAATTGATTTCCGAGGCGATCCAGGTTGGATGCGTCCGCGGAGTACAACGCCTGCAGCTCGAAGCTCGCGGGCACGCTCTGAGCAGCGGTGATGGCGTTGGCATTATCTCCCTTCTGGAGATACGCGCGAGCGAGCCCCACTTGCGAGGCATTCACAATTCCGCTCGCCTCCGCGCCCGAGCTGCCGTTCAGCAGCGCGTTAGCAATCGCTTTGGCCTTGGTGAAGCGAGCGATTGCGGTGTCGAGCACTTGCGAGGGAGTGAGAGGCGGCCCGCTGCGGATCACACCCTGACAGAAGGTCTCCGCCATGAGATCGAGAGAGAAGCCCGAGTACATCTCCGATCGCGCCAGGTTGATGTCCGCGGCAGCGCCGGCGCTGCCGGACAGGAGCTGAACGACCTGTTCATTCGCGGAGAGCGACACCGAGAGCGGCGCCCACAGCGACGGATTGATGTCCTGGTTGGCCGCGTCTGCCACGCGTCGTCCCACGTCGTTCGTCGCTGGTCGCACCGCACCAACCCAGACTTCGTCGGACGCATAGCCGCCGAAGAGAGCGACAGACGTGAGTGCGCTGAAGAAATCCGTTTCCGCCGAGTGCGAGAGGCGCGCTGCATCCGTCGAAGGGCTGAACGTTGCCGCGTCGATCACCGTCGGGTTCTTGACGTCGAGATTGCATGCCGTAACAGCCAGAGTCGCGACGATGGCGCCAACCGGGGCGCCGCGCAGCGCGCTCACGAATTGAGAGATTGCTCGCATTGGGCGCCTCAGAATTGGAAGTTGAGTCGCATGATCCATCGCCGAGGTTGCGGCAACGAGAACTCGTCCTGGTTGACGAACTCCCTCAATTGCGGTGAGTCCGCGCCACCAGGGCCACTCGAGAGGACCTCTG
The DNA here is from genome assembly GCA_036493735.1 of Gemmatimonadaceae bacterium. Taxonomy (GTDB): domain Bacteria; phylum Gemmatimonadota; class Gemmatimonadetes; order Gemmatimonadales; family Gemmatimonadaceae; genus AG2. The sequence continues at coordinate 2,542 of DASXPH010000044.1, forward strand.
GATCGCCGGGATAATCGGTCCAGAGCGAAAGATTGCGAACACCCACGGTGAGCGAGCTCTGGCTCGAGCCAAGCCGCCGCGCCAGGCCGTTAGGCAGTGTCAGCGTGGCAGACAGCTCCCGGAAGCGGACGAAATCCCCTTTGGGAAGGTAGGGATCGTCCATGACGCCGAAGGTCCCGAGGACGGGCTTTCCGCTCTGCGTTTGATACGGGCCGAGTCGTCGGAGCCGCTCCGCCGTGGAGTAGCCTCCCTGCCCCGGAGGCAACACGACGCCTGCCGTGTTGGAGAAGAAACGATCACCGAAATCGTGCGTGATATCGAAGAGGCGGAAACCGCGCTTGCTCTCGAATAGCGCTTGCAGCTGGAGGATTCGAAAGATCGACGCCGTGCTGCGAAGATTGCCGGTGAAAGTCGGAAGCGAGTTGCCGACGTACTGTGGCGTATCGGAGACGACGGCGAATTTCCCAACGGTGTCCACCCTGAGCAGGCGGTAGGTGTAGTATGCTCCCAACGGACGGCCGGGCACGTAGCGCTGCAGCCCACTGCCACCCGAGAATGGGGCGAGCCCTCCGAGACTGATGAGGCGATTGCGAAGCGTGCTGCCGGAGATCGTCGCATCCCACGTGAATGCTGGCCGCTCCACGAACGTGCCGCGCAGCGCAAATTCGATCCCGCGATTGTCCACCTTGCCGAGATTGACGTACGGGTTCTGCGTGAAGCCGAGCGACGGCGGCAGCTGTCGCCGAAGCAACAGATCCGATGTCGTCTTGTTGAAGTAGGTGAGCTCGAGCCCCGCACGATGGTTGATGAAATCGGCATCCACGCCCGCCTCGAACTCCTTTCCTCGCTCCGCTTTGAGGTTCGGATTTCCAGGATTGAGCGGGAGCACGCCCGGTTGCAGTCCGCCGCTCACGATGTATGGTGCCGCGGCGTACGTGGTGAGCGAGGCACCCGGCGTCGGGGCGCGGCCAGTCGTGCCGTAGGCCGCGCGGAGCCGCAACGTCGGAACGATGGACTCGAGGCCGCGCCAGAACCCCTCCTGGGACACGACGTACGAAATTCCCGCCTTTGGCAGAAAGAACGAGGGTGCGTTCGCCCCGAATGACGAGTTCTTGTCGACGCGCGCGCCGACCTGCAGGAAGAGCCGATCGGCGATTCCGAGTTGCTCTTGCGCGAGATAACCGAACGACTTGTTCTCACTCCAGAACTGGGACGCGGCGATGTTCGCCGCCGCCGACACGATGTCCGTCGCGTTCGTCGTTAGGCCCTGGCCGGTCGCCCGGATGCGATCGTCGGTTTGATCGATGTACTGCGTTCCGAAGGAGAAGTCCGAGGTATACCGTCCACTCCCGAACACGCCGTGGAGCGTGCCGAGATAATCGACCGTGTACGTGGTGATGTGGTCCCGCGTCTCTTCGATCTCGCCATTCGCCGTCTCTGGCGTCGCGCTGTACCAATCCAGTGAATTGAGGGGGAAGAACGCGCGTGCGGATACGAAGTCGTAGTCGGCGCCGGCGATGATACGGGTGTTGAACCATGGTCGCGGCGTGTACGCCACCTGCACGGACGGATCTGTCCGAACACTTGAAACCTGGTTGTCGATGCTGGAGCCGGCGGCCACTCCCCAATTCGGAAGAAGCCAGCCGTTGCCGAGCGAGGGGACCCCCGCCGTCCGCGGATCACCGAGATAGGCACCCGCGGTATAGCCGTAAATCGCATCATCGCTTTGCGGAATACGATCGACGTTCTGGAGGACACCGAAATTCGCTTCGACGCGCACCTTCGCGTTAGGCAGCCAGCTGAAATTGGCGCGCGCCGATCGCCGATCGACGCCCGTATTCGGAAGCGTGCCATTTTCCTTGCTCACCCCGCCCGCGAGGTACAAGCCGTAGCTGTCGCCGCCGGCACGGCCGCCATACTGTAATGATCCCAGCTGTCCGTTGCGGAGAATGTGATCGCGCCGGAAGACATCCACGGACACGATCCGCGCCGAGTCGGCCGCGCTCGATCCCGGACAATTCGGCACTTGCCCGGTGAACGCGCCGCACGCCGCATAGGTGGATCCGGGATCGAAGTTCGGATCGACGCTGTTCCATTCCGTCGTGAGCGATTGTGAAAAGCGCGCAACTCCGGGTGTCCCCCGTTTGGTGATGATCTGAATCACGCCCGCCGAAGCGTCGGCACCGTACAGAGTCGCCGCCGCGGGTCCTTTGACGACTTCGATACGCTCGATGTCATCGGGATTGAGATCGTTCAAGGCGCTAACCGTCTGGCCGCCGACGCCCTCGCTGCTGTACCCGACGATCAGATCGCGGGGACGGGCCTCGACGCGGACACCGTCGATGAACACCAGTGGCTGGTTGGAGAGCGACACCGAAGCCGCGCCCCGCAGGTTGATGCGAGCCGCGGTACCCGCGGTGCCCGAGCTCGGGGACACCACCAGTCCTGGAATACGTCCCTGCAGGAGTTGCGTCACGTCGGATATTGGTGCGGCGCGCACGACACTGGCCGCGTCGATCGTGCCGACGACGGCTGGCTGTTGTATTCGCTCTGTTTCGCCGGCGGTGCCGGTGACCACGACGCCTCCGAGCTCCACCGCCGAAGCAGTGAGCGCGAAGTCCGCCGTGATCGATTGCCCATCGATGATGGTGATGCGTCGCGTTACTGACGCATAGCCGATGCGCCGGACGCGCAGTACCACCGTGCCTGCCGGAATGCCAACGATTCGATATCGCCCGTCGACAGACGTGCCGGTGGCGAGCGTCGTTCCCTCCACCTGGACAGTCACTTCGGAGAGCGGAGTATGTGTCGCTGAATCCGTAACCACGCCGCTCACGATGCCGACGCGCGTGTGGGCGGTCCACAACTCCGCCGGTCGGTCAGGACCTCGACTCCTCGGCAGCGCCTGGGCTGCCGAAAGAGAAAGCGTGGCAAGCGCTCCGCTAAGTACGCACGCAGGAGCGACGCGA
>DASXPH010000045.1:0-20168 GCA_036493735.1 Gemmatimonadaceae bacterium
CCGGCATCCCACTCCGGTCGATCCTCGTCCCAGTAGCGCATGACCTCGTAGATCCGGCGACCATACAAGCTGCCGGCCAGGCCGCGGACGTGATCCATGAAATGACGGCCAAGTTCAGCGCCGGGCGGAGGCAATTCCAGCTTGCCCGAGACGCCATCGACGTAGCCGTCGAGCGACTGCATCATGCCGAAGACGAGCTTGGCCATGCCTCCACACCTCCGAATAGATATCCGACAAGGTCTCTTACGGTAGTACGAACTCGTTGGCAAAGACAGCTCACATCGAACTACTCGGCGGCGCTCCGCCCGGCGGGCATCGAAATCGCGAGACCACGGCGCATGCCCGGCCCAATCGACTCAGCGGGACGTCTTGCCCTGGCCTTCGCGCTCGCAGGCGTGCCCGCGCACACCGCCTCGCGCGTCGCTCCCGCCGATTCGTTCGACATCTACGTCGTCGGCGTTCGCATCGCGGAGCTGACCGTCACCGATCTTGGCGGTTCGCGATCGTACACGATTCGGAAGAAGGACCTCGAGTCGAACCAGTGGCACGCGCCAGTTACGGATGATGAGCGCGCCGCGGCCCGAGACACCGCGTTCCTCGCGGGCTTGTTTTGGTCACCGCTCAAGAACGTGATCGCAACGATGCCCGCGATCCGCGGCATCCATTGGAGCTCGCTGCGCGCCGTCGGTGTCCCTGACGCCAACACGATTTACGTTAGGCACAATGAGCTGCACGAGAACGTGAACGGGAGGAGCCTGTCAGCGGTTCGCTGGATCCAGCGCGATGCGACTCGTCCGTTGGACCTCGTCGTCACGAACGACGATCGCCTCATCGCCGCCATCGACGTCTCCAACGACATCGTGTTCGTTCGCCGCGGCTACGAGCGATTCACTACCGTCGGGCGGTGGCGCGATCCGAACGTGTCGCAGCCGAAATACGGCTATCGCCAATTACCGCAGGCGATGGTCCCGATGTCCGACGGCGTGAAGCTCGCCACGCTCGTCTACCTCCCGCGAAACGATGTCTCCGGCCCGTTTCCCGTCATCTTCGTGCGCTCGCCTTACGGAATCGGTGGGCAGATCGGCGAGTACTGGCCCTATGCGGCGCGCGGTTACGCGCTCGTGTTCCAGGCGGCGCGCGGAACGTCGTACCTCGATCCGAAGCACAAGTCGGAAGGCGTCTGGGAACCGATGGCCCAGGAGCCAAGAGACGGTGCCGACGCACTTGCATGGATTACGAGACAACCGTGGTCGAACGGGAAGATCTGCATGGGAGGAGCGTCGTACGTCGGCTACACCCAATGGGCAACAACAATGGCCGGCAATCCTGCGCTCAAGTGCATTGTCCCCGAGAGCTCGATGGGTACCGCACTCGGCGATCCGCCGGGCGGCGCCTTCGGCGAAGGCGGGGCGTACTACATCTTCTGGATGTTGAACCAGCCCATCCTGCCGAACCGCACGTGGACGGACATTCTGCACTATCGCCCGCTGCGCGACCTCGATCGCTTCGCCACGGGAAAGGACCTTCCCCAGTGGAAGACGCTCCTCGATCATCCGCGGAACGACGACTATTGGAAGCGACAGGACTGGTACAACGCGAAAGTGCCGCGCGATTTCGGATCGCTGCAGATCAGTGGCTGGTTCGACGACGACCTCGCCGGCACAGAGAGCAACTGGGCACTGACGCAGCGCACCGATTCGGCGCCGCGACATCTCATCATCGGGCCGTGGCGGCATGGCACCAACAACGACCGCGCGCTCAACGGATTCAGCTTCGGCCCCGAGGCGTTGCGCGATGATATCTGGTTACTCAAGCAGCAGACCTATGATCATTTTCTAAAGGGTCTCCACAGCGTCATGGCGAAATCGAACGTTGACTATTTCCTCCTCGGCGCCAACGAGTGGAGGACTGCGTCGCAATGGCCGCCGGCCGAGTCACGCCCTGAGACGTGGTACTTCCATAGCAACGGCGACGCGCAGCGGTTGATGACGAGCGGCTCACTCGACAAGTCCGCACCTACAAGCGCCGAGCCGCCGGACCGCTACGTGTACGATCCGAACAACCCGCCGCCGAACTGGATGAGCTGGGACCAGATGAAGCAGTTCGAGGACGTCCAGAGCTTTCCCTACGACTTCAAGGACATCGAAGCGCGGCCGGACGTCGTGAAGTTCACGTCGGCACCGCTCGAGCAGGATCTGACGATCGCAGGCAACGTGATGCTCGTGCTCTACGCGTCCACCGATGTGCGCGACACCGATTGGTGGGTGCACGTCTCGGATGTCGACTCGACGGGTCAGTCGGTCCGCCTGACGATGGCCGTGATGCGGGCACGCTTCCGCGACGGCGACGACAAGGTGCATCACGTGTTCGGATCGAACTACGAGCACGAGACGCTGCTGTCCGGCGATCCGAACGACGTTGTTCGCTACGACATCAGCCTGCGCGCGATCGCGAACACGTTCAAGAAGGGCCATCGCATTCGTATCGCGATCATGAACGCGCTCGACAACGACGCATTCCCGAACTCGAATACCGGAAAGAACGAGGCAACCGTGACGGAGACGGTGATCGGAAGGATGGCGATCCATCACAGCGCCGGGCATATGAGCCACGTCGTGCTGCCGGTGATGCCGCGGTAAGAAAAGATGGCCCGCCGGCCCGCTCGACCTGTGCCCAGTGTCGGTCGCTGGACCTCAGTCCGCGCGAAGCACCGTTACCGGATCCACTCGCGTCGCCGATAACCCGGGAAGGAAACTGGCCAGCGCGGCGGCGCCCACCACGATCACGGCCACGGCGGCAAGAATAAGTGGATCGGTCGCGGACGTGTCGTAAAGAACAGCGACAGGCGGCTCCTGCGCGTGGATAGGGCGTCGGCGCCGTCGATGAGCTATTGCTCGCCCACCCGCACCGCGCGGTTCCATGCTTCCTCGTTCACGCCCTTGACGAGCAGCCACAGGATAAGCGGAATAAACGCCACGGCCGCCGTTGCTAGCAGCAGGTCGGATGCGTAAGCCGGCGTGAGGATGAGCAGGAACGTGTGCACGACGAATGCGACGCCCGTGAAGAGCATGCCGACGCCGAAGATCCGGGGGATGTAGCCCGACCGATAAATGAGCCACCCGAAGATGATGTTCGCGGCTCCGTAGAACGTGCTGAAGAGCGACCCACCAAAGGCGGCGATGCGGAGCAGCATGTACGCGAGCGCTTGCATCTGGCCGGGCTGCAGCGCGGACACAGTCTGTGCGCCGCGAAGCGTCGGCAGCGCGCCGAAATAAAGCACCTCGGACGCAGCAAAGCCGCAGGTGGAGATGATTCGGAACACGACCATGAGCATCGCGAGCCTCGCGTGCACCGGACGCACGAAGACCCAGAACACCATGGTGAGCGTCGCATCGCATAACGCTTCCACGAGGTAGGCCGCGAATCCCCAGCGGAAGAGTGACTCGTTGCCGAGGAGGTGCTGCGCGGTCGCCGTCGGGTCGTTAGCTACGAACATTACGCCGGGCACGTACGCCTCGCCGAATCCGCCCGCGATGATGGTGATCATCCCGAGGACGCCGGCGAGTCGCGCATAAGTCTGGATCGACTCCTGCTCCCACGGGTCCCGTGCGAGCATCGCGGTGTCGTGCGTCATGGGAAAGCTCTCGGTTGGGGATAGTCCGTACCTCTTGGACTCCTCTACGAGAGGCTCCGAGACCTGTTTCGCATGAAGAATATGCCAGACCCTAACATCTCAGACTGCTTGGCGGCGCTATGATACCCGCTTCCTCGAACGCGGATATCGCTTTGCGACCAATCCTCTGTCCCGCGCTCGTGAGACTCACGCTGCTTGCGGCGTCGAGTATGCTCGCAACGTCTCGTGCTGTTGCGCAGAATACAAACCTTCACGGCGTGGTCTACGCCGATGCGAATGCGGATGGAAAACGCGAGGCCTCGGAGCCTGGCGTATCGGGAGTGATCGTTTCAAACCAGCGCGACGTCGTCGTCACCGACTCGCTCGGGCGATTCGAGATTCCGAGTGGCGCTACTGGTATCGTGTTCGTCTCGGTGCCCGACGGATTTCGCTCCAGCGGCACGTTCTGGCGCACGACGACGGCCGCGGGCGAGTCCGCCGACTTCGGTCTGATACGCCAAACGCGGTCGCGGACGTTCTCCTTCGTACACGCATCCGACCCACACCTTGCTCCCAACAACGTCGATCGCTTTCGACGCTTCCGTCAAATGACGGACTCACTGCATCCCGCGTTCGTTCTGATGGGCGGCGATCTCGTACGCGACGCCATGAGTCAGTCCGAATCGAATGCACGGTCGTACTTCGATCTATACGCGGCAGAATCAAAGTCCTTTCGCACGCCCGTGTGGACGGTACCTGGTAATCACGATCACTACGGGATCATCCGCTCACGATCGCATGCGGATTCCGCGAATCCGCTCTACAACCGCGGCATGTATCGCCAGTACTTCGGACCCGACTACTACTCGTTCACCTATGGCGGCGTCCACTTCATCGGGCTGAATACCATATCCCCCGACGACTCGGCGTACTACGGCGACGTCGACAGCGTGCAGATGGAATGGCTCGAGCGCGATCTCGCCCATGTCCCGGCGGCAATGCCGATCGTCACGTTCAACCACATCCCGATGATCTCGAGCTGGACGACGCTCGTCGGATACGATGAGGACCCGCTCGTCGCGTCAATCGCGAGAATCAACGGCAAACCGCGGTTCCGTCACACCGTCGGCAACGTGCTCGATGTGCTCGAGGTCATGCGTGGCCATCGCTATGTCCTCGCCCTGGGCTCTCACATGCACGCGCCGGAGCACTCATCGTTCGTGAGCGACGGCGTGCAGGTACGATCCGACGTGAGCGCGGCGATCGTCGGCGGGCAAGAGGTCGGTCCCGTGATCATCCCGTCCGGATTCACGCTGTACAGGGTTCACGACGGGAATATCGACGCCGGTCAGTTCGTTCGGCTCGATCCACCGCGGAAGTAGGCCGAAAAGCCGCGGTCGTGTCGTATAAAGCCGCGGTCGTGTCGAAAGTGAGGGGCGCGTCCGTTTTTGTCGGCGTCGCGTCGTGAGTTGGAACGGTACCCTCCGAAGTTGGAACGGTACCCTCCGAAGTTGGAACGGTCGCCTCGAGAGCTGGAGCGGTTCGCCTTCTTGCGGGACGCGCGCCGCCGCTGTCTGACCGCGTAGCGCTTGTTCATCTCCTCGATTCGCTCGTACCAGTCCGGGAGGTCTATCTCATTGGAAAAGTCGACTACCGCGGTCATCGCGTCGCGCAGCGTGCTGCATGAAGCCTTCCTATGGTTGTCCTAGGCGTTCGTAGTGACGCCGCGGCGCGCAGCGATCTTATGGCGGGACTCTTCCTGGAAGGAGGTTTCGTCGATTATTTCGCGCTGGGTTTGCGACAAGTCATCCATGTCACCGTGAAGGACGTCGGGAAGCCCCTCGTGGTCGTCCCCGGCGCGACGGACGGTGAACGCGGGCACGTCGTACAACTACTTGCGGCGGGTCGCCGTGAGGTGCTGACCGCCGGCATCCAGGACGAGTCGATCGATGCTACCGCTGTCACCTTCGAAGGTGATCTTGAAATTGCTGCCTCGCAGGAGGAAGCGCGTCGGCGTCTCGGCAAGAAGCTCATTTATTGCCGACTGCCCGGTCTGCTGAAGCGTGAGCGCCTTGCCAACGCGGCCCACCACGAAGCTTGCCTTACCCAAGTCGTAGGTGCCGACGTAGCTGTTGAGCACCTTCTCATCGACCGCGATGCCCTTCGGTCGAGGCCGAGGGACGTAGTTCTCGCCGCGTAGCAGCTTGAGGGCTGCGTACACGATTTCCGATTGCGCGGGCGGGGTCGCATCGGGGAGATAGTCGGAATTGCTCATGTAATAGAGGCCGACGCGGGCGTCGAGATCACCGATCAGGAACGCGCGTTGGCCGCCGATGGCGCCCCCATGATGAATCAGCGTGTGGCCGGTGGCGCTGTCATGAACCATCCAGAAGCCAAATCCGTAGTCGCCTCCAAAGCGCGGCGTGTGCATCTCGCGCACTGACTCCTCTGACAGGATCCGCTTCCCGTGGAAGACGCCGCCGTTGAGTTGCGCAGCGAGATAGCGCGCCATGTCTTCAGCGGTCAGATAGATGTCGCCGGCCGGATACACATCGAAGTGGACCTGAACCTCCGGCTCGGGCTTGCCAAACGCACCCCCCGCCTTGTACGGAAGCGCCATCCTCTCGACCATCTCGGGTGAGGGATAGACCGGGTGTGGCGTCGTCACGCCGAGCGGTTTCAGCACGTTGTCGACCATGTACTTCTCGTACTCGACTCCCGAGATCCTCTGCACCAAGAGGCCCGCCGTTCCATAGGCGAAGTTGTTGTATTCCCATTTTGTCTCGGGTGGACGAACTGACTTGAGCCTGGAGGTCAGCTCATCGAGAGTTGTCGGCAGCTTCCGACCCCAGATTGGTTGGGTCTCGGCGCCGCCATTGAGCCCGGACCAGTGTGACAGGATGTGCGTGAAGGTCACCGGTTTGTCTGGCATATCATGCACTTGGCTCTCGCCCAGGTACCGGTTGATCGGATCGTCGAGTTTGAGCTTGCCTTGCTCGGCGAGCTGCATCAGCGCGGTTGCGGTGACCGACTTGAACGACGAGCCGGTGCTGTAGAGCGTCTCCGTGGTGGCAGGCGTGCGGGTGCGCAGGTTGGTATAGCCGAACGCCGCCTTCCAGACGATCGAGTCGCCGCGAACCAGCGCGATGGACATCGACGGAACGCCATTCTCGGCAAGTGTCTTCTCGATCACGCCAGTCAGCACCTTTTTCGTCTTCTCGAGATCGAATCGTCCATTCTGCGCGATCGCGGTGGATGCGGGCAGAAGGAGGAGCACCGTCACGCTGAGCTGGCGAAGGTATCTACGCGTCATCGTTGTTCCGTCGCAGGGATGGGGCTGAGTTGGGGGGGCGCGCCAAACTACAGTGCGCCGCGTGCACCGACAAGCTGCTAGCGCCGTGCAATTGCAGTGGACAGCCGATGACGAGACCGTCGTGCGTGCGGTCCGCGAATCACCCAACTCTGTGGCCACCTAACGAGTTAGTACAAAGTCACGTGCGAGGAACTCGAGCTCTCCAATCGAGCACAGCGCAACCTTAAAGAAAAGGAATTCGCCGATCGGTTGGAAACGCGCCCGCGGTGCATCTTGGTCGTAAATGGCCTCAGCGCGGTTTGCGTCGAAGCTGACGAGCGCCAAGGCGATGGCGTCGCCGTTTCGACGCTTATTCCAGAAGTCAACGTGTGCCGAAAACCACGTGCAATCCACAAAGGACAGCTCACCCGCCTTTCCATTCATGTCACGCGAATCAGGGTCCCGAAGTCCCAGTCGCACTGTCGCGCTGTCCCCGGCACCAAGGGGTTCAATGCTGATTGATATCAGCCGCGCATCGTGCAAGTTGACCTCACGAAAGCGCTGCTGAACGGCGATCGCTGACGAAGACTGTTCACGCTGCATCCGTTTTCTCTCCTCATCTTCAACTGACGTGGTTCAGTTGATCGACGTTGCCGAACCCCATAGCTCCGCTGTTGGCAACTTCTCATCAGCAGATTGCGCGCGGGGCCAACTTTCAGCCCGTTTTAGCATGATTCAGTTCCGTCGCTCAGGGGACGCCAGTTCTCTGACCGCTCCACCAACGGACCTCCGTTACTCTTATTGCTCGGTCGGAGCTGAGCTCCACAGCCGAGTACTCCGCCGTTCTGGGCAGTGATTCCCGAATTGTCGACGTCGCGCCGCTATGGATGGAGTGCGGTGCTGTCGGAATTCCGAGACCGTGATCCCACAAACAGAGCGTCATGGCATCTCGCCGGAGCAGCTGCGCGTCAAGCGTGTCGGGATCGCCGCGCACTGTAAACAATACGACATGAACTGGCGACTGCCGTTTCCGCGAACGGTCAAATGCCACCTGGATTGAGTCCGCATCCTCCTGGGGCATGCTCAAACACAGCTCGCGTGTTGGGCCCGAACTCTTACGACCATCCATCGCGATGCGCACCGGCTGGTTTCCAAGCTCGAACGGCTTGCTCGTTATGACACGCGCGCGCTCGCACGACGCAAGTACTGCCGCAAGAAAGAAGGTCCAAGAGCGGCGCTTATTCATCAAAGGCTCCCTGTGACCACGCCCACGCGAGTCCATCGGAGTGGCTTTCCCCTTGAGTCTGGGAGCATGGACACAGCAAGTCTGATGCGTTGCGCGACGCGATTTCCGCTCGGCCGGTCGCCGATGTAGTCGAAGCCCGTTGGCGACACCGACGCCTGCTCGCCCATCAGTGAGGCACTGAGACGTTTCGTCAACCGAACGCGCAGTCCGACCATAGGAACCGATCCAATGCCGTATTACATGAAATGATCCTCAATAAGCGCCTATTGCTCTCATAGCCCTCCGAAGGTCACTCGGCTCGCAATGCGATCATGGGGTCCGTGCGAGATGCGCGCCATGCCGGCAGCGCGCTCGCGAGAACAGCAATTACAACGAGCGCCACGCTCGCTACCATCATAACGAGCGGATCGTGCGGAGAAGTCGCGTACAACATCGCCGCGACGAGGCGGCCGGTTAGCAGCACGAGCGCAATACCAACGAGAATTCCGACCACGACGACGCGGACGCCAGTCCCCACAACGAGAGCCACCAAGCCGTGACTCGCCGCGCCGAGCGCCACTCGGATTCCGAGCTCGCGCGTGCGTTCACTAACCGCATAAGCCACCGCACTGTAAACGCCGACTCCCGCGACAATCGACGCCAGCACGGCGAAGGCAGCGAAGAGCATCGCGCCGAGCGTCCATGGCCTGAGTTGAGGCTCGAGGAGTGACGCCGTCGTTCGCACATACGGCGGTTCGGCGGTTGGAAAGGTCGTGTACAGCGTTAGGCGCATAGCGTCGGCGACACGTGCCACGTCTCCCGGTCGAGCGCGCACGACGAGAAATGAAGCGCGTGACAGATACCCAGCCCGACGTTGTGCCACCGGTACGAAGAGTTGCGCCGTCGGCTCCTCGAGCACTTTCATCAGATGTGAATCCTTCGCCACGCCGATGACACGCAAGCAGGGAGCGTCCCTCGTTGGCAGATGCAGACACTGACCAACCGCGTCTCGATTCGGCCAGTATGCCTTCGCCGCCGTCTCGTTCACGATGACTACCGGGGGAGCGCCAAGATCGTCCGCGTCGTTGAAGAACCGTCCCCGCCGAAGCTCGATACCGGTGGTCGCGAAATACTCAGGAGTGGTCGACATGAGCGCCGGGTCGCGATTGTCGAGGCGCGGAACGGCACCGGTATCGGTGAAAAGGCGAACCATGGCGTAGCCCGCCATCGGTGCGCTAGTGGACAGTGCGACCCTTTCGACCCCAGGTACGTGCTGGAGTCGCGTGACCGCGTTCTCAAGGCCTGCTCGCAGCTCGGCGGCGTGTGATTCACCATCACGGTCGACGGAGTGTCGTTGGGCATCGTAAAAGAAGACGGTCCCCCACACCAGACGGTCGACGTCGTAGCCGACATCGATCGATTTGAGATCACTCAAGCTTCGCGCGAAGAGGCCAGCGCCGACCACCAGCATGAGTGAGAGCGCCGTCTGCGCCACGACGAGCAGTTCGCGCAGCCGTGCCGTAGAGCTTCGCGGCAGCCGCGCAGAGCCTCGAAGAGCCGTGGTGACGTCGGTCCTCCGCGCCTGAAGCGCCGGCGCGAGTCCGGCGAGCACACCCGTGACGACCGCGATGGTGACGGTGAAGGCAACGGTCCGCCCATCGAGCCCGATAGGGAGTGTCACATCCGGCAGAATCAAGCGCGCCAGGAGTGCACTGCACCAGACGCCAACCAGTACCGAGGCCGCACCGGCCAGCAACGACAACGTCAGACTCTCGACGAGCAACTGCGATAGAAGGCGCGCGTGGGTCACACCCAGCGCGAGTCGCACGCCGATCTCGCGTTGTCTCTTCACGGCGGTCGCCAGCAGCAGATTGGCCACGTTCGCGCAGGCGACGAGGAGCAGCGCGAGCGCCACGCCGATCAACCGGAGCATGATGGCGACCTCTGTTCGCTGCCCGATGCTCGGCCCTAGTGACTCGAGAATGGGACCGGGGATCACCGTCGCGGTATCGGGATGCAATTGAACGTGCTCGAACTCTCCATTGCGGAACGCCACGGTTGATATCGCGGCGAGCTGTGCATCCGTCGTTCCCGGCGCAACGCGAGCGATCACACGCACCCGACGGCCATTTCGCCACGACTGATACCATGGCCGAGTGGGATCGCCGAAGGGACTGGCAAGCGGCAGCCACACGTCGGTTCTATTCAGGTCGGGACCTCGAAATCCACTCTGGGTCACGCCGATGATCGTGTACCATCGACGATCGAAGAGCGCCTTCATGCCAATGATCTTCGGATCACCACCAAAATGATTTTGCCAGTACGAATGACTGATGACCGCCACCATGCCAGGATTCGCGAACGATCCTTCATCCGCCGCGAACGAGCGGCCACGCGCGATGTGTACGCCCAGGGCACGAAAGAAGGCCGTATCGACATACGCGCCGCGCGCGGTCGTTCGAGATTGCTCATCGCCGACGACTATGGAGTCTGGCTTCGTGTAGGCCGTCACTTGCGCGCGGCCGTTCAATGCCGACGCGATCGCAGTGAATTGTGGATATCCGATCTCGTCATGTATCTCGGTGACTTCACCGACGGACCAGTTCGAGCGCGTATAAATACGCCGGAGATTCTCAGGATGTGAGACCGCCGGCGGCGGCTCGAGAAAGAGCTTGTCGGCGAGCGAGAAGACCGCTGCGTTCGCACCGATCCCGAGTGCCAGTGTGACCACTATGGTCACCGACAAGGCCGGCGCCAGCCGCAGTCGACGCACCGCGTAACGCAAATCGCTCATAAGCGCATTCCGGGCGTTATGCCTCAGTGAATCTTACGGCACCACGAACCGCGCGTCAGTCGCTCCCTGCCCTGTTTTAGGCAAGCGTCATTGGCGTCTTGTGTCCGGGCAGCGGCGTTCGACTCCTCTAGTACCAAAGGCGGTGGCCCGGGGACGGGTCACAGAACGATGGGACTCGAACCCACGACGTCCAGCTTGGGAAGCACGCAAGGCGTCCACCTAACGTGCTCCGATGCACTCACACGAAGCTGTTGCTTTTCATGCTCGCTATTCGCGCCAAGTCGTTAGCGGGGAATCTCGCGCCAAGATGGCGAGCGGGATGAGGAGCGCGTCAGAATTCGGAAAATACGTGGACGCTAGCACACCATAGAGCGTCAGGAAAATTGTCAGTACCGCAGCCATGAGGCTGGCGGCCTGCCAGGTTTGGTGATTGGTCGGTTCAATCCGCAAGCCATCATGCGCGTGGCCTATCCCTTAGTCCCGAGTGGCAGCGGCCTGGATGCGATAGCAACTGCGACCATCGTGACCAATTAGGCAGCGGCTTTGCAGACGGCGCTCTACGGCCTCGTGTTCACTGTGGGCTGCGCAGTCTGACGCAGGCGCCACTGCTGCCAGAAGAGCACGATCACTACCACAAGTTCTAAGAGGCACGTCACCCAGCGTCTCTTCGTCAGCGCCAGGACGGCGTGCGCGATGAGCGCCAACCCCAGGACCGTGACTATTGCACTACTGATTCGCTGATTCATGGGCGTTCTCCGTCTGACCGGCTCACGTACCGCCCAACATACTCGCGCCGAGCCGTCTCGCGAGGCGTCACGCGATGTCGGACACGGTTCACGGGCGAATCTTCTCCGCGCCTCCTGTCGGTTACCACTAGAATTACACTCAACTAAAGTGAGAGGGCTTCATGAGAATCGTCTTATTCGGCGCGACCGGAAACGTCGGTCAGCGAGTGGCGGCCGAGGCGCTTCGTCGCGGACACGATGTGATCGGGGTGGTGCGCGATCCTGCGGCTGTCACACCGCCCGACTTGCGCGTGCGCATGGTGCAGGGCGACGCGACCAAGGCTGACGAGGTCGCGAAGGTCGCGCGCGGCGCGGATGCGGTCGTGAGCGCGATCTCACCACGGCCCAATTCGCGTGGCCTCCCCGCACCCTCCCTTGCCGCCAACTCGCGGGCGGTGATCGCCGGTGTGCGCCAAGCGGGCGTGAAGCGTGTGCTGTACGTCGGCGGGGCGAGCAGCCTCGAGGTCGCGCCCGGGAAGCAGCTCGCCGACATGCCGGACTTTCCGGAGATCTATCGGGCCGAGGCCCGCGAGGGGCGCGACGCGCTCGACGTTTGGCGCAACGAAGGGAAGGGACTGGACTGGACGTGCCTCAGCCCTGCGGCGGAGATCGCGCCGGGGGAGCGCTCCGGACGCTATCGGACGACCGACGACACACTACTCGTCGACGAGAAGGGAAGGAGCTTCATCACCTTCGAGGACTATGCCGTCGCGGTGCTGGACGAGCTCGAGCATCCGCGGCACGTGGGTCGGCGGTTCGGTGTCGCGTATTGAGAGTTCGCTTCAACTCATTTCAACGACAATGTCCCTTACCTGGACTCGCTCATTCGGTCCGTAGCGGTCGATGACTTCGGCCTTCATAGAGCTCCCTGCGTCGTTAGGCCGGCGCTCCCACCGTGGCTATCGATGAGAGCGTTGGCCATGCCTCATCGGGCGTTGTGCGCCGGCATCGCGGGGAGCGCGCCGATGGTCGTGCCGAGGTGCAGGTCTTTTCGAATCCCGGCGTCCATTACCGCGGCGGGCGCGAATCGACGAAGCAAACGGAGCCGGCTGGCGAGGCCACCGGCGGTGTATCGGAGTCTCGGTCGCGCTGCGTTCGCGGCTTGCAAGACGACGTCGGCGACGACGCCGGGCTGGTCGGCCGCTGCCATGACTTCCTTTATCCTCTTACTCACGGTCGCACGAACCTCCCGATAGTCGTCGAGCTTCGAGTCCGCTTCGAGGAAGTGCGCATCGAACTGCGTCCTCGTGTACGCAGCCTCGATGACGGAGACGCGGATCCCCCATGTGCGTAGCTCATGGTCGAGCGATTCCGAATAGCCTTCGACCGCGTGTTTGGTCGCGGCGTACAGCGCCCCATACGGCATCGGCAAGAAACCGAGCACAGAGCCGATGTTGATGATCCGCCCACTCCCTCGCTGTCGCATGCGTGGCACCACAGCGCGCGTCATCCGAACCATCCCAAAGAAGTTCGTATCGAAGATCGACCAGGCCTGCTCCATGGAACTTTCTTCGGCTCCGGCAGGGGCGACGCCGAAGCCCGCGTTGTTCACGAGCAGGTCGATGCGGCCCTCCAATCGCAGCATTTGGCCGACGGCGCCGTCGACGGATTCATCGCTGGTGACGTCGAGCGGCAGCATCTCGAACGCTCGCGGCCCGCTATCGGCGCCACGTCTGCTGGTGCCGTAAACCGTGTAGCCCGCCATCGCGAGCCGCTCCGCCGTGGCCGCGCCGATGCCTGACGAGGCGCCCGTGACCAGCGCCGTCTTGCCATTCGTCTTCATGATGCCCTCGCGGTGGGAGTAGTTACTGCGTCGCTTTTATGATCATCATCATATTTTTTGGTACCAGCCAGAAACCCGTTCAGGTTACGACAGAATCAGGCGCGGCCGCGGACGAGGTGCTTCAACACCGCCTCCCGCATCGCGCCAGAGAGCTTGGCGTCGTCGACCGCGCGGGAGAGAATGAGTGCACCGACCATCGTGGCGACGGTGACGAGCGCGCGCTCGTGCGCCTGCGGCTGCCCCCAGTCGGGCGACTGCCGTGCGACGAGATCGATCATCCCCTTGATGCGTCGCGTGGCGGCGCGTCTCACCTCGGGCGCCTGTCGCGGCATCTCCGAGCCGAGCGCGGCGACCGGACAGCCCGTCTCGATGTCTTCGACGTGCTCCTTGGATAAGTAGGCGCGCACCAGCTCCGCGAGCGCCTCCCGCGGCGACGCGGAGGCGGCGATGCGCTCCGACGCCGCGACAGCCTCCGCGCCGGCGCGGTCCGCCGCCTCGGCGAGCATCGCCTCGCGCGAATCGAAGTGCGCATAGAATCCGCCATGCGTCAGGCCGGCGTCCTTCATGATCTCGGCGACGCCAGCGCCGTTGTAGCCGCTGCGCCGAATGGCGCGCGCGGCGGCTTCGACGATGCGTTCGTGCGTAGCTTCCTTGCGTCCCAGAGGCTGGCGTCTCATATATGATGCTCATCATATAGTCTCGCCATGCCCAGCGCAAGCGCGAACTGTCGCTTCGCCGTTCGGTCAGTAAGCAAAAAAGGCCCGCCGAGACCGGCAGGCCAGTTCATTAAGCACTTAGTTCAGCAGTTAAGAGAGCGGGCGATGGGACTCGAACCCACGACGTCCAGCTTGGGAAGCGGCACGAAAACAAGGCCGCGTTGCTTACTGGGCTAGGAATCAACGGTGTACGCCCAGCTTGCTTCAGTACGCGCCAAGATATTAGCGCATTCTCGAGTCCCAAAGGTGACCAACGGTGACCAGACGGCCGACTATCGCAATGTGATGAATGACGAGTGCGCCTAACGACTCTTGCCGACTCCCCGAGACACATCACATCCTCCTGTCCTCGAAGATGGTTTTGCTATTCGCGCAGGAGACGGTCGTCGAGAAGACTACGATCGTGTGCGGTGAAGCTGCGTTCGGGTTACGTAACGCGGCGGTCGTGTCGTCTAAAGCCACATCGAATAGAGACTTAGGTCCGTTCGCGTCGTGACAAGCCGCGTTCGGGTCGTGTCAAGCCACGTTCGTGTCGTGACATGCTGCCTTCGCCTGCCAACAAATCAGGTTGACTGCCAACTTTGTTCCGTTCGTGTCCGACGAAGTCCCGTTCGCGTCGTACTTTGCTCCGTTGCACTCGCTCCAAGGAGCCTTCGCCTTCGGTGGAGCGCCCTTCGCCTCATGAAAACCCGCTTTCGCCTTGTTTCTTGCGAGCTTCGCCTCGTGCGGCGCGGGCTTCGCCGTCGATTTTGTTGCGGACGTGCGATGTTTTGGCACGTCGCACTGCCGATTTGAACGACGCCGCTTCGGCTTTGCCGCGTTCGTGTTCGGAGTTGCCACGTTTGCCTTCGAACATGGAACGTTTGCCTCCCACTGTGGACCGTTCGCCTTTTTTGCTGGAGACGCGGCGTACGGGACTGACCGCGTAGGGTCCGAGCTCAACGCGTTTCCTTCACGCGAAGAGGGCTACGCGGCCGCGATCCAGGTCCGGCGGTCGACCGGCGCGTGCGGCGCCAGCTCCTCGAGGAAGCTCGCCGCCCGGTCCAAACGCTTTGCCGTTGCACTATTCCGGAAGCCGCCCAAGCTGAGGACGTCCGGCCAGCTGCGCGTCGCGCGCGCGTTGCGCGATCAGCTTCGCGTCCTCGGCAGCAGCAGTCGCTCCGCCACGAGACGTCCGGCCGTCTCTTCGACACGCCGCAGGTACGACACCTCGTCGCCGTAGCGCTCCTCGAGTGACGGACGGGGATCGCCATTCGCGATCCGTTCGGCGCGCGTGTTCTGGCGAAGGGAACGAATCCGCCGGTCAGTCCTCTCCAGCAACGCGGTGCAGCTCGCATTATCGAGCCGAGCAGGCCGATGCAGAACGCCTACATCGAAAGCCTCTGTCCCGCCTGAGTTGAAAATGTGACTCCTACTGGCCTTAGTACGTAGTGTGAGGCCAGTGGGAGTCACATTTCAACTCAGGCGGACAATCTGAAGAGGAGGAATCTCCCAACCTAGAGAGAGACGCTAACAAAACACAGGATCGACGTATTCCAGCAGCCAACTATTGCTCCGTTTTACGAACACAAAATTGCGGATCGTGTCCTTCGTCTCATGCGGGCAACGGCTCGATTTCGGAGCTGATTCAAAGAGATAAGTCACGGTGGCCTGATCGCCGGCGCGATGATCCCCTGCCAAAGAAGCGGATCGCATCACGGAAGGCGATGCGACGAGTAGGGAATCATCCCGCAGGAAATCGTTGAGAGCTCGGTCACTGGCCACAAGCTGCCGGGCACCAACCCTGTCCCCTCGGCGCAGGTCGGCAACAATCGTGAAAGCGAGTGAATCGAGCATATGTTTTTCGTCGGCGGTTAAGTCAGCGCGATCGCCTTGCCCGTGATGATAGGCGCAACTACTGCCGCCTATCATCACACCGGCGAGATCAAGTACTGCCAGAGCTCGGATTATCTGGGTGATCCAGGGTTGAGAATAGGATCGCATGATGCTGGTAGTCCGCGATGAAATGGATATAGGTTCGTTATTCCATCTGCGTAAACCTGATCGTCTCGATCACCAGCGGGCGTCTTTGTACGCGAAGCTGTGGACCCGACCACCCAGACGCGCGTGCTGATCTTTACGAGTGACCGTGTCGGGCGTCGTGTGCGCCTCTACCCACCGAACCGGCGAGAACCATCGGCCAACGAGCTGCACGCGTAGAGCTGGTCGATCTAGTACGCTCGAGGCCCGTGAGAAACGTCCGCTCCGCCTCGAGGAAGAAGTGGGAAGCGAACAACCGTCGGAGGATTTTGCTGGCCTGGCCGGGGCTGAGATACCCTTCTGCCTCCTCTGATGACTCTGACACACTAGTCATAACCCCACTCCCTAGCGAGGCGTTGCGCTTCCTTATCGATGTACTCGCGCGACACCCCTAGCTTCAGCACATATCCCTCGAGCTCTCCGGCTAGGTCCTTCTGAAGGGCAAGCGCGTCATCGGCGATGCGATCCAACCGAGAAACAAGACTCTCGTATTGCGCCGCATCGTGTATGACGCCCCGGCTCTCGCGCTTCGCTCTGTGCACCAGCCAATTCCGATCATTGAGCAGTGCTTGTAGCCGTAACGCTAGTCTCTCCTCGAGCATACCGGAGTCGCGAAGCTCGGACACGATCTGACCGAAGGTCTTGCGATGCACGGCCGCCTCGATGGGCTCCGCCATTGCCAACCCAGCTCCTTTGACCGCGCGAAGCCTAACGACAACGTGCGTTGCCGCGGCATATTCAACCTCCGCCAGCTGCCACAACGCGTAGCCGACCCGTTGGAGGAGATGGGCGACGCGCTGTGACTGCTCGAGCCTCTCACCTGATGTTGTGCCTTGCAAGCGCGGCTGAAGGAGAGATCCTGGCAGGAGCCGCACACTTACTTCAGCACCATCGCCGACGCCGACAACGTCGCGCATCCGTATAGGAGACAGGATTTCGAGCAAGTCCGGTCGGGCGACGCCACGACGCATCGCAACTCCGACAGCACTCTCCTCCACAATCAGCGGCAAGAACTCGAATGGCGGTGCCTCTCCGACGTCGAGTTCTAAGGGCTCAATCCACTGCACGCTTTCTCGAGCGTTCAGGTTGAACGTCCCGCGATAGAGTTCCACGCCGAACCACTCGGCAAAAAGCGGAGAGAAACCTTCGGCCCAGCGATACCCGCTCTGGTTGCCCGACTGCACGGTGGCACGAATCACCTTGCCACCGGACGGCAGCAGCTCCCCCTGTCGCAGTCCGAATAGGGCCAGTTCCTCCGAGGTTATTACTCGCTCCATAGGGCTTTCCACAGCGACTTGACGTTAGGCTACCCGCAGGCCGCTACACGCGCGATTAGACAGCTTTTCGAGCTTCGGCTCAAGCAGTCGTTTGCTGACGTACTGATTCGCAGCCCCAAAAGACGCGAAATAGCCCCCAACGGTGATCAAGAAAAAGTGCCTGGTCACCGTTGGCGACCGGGCACCTCTTAACTACGCCAAAATCAATGATTTGCAGAGAGCGGGCGATGGGACTCGAACCCACGACGTCCAGCTTGGGAAGCGGCACGAAAAGAAGGCCTCCGCTGCGTAATACGCTAAGAATCAACTGTGTACGTCCAGCCTACTTCAGTATACGCCAAGCTATTAGCGCCTATTCGAGCCGCAACGGTGACCAACGGTAACCAAGTTCGGAAGCGCGACGGTCGGCTTCCCCTCCCGGCTTCTTTGCCCTATGCGCTCGATTGACTCCTCCGCCGGCATGCATTACATTGCATATGCATCAAGATGCATTGGCTTGATAGGTCGCCGGCGAACAGGGGAAGGCGGGTAGGGGATCCATGACATGGCGTGGGAAGTCGAATTCACCGACGAATTCGGTGCTTGGTGGGAAGAACTCACAGAAGACGAGCAGGACGCCATAGACCGGACTGTTGGCTTGCTCGAAGAGCGCGGTCCGACATTAGGCTATCCGTACAGTTCTGATGTGAAGGGCTCGCGCCACGGCCGAATGCGTGAGTTGCGGGTGCAGCGGGCTGGAAAGCCGATCCGGATCTTTTGCGCGTGGGATCCGCGCCGCGTCTGCCTCTTACTGATTGGCGGCGACAAAACAGGTGACGATCAGTTCTATGAGCGCATGGTCGCCGTCGCCGACGACTTGTACGACGAACATCTCGAGACCTTACTCCGTGAGGGAGAGCGTGACAAAGGCGGCGGGAAAGGCGGCTAATGGTGGCCGCAGGAAGTTCAATGAGCTGCGCGCGAAGATGTCCCCCGAGCGTCGCGCCCGGAACGCCGCGGCGACGAAGGCGATGATCGCCGAATTGCCGCTGCAGGAGCTACGACACGCACGCGAGTTGACGCAAGCCACACTCGCCGAAGCGATGGAATGTGGTCAGGACGAGATCTCGAAGCTCGAACGGCGCGCGGATATGCTCGTCAGCACTCTTCGTCGTTATGTTGAGGCGATGGGCGGGCGACTCGATATTGTCGCCACGTTTCCTGAGGGCGAAGTTCGGATATCCAACCTCGGAGAATTGGCTGCATCGGAGCGGTGAATCATCTTCCGAGAGCAATACCGTCGCCTCTCGGAATCCGCTTCGTGTAAACGCGAATCGCTCATTGCGCTCCCGAAAACGACATCGAGAATCTGATGCTGGTCATCTCGCGTTGACCGCTCGGGCGCTCGGAGATGTACGCAAAGCCCGTCGGGCCCAGTGATGCGCGCTGTCCCGTGACTGTTGCCCTCAACGTCCCCGTGAGTTGATAGGCGAAGCCGAATTCCGCCGATGTCGCCGTCGCCGGAGATGCGTAGATCGCGATCTCCGGCGCAATGAACGTCCGATACCCGACATCGCGATCCGTGGCTCGCGGAACGTGACCGGCCGCATTGTGCCAACCTCCGGCTACTCCAAGAAGCACCGCCGCGCGAGAGGTGAGTCGGTACGACACCGTTGCCCCGACCACTGGATCGCGCCAGTTCAAATCGAGCAGCACACCCTCCAGCGTATCGGCGCGTATCAATCGCTCATCGAGAACGGCCGCGCTGACGAGAAGTACAGTCCGATCCCCCACGGGCGTGAGCACTTCGAGCTGGCCAAAGCTCGCCCGCTCGCGCGACGTGAGGCTCGGGCCCGACGAGTCGCTCGCCATCTGCAGCGCGCCACGCACGGAAGTGGACCGCACGACGGCGCGGATGGTCGTTGACGAGATGGTCTGTTCGATTCCCGCGGTGACGGTTGTGCCGTTCGCACGCCAGCGATCCATCAGAGCAGCAGTCGCCTCCGCATGGGTCGTGACGTCGTGCCGCGCCGCGCCCTCGAAACCGATCACCCAGCGCGCGCCAATCACCTCACCCGCGAGCGCACCGCCGACGAAATTCGTTCGCTCATCGAAACGTTGGTAATAGCTCTGCTGCACTTCGATCGCTGATGCATCGCGAAATCCCTGGAGCTGGTAGAGTAGTCCCTGCTCGGTGAGCTCGAGGAAATTCGTCGTCTGCGATTGTCGCTGAGTCCCGGCATGCGCGCCGAGCACGAGATGCAGCGGTGTACCCGCCTGCGCAGCAATACCGAGTGTGAGCCCAGGAGTCGTGATCTGGGTTTGCCTAACGAAGCCCGCTCGATCGGTATGCAAACTCTGCGTGTCATACGCGCCAGAGATCCCGCCGGCAAAGCGGCCGAGGCTCCAGCCGCCCACTCCCGCGATGTCGACTCCGGTCGCGCTCATCGGCGACGCGGTCGTGTCCGCGAGCACCAGGGGACTGGACCCGAACGGCTGCGACTGATCGACACGAGCGCCTGGTGACAAGCGATCGTTCTCCTCAGTTATCCCACCGAGGACGCCACCGTTGGCACCCATTCGTGCGGCGCCGCTCGCGCTGAGCAGAATCGCTGAGGCCTGTGCCGCATCGAATGGCCGTCGGTAGGTACCCTGTTCTCCACGCTGTTCGACCGCGTAGTCGCT
>DASXPH010000046.1:0-13004 GCA_036493735.1 Gemmatimonadaceae bacterium
AATCGTCGCGCGACGACCCGACTCCACGGCGACACCCAGCATCCTGCCGAAGGCGGCCGCGGCACCGGCGGCGGCCGCCGGATCCTCGCTTTCCATTTCCTTTAGCAAGTACTCAACCATCACCGGATGGCCGAAGGCGGCGGCGATACGATGGCGCCGCGGCCCGAAGGCCGGTGTCGAGGCCAGAGTCGTCACCGCCTGATACTCCTGCGGCGGCAACACGGCCGCGAGCATGGCAATCGCATCCACGCCGTCCGGGGTGGGCTGCGCGGCGAGGTTGCGGCAGAAGGGCAGCCAGCCAGCATAGCCGTTCCACGCCGCCGCGAGGGATGCGGCGCGCTGCACGCTCGGCTCGTCATCACGCAGGCCTGCCTCATAGAGAGGCGCCGCCACCGACAGACCACTCAGCACCACGATGCGCCACGCTCCGCGCCTAACGGCTGCCCTGTCGTCACGTAGCAGGGGAACGAGTTGTTCCGGCTGGATGTGGAGGGCGCGATGAAATGCCAGCGCCTCTCCCGCCGCCACGGCAATCGGTGGCTCGGCCGATGTGAATTGCGACTGCAACATCGAGAACAACGGTTGCGCCGGCCCATTCGCGAGCGCATCCCTAAGACCGTCGAGGCGCTTGCCCTCGCCTGAACGGAACGCATTCGAGACCCGCTCGATTGCGTCCGGCGTGCCGAGACGAAGCAGCACGAATGCAGACGCAAACGCCGCCAATTCGTCCTTGCCAGCCAGGCCGGGCTCGAGAAAGTCGAGGAGATCTTCACCGAGGACGAGCAGCCCCTGCGTGTGTGCCTCGATGCGCTCCTCGAGCATGCCCATCTCGCGCATGGTATACGCGGCCGAGTAGAGCGCGTTGCGGCGCTGCGACCAGAGGAACTGCAGTTCCTCGTAATGCTCCTCGGCGATATCGCGGATGAAGGCCGGCATGCGATGAGGTGCTGTCGTATTCAGTTGATCGAGACCGCGCCGCCCTTGATGCGATTCATGCGCTGGGCGTGGGAGACGAGATCGGTGCCCTTGATGAGGATCTTACCGTCGCGAATGGTGATGCTGCCGTCACCCACCCGCAGGGTGAGGCTGTTCGTGGCTTCGAGCACCAGCTCGTCTGGTGCGTTAGGCGCCGGGCGCTGAGTCGTAGCGGCACTCGGGCCAACGCGCCCGAGCACGACGGCGCGGTCTCCATTCCCGGGTCGCCAGACGAGCACGGCGTCACCGGGGGCGACGAGGAGTGGCGTCGGCGCCGTGTGCAGAACGTCGCACTCGATCTCCTCGGAAGGGCCGTCCTCGAAGAGGACGCGCGCCTGATCGGCGGAAAGGAGCCTGATCAAGGTTCCGCGCCGGAGCGCAGTGTCGGTCGATGTAATGAAAGGTGTGTTTGCCATGACGATTCCTCGAGGCGATCAACTCACGTATTTGGCTGGGTCGCGGAAAGTGAGCATGTCGAAATTACGCGCGAGGAGGTGGTCTTTCACGCGCTGATGTACGATGATGGCCCCCAGCGATTCGGCGAGTCGGAAGAGCAGCTGCCCTCGCGCGCGACGTTCATCGATAACCAGGCTGTCGAAGCTGACGTCGATGATGGGAGGCCCCTGAGGCGGCGAATATTGCGACTTGCTCATGTCGGTCGCGGCAACCACGCCGACGACGTTCACCACTTTGTAATTCGTCGTTACGGAGCCGGTGCGTGCGGCGCGAATGACGGCGTCAAAGGACTGGAGATTGTCGACACCGGCTTCGCGCAGCGCGTTCAGCAACCGATCACTCATGACCACCGCGGTGTACTGATACAGCTCGAGGAGGGCCCCCGGCTCATCAGGCTCCTTATCGTCCTCGTCTGGCTCGATGCTTAGGGCGAGCGGCTGCGGCACCGGAACGTCGATGCGTCGCCCGCTGATCCAGGATTCGATGCCTGGAACGGAAGGCGGCGCGCTGAGACTCGCCGACTTGGTAAACCAGGGCGTGAAGCACATCAGGACGGAATATGGCCCAGGTGCGTTTTCCTGTGGCCGGCGAGGAAGCGCTGCCTGAGTCACTAGCGGTCCTCCACGCCAAATTCTTCCGGCGTCATACCGAATTTGTACAGTTCCGATTCCGGCGAAGTAACCAGCGGCGCGAGCCACCTGTAAGACGGCTCCCTAAGGTAGGAGCTAATGTGCTCTGCTATCGCATCGAGCTTGCCCACGAGATTGTACGGCGGCTTCCATGGTTTAGTCTTTTTGCATTTGTTCTCCTTACACTCCCTCTTTGCCTGCAGCATCTTCATCTTGATCTCCTCCAGGCGACTTAGAACCCAAAGGCTGTAGTCACCGTGGCTGGTGTGAAACTGGCGACCGGTGTGTCGCATTGCCCAGTAAGCGTAGGCATATGCCAGACGGTAGCCATCCTGTATCTTTTGCAGACCCTTCCACGTCCCAAACCGCGCGACGTCCCAGGCATCCTCGGTCGGTAGGAACATGCCGTTGTTCTCGTGATTGACACCATAGCCGATGTCTCCTTTGAGATCACCGCCATTGTCCTGACTATTCATGATCTTGAGCAACTCTGTCGCCTTGTTCACTGAGGCGTCTGCAGGTAGCAGGTGGTGCGCATTGAACTTCAATTCGGCTTCTTCGACGCGGCCGTCGAGCCCGAACTCGATCATGATCGGCCTGCCGCTGTTGTCTCCGGCGTCTTCCAGATTGTCACGAAGGTCCGCAGATGAATTGGAGAGATCGTTGTGTTCGTTGTAGGGCCCATCGGCATGATCGAACAGGCAATCATCGCCAAGAATGGCGTCTACTTCGTTGTTGATCTTCAGGAGGAATAGCATGGCTAGCCCATCATGTTCTTCTTGTTGTGAAAGAGCTGATCCCCGAGCCGGCAGACGTTATTGCCCTCGAATTTCACGTCGAACGAATACAGCATATATTCGCATTCACTCATGTTGACGTTCGAGGCGACGCCGCCAATCGTACCAGCCTCGTCTCCTGATGACTTCGAATATTTGGCGCCCTTCACCATCGGCATCTCACCGTCGGTCGTCACGCTCGTCGGTCCCGACGATGTATCGGAATCCTGACCAATGTTGGGATAGGGAATAGGTACGGGTGGCGCGGGAGGGGCGGGCGTCTTGCAGACGTCCGGAAAGACCATGCTCATCCCACCGCTGCCCTTGTGCGCAATGCCGCGAAAGTTCACGAAGGTCGTCTGTGCCATTCTGATCGTCCCCTCTCAGTGCGCTGTCCCGACGACGACCGCGCACCGCGCGCCATCGTCGGACGAGCCGTACACCAGCGCCGGCGCGCGCCGGTAGCCACGCGCGATTCCCGTGGCGGCGAGTCCCACGAGTACGGGGCCGCAGGCCGCACCCAGCTCGCCGTAGCAGTCGGCCGGGTGGTGCATCGCGTGCGACTCATCGAAGATGCTTCGGTTGCGGAGGTATCCCACGCCCCACTCCTTCGCCCAGTGACTTTCACCGTTCATCGACGAGTACACATCGTTGATCGGTGCATCG
Organism: Gemmatimonadaceae bacterium; assembly: GCA_036493735.1. GTDB lineage: Bacteria > Gemmatimonadota > Gemmatimonadetes > Gemmatimonadales > Gemmatimonadaceae > AG2. The sequence goes on from DASXPH010000046.1 coordinate 3,503, forward strand.
ACAGCGCCGATCGCAACGAGTTGTCGGAAAGCATTCGCGAGTCCGTCACCGCGATACGGCTCGGTGCTCTCCAGATGCCCGGCCTCGAAGCCCTGCGCCACCGGAGAGAGCGTGGCCAGGATTGGCACGCCCAGGCTCGCGGCTTTCGATGGGCTCGCGATGAGAAGGAATCCAGCGCCCTCACCCGGAATGAAGCCATCGAGATTCGCACCTGTCTTCACGCGCTGCTCCTGATCCAGCATTGCGAGCAACGAGAGATCCCGATAGCTGTCGATCGCTCCCGCGAGCATGACATCGGCCACACCGCTGCGTATCGCCGCCACCGCCTGCCCGATAGCGGCGATTCCGCCGGCGCGTCCGGAATGTGACGCGTCGCTGCGCGCTGGATCGAATGTGCCGCCAACCTGCGAATACAATCGGCGAAGAAACGCTGAACGATCGATCGTGTGAGTTGCTTGCTTGCGCGCCGCGGGCAGAGCAAGACACATCCCCGGCCTCATCGGCTGACCCGCGAGCGGTCGTAGACACTCGTGCAACGGCTGCGTTGCCAGACGCAACAGTCGTTGCTCGAGTGCCGTCAGCCCTGTCTCGCCGGCAAGTGACTCCACGATTGGCGGCAAGGGGTCTTCCGGAACCTCGGCCAGGGTCAACGGCCGATAGCGCTTGTCCAGGAAACTTCCCTCGACGAAACGCATCGTTCCGGCACGCACCGACGCTGCCGTCTCGGCGGAGCTCAGCCCGACCGCCGTCGTCATTCCAATGCCGATGATCAGTACGCTGCTGTCGGACACGGTGCCTCGTTACGCCTGCTGAAGAATGGGGCGAATCTCCTTCACTTTCAGGGCTCGCTTGTCGCACCGCAGATTCGCGCGCCACACGAAGAGAACGCGCCGCTGATCTGGTTCGAGGATGACGGTATCGAGCAGCGCGGGACGACTTTCCTCGCCGGTATCGAGCACGTAATTGACTTCGACTCGCAACCGGGGCAGCGTGAATTGCAGAAGGCCGTCAGGAGTAAGCCCTCGGAGGGCCACGGCCTCTCCGCCCTGCAGATGACCGGCCGTGGACAAACCCACCGGCGCGATCTGACAGAAGCGCGCATCGAAGTCGGATGGCAGGTAGGGCGCGCGCTCCGCCATCCACTGCGCGTCGTATGTTCCGGCGAAGCTCTGTCTGGGCTGCCAGTGCGGCGCGATCGGACCGAAGCCTGCCGGCGCTGGCGTCTGCGACGGCGACGTGATCGGCGCCCGCGGATCCTCCACGTTAGGCAGCGCGAGGCCGTCGAGCGGCCGCTCGCTGTCCGACCTTCGGAAACCCACACCTACCGGATTGCGCGCCTCGGCCACCGGCCCTCTTGCCGTCTCGTCCAAGCCGCCAAACGCGCGCTCCCAGACGAGCGGCATTTGCACGAACGGAGCAACCCATTCGCTCGACGCGCCGACAGCAGCGCGCCAGACACGATCGCCGAAGACGCGAACCGTTCTCGAGAGTGGTCCAACAGAGACGGATACATCCGTCTGCCACGTCGGCTGCCCACCAGGCGCCCACGCGCTGCCGATCAGCACGACATCCGTGCCGGGCTTCTGGAGCGACACGTCAGACGGCGTACGAATGCTCGTCTTCGCCGGATCACCGCGATGCACATCGGCGAGCGTGACCGGCAGTTGCTCTTCCGCCAACGCGAGCTGATCGCCTATGACGAACGTGCCCTTCACGACGGCGAACATCGTGTCGATGCCCTCCGCGTCCGGAAACAGCATCGGCATCGCGGCGAACGGGGTGGTGTTATTGAGCTGGAGCATCGATGTGTTCCCGCGCCTTCCCTAATTCGCAGCGACCTTGCTGCCCTTTAACACGACATCGGACGAGGCCTTCACGTTGATCTTGCCGGATCCGTTCAGAGTGATGTCCTTGCCGCTGATCGTGATCTCGCCGTTCTTTTTCATCGTGATCGACGCGTCACCTGTCTCGATGACGATCTCGTCGGCGGCGCTGATCAGCAACTTCTTACCGACGGTCAGTTCGTCGTTCTTGCCGACGGTCGTCTTGCGATTCTCCTCGACCGTGAGCTCATCGTCCTTTGCGATCGACGTCGTTCTTTTCTCGCCGATGGTGAGCATCTCGTTCTTGCCGATGTCGTGAGTGCGGTCCTTGGCGACCGACGTACGATCGTTCTCGCCGACACCGGTACTTCGACTCTTCCCGACGTCGATGCGCTCGTCCTTTCCGACGCCCAGCGAGCGGTTTCCCCCAATGGTGATCGACTGTTCCTTTCCGACGGTGAGCGATTGGTTGTTCTTCACCTCGATCGCTTCGTCATGTCCGATCGATTCGGCGTTGTCGTTCTCCACGACGATCTTCTTGTCCTTCTCGGCGTGGATGTACAGCTCCTCACTCCCCTTCTTGTCCTCGAACCGGATCTCGTTGAAGTTGTCGGGACTGCCGCCTAACGTGCTGCGCGTCTTCATACCGCTCTGCGTCTTGTTCGCGGGCAGCGCATACGGCGGCATCTGCTCGGCATTGTACACTCGACCGACGACGATCGGGTCCTCGGGATCGCCGTTCAGAAAGGCGACGAGCACCTCTTGCCCGATACGCGGTGTGTTGATCACCCCCCAACCCTTCCCGGCCCACACCGTCGACACGCGCACCCAGCACGAGCTCGAATCGTCCTTCTTGCCTTTACGATCCCAGAAGAATTGCACCCTCACCCGGCCATACTTGTCCGTGAAGATCTCGTCGCCCGCCGGGCCGACGACGACCGCCGATTCGTAGCCGTACGCCCGCGGCAGCTCCGTCTCGCGCGGGGGCCGATACGGCGTGTCGAAGGGAATCGCCGTGAAGCTGCTGCTGTACACCAGCTCGCGGTCGCCGCCGGAGCGGAACTCGCCGAGACTCGCCGACTGCTTCACGCTCGTGATGAGATACGCGGCGTTCGCGCTCCGGTTCGGGTGCTTCGAGAGCTCGAGCTTCGCGCCGATCTTTAACGCGCGGCACCGGCCGCTTCCTTCAGCCTGCACCTGTTCGGCGACGAGCTCCTCGTGCCGGAGGCGTGAGATGCGCGTCGCATCGTCACGGGTGCCATAACCACCGGGAAATTCCATCACTTCGGCCGAATTGCCGCCGGGCGTGTGGCCGAGGAGCTGAGTGGATGGTGTTTCGAAGTTGTAATCGAGTGCCGAATGCTGACCGGGACGCGCCTCCTGCTGGACGAAGAACGATTGCAGCACCTGTTCGTCCTCGCTCTCCTGCGTCGTCGTCGACATGCGCACCTTCACCACCTGCTTGGCGACGCTGTTGTCGTCCGCGATCACGAGGTTGCATTTCTTGCCGTCATGATCGGCGAACCAGAAGATGCCTTCCTCCTCCATCAACCGCGTGATGAAGTCGAGATGGGTCTCGCCATACTGGACGCGATACTCGTGCGGCGGGTGCGCCTTGATGCACTTCGGCGTGACGTCAGAAAACCCCTGATCCTTGCAGACGGCCTTGACGATGTCCGGAATCGTCATGTTCTGATATGTACGAAAATCGGTCGTCAATGAGAGAAACCAGAACCAGGGCCGGATCTCTGCCTCGTACACGGTGAGTCCCTGCATCTCGCCCCGCTGGCCGAAGCGGCTGATCAGACCATTGATGACGCGCAGACTGCCATCGCCTAACGTCATGCGAACCGTCGCCGCCGTCCGAATCATTTTCGCCGAGGCGATCGCCGGATCCTTGCCGAGCATGCCGAGTTTGTAGCAGAAGCCGCCGGCGATCTCCTCCTCGCCCTCGAAGCTCTCGAGGAGCAGCGCATCCGGAGGCAGCGTTGTCTCGACCATGATCGCGCGCCCGGTTTGGGCGTAGAGCATGGTCGGGGTGACTTCCGTTTGTGTCGGCATCGTTCACACCCTCCAGAGATCGCGGATCACGCGTGCAGCGTTGGCTCGGCGGCCGTCGGCATCGTGTACGACGGTAAAGATACGCCCGCCGACTGCGCCGCCGCGCGCCCGTCCACTCGATAGGCAAACGCCCCGTCATCGGTGACGCTCACCGCAATCGCGCCAATCTCACCGCCAGTGGCGAGCTGTTCGAGAATGCGGATCGACACCTCGGGCAACAACGTGTGCGTGAGAATGTTGTCGACGTTGCGCGCGCCGCTCTCGACTTCGGTGCAGCGGGCCGCGACCGTGTCCACGAGCTTCTCGTCGAAGCTGAATCGAACGCGATGCGTCTCCTCGATCCGTCGCTGAATTTTGCCGAGCTTGAGCCGCACGATCCGCTTGAGATTCTCGTCGCGCACCGGGAAGTAAGGAATGATCACCATGCGGCCGAGGAACGCCGGCTTGAAGGTCTTGTCGAGCTCCGGCTTGAGCGCCTTCACCAGTCCTTCGTGCGAGGGCAGCGTCTCCGGATCGGCCGTCAACTTCATGATGGTATCCGTCCCGGCATTCGTCGTGAGGACGATGACGGTGTTCTTGAAATCGATCTGACGACCCTCGCCATCCTCCATCTGACCCTTGTCGAATACCTGGAAGAAGAGCTCGAGAACGTCCGGGTGCGCCTTCTCCACCTCGTCGAGAAGCACCACGGCATAGGGCCGGCGCCTAACGGCTTCGGTGAGCACGCCGCCCTCGCCGTAGCCGACGTACCCCGGTGGCGAGCCCTTGAGAGTGGAAACCGTGTGTGCCTCCTGGAATTCAGACATGTTTATGGTGATGAGGTTCTGCTCACCACCGAAGAGCAAGTCTGATATCGCCAGTGCCGTTTCCGTTTTTCCGACGCCCGAGGGGCCGACGAGCATGAAAACGCCCTTCGGCTTGTTCGGGTCCTCGATGCCGGCGCGCGACGTGCGCACCCGGCGGCTGATGTACTCGAGAGCGTGATTCTGGCCGATGACGCGTTGTCCGAGATGCTTCTCCAGCTCGAGCACCATCGCCAGGTCGTCGCGCAGCATCTTGCCGACGGGCACGCCGGTCCAACCGGATACCACTTCGCCGATGAGCGATGCGTCGACGCAAACTCGCATGAGCGGCGCCTCGCCCTGCACCGACAGCAGCTGATCGTTGAGCGACGCCAGCTCGGCGCGCAGCTGATCAGATTTCGCGGTTGCCTGCGCCTCCGCGGCAGCAGCCTCCTGCACCGCGCCCGCGTCTACGGGCGCGGTATCGGCCGCGACGGCGGCAATGGCGGCCGACGCGCGCCGTTTCTTCGTCACTTCCTGCTCCAGCTGATCGCGGATCTCGCGGATGCGCTGGACGAGCGCCTTTTCGCGCTCCCAGCGCGTGTTGAGCGCCGCGAGCTCGGCTTCGGTCGCACCGCGCTCCTGGCCGATGGAAGCGAGCCGCTCGCTGTGATCAGCCCCGACGGCGGCTTCCCGCTCCAGCACCCGTCGCTGGACGGCGAGGTCCTCGAGGCGACGCTGCGCCGCTTCGATCTGGGGCGGCGTCGTGTTCTGGCCTAACGCGAGACGGGCGCAGGCCGTGTCGAGTACGCTCACCGCCTTGTCGGGCAGCTGGCGATCCGGCAGGTATCGATGCGACAGGCGAACTGCCGCCTCCAGGCCGTCGTCCATGATACGCACGTTGTGGTGCGACTCCAGCGGCGGCACGATGCCCCGCAGCATCTGGCAGCACACGTCCTCGCTCGGCTCCTCGACCTTCACGAGTTGGAAGCGCCGCGCGAGCGCCGGGTCCTTTTCGAAATACTTCTTGTATTCCGACCAGGTCGTCGCGGCGAGCGTTCGCATTTCGCCGCGAGCGAGCGCGGGCTTGAGCAGGTTCGCGGCGTCATTCTGGCCCGCGGCACCGCCGGCGCCAATCATCGTATGCGCTTCGTCGATGAACAGGATGATCGGGGTCGGTGAGTTCTTCACTTCCTCGATCAGTCCCTTCAGCCGATTCTCGAACTCCCCTTTGACTCCGGCGCCGGCCTGCAGCAGCGCGAGATCGAGCGTGCGCAGCGTGACATTGCGAAGCACCGACGGCACGTCACCGTTGGCGATACGGAGCGCGAATCCTTCCACGACCGCCGTCTTTCCGACCCCGGCTTCTCCGACCAGGATCGGATTGTTCTGCCGGCGGCGCAGGAGAATATCGATGACCTGCCGCACCTCGAAGTCGCGGCCGAGGACGGGGTCGATCTTTCCCTGTTTGGCGCGCTCGGTGAGATTGATCGTGTACGCGTCGAGGTTCGGCGTCTTGCCCGATGTCGCACGCTGCTCGTTAGGTGCCCCGGCGGAGCCGGCGGAACGTCCGGCGAGACCTTCCTCGACGGACGACGCGGTGATCGCGGCGAGGTCCTTCCGCAGCGACTCGAGTGGAATCTTCGTGAACTCACGGCTCACCTCTTTCACGAGGCGCGCGAGATCGTCGTCGGCGAGGAGCGCGACGACGGTGTGCCCCGTGCGGATCTGGCCAGCACCGTAGTCCACCGAGCCGATCGTCCACGCGTCCGTGAGGACGCGGACGAGCTGCGGACTGAAGGCGGGCGTGCGCGCGTTGCCCGTCTTGAGATGATCGAGACTCTTCGCGAGATCAGACGCGAGCCGCGATCGATCCAGTGCGTACTGTCGTACGATGAACGCGAAGTCGCTGTCGGACACGTCCAGCAGTTTCACGAGAAAATGCTCGATCTCGACGTCGTAATGCGTGCGGGACAGACAGAGCCCCGCCGCTGATTCGACGGCGCCTCGGGTGGCCGAGTTGAGCTTTCCGATGAGTGCGCGAAGGTTGACGGTCATAGGTGGTTGTCGGTGATCGGTGATCGGTGGTCAGAGATTGAAAACGGTGTTGTCCGGATCTCTGCCTAACGGCTTTGTCGTGAGCCAGGTGCACCAGCTGAGCGGAAGGGCCACGTCGTCGCCGAGACGAATTGGTGGCACCTCCGCGCGGTCGAGCACGAGCTGGATCTCGAAATCGATCAGGTCGTTCGTGTAGAGTCGGGCGATGGCGCGCAGGGGCTCGAAGGCGCTTCCGCCCGGCAGAAACTCGTCGTACTCCTTGCGGGTGAGCGGACCGACGCGGATGCGCGCGCGCGACTGCTGGTCCCAGATCTCGTCGCCGGCAACTGCGCCGAGGCCGAGTTGGGTCGACGCACTCTCGTCGTCGCCGAGCTCCGATTGCGTCGATCGCTCCAGCGGATACCAAGCGCCAACGAACTGCTCGACCTTGACCGGAACGCCGAAGAAGTCGCCCAACAGCTGCTCGAGCCCGATGGCGGGACGCGTCGGCACCGAGAGCAGTCCGGTGTAGAAGAGGAGCGCCTCGTCGGAGAGCGGCAGGCGAGCGCGCAACGCGTCACCACCAAGCCCAACGAGATCGAGCATACTGCGGGTGAGCCAATCACGCGCCGGGTCGCCATGCGAGACGGTCACGTGCGTCTTCTCCCACGCCCGGTAGAAGAGCGACAGCATCCGATGGTCGAAGATGCCGAGGAACTCCTTGAGGGCGTGGTCGCCGGCGCGTGTCCGCTCGGCGACGTACAGGCTGTATGCGAGTGGCAGCGTTCCCTGAGGCCCGCTCAGCCCGAGAAAATTGACCGCCATTCGCGGCTGGCCGTCGCGCAGCTCGAGACTCTGGACTTCGCTCGCCGGGAACGCGACCGCCGCGGAAGTCGTTAGGCGCACGGCCTCCTGGGCGGGATCGCCGAATCCGCCGATCGCGCTGCGTTCGGGTTGCAGGCGGTCGAGCAGATGCATCGCCTGGAAAAACTCGAACGTCCACGGCTCGGCGAACAGCCGGTCGAGCAGCCGGCGTGCGTCGACACGGCCGTCGTCGGCCGAAGCGATCGCGACGTCCTCACGCTCTGACGCGGGAGGCACGAACGCGAGCGGCACCTCTACAGCAGCGGCTTCCAGCCCGCTCTCGGAGGCCATGCGCGTATCCCTCCCTTTCGCTGCCGCGAGCGCGCGGTGAGCGTCGAAAAGCTGTTGATCGATGCGTACAATCCGAAGAATTGCTCCAGCACGCTCGTGAAGAGATACGCACCGGCGCCGGTGAATTGCTCTTCGTCCAGGTCGACCTCGACGCGGCGCCCGCGCGCGAAGCTCAGGCCATGCTCGGTGGCGATGCGTGCGAACGCCGGCGCGCTGCGTACGGCGACGACGCCTTCGATCTGTCGCCGCGCCGCCGGCTCATCGCCGAAATCGTGCAGGCGCAGAACTTCACGAAGCGCCTCCGTTCCCTTGCCGTTTTCCCCCTCGCCATTCTCCGCGTCGGCGAGCGAGAGATAATTGAGCGAGAGCTGCGACACGAGTCGCCACGCCTGCGACGAGCCTAACGGCGGCTGCACGACGCGTGTCGGCTTGACGAGCGCGACGATCGCGCGAACCGGCCCGCCGCGATCGAGCTCGAAATCGCCGCGCTCGTTGCCGAATGGCAAACGACTCGGCAGGTCGCTGTTGAAGCACGTGACGCGCGCCGTCACGACCTCGAGCTCCGGGTAGACAACCCGCCCCGAGAGATCGACGAACGACAACATGACATCGGTGCCGACGTCGCTGCGCCAACTGCTGAACCGACGCTTCGCCATCCAGTACGCGGTCGTCCTTCCGTTGATCGCCGAGTGCCGATGCGAATACAGCGGCTCGAATTGCTGTGTCTCGCCAGACTCCGGCGCGACGGCAACGACGTCGTCGATCGAAAAGATCTCGGTCGTCACCCGACGGTGAGCGTCGGGAACCAGCATGTACTCGTGGCGTCGCTGATTGAGCAGCAGCGGCTCGGCAGCCTGCGTGAACAGGTTCACGATCGGCGTGCAGCCTAGACGAACCGTCGACGCGCTGACACCGGACTCCAGCATCGGCCGCCACTCGGCGCGTTCGAACTGACTGATCGGGACGATGATCTCGACAGCGCTCCCCATGCCCGCGCCGCGCAGGGCGTCCAGCCCGCCGAGGTCGAAAAAGAGATACTTCTCCGGGAACGCGAAATACTCTTGCAGCAGACGATAGGCCTGGAAGGAGCGGCCCGGATACGGCAGCATTCCCTCGTCAGGCGCAAAGCCGGCGGGCTTCAACTCGTCTGCACCGATCGTGATCGTCTTTGGCTTCGCGACACCAACTTCGCGGACGATGAGGTCCCGGCGGTTGTTGGCGAGCAGCTCGTAGAGCGGATAGACGAGATTACTCTCGCCGTTGAGGAACACCCGCAGTTGGCGCAGATCGAGCTGCGAGAAGGTGACACCCGGCAGGCAGCGCAGCTCCACGCGGAGCGCCGCCACCGCGTCGCCTAACCGCACCGATGGCTTGAGCCGATCCGGCGTGACCCACTGCGCCGCCGTAACGGTCAGCGGCCAGAGCGTGGTGTCGTAGCACGTTCGAAACTTGCACGGCACGCCGTCGACGGGACGCGAGTAGAGGGGCGTGCCGCGCGGCACGCGAAAGCCGGTCGGCGGCACGCCCTGCTCGACATCGATCCTGAGCTCGGCGATCGACATCGACGGTATCGGCCGGATGTAGTGCGGGTAGACGATGTTGAGGACAGACTCGCTGACCTCGGAAAAATCGTCGTCGATCTTC
>DASXPH010000047.1:0-67264 GCA_036493735.1 Gemmatimonadaceae bacterium
GGCCAGACGCTCTTGGAGCGAAGGCGCAGCCAGGCGAACGGGAATCCGAGCGCGACGACCATCACGGCGAAGCACATGACCGAGTACCACGACGGGGCGCCATTGTTGTAGTCGGCGAAGATGATGAGGGGCATGTGCCAGAGCGCCCAGATCGCACCGCTGATCAGTGCGACGCGCGTGAAGGGCATCGTCTTCGCCAGCGTCGGAACGAGGAACCCACGCCAGCCGAGCTCCTCGCCGGTGGCGGAGACTAGACTCTGAACTATGCCGAAGACCAGGAACAACGCGATCGGCGTACGAAAGCGGCTGAGATCCACGCCACCGAGGCGGGTGAGCCAGACAAACCCATAAGCCGCCGTCGCGTATCCTAACGGGAGTACGTACGCGAGGATGGCCAGCCGCGTGCCGCGCGCGCCACCCCATCCCCACCCTTCGCCGCGCACATTGTGCTGGAAGATCAATCGGGTGATCAGGGCGCTCGTGCCCGGCGACCACATGAGCGCGAGCACGTACAAGCCACCGTGCGCGTCAAGGCCGCCCGCGCTGATGATCAGGCCGTAGAAGATCGCGCTCAGCCCGAAGGTGAGCGTAAGGTAGGTCGCGAGGGGAGCGCGCGTGCTGGTCATGAAGGGCTAGGGCTAGGGCTAGGGCTAGGGGTTAGGGCAGGGGCGCCCCAGGCCCTGGAGAGAATGCACTCATAACCCGTGAATGACCAGCCGCTGTGGGCGCGGCGGCACACGTGCGACATAGCCCCGGCGCTCATCGACTCCGCGCAGCCCCAGGTTGGCTTCGGACGCGACGAGACAGGAAGGGTGGCGGCTTCCCCTGCTTGCTACCGGGAAATCGGCTCCGGGCTCCTGTCAGCCAGGACTGGCTCCTCTGCGCCTTCCGGCGCGAATACCTCCACCGCGAACGCGAACTTTCGCTGTTCGCCGGGAGGAATGGCGCCGACGCCGACAACCTGGCGGGTTACCTCTTCACCACGATCGTTCGTGATCGATATCACGACTGCGTACTCCCATGCCTCCCCCACATGCGGATGTCGAATGGTTCCTTCGACACGAAGGGGGGAGAAGGTGGGGGCGGTGATGCCCCCACCTTTGCCCGGCGCGAAGCGGAGGTGCTTCCGGCACGATGGACAGACGCTCGTGCTCTGGAGAATCACTGCCCGGCAGTGGGGGCAGGTGCGCGTTGCTCCGGCCGGGGTTCTCCGAACGGTGGTCACGATGCGTGACGACCGAGCGTGAGCGGCTTCGTTGATGGCAGCTGATCGCGCTCGTCACCCCAACCGAATTCGACGCGGCCGCGCATACGCGAACCCGACGCGACGGTGAGCGTCCCCGCTTTGAGGTCGCCGTTGAGCACGCCGCTGGAAAGGATCTCGACGTTCGCGGCGTTCTCGATGTTGCCCTCGATTTCCCCGCCGATGGTGACGGAGTTGGCCCGGACACCGCCCGTGAGTTTGGCGCCGGCGTCGATGGTGAGGTCGCCCTGAATGTGCACGTCGCCGTCGAACTTGCCGGCGATGCGGACGTGGCCAGTCCCGTCGATCTTGCCGGTGATCGTGATGTCAGCGGCGATCACGGACTCGCGTGCCTCACGAGGCGCGGCGCGCCGCGCCGGGGTGGGCGCGATGTCAACAGGGCGTTCCGGTTCTCGTTCGACGATCGGTTCAGCAACGGGAGTCATGATCGGTGCTTCCTTTTTAGAGGTGGCGGGTTCCTTCCAGATTGCCATGACAACATCCTGTTGAGGTGACAACATGCTGTTGGGGTGCGGCGGTAAATATCAGCGGGTACCGAGGTCCGCTGTTATGTGCGTCACGAATTGTGAAATTATTTCGTTGCCGAGGCCGCTTCTCGCGAGTGCAAGATCGCTTTCTCGTTAGGCAATGGTGATGCTGATCACGCTTTTCGGCGCGCCAAGGCGACCGGGTTCGCTGGCGGCATCATGTCGATCAGGAAATACGAAAAGACGAACCGGTGTCACCAACGCAACCGGGGAGCGACACGCGCTATTTCTCGTGGATCACGCCGGGCGGCCCGAGCTCATAGGTCAGCCAGATGTCGTTTCCCCACCTGGTGCGACGCACGCTCTTGACGCGGATCTGCCATGCATCGCTCACGGAATCGAGCGACGCTCCCCAGACTTCGACGGAATCGCGCGTGGGGAGATCCATCTGGGCGCGCACTGTGTTTGGAATTCCCGGAGCTCTCGCGATCCATTGCACGACGGCGCGCGCCTCCGATCCCCAACGGCCCACCTGAACGAAGAGCACTCGATAGCTGCCGCTCATGTTACCCTCGGTCCAGCTACCAGCGCGAAGCATCTGACTCGGCCCGCGAGCGAATGTGTACTTCTCATTTGGCTCGACGTTGCAGGTAAGACGCGTGCTATCGCGCCAATGCCATTGCAGACAGTCGAGTGAGTCGCCACGGAAATGACCCCAGACATCAGTGCGCGCCGCACCTTGAACCGGCGCGCCGCCGGGTGCTCCCGCCGATGCTGGCCGCGCACAGAGCCAATATCCGCGCGTTCCGAAATTCTCCATCATCGTGAACCAGAAGATCTTCTTCTCCTCGCTCGTCTCGCCCAGGCGGAAGCGGCCGAGGGAGTCGGTGACGCCGCGGCCTCCGGCCCGAGAGCAGGTGCGATCCTTGTAGTCGTCGGTCGAGGCGATGAAGTACTGAGCCGCAGGTGTGCCGTCGTCGAATGTGAGCATGCCGACGACCTTGGGGGTGACCTGCTCCTGATGCTTGACGGGGATCGGGATGCACGCCGCGACGAAGCAGGTCGCAATGAGAAGGCAGATACTTGGCTTCACTCGATGTCCGCGCTCCTCGCGATGACAAGAGGGTTCTTCCGCGAAGCTCCGCGTCAGAACGATCAGTGCTTCGTGACGATCCCGATAACCCCCGACGCATTTCCCCGCCCAAACGCATACTGCGCCTCGGCCGCGTTGTAAAAGGTGATCGTCGCGATCGCCGTTGCCGAGATGTCGCGCAGGACGGTTGCGTCGCCGTAGAACTGGTTGTCGACGTAGACGTTAGGCAGCGCCGTCATCGCGGGCTGGCGCGCGTCGAGTGTCACCGGACCGTGGCTCTGCAAGAACTGCGGTCGCAGCCGTTTGATGATTTCGTACGCGTTGGGAGCGTGGAGAGAATCGATCTCGGCTTCGGTGATCGACGTGCGTCCCGCGCCGGCCGTGGGGTCGCTGTGGTGCAGCGCGCACGATGTCGTGGCGAGCAGACATGCAACGAGTGCCGTCACAACTGCTCGACTTCCGCGGCTGCGATCCATATTCGCTCTCCTCACGAGTCGATCGACAGTACGACTATGGCTTCCGGGGCGTCTTGGGGAAAGGGGCGTGGTCTGTGATCGGTGGACGGTGGTCGGTAAACCTCGACAATGATCACGGTCCACCGTCCACCGATCACCGTGCCCGACCACGCAAAACAACGATGGCCCGAGCTTTCGCCCGGGCCATCGCTGGTTCCAACTACCTAACGAAATCGACTACGGCTGCGGTGTGACGTTGCCATTACGCGCAGCGGCTTCGGTCGACGGCATCGGGAGTGCCGTCTGCAGGGGATCGCCGGAGTGCGACAGATCCGTCGAAACAGTCGGCATGCCCGCTTGTGAGACGTACGCCTTCGTGATCGTGCCGTACTCGCGGGCCGCGATCAGGTAATACGGCCCTTCGTAAATGAACGAGTAGCGGTACTCGTAGAGAATCGCGGTGCGAGCAGCAGGCAAAGAGGCGAACGTCGCGTACGGCGCGAGGCCGCCTTCGCCAACGCGAACGACGTTCACGTCCGCCGTGGCGCCAAGAAGATCGCCGCTTTCCGCTTTCGCCTGCGCGCGGAGCAGATAGAACGCCGCATTGCGGACGATCGGGATTGGCCGGGTGAGGTTGCTGGCGATCGTCGGATCCGTTACCGGATCTCGCATCGTCAGCTCAACCCCGTTGACGATCGACGACGGCGAGCTCGCCGTTGCGATCTTCGACGCGCGGAGGTCGCCAGCCTGGATCGAGTTAGCGAAGTTGTCCGTCAGGTAGACGTGGTTGTCAACCATCGGGTTCGAGAACGACTCCGGCGAGCTGGGATTGAACTGGTAGTATGGGCCCGCCGCGAGGTCGGTTGCCGACGCGCCGCCCAACGCGGCGTTCAGCGCCGTGATGCCCGTCGCGAAACAGGTCGGGCAGGGCGTCTGGTGATCGAAGCCGCGGTACGTCTCTACCATCCCTTTCAGACCACGGTTGAACGTGATCAGGTTGGCGGTCTTCGTATAGTCACCGTCCTGCTTGAATCCACTCGGTAGCGTGAACGGCACGGTCGCGCTAGCCGAGGCGAAGTTCGTGTTCGCGGAATCGAGGAGCGCGGAGATGTAAGCGAGGACGACGCTCTTCGTGCGAATCGGATCCGCCGTCGCGCCTTGCGAGATCTGGATCGCAACCCCGAGCGAATCGCGCAGCTGAATGAGGCGAATGTAGTCCAGTGCCTTCATCGTCTGCACGAAGCCGATTGTTGCCGCCTTGTCGCCCGCCGTCATCGTGTTGAGCGACGGGCTGACGATCAGCTGGTTGGCGGCACGGATCTCCGAGTAGTAGCCGCTCCACGCCGAGCCGCCGATGAAATCGCTCGGATCGATCGGTACGGCGACGAACTCGTTGAGGTATCGCGGCTCGTTGGTGTCCATCCGGACCGAGTTGCGTGCCTCGGTCTCGGGGAAGAGGAGATAGCTGAAGGCCATCGCCGACGCACGATCCTGCGCGACGACACCGGTGACGAGATTCTGAATGGGCTGCGCCGTACCGGCCACGATGTTGTCCTGGCTCGGTGCGTTCAGCGCATCCTTACAGCCCGCGGAGAGCGCCAGCACGGCGGCGCTCATCGCGGCAAATGTCTTTTTCATATATGGAATCAATCTCTGTTAGAAGTTGACGTCGGCAGAGAAGAAGAACTGGCGACTCGGCGGGTACGGTGCGAGATCCCACATCCGGCTGAGCGCCGCGTTACCGAAGTTCGAAACTTCCGGATCGAGGCCGCGATAGTGCGTCCACGTGTAGAGGTTGCGGCCGCTCAGCTCGAGCCGCACGTCCTTCGCGGTGCCGCGGAAGAGCGTGTTCGTCAGGCGCGAGTTGAGCGAGTAGGACAACGTCACCTCGCGGAGCTTGGCGAAGCTGCCGTGCTCGAGGAATGCTGGCAGGCCCTTGGCGTACGCGCCCTGGTCAGCGTTGTTCATGGCCGTATCAGCGAGGTTGCCGCCAGGAATGCTGCTCTGGCCGTTCGCTCCCTGCTCGAGATAGGTCTGGCTCAGATCGGCGACCCAGCCGCCCTTGCGCCAATCGATCAGCGTCGAGAGGCGGAACGGTCCAGCCGTAAAGTCGTTGCCGAAGCCCATCGTCCAATCCGGGCTCTCGGAGCCGTAGAACTGCTCGATGCGATTGCCTTTCGAGTCGAAGCCGTTGTAGGCGACGACTTCGTCTTGTGCATAGCCAACCTGCACCTTGGTGCGCGCGGTCCGCTCGCCGAAGCCGCTACCGGTATAGAAAGCCGGCACCGGAAGGGACGTCACCATCCCGCGATTGCGCGCGTAGCTCGTGTGCGACTCCCACGTGAAGGCGTGGGTCTGCACGGGGACCAAGCCCAGGCCGATTTCGGCGCCCTTGTTGGTGAGCGAGCCGCCGTTAATGACCTGCGTCGTGAAACCGGTCGATGGCGCGGGCGACGCCTGGAGCACGAGGCCCGATGTACGCTTGTCGTAGAGCGTGAACTCCGCCTGGCCGCGGCCGTGGAGGAACTGCACGTCGACGCCGCCTTCCGTCTCATTCGTGACTTCCGGCCGCACGTTCGAGAGACCGATCGTCGTCGACGGACGCAACCCGACGATGCCGTTCTCCGGCACCTGAGTGAGGAAGGTGTACTTGAAGTTCACCGGCACGCGGTTGCCCGCCTGGCCGTTCGCGATACGGAACTTGATGTTGTCGATGCCCGTCGGCGCGAAGGGCAGGTTGTACGACGCCGAGAATTTCGGAAAGGCGTAGAAGCGCGCCGTGTCACCGTTGGTGCTCGAGCGCTCGGCGTTCACGGCCGCCGTGAGGAACAACCGGTCGCTCAAGGTCGAGAGCTCTTCCTGGGCATAGTACGAGAACGTCTTGGAGAGCGATTGCGCCTGGAACTGGCCCGTCTGTACCCCGGTCGTCACGTTGGTGATGCCGGGGAACAGGCCGCGGCCCTGATTCAGGAGCTGATCGGACTGCTGGCGCTCCTGACGCAGGCCTAACGAGGTCGTCGCCGTACCGAAGCGCGCGATGAGCTTGTGAATCAGCGACGCGTTCAGGTTCGCGTTCACGACGTCGGTGTTGCCGTCGACGACCGTGCCGGGATACGGACTGATGTTGTGGCTCTGCTCGATGTAGGTGTTCGGCGGCGAGTACAGATGAGCATGATCGTTGAATGCATCGACGCCGGCGAGGGTCGTGAAGTTCAGCGTCTGCCGCTCGTTGGCGAAGACGCTCCAATTTGCCTGGACGTTGCCGATGAGGCGATAGACATCCTCCGGCGTGCGAATGTCCTCCTGGTCCTGCAGCACGTTCGCGCCGCCGGCGATGTACGGATTCCTCACGTACTGGCCAGTCAGCGGATCGCGACGGCTCGGATCGAACCAGGTGGGAGTCGCACCGATGATCGTGTACGGCGCGATGTTGTTGTTGTCGTTGCCCGAGATGCCGCGCTCGGTGAGCGTGTGCATCAGCTCACTCGTGCCGGTGAGGTTCACCGGGCCGACGAGCTGGTTGAGGTTCAGGTGCAGCGACTGCTTGCTGTAACCCGAGTTCACCGCCAGGCCGCCGTCGTGGCTAACAGAACCCGAGGCGAAGTACGTCGTGTTTTCATTGCCGCCGCGAAGCGACAGCGCGTCCTCATACGACAGAGACTTATGACCGTAGAGTTGCTGCTGCTCGTCGACGCAGCCCGCGTAATCGGCCTGGGTGAGGTTGACCTTGTACACCGTCAGCGCGATCTGCTGGGCGTCGGCGAAGCTGAAGCAGCGCATGTCGTAGCTCTTCGAGATTGCCTGCGTGCCGACGCGCTGCACGAAGTTGAGCGTCGGCTTGCCAGCCTGACCCTTCTTCGTGGTGATGATGACGACGCCATTGGCGCCTCGCGATCCATAAATGGCACCCGCGGACGGTCCCTTGAGGATCTCGATGCTCTCGATCTCTTCGGGATTCAGGTCGGCGATACGGTTGACCTGTTGGTCCTGGCTATTCGTGATGCCGCCGCCGGCGCCGGTGATCGAGTTCAAGCCGATGCCGAAAGCGTCATTGTTGACGATGATGCCATCGACGACGTAGAGAGGCTGGTACGCGCCGTTGATGGTGTTGCTGCCGCGAATCTGGAGCTGCACACCGCCGCCAGGCGCACCGCCGTTCTGGGTGATGACGGCGCCGGGCACCTTGCCCATGAGCGCGTTGTCGACCGTCGGCTGCGGCACACGGTTGATCTCGCCAGTGCCGACGACGGTGACCGCGTTCGCGGCGTTCTGGCTCGACACAGAGGTGGCCTGACCAGTCACGACGACTGTCTCGAGCTGGAGGAGATCCTGATCGAGACGGATGTCGGCGACGTCGATGCCGGCGCCGAGGAGCTGCGTCGCGCGGCGATAGCCGATACGACGAGCGACCAGCACCTGCTGGCCCGCGGGGACGTTGTTGATCGCGTAACGCCCGTCTTGGTTGGTGATGGCGCCGAGGGTCGTACCCTGGACGGAGACGGTTGCGTTAGGCACTGGGACGCCGCTCGTCTCGGTAACGCGGCCGGTGACCCGTCGCTGCGCCGAGGCGGCGGCGGCGGTGGTCACGCTGACGAGCAACGCGAGGAGACCAGTGACGAGATGGGAGCGATGCCACCGGAACGCGGACGCAAACCGCGGCGGCACCTGGAGGGGGTGCGAGAAGGCCGTTCGCATGCTGCTAGGCTACCTCAAGTGTGATGGGGGAGGGCTCGCGAGGTAAGCGAGTAAAAACGAGCTAAGCCGTATTGCGTGTGATACGCTACTAGACTGTAATCGGCTGTAACAACTTGCGGAACCGCGAGACGGTCACTTTCTCGCGCGAACCGGCCGAAATTTCATCTTAAGCGTTCGCTCACATCCGATTCGGCGACCTCATGGTGATGAAGTGTCGGTTAAGAATCGTTTGCCCACTGGCGCTAAGGCTGCACGCGTATTACGGCGCTGCCTTACGAGTGTGGCGTTGAGGGGATGCGAACTCGGGGCTTGACGGTAGTCCGTCGATCAGCTACGCCGCGGCCCGTTTCACGGCCCTCGGAGTCGGTTCTGTCGTGGAGGCGCGTCGGCCCGTGGAGGAATGTCCAGGCGGGTCTGCAATGAAGAAGCCCTGGGCAAATGCACGCTATAGCGACTTTCGGCCTGGCGGTCCGGCGGCTAAGATTGCCGACCCTTGAACTGCTCCGCCTTGGCCATCGCTCGCTTCGCCGTTCTCGTACTGTCGCTCGGGCTGTCCGCTCGCGTGCTCGCTCAGGCGCCGGCTGGCGCCACCGGCACCGTCGCTGGCCGCGTCGTCGCCAGGGCGGACAGCACCGCCTCTGTCGTTAGGCCCGCCGTCGCAACGCCTGTCTTCGGCGCGACGGTCGTCCTTGTCGGGTCGGTCGGTCGCACAGCGACCAGTGATTCCGCGGGCGGCTTCGTCATCGGCGACGTCCCCGCCGGCCCGGTCACTCTCCGCATCCGGCGCCTAGGGTACCGCACTCTCGACCGCCGCGTCGTGGTGCCACCTAACGATACGGTCCGCGTGGAGATCATCGTCGAATCCGAGGCGCAGCAGCTCAGCCCCGTCCACACGCTGGCGACGCAGACCGAAGTCGAGTCGTTCACGGCCAAGCCGAACGTCGCGACGATCGTCATGCCGGCGCGCCTTCTCGCCGGCGTGCCGAGTGTCGGCGAGCCGGATGTCATTCGCATCGTGCAGCTCCTGCCGGGGGTCATGGCGCGCAACGACTTCAACACGGGGCTCAACGTCCGCG
The DNA here is from genome assembly GCA_036493735.1 of Gemmatimonadaceae bacterium. Taxonomy (GTDB): domain Bacteria; phylum Gemmatimonadota; class Gemmatimonadetes; order Gemmatimonadales; family Gemmatimonadaceae; genus AG2. The sequence continues at coordinate 9,051 of DASXPH010000047.1, forward strand.
GCGGCTCGTCCGATCAAAATCTCGTGCTGCTCGACGGGATTCCGATCTACAATCCATTTCACATGGGCGGGCTGTTCAGCACGTTCATGGACGCGACCGTCGGCGGCATCGAGCTGATGACGGGTGCCTTTCCCGCGCGCTACGACGGACGGCTCTCGAGCGTACTCGACGTTCGCTCAGCCGACGAGACACGTCCCGGCGTTCACGCCAGCGCCGATCTGTCCATCCTCGCGACGACGGCGCAGGTCGGCGGAGCGTTAGGCAACAGTCGTGGGAGCTGGAGCCTGGCCGGCCGGCGAACCTACGCCGATGCGCTGGCCAAGACGTTCAGCACCGATCAGTTCCCGTATCACTTCAGCGACTTCCACGGGCATGCGGACTATCTGCTACCTCACGACTGGCGATTCGGCGTCACCGGCTACACTGGCAACGACGCGCTCGATCTGAATCTCGCGACGGCGATCGGAGACTCGACGGTATCGACGGCCCGCCAGGGTACCTGGCAATACGGGTGGGGCAACACTGTGCTCGGCGCGTCGCTCGGCCGGGACTTCACGGCGCCGTCCGCTCTGGGCTGGCTGCTCGGCGGCACGACGACATTCGAGCAGCGCGTCTCGACCTCCCGCTTCGGCGCGACGCTCGACGTCGCGCAGGGCGCGCAGGTGCAGCGGAGCAACGTCCGCGACGTGCGGGCGACGGGATCGCTCACCGCGCACGGCGCGACGAACGATCGCTCGATCGGATGGGAGGTGTCCGGAACACACGTGCGCTATGGGACGGACTCGCCGCAGATGGGCACCACCGATTTCGACATCATCCAGGATCCGGTGTCGTACGCGGCGTGGGTTGGCGATCTCTGGCGGCCGACGTCGCGCTGGCTCGTGGAGGGCGGGCTTCGCGGTGAGCGCCTAACGGGTGGAGCTGGCGCGCGTGACTGGGCGGCGCTCTCGCCCCGCCTCTCGCTCAAGTACTTCGTCACGCCGGAGGTCGCGTTGAGCGCGGCGGCGGGGCGCGTCACGCAGACGATGCACTCGATGGCCGGTGACGGGCCGCTGCGCTTCTTCGAGGTCTGGCTGTCGAGCGATCAGTACATTCCCGTCGAGACGGCGTGGCACTACGTACTCGGCGCCGAGCGTCGCGTCGAGAGCTCGTCGATCCGCATCGAGGGGTATGTCAAGAATTACGATCGGGTGCTCGACGCGAACCTGAGCGACGATCCGACGATTCGGGGCGACGAGTTCATCGTCGCGACGGGCCGCGCCTACGGCGTCGACGTGCTGGCGCGGTGGACACCTCGGTCGGGACCGACAGGATGGCTGTCGTACTCGTACGGCGTGGCGATGCACGAGCAGGATGGAGTGCGCTGGGCGCCGGGGAACGACCGTCGCCACGATCTGAATCTCGTGGCGACGTGGCAGCTCGCGCGGTATCGACTGGGGGCGCGCTTTGGCTATGCGACGGGAACGCCGTACACGCCGATCGTCGGCCAGATGCTCCGCCGACTGTATGATCCGTCTACGGGCCAGTGGGATGCGGGCATCACGACGCTCAACCTCGAGCCGTTAGGCGGCGCGCGGAACTCGGCGCGCTTCCCGGCGACGCAGCGGCTCGATGTCAACGTCTCACGCGACATGCATTATCGCGGCTCGACGATCTCGCCGTATCTGAGCGTCGTCAACGCGTACAACGCGCACAACATTTTCGTGTACGTGTACGACTACTCGACGGATCGCCCGACGCGTCGTGCCTACACACAGTTTCCGATTCTGCCGAGCCTGGGGGTGCGGGTTGCGTTCTAGCGTGGCGATAACAGGCGCTGTCCTCTTGTCGATGACAATCGGCTGTGAGTTGGATAAGACGCCGATTCCACCGAAGACGCCGCAGATCGTGCTGGAGGGGGTGTTGAACGCGGGCGCGCCATCGCAGGTCGTTCTGCTCGAGCGCGCCCGCAGTGGGCTCGTGTACGTGATCTCGCCGCCTTACGATACTGAAGATCCGGTGACGAGCGATGCGGGGATCCCCGAGACCGGGGCGACGGTGACACTGATCACGCCGAGCGGGCAGTCGATCCAAGCAATCGAAGACAGCAAAGTCAACGATGGGAAGGGAGAGGGTGTTTATCGAATTCCAATCACCGGCAATTCGTTGGTTCGCGATCAAACATATCACCTGCTGGTGCAGACGCTGAGTGGCGAGACGTTGAGTGCCGTCACGTCCGTGCCCGATGGAATCGCGTCGACCAGCGTGACATACAACCCGAGCTTCGATCGAACGAGGGACACCTTTTCCGCCACATGGCCCGCATCCGCGACGGCGAAGAGTTATCTCGTACGAATCGACACACCGGACGGGCCGCGGCAGTTTTTCACGCAAGGGACCTCGATCAGTCTCCCGGGCATGCTGCGCAATGTTGATGTCGCGGAACTACCGCATGTGTTCTTCCCGGGTTTCCAACAGAACGTGACCGTGTCCGCCGTGGACTCCAACTACTACGACTGGTTCCGGACGCATAACGACGTGATCTCCGGCGAAGGCTTGATAAATCGAATCACCGGTGGCGTCGGCGTGTTCGGCTCGCTCGTGCTGCTGGAATACGACTACCTTCAGGTGACCGCCCCGAGGACACAGCCCACCGAGGGGACGTTCAATTTTACCGGCTCGTCGTTCGACGCACTTGCCGTGCGCTATCTGAGCTTCGACATCTACATCGAATCGCCGGCGGCACGGAGCGGGCAGTCGGACGCCTTGAGTGGTCGATATACGCCGAAGCCGCGCCTCGATTACCACGGATGCCCTGTGTGCGGCTTTCTGGGGACGGCCAGCGGCAACCGGATCGAGCTCGCGTTGCTCGATGGCTGGTCGGCAAGGGATACGGTCGAAGTCTTCGACGGCCAGCTACAGGGCGATACCCTGACCGGCTACTTCCGCTTTGGTGGTGGCCCGTTCAAATTCGTTAGGCAATAGTCAGGTCGTATCACGTAGCACCGAGGCATCTCGTGGCACGCCGATCCATTCGTTTGTGCGGGCAGGACATCGATCAGCCGGGACACATCTGCGCCTTTTTCGGCTCTCGTGAGGAAGAGTACGCGACGCTCATTCCTTATCTGAAGGAGGGGATGGACGAGGGCGACGACATCCTGAATGTCATCGACGAGGCCCGAATCGCGGATCATCGCTCGCGCCTGGAGGCGGGCGGCATCCGCGTCGAGGACGGTCATCTGTCGATCGCGGCATCGGAGAGCACGTATCTCGCCGGCGGCCAGTTCGATATGCGGCGGATGGTCGACTTCGTTCGCGATCAGCTCTCACGATCGGCGCACGACGGCCGTTACGTGCGCACGGCGGGCTGGATGGACTGGCTGTCGCGCGAGTCCACGGACGTGAAGCGGGTGATGGAGTACGAGTCGCGCATGAATCTTCTGGTGCCGGATTTCGATTGCACGTTCATGTGTGTGTACGACCTGTCCTCGCTAGGAGGCGATACGGTGGCCGACATCCTGGCGACGCATCCATTCGTCATTCTCAATGGCCAGGTTCGACAGAACGAGTTCTACGTTCCGCCCGAGGAGTATTTGCGACAACTCCTGCAGTAGACTCTGGGTGATCAGACGGAGACAACGATGAACCGGATGCTCGTATGCCAGACGGCGCTCCTGTTGCTCGCGTCGTCCCTCGCCGCCCAACCCATGAACGTTGCCCAGCGACTCGGCTACCCCGCCAATTCAAAGTTGCTCATCCTGCACGGCGATGACCTCGGCGTGGCGCATTCGGTGAACGTCGCCAGTCTCGACGCGCTCGACCGTGGCGCGATCACGTCGGCGAGCATCATGATGCCGACGCCATGGGTGACGGAGGTCGCGGCGTACGCAAAGGCCCGTCCCGACGCGGATCTCGGGCTGCACCTTACCCTGACGAGCGAATGGGAGACATATCGGTGGGGGAGCGTCGCGTCGAAGGATCAGGTGCCGAGTCTCCTCGGCCCGGACGGAACCTTTCCGAGCGACGTACCGCCGGTCGTCGCGCGCGCGAAGGCGGCGGAGGTCGAGCGCGAGCTGCGGGCGCAGGTGGAGCGCGCGCTGGCGATGGGGATCCATCCCACGCACCTCGACAGCCACATGGGCGCGCTGTTCGTGACGAACGATCTCGTCGCGACATATATCAAGGTCGCGCACGACTATCACCTACCATTTCTCGCGATCCGTGGCTTTCCGGCGGGCGTGACTCAGGTGCCGCTGGGGCCGAACGATGTGGTGCTCGACAATGTCGTCATCGCTGGCCCCGAGATCGCGCGCGACCACTGGAAGGAGTTCTACCTGAACACGATCGCGAATCTCAAACCGGGCCTCACGGAGATCATCGTCCACCTCGGCCACGACGACAGTGAGCTGCAGGCGGTGACGGTGAACCACGAGCCCTATGGCTCAGCGTGGCGGCAGCGCGATTACGACGTCGTGAATAGCGCGGAGTTCAAGAAGGCGCTGAAGGACAACAACGTGATTCTCATCCGCTATCGGGACTTGCAGAAATTGATCGGCCAGCCGCTCGGGATGAAATAAGGAAAGCAGCGTGCTCCAGGCTCAGATGATCTGGATCCGGACGCCCCCGCCGACCTGATCGAGGATCAGGATCGTTCGCTTCTCGCCGCTCGCGAGCGGCACCTGCACTTTCACCGGCGCGGTAGACCAGCCCGAGGAGTCGGCAGGTGTTTGCCAGATGTGCACCTCCCACGTGCCGACTGTGCTCTGAAGGAAGGGTGCGCTGAGACTCGTCGGATTGTCCTGGTAGTTGAATGGGAACTGCCACGCGATAGGCGTCTGGTAGTCGGGCTGGGTGCGATAGACCTGGAGCGTGCCGGCGTTCGGCGCGAGATGAATGACGCGGAGCTTCGTGGCGCCGGCGGGGACGACGTCGTTCGTGTCATCGAGCACCGCGGCGGAGATCGTGCCGCTGGAGGAGCGTACGGCGGCGATCGTGCTCAGGGCACCGCTGACGGCCGCGAACTGCTGGGTGATCGGCGTCCCCGAGCCCGCAGGCCGCATCACGAGCGTGTGACTACCGGGCTGCGGCCCCAGCGTATCGATCGCGCCCGCGGAGACCGCCGACGCGGCGATGACGTCATCGATGAAGATGTCGACGGGCCCGGGGAACCCGTTGACGATGCGAAGCGACGGCGTCCCACCTAACGAGCAGCAGGTCGTCGTCGAGTCGGTGTTGCAGCCGGCGGTGGCAGCCGCGAGGAGCGCGACGGCGGCAAGAGCGCGAAAGCGCATAATAGGCTCCGAACAGGGCGTCCGGTGAGCAATCTAAGGGTCGGTCACGCCGAAGCGTACCTGCCGCGTTTCGCGCTCCATCCCGGTGCGCCGCGTTAGGCAGTCGTACAATTCCGGCCGTCTCGCGCGCAGCCAGCGGCGCCCAGAGGACATCGGCAGCAGCGACGCGTCGAGATCGGCGACGACCATGTCGTCGCCCGGCTTGCTCGTCTCGGCGATCACCTCGCCATAGGGATCGAGGATCATCGCATTCCCGGTGCGGATCTCGTCGTCGTCCGGACCGACGCCGTTGCTGAAGATGAGAAAGAGGCCGTTGTCGTGCGCGCGACTCGGCAGCCAGCGCATGAGCCACGCGCGCCCCTTCGGCCCACAGAGCTCGGCGCGGATCGCGTCGGGGTCCTCGTGGCGTCGCGCCCAGATGGCGGGATCGACGGGCTTCATTGCCTTCGGGCTCACCGAGTTGCATCCGCCCGTCTGATGCGGCGCGAGCAGGACCTCGGCGCCGGCGAGCGCCGTCGCCCGCGCGTTCTCGACGATGTTGTTGTCGTAGCAGGTGAGCACGCCGACGCGGCAGCCGTGGGGCGTGTCGAAGACGGTGTACTGTTCGCCGTTGGACAGGTGTTCACTCACGAACTCGTGCAGCTTGCGGTGGACGGCCCACTCGCCGTTAGGCATGGCGACGACATAGCCGTTGTACATCCGCCCGTCGGCGGCGCGTTCGATGAGCCCGGCGCCGATGGTGATGCTCCGCTCGCGTGCGAGGCGAAGCAAATCCTGAGTCAATGGGCCGTCCGGGACCGGCTCGGCGAGCGCCTCGACCTCGTCGCGCGAGAGCTTGCGGACATGCCAGTAGCCCGTCAGGCACATCTCCGGAAAAACGACGATCTCCGCGCCGGCGTGGGCGGCGTCATTCACATAGTGCCTAACGCGGCCGAGGTTGTACGGCTTGTCGCCGGGCGCATGCTGGAACTGGACACTCGCGACGCGGATGTTCCGCATGTCAGCGCGCCTTCGCCTTCCTCCGCGGACTCCGCGCACTCTGCGGCCCCCGCGTTTTTGTCGGCGTCTTTTTCGCACCGTCCACCAATCGCCAGAACTGCTTATCACCGATCACCGTCACCGCGTGGCCCAAGGCGGCCAGTCGGCGGATCTCCATGATCTTCGTGCCGCCAACGGTGCCGGCAACCTGCAGCGGGTTCGGTCGCCCGCGTACGAGCACGTCCGTCAGTTGCCCCGGCTTCGACTGCACCACCGCGCCGGCTTTCTTCGCGGCGGTGATTGCTTCGCTCCGTGGGCGGCTCAGGAATCCGGTGAACGAGATTCGCTTGCCCCTGAGGCTCTGGAGACGTCCCGTCGCCGGCGGCGACGGTATGCGCTGGCGGAGCGCGGCGATCAGCTCTCCCGCCGCTTCGTAGCGCTTGCCGCGCGAGCCGAGGCAGCGGTGGATGACCTCCTTCAGATGATCGCTGCATGGCAGGCGGCGCACGTCCTTGCTGCGCATCGGCTTCGAGATCTCGCCGCGCAACAGCATCGCGGCGATGAGGCCGATCTGATAGATGTCGTCGCGCTGCTGCCAGCGCCGGATCTTGCCCCACGCGATCTCGGTTGGCGCGTTGAGCACGTTGAACGCGTCGGCGGTGACCCCGCGGCGGCTCAACTGGTGCGTCGCAATGCCGAAGTCGCCGAGCTTGAGCTCCTCGTTCTCGCAGACAAAGACGTTGAAGGGGGTGAGGTCGCGATGCAGCGCCTGGCCCCGATGCAGGGCGTCGAGCGCGCGGAGAATCGCCGCGATCTCGCGCCTAACGAATCGCTCGGACTGTGGACCGGCGCGCGTCAGCCACTGGCTGAGATCACCCTGCTCGGCATACTCCATCGCGAGGCAGTAGCGCGTGCGCAAACCGTCGACGATGGGAAAGCGGTCGTAGACGCGCAGCGCGCGCACCTCGCGATCGAGCAGCTCGGCGAAGTACGCTTCGCGCAGCCACGCCGTGAGTCGCTCGCTGATCTTGACGCAAACCTTCGCCGGAAATCCCTGAGCGGGTGTGACCGTCGCGAGATACACCTCGCCGAAGCCGCCCTTGCCGATGAGCTGCTCGAGGTGATAGGTGCGTCCCGTCTCGCCGCTATAGGCAGTTGGCACGTTCGATTTTGCGGCGACCGTTGGGTGCGGCGTGTACGCAGCGCCGAGTGCGGTCGTCTCCCGATTTTGGGTCGGCATAGGGCTACTAGTTGACCTCTTTCGGGTGCTCCGTCAAGTCGGGGCGCGTGGCCCGTGGCGCGTGGCGCGTGGCGCGTGGGGCGTGGCGCGTAAAGACGTCGAACCGCGAAATGTCCCGTTTCGGCCACGAGATACGAATAAAGAATAAGTCGGAAGCCAGACTTGCTCGCGATCGAACCAACAACGGGAGAGCTCAGATTCATGTTCACAACGCTGACCACGACGCGCCGCGCGATGCTTGCCGCATCGCTCGCGACGATTGCCGCAGGCGCCGCCATCACCGTGCACGCGGGCGCACTCCAGGCGGATACGAAGCCTGCCGCGCACAACGTGCCGAGCAACAACTGGCTCAAAGGGCTGAAGGCGAAACACAAGCAGTTCTTCGACAATCCTTCACCGAACGGCGGGGTCGCGCTCGTGCATGTGATGAACTATTACGACACCTATAACAAAGCCTTCAATGTGAAGGACTCCGACATCGACGCGGTGCTCACCTTCTACGCCGCGACCACCTTCTATGGGCTGAACGACGCCGCGTGGGCGAAGTACGATCTTGGCGAGTTTCTCGACGCGAAGGATCCCGCGACGGGCAAGCCCGCGACGGCCAATCCATGGCGCACGGCGCCGGTGGTCCTCGGTATGACGCTGCCGTCAGCGAGTATCGAGTCGCTCCATAAGCGCGGCGCGACGCTGATTATGTGTAACAATGCGCTGACGATCTTCTCCGGCTTGCTCGCGGCGAAGCGCGGGCTCGACGCGAAGGTGGTCTACGAAGACCTGCGCGCGAACATTCTCCCGGATGTTCAGTTGGTGCCGGGGATGGTGGTCGCCGTCGAACAGGCGCAACGAGCGGGGTTGAGCTACCACCGCCAGTGAACCCGTTGGTGTTGAGCAGTGGGCGTTGGGCCTTGATCGCTAGACGCCAAACGCGGAACGCCCAACGCTATGAGCTCAGTACGTCGCTTCGTTTCAGTTCGTCGGTGAGCCAGCGGGCGCCCGCTACGATGGCGCCCGCGATCGGCATGAGAATGAGCGCGCGCACCAGGAGTGTCACCGTGTTCGTCATGGCGCCCGCGAGGGCGGCACTGAACCCGGCCGGCATAACGAGCCGGCCGGCGAGATCGGCGACGACGCCCCCGCAGAAAATGGTGGCAGCAATGATCAGTCCCGCGCCGAGCCAGTTGTCGTCACGCAGCCAGATCACGACGCCGACAACATAGATCGCGGCCACCAGCCAGAGCAGACTCGTGAGGAAGGCCGCGGTCGCGCTCATCGGCGCGAGCGTCGTCAACAACTTGGCGACGGTCCGCACCATCGTGTACACGGCGGCGGGGAGGAGCACCGAGGCGGCCTCCGGCCCGTCCAATTGAATGCGAAAATCTACCCCTTTGCTCATCGCACAGGTCGTTAGGCGGGCAAAAAGTCACGGCGGCATCGTCGCGCTGGAAAGCGGGCCCGCGGCTACTTACCCGCTCCACACAATCGACGACTCGGCCATGACCTCCGAAACCACCCCGTCCGGCGCTCTGTGGGCCATGTCCACCCAGCGGCAGGATATGGGTCACCGATTCGCCCAGTGAGCTCAGGCGTCGGCTCGCAGGGCAATGCTGGGGTCTACTCGCGACGCTACGAAGGCAGGCAGGATGCTCGCCATCAGGGCAACCGACAGGAGCACCGCCCCGACGACCATATATATGACGGGGTCCGTCGGCGACTCCTGGAAGAGCAGTGACGCAATCGCCCGTGCGGCCAGGAGCGCTATGCCGACGCCGAGTACGATGCCAACGGAGACAAGCCTGATGCCGCCGTGCATGACGAGTCGCACGACGCTCGCCGCCGACGCGCCGAGGGCGATGCGAACGCCGAGCTCCCGGCGTCGCTGGGCGACGCCGTACGCGATCACGCTGTACAACCCGATACCAGCCAGCAGCAGTGCCAGGCCGCCGAAGGCGACGAACATGGTGGCGCCCAGCTGCCAGCTTCGCAGCCTGCCGTCGATCATGTTCCGAAACGGCTCGACGGTGACATAGGAGGAGCCTGGCATCGTGCGCTGCAACTGACGTCGCACGCTCTCGGCGACTTCGCTCGCGTTTCCGTCGACACGTACGAACAGCATGCCCTCCGGCTCGCCATGCTGCGCGATCGGGATGTAGTACATGAACTCGTGCGCCTCGCGCAGAGTATGGAGCCGGAGATCCTCCGACACGCCAATCACCGTCGCGCACGAGGAGTCACGCGACGCAATGCGAATGCATTTGCCTAACGGCTCCTGCCCGGGCCAGAGCGCGTTCGCCATGCCCTGGCTGACGACAACCACACGCGGCGATCTGGCGTCGTCGTGCTCATCGAACGCGCGTCCGCGCAGGAGCCGTGTTCCAGCCGTCCGGAAGTAGTCGGGGTTCGCCGCCTGCATGTCGAAATTCCCGAGGACGTCGACGCTGTCGATGCCGGCGACGAAAAGCGCGCGGCTCTCGAATCCATAGAAGGGCACCGAGCTCACGATCGATGCACCGACCACACCGGGGATGGATCGCGCTGATTCCACCAGCCGATTCTCGAGCGCCAAGTGCTCGGCCGGCGTGAACACCACGCCCCGCCTCTGATCCGTCACGAGGAGGAGCGGATCGACATCGTAGCCAAGGCGCAGCGCGCGCACGTGCTGCAGACTGCGCACGAAGAGTCCCGCACCGACGAGCAGGACCACTGACAGGGTCGCCTGCAGCACGAGCAGCGCGGCGCGGCTGCGCGAGGATCGCAGGCCGGTGTCGCGCCCGGCGCCGACGAGCATCGGCGACAATGATGCCCGGGTCGCGTCGAAGAGGGGAGCAATCCCAATCAGCAACGCCGTGATCAGTGTGAGCGCGAGCGTCACGATCAGCGTGCGATAGTCGGCAACCACACTTGCGCTGAAGTCGGGCGGCAGGAACAGGGCGCGAAGCACCCCACCGCCCCACTGGGCAATTACTAAACCGAGAAGGCCGCCGAGCGCGGCGAGCACGAAACTCTCGATCAGCAGTTGTTGCAACAACCGCGCGTTGCTTACGCCGAGTGCGCGGCGGAGGGCGATCTCACGGCGACGCGCGAGAGCGCGCGCGAGCAGCAGATTGGCGACGTTGGCGCACGCGACGAGGAGCACGACGAGAGTCACGCCGGCGACCCAGGTCAATACTCTGGCTTCAGGTCCGGCGAGTGGTCCCCGCTCCGGCTGCACTGGCCCAACGATGGCAGTGGGTCGAGCTGCGGCGAGCGGTTGCTGCCCCTTTTCAACGGCGAGCTCCGCGAGCCAGCTGCGCTGGAAAGCGGCGGTGAGGTCCGCACTCGCGGCAGCGACGCTCACCCCTGTCTTTCGTCTAACAACGGCGCTGATCCAGTGGAAACCGTAATTGGTGACGTAGCTCGCGCCGCGTGCATCCATGCCGAAGGTGGTGACCGGGATGTAGACGGCGGGATCGTGCTCCTCCTCGAACCCGTGGAAACCGGGCGGCGCGACACCGATGATGGTGCAGAGCGTGTGGCCGACGCGGAGCCGCTGGCCAAGGACATCGGATCGGCCGCCGAACTCCGTTTGCCAGAACCCGAAGCCGAGGACGGCCACGGGCGTGCCTAACGGGATGCTGTCTTCGGCGGTCGTGTAGTAGCGACCGAGGGCGGGCTTGGCGTCGAAGAAATCGAAGTAGCTCGCCGAGGCGCCAACTACCTGATGTACGCGGGCCGCGTCACCCTCGCCGACGGCGAGTCGCCACGACACGAACGCGGCGGCGTCGGAGAAATCGTGACTCCACCTTACAAGGTCACGGAATCGCGGGAACTGGAAGCCGTCGGTGGTCCGGGTAACTCGGTCTCGGGTGCGCCTGAGGTACACACGATGGACGTGGTCGGCGTCGCGAAGAAATGTCGGCGGCCGGAGCAGGAGCCGGTCGACGATGCCAAACATCCCCGCGTTGGCGCCAATACCGAGGGCGAGGGTGACGACGACTCCGGCAGCGAATGCCGGGCGCGCGCGCATCCCGCGCACGGCGTAACGGATGTCGTGGGCGATTGTATCGATGAGGAATGTGCCGCGTGCGTCGCGGCTCTGCTCCTTGGCGGTGTCGACGCCGCCGAACGCGATTCGCGCACGGCGCGTGGCGTCGGCGCGCGACATTCCGGCTCGCTCGTACTTATCGGTTTCGCGGTCGAGGTGGAAGCGAAGCTCGTCGTCGAGCTCGCGCTCGACGTCGGGGCGTCGGAAGAGGACGCGGAGCCGATAGCGGAAGTCGCTCCAGAGTTCAGTAAGCATCAATCCTCGCTCGCGTTTTGCGCTCGTGCTCCTCTCACCGATCCAGTCGACCGCGGGCACTCGACCAACAGCCCCCGACCCTTGTACTTCTACAAGAGACGATACGTTTCGCCTTGTAGAAGTACAAGGGGGAAGGGACAGCCGGCCCGAGATGCGCCGGCAGCGGGACGCGGGATGCGGCGATCAGGACGGATTCAGACTCTCGACGGTGGTTTCAGTGCTCGCCCATACGACGGTCCCCAAGGCGCGGACTGGCCGTGGCGGGTCCTGCCTAACGAGCATCAGGTGAAGCTCCCATCCATCGTCGTCGCGATAACCGAGGTCGTTCAGGATTGGCTCGATCTCACGCTCCAGATCTTCGTAAGTATGGTCGTCCACAGCACCAGCGACGAACACCCGGACGGTCACCAGCCAATCCCTGACCTCCAACGTGACGGCTCGCGCCCCGGGTGGAAGAATCGTTGGGAAAAGGCGCGTCAGGGTTGGCGTGAGGACCGCCACGACCGTCGCATCCGTCACGTTAGTCACCTCGGCATCACAGGCACTGGCAGAACCCCCCGGCAAGCGCGACAATAGCCGCGCCGCTAAGTCCTCGCGACCACCCCGACCAACGACAACAGCCCACCGACCCCCGACAATGTCCGCTCTTCTCGCTGAGCTGTTCGGCACCGCGATCCTCATTCTCCTCGGGGACGGGGTCGTCGCCAATGTTGTTCTGCAGCGCTCGAAAGGCTACAACTCCGGCTGGATCGTGATCACCACCGGCTGGGCGCTCGCGGTCACAATCGCGGTGTACTGCGTCGCGAGCGTGAGCGGAGCGCACCTCAATCCGGCGGTGACGCTCGCGCTGGCGACGATCGGCACCTTCCCCTGGGCAAAGGTGCCTGGCTACATCGTCGCGCAGATCATCGGTGGCTTCCTTGGCGGCGTTCTCGTCTGGCTGCAGTATCTGCCGCACTGGAGCGCGACGCCGGATCCGGACGCGAAGCTCGCGGTGTTCTCGACGATGCCTGCCATTCGCCGGTCGGGCGCGAACCTGATCTCCGAGACCCTTGGCGGGTTCATGCTCGTGTTCGCGCTGCTGGCCGTGATCTCACCGGGGAATTTCGTTCCCGGCTCCGAGCTGTCGAAGGGGCTCGGCCCGCTGCTCGTCGGCGCGATCGTCGCCGCGATCGGTCTGTCGTTAGGTGGCCCGACCGGCTACGCGATCAACCCCGCACGCGACCTTGGGCCGCGGATCGCGCACGCCGTGTTGCCGATCGTCGGCAAGAGGAATTCGGATTGGGGGTACGCATGGATTCCGATTGTCGGGCCGATCGTGGGAGGGGTGTTGGGGGGGGTGCTCTATCATGTTCTTTGGGGACGAAGTTGACACATCACTAAACCACGCGATACAACCATGAAGGTCATCCTTGCCCTGGATCAGGGCACCACCAGCTCCCGCGCCATCGTCTTCGACCACGCCGGCTCGATCGTCGCCGTCGCGCAGAAGGAGTTTAGGCAGATCTTCCCGAAGCCCGGCTGGGTGGAGCACGATCCGCGCGACATCTGGTCGTCGCAGGCGGGGGTCGCGGCCGAGGCGCTGACGAAGGCTGGCGCCGCGGCGACGGACGTCGCGGCCATCGGGATCACCAATCAGCGCGAGACGACGATCGTCTGGGATCGCGCGACTGGGGAGCCGGTGTGCAACGCCATCGTCTGGCAGGATCGACGCACGGCAGCAATCTGCGACCGACTGAAGGCGCGAAAGCTCGATCGAGTCATCCGCCGGAAGACGGGGCTCGTGATCGACGCGTATTTCTCGGCGACGAAAGCGCAATGGATTTTAGAGAATGTGAAAGGCGCGAAGGCGCGCGCGAAGCGGGGCGAGCTGGCATTCGGGACAGTGGATTCCTGGCTCGTCTGGCAGCTCACCGGCGGCCGCGTGCACGTGACCGACGCGAGCAATGCCTCGCGGACGATGCTCTTCGACATCGCAAAGGGCGAGTGGGATGAGGAGCTGCTGAAGATCTTCGGCGTCCCGCGCTCGATGCTTCCCGAGGTGCGTTCTTCGAGTGAGGTCTACGGCGAAACAACGCTCCTCGGCGCATCGATTCCGATCGCGGGCATTGCCGGGGACCAGCAGGCAGCGCTCTTCGGCCAGGCGTGCACGAAGCCTGGCATGGCCAAGAACACCTACGGCACGGGTTGTTTCATGCTCATGAACACGGGCACAAAGCGCATCGCGTCGAAAAACAACCTGCTGACGACGGTTGCCTGGCGGATCGGCGACCGCACCGAGTACGCGCTCGAGGGGAGCATCTTCATCGCCGGCGCCGTGGTGCAGTGGCTCCGCGACGGTCTCGAGTTCTTCCGCGCCGCCCCGGAGATCGAGGCGCTCGCGCGGAGCGTCCCCGATACGGGCGGTGTCTATCTCGTGCCGGCGTTCGCGGGGCTCGGGGCACCCCACTGGGATCAGTATGCGCGTGGCACGATCGTCGGCCTCACGAGGGGCACCACCAAGGCGCACATCGCCCGTGCCGCGCTGGAGTCGATCGCGCTCCAAACGATGGACGTGCTCGTGGCGATGCAGGCCGACGCCGGGATCAAGCTCAAGCAGCTCCGGGTGGATGGCGGCGCGAGCGCGAACAACCTCCTGATGCAACTGCAGGCGGACTTGTTAGGTGTGCCGGTCGTCCGTCCAAAAGTATCCGAGACGACCGCGTTAGGCGCCGCCTACCTCGCCGGTCTAGCCGTGGGCTTCTGGAAGTCGACGGCTGAGATCGCGCGTCAATGGCAGGTGGACCGGGAGTTCAAACCGGGGATGAAGGGGACGGAGCGGAAGCAGATTGCGAGTGGATGGGAGCGTGCGCTGGGAAGGGCAAAAGGGTGGGAGACGGCGTGACGGCGCGGCCGGGCCACCAGTTCCACTTGCCCGCCAGCGCCAGCAATGCGGGGCTGACGGCGAGCCGCATCACCGTCGCGTCGAGAAGCACCGCGACCGCGAGTGCGAAGCCGAGCATCTTCATGAGAAGGAAGTCGGCGAACATGAAGGCCCCGAACACGACGATCATGATTGCAGCGGCACTGGTGATCAGGCGGGCCGTATCAGCCAGGCCGTCAGCAATCGCGGCACGTTCCTCGGCGCCGCGCTGACGCGCCTCGCGAACGCGAGCGACAAGGAACACCTCGTAGTCCATGCTCAGGCCGAACACGACGCAGAAGACGAGCACTGGGATCGCCGGAAAGATGGCGCCGAGCGGCGCGGCAATGCCTAGCCAGCGCGCGCCGATGCCATCCTGAAAGACGAGCGTCACGGCGCCGAAAGCGGCCGCGACCGCGAGCAAGTTGAGGACGATGGCCTTCAGAGGCACGAGCAGCGAGCGGAAGCCAATGGCGAGCACGAGGAAGGTCGCCCCCACGATGAGGCCGACCACCTCGAGGAATCGCCGTCCTCCGGAAACGGCGTCCTGATAATCGACGTTGAGCGCGGGAAGTCCACCGACTCGTACTCGTGCCGCTCCGGGGCCGGTGACGAGCATGGGTGGCGCGGCCCGCGTGCGCCTAACGAAATCGCCGAGCTGCTGGGGAGTGGCGCCCTCACGCGGGATGGCCTCGAGCATTGCGATTCGGCCGTCGCGGCTCACGAACGACGCGCGCACGTCGGGCGGCACCGCAGCGACGAGCACAGATCGCGGCAATGTCGCGCCCAACGGGGCGACGAGTCCGGGGAGTGACCGGACACGCGCGACGGCGGGATCCGCGACCAGTAGCCTTGCGAGCCGCGTCGTTGCTGCCCAGCCGCTGTCGTCGACCGCGGTGACGCCGGGCGGCATCTCGACCGTAACGCGCACCGTCTGCACGACGGAGCCGCGTCCCATTGCCTCGAGCGCATGCAGCGCGACAGCCGATTCCATCGTCGCCGGCAGCCAGTTTCCTCGCGGTTGGCCGACGGCGAGACGGCGTGCCTGCCAGGCCAGTGCGCCGACTGGCAGCGCCGCGAGAACGAGCACGAGTGCGGGGTAGCGCGTCACCAGCACCGCCCAGCTACGCCATCGCGTCTTCGGCGCTCGCCTGTTGTTCATCCTCGAAGGGCGCCCACGCTGGATCGAGAGCCGGCCGAAATCCACTCGCCCGCCCATCATTGCCAGAGCGCCGGGGAGGAGTGTCGTGGTGATGAGCATCGACGCCAGCGTCACCAGCAGCCCACCAACGGCGACCGACCGCAGTTCGTTCACAGGGAGCACCGCCAGTGCGCCGAAGCCGATCGCGACGGCCGTACCCGAAAGCAGGATCGTCGGTCCAGCGGCAGCCAGGGCGTCTCTCGCCGCGCGCTCGCGATCGCGGCTCTCGCCCAGCTCCGCGCGGAAGCGTTGCACGACGAGCAGCGAGTAATCGATGCCAAGGCCGAGGCCGATCATCGTGACGACATTCTGGAGCAGGATGGAGAGCGACCAGACGTGTGCCGCGAGCGCCGCCAGCCCTAACGACACACCGATTGCGATCATCGCGCCGGCCACTGGGAGCAGCGCGGCGATGATCGCTCCAAAGGCGGCGAGCAGGAGAACGAAGCTCAATGGTAGGGCGCGCCATTCCGCGCCCCGGGCGTCGCGAGCGCTCGTCCGCCGGAGATCGGCGTTGAGCGCGCTCTCGCCAGTCCAGCGCAGAGCGGCGCCAGGAAATCGGCGGACGAGCGCCGTCGCGAGGCGAGCCGTCGACGCGCGCATGCTGTCGAGGCGCTGGTCGGGAGCGATCCGGTCGTCGACGCCGACGACGAGAAAGGTGCCGCCGTCGCTTCCCAGGAAGATGGAATCATGGCCGTCCAGGTAGCTCACAACGCGTGCGACACCGGACATCGCGTGTACGGAGTCGACGACGAGTCGGAGTGTGGTGTCGCCAACGGGAGTCGCCGGCGACGGAACGCTCGACGCGACGAGCACGAGCGGGTGGGCCAACGATGAGCCGAAGCGTCGCGCGAGCTGCTCGTCGACCATCGCCGACTCGCTGCCGCCAACACGCGCGGCGACGCCGAGGAGGGACTCGATCCGTCGTGCACCCGGAAGCAGTAGCAGACAGGCGAGTAGCCACACGGTTGCGACGCGTCGTCGCCGTCTAACGATCAAAGCCGCCAACGTCGCGTGATACGCCTCGAGACTCATACGAGGGCGATCTCGTAGTGGAGGGGCCGGTCGGCGAGGGGCGGCCCGACGTAGTCACCGCCGGGTGTGCAGACGTACGCGTTGACGTTCGTCGGCTGCGTGAAGAGTCCGTCGAGGGCCGAGCACAACGGGTCGCACAGGTCGAGACCGATCGTCGCGAACGCATAGTGCGCCGCGCGCAGCTCGGCGTGGCTGCGCCGAAGCAGCGCGCGGAGCACTTGCGGCTGCTCCGGCCGTACGCAAACGTGAACGGCAGTCCGATATCGGAGCGATCCGCCGACCTCGGGCAAACCGACTCCACCCGTTAGGCCGCCAAGGGCGTTAACGATTGCTCGCGCAACGCGCAGTCGAGGCGAGTAGCGCGTCACCTGCATCTGCTTGAATGATTCCTGGTCCCACCACCCCAGGAATCCGACGATGCGTCCGCGTCGATCACGAGCGACGCGATAGTCCGTGATCGCGAGAGAAGGCGCGGCCTGAATCCAGGCCGCGAGTGAATCGGCCGTGAAAGCTGGTGCAAACTGGCGATGCGCAGCAACGCTTGCCCAGAGCTCGGCCATCTCGAGAACATCGCATGCCCTAGCTGGCGTGATGACGAGACCGTCCGTTGCCTCGCGCCGTGAGAAAAGGAGCGGGATCGAGAAGACTCGAATCGTGGCAAAGCGCCCGAAGCGAGGCACGAGACCGCGGCCAGCGGTGCGATGCTCCATCGCGCGATTGCCGGCCAGAATCGTCAGCAGCAGCGGAGTGTCGCTCCCGCCCATCTCGGCGAGGGTGCATCGCACCCATTCGCTCAGCGCGTCCGCGACACCGGCGCGGCGCGCCGCTGGGTGCACCTTGAGATCGCCGGCATACAGTGTGGGCTGCGCGACGCCGTGCAGGTAAGCTTGTCGCACCGCGCCCATGACGCAGCCGACGACACAGCCGTCGACTTCCGCGACGCCGACTCGCCACGCCGTGCCCTCGAGCCGAGCGAGCTGGAAGAAGTCGGGCTGGCGCGTCACGCGCAGCGCGATGTCGCCCTCCATCGAGCAGGCGGCGGCGATGGCGACGAGTGCGTCATTGTCGGCGGGCTCGGCATCGCGGACAGTGATTCCCTGCGTGGCTGGAGTCGTTAGGCTCACGGCGACCACCCGGTGTCAACACGACAGAGAGCGAAGCGTCGCTGTACCACACTTCGGTCACAGCGCATGAGCCGCTGGCCCAGCACGCGATCTTCGACGATGACGTCCCGGTAGCGCAGTGGAATTTCGGTCCAGCCAACGAAATTGCGGAAGCACAGCACGGCGCCCGGTACGGCGGTGCGCGTGATCTCGCCAAAGAGATCGAGCAGCTGATTGGGTGACAGCCACTCGCAGATGTTGGAGAGTACGAAGCCAGTGACGCTATTCGGTGCGAGCGCACGCAGATACTCCGTCATCGTACCATCCACGAGCGCGAGTCGGTCAATGGCATCGGCCGCCGCGTCGTGTCCCGTGCGGCTCAGATACGGTGGTACGCCATCGAATGCGTCGACCGGATATCGCCCCGTGAGCATGTGGTGCACGAAGTAGTTGTCACGCACCGGCAGCTCGGTGAGCGTTTCCTCCGCGCGAACTCGGAAATGTTCGGCGAAGCTCGGTCGATGGAGATGAGCGAAGAACGCCGGATCGTACGTGCGACGAAACACGCCGCGATTCAGCAATAACTGGAAGAAGAGCCGCCAACGGCGGGTATTCCATTCGCGAGCAAAGAGCTCGCGCTGCTCGTCGAGCGATGTCGCGGCCAGCATCCGCTCGATGCGTGACCGAGGATGCACGAAGAGCCGTAACGCGAGCGCGAGGTTGCGAACGAACTTTTCTGTGACGCCTACTCCGAGCACGCCTGCCGCGACGTCGGGCAGGCGGCCATCCCAGTAGGCGCACGCCGGCGCCGTGAGGCGCGAGCGCAAGATGGCGTACGCGTCGATTCGCCCGAGCGCCGAGCCGTCGGCCGCGCCTAGGAAAACAAACGTCTCACGATGACCGAGAACAGCAATGGCCGCGAGCTTGAGCTCGATGAGGTGATTCTGGGTGCGGTTGAGATCGACCGCGGTGACGTGACCCGCGCCGGCGGCGAGCAGTGAGAGCGCTGTACACCCCGCCGACCCGACGACGACAACCGAATCGTTAGGCCCGGGATCGAGGGCCTCGATCTCGAGCCGAGGGTCCTCGCGCACCTGAGCGAAGTAGAGTCGATCGTCGACGGAGCCCGGAAGCGTGGTGCGAAGTAACGCGAAGGGCGCAGCGCGCGCGGAGGGGTCGGAGGGAACGGTCAGGCGCATGCGAGCTCCTGCCATCCGTACTCGCTCATCAGCTGCTTGCGAATCGCGGCGTCGGCGGCGCTGTAACGGCGCATCAGAGTCGGGATCGCCGAGCGGCGTGAGCCCGTCTGTCGGTCGAGCCACTCTTTCACCCACGAGAGATGTCCGCGCTCGTCGGCGAGCATGCGGCGGAGCGTCGCCTGGACGCGTGGGTGCGTACCAGGCCGGCGCAGATGCGCCACGAAGTGGCGATAAACGCCGCGCTCGAATACCTGGGTCAGTGCCAGCACCTCGAGCAGTGACGTTGGCGTGCCGATCACACCGGCGTATCGCGATTGATAGGTATCTGCGGTGGGAGTCGGACGGCCTCCGACGTCGACGATGGTCTCGGTCCAGAGCTGCGCGTGAAGGACTTCCTCGGCGCTGTGCGCCGTCAATCGCACTATGAGATTCGCGTCGCGCACATGCTGAACGAGGCGGCCGAGAATCAATCCACCCTGCAGCTCGGATGCACGATAGAAGTTGAGCACCGTGAGCTCGCGATAGTTGATTTCCATGGTCAGACCTCCAGTTCGCTCTTGAGGTGATCGACGATGCGCCTGCCGCACAGCCGTTCGATGCGGGTGGCGAAGGTGCGGATGGCGATCTCGTCGCCTTCCATGGCGGTCGGTACTTCGCCGACCGCCTCCTCGCCGTAGTGGCGGAAGTGCGCCGCGGCACGCAGCACGTCAGGCGCCAGCTCCGGATGCACGGCGATGCGCTGAGCGATCAGATCGGATGCCGACTGTGCGTGACGGACCTCGTCGGCTGCGATGTAGGCCAGTAGCTCGCGCAGCTGCGGCTCGCGCGCCTGCTCGCCGAGCCGACGAAAGAAGTATGCGGCGAGATGCTCGCTGAGCATGAACTCGACGAGCGGCGACACGGGATCGCCGGGATCGAGGTCGTCGCGGCTCGCGCGCTGACGGATCCGCCGCAGCTCGTCGTTCGTGATACTGGGCTCGTAGCCAACCGCGTCGAGGTACATGCGCAAGGCGTGGAAGTGCTTGAATCCCTCGTACATCTCGAGTGAGAACACGACGCCCGCGTCCACGTCGTCCCACGCGAAGCGAATGAGACGCGAGAGATTAACGGGATGGAAAGACTCGATGAGCGCCGCGTCGCGGAGCTTCGCGAGAATCTCCGGCTGCGAGAGCGCGACGTCCCGATCGATCTGCCCCCAGTGGATGTCGCGCTCCACGGACCAAGCGGCGCGATCGGCAGCACGTGCGTGACGTACATAGAGTGAATGGGCATGTAGATCACGCATGGGCCCTCTCCTCCTGCTGCAGCTCGGGAAGCGCCGGCCAGCCCGACGCATCCGCTCCGTGCCTGACGAGGAACGCGAGCAGCCAACGCTCGAGCCCGAACGCGACACAGGCCGTCGTCACCGGCTCCCCTGTCGGCAGCGTGATGTCGAACGCGTCGCCGAAGAAGGGCCCGTGCAGATTGAACGACGACGCGGCGATCCGCCGATGTGCGGCGATCGGCAGCAGGAGCTCGTGCTTGAGCTCCATGAGTTGCTGAAGTAGCTGCTTGGCGCGAGCCGCCGGTGCGAAGAAGGGATCGGTCGCGACTTCGATCGCGCCCTGCAGCCCGAGGGTGCGCGCGAAGTCCCAGACACGATCGATCGTGCGGACGAGGAACGCACGAGCATCATTCATCGAGCCGAGGCAGACGATCTCACGCATCGTGAACGTCCAGCCTCGCTCCAACGCGCCGTGACTGCTCTCGTGTCGCCAGCACGCCGCCTGTGCGGTCACGAGACGTGGCGCTTCCAGCACCGATCCGGCAAGGCTGGAGTACACGTGGTAGCAGACAGCTGGGTTGAGCACCGCTTTCGGTGGCGCGAGTGCACCGCGCACCGCCAACGCCGGATCGTTATGCCCGGCGACCGCGCGGAGGGCATCGGTGTCGTCGGTCAAATGCGACGCGACGGTGAGCCATTGTGGAAAGGAGGTGAAGTAATCGGCACGCACGAGCGTGGCGAAATCGATAGCGGGTGGAACGGACCAGTCGTCGCCGGCCTCCATTCCGCAAAGGGATGCGATCGCCCGCTCGAGGGCGCGTGAGAGCTTCGCGACGTCTCCGCGCAACGCCGTCACGCCCGGTACCGGTTCCCATAGCTCGCCGCGCTCGCGCAGCGTCGCGATGACTCGGTCACGCGGCCACATCGGCGCCTCCCGTGTCGTCCCCACGACGTGCAAAAGTGTCGGCAATCTGCCTAACGCTGCGGAAGTAGTCCATGCGAATCCGGGAATCGGGAATGCGGATGTCGAGCGCCCGCTCCGTCCAGGCGATGAGCTTCAGGATGCGAATGGAGTTGATGAGTCCATCGGCAAAGAGCGCCGTGTCGGCGTCTATCGTGACACTCGGTGGAACAAGCGTTCTGTTGATCCACTCGACTGTGCGCGCGACGAACGACGCGTAGTCCATTTGCGCGCTCATGCGGCACTCCTCGCCAAAGCGTCGACGCGTGTGGACACCATGCGATCGAGCATCGCCGGCCAGAACTCACGGACCGCGGGCGCTGGGTGACCGAGCAGAGTGTCGGCGTTCGTCGTGACGAATCGCTTGGGCAATGCGAGCTGCGGTACGAAATGCGAGAGCGCGCGGGTGATCCGCTTGAGCGACGCGTCCGCGACGTCCTCGACGGTCTGTTCGAAGAGCGCGTACGTCGCCAACTCGGCGAGCGCCGGCCGTGCGATGCCACGACGCCGCCAATCGGGGTCGCGTGCCCAGCGCTCGTACGTCACGTCGAGGAGCTCGACGAGTGGTAATGCGCCCTCACCGGCGCAGAGATGCACGGTGCGCCCATGGGCGCTTTCGGCGAGCGCGAGTCGCGCGATCGCGTCCGCGACGTAGGCAGTAGTGACGACGTCGATGGTGGATCCGGCGACACCCGGCATCATGGCGACGAGCCCGCCATACAGGAGCCGGAGCGCGCGATGCACGGCGTTCACCTGCGTCACGCGCCCATCGATGCCATCGCAGACGATGGTGCTCGGCCGGAAGATCACCCAACTTGCCGCGTCGGCGCGCACGAGCTGCTCAGCTTCGTACTTCGACTGCTCGTACGCGTTCACCCAACCGTCACTTCCGCCGCTCGGGTCTTCCGCGATCACGCCTGTGCAGCGGCCGGCGACGAAGGCAGTGCTGACGTGCGCGACGTGTATCGCCGAGGCACACTCGTCTCCGAGCTCGAGAACGCACCTCGTGCCCGTGGTATTCACCTCGCGGGCCCGATCGAGCGAGTTCGAAAATGTCGTATCGGCAGCGAGATGGACGATCGCCGACAGCTTGCGACATAGGAGCGCGTGGTCGTTGGGCGCGAGCCCGAGCTCCGGCACGCGCAAGTCGCCCTGGACGGGCACCACTCGGCGAACGTCCTCGAGTGCGACCGAGGCAACGGACCACCGCGCGAGATCGCGCACGAGCACGTAAACGTGCAGGAGCGGATCGTCGGCGAGGAGTCGCGCCAATACCTGACGTCCGAGCAGGCCTGTAGCGCCGGTCAAGAGAATGGAACGTCCTGAGGTCATGGTCATGCCTCGACGGCCAGCGCCGTCCAGTGGGCGCCGAAGCCATAAGAGAAGAGGAGCAGGCGATCGCCGGGCCGCACGTTGCCGTCGTCGAGTGCGTCGCGCAGGTTGATGAAATTGTCGCCGGCGAGTGTGTGCCCGAGGCGACTGATGTTGCGGCACCAGAGTCGCTCGCGCGCGATGCCGGTGAGGCCGAGCAGGATCTCCCAGCTGCGGACGCTCACGTTGTGAGGAATCACCCAGGTGACATCGTTAGGCGACCAGTGCGCGCTGTTGAGTGTTTGGGCGATCACGTGCCGCGCGGTGGGGAAATAGGAAGCGACGATCTCGTTGCGCAGTGCGTCGCCATCCCAGTAGTAGCCCTTCGTCACGTGGGACGAAGCGACGATCCGATTGCGCTCGGCGCCCGCTTCGACCAAGAGCGCGACCGCGGCGTCGGCAGTGCAGTTGTAGATCGCCTCACGCCCCGCGCAGTTGGGGAAGAATTCCGACGAAACGCAGAGCACGCGCTGCGCTTCGCCGGCGGCAATCAGCGAGCGCGCGATCCGGACACCGGCAAAGAGCGAGGTGCACGCCGCCTGATCGAGCGCGAGCACCGATGCTCGGTCGAGATCGAGGTCATATTGGAGGCGCGTCGCCGGATACTGGAAGCGGCGGGTGGTAGCGAGCTGACCGGCGGCGTCGGCCGCGCTTCCCGCGCGCGCGAACGCTACGGCGGGCGTGCCGCAGTAGAGCAGTGCGTCGATGCTTGCCGGAGTGATCGACCGCTCGCGCAGCAGCGACCACGCTGCCGCGAGGGCGAGATCATAGGGCGTCTCCTCGTCGGCGACCGCGACCTCGGCAAAGCCGAGCCGCGCGAGCATGCGCGGCTCGCTCTCCAGCTCGCCGAGCGCGTGAAGCTCACCTAACGAGCGCCGTGTGGGTGGCAGGACGTAAGCGATGCCGCTGATCCCGATCGGCGGCGCCATCATGCGGCCTCCAGTACGACGACCGCGGCCACCATGCCAAGCAGGCGCGGAAGTCTCACGACATACGCACGCGCGGGCTGCCACTCGCTGTCGACGCGCACACCGGAGAGGAGGCGATCGTCGCTCGTGACGTCGAGCTCGAGCGCCGCGAATGGCAAATCTGCGTTGAGCCGAAGCGCCTTCCACGCCGCTTCCTTGAGCACCCACGCCAGCGTCGCGTCGAGGCGGCGCATGGCACGCTCGCCCGTACCAAGAAAGAGACGGCGCTCATGAGGGGCGATGGTGCCTTCGCGCTCGACGTCGACTCCGATAGGCGTCGTCGGATCGCTGGCCGCGGCGACGGCGACACCGTCGCAGTGACCAATCGAGAGGGTGACCGCCAGCGGTGTCCACGATCCATGCGCGAGGAGCGAGCAGGTCGGCGCGCCGGCGATTTGTGTCATGAGGCAAAGCCGATTGATCGACGCGCCGCGCCGCCTTGCCACGGCGCGTTTCGCGGCGCAACGGCCGGCGAGCCAATCGCCGCGGCGTATGTCGTACCGCAGCGCGTCGTATTCACTCCGCTCAGCTGCAGTCAGGATCTCGGTCCCGATCGCGGCCCGGTGGGCAATAGCAAGTGTGAATGGGGTGCGCCCGAGTGGGCGCGCCGACCTGGCTGTCCGCATCCATCTTCTCATCGTTGAGGACTGGTGCAGAATGTCCGTCCGCGCGCCCAGTCCTCATCGGGAGAGTGACGTAGCCGTGGCCCGGCGATTACGTAGGGGCGGGGCGGGGGACACGTGTCTATGTTCTCCGAGGAGCCCAACCCCAAGGTCCGATGGATCGCTTGCGTCAGGATATACGCGTCGCGCTGCGCGGCTTCCGCCGCACCCCATCGTTCACGATCACCGCCATCGCGATCCTCGCCATCGGGATCGGCATGGCCGTCGCGATGTTCACTGTCTACGACGCGGTGGTCGTTCGGAATCTGCCCGTTCCGGCGCAGGACCGGATCGTCGAGCTCTTCACCTATCGGGACAACCCGAACACCGACTACTACCTGTTGCGCGGCGATCTGCGCCAGGTCGCGGCGGGCAGCCTAACGATGCACGACATTGCCGGCGTCGCGCACTGGGGCGAAGTAACGGCGCCATTTCTCGACGGCGACCGAACGCTCATTATCGGGCGGACATTCGTTAGCGGCAACTTCTTCGACGTGCTCGGTGCCCGGCCGCTGCTCGGCCGCTTCATGCGACCGAGCGATGACCTGCCTGGCGCCGCGCCGGTGCTCGTGCTCAGCTACAGCGCGTGGAAGCGCTTCTTCGACGCCGATCCACACGTCGTCGGCAGGAAACTGGTCGAGCCCTACTCGCGACGTGGCTTCGAGGTCATCGGCGTCGCGCCAGCGGGATTGGATTATCCCACGGGCGTCGGCGTCTGGATGCCACCCTGGCAACCGTCGGACAATCTCTCCGTCATCGCCCTCGCGCGGATCGCGCCCGGCGCGTCGGTGCGTGACGCACAGGAGGAATTTTTCGCGAAGATGCGCCGCCTGCCCCAGATCGACGTCGGCGGTCCTCGCGACTACAAGGGTGTGCACATTCGTACCTTCACCCAGGCGGTCGTCGGCAACGTTCGGCCGACACTCGTGACGCTCACGGCGGCTGTCGGTCTCCTGCTGCTCATCGCGTGTGTCAACGTCGGCAACCTCCTCCTCGTGCGCGCCGCGGAACGAGCACGCGAGCTCTCGATACGTCGCGCGCTCGGCGCATCATTGGGTATGATCGTCAGGCAGCTCGTGGTCGAGAGCGCGCTGCTCGGGGTTGCCGGTGGCGTGCTCGGCTTCCTCACCGCTATCGCGCTCATCAAGCTCCTCATTGCCGCCGCGCCGCCCAAGTTGCCACGGCTCGACGACATCGCTATTGCCGGCATGCCGCTCGGCATGGCGCTTCTCGTCACCATCGGCGCCGTGGGCCTCTTTGGTGTGGTGCCCGCGCTGCTTGGCTCGTCGTCCGAGCTCGCGTCGCCGCTGCGCTTCGATTCGCGCGCGGGACGGACGACGCGTGGCGGCCAGCGGCTGCGTCGCACGCTCGTAGGGTTGCAGGTGGCACTCGCCCTCGTCATGCTCGCCGGCGCCGGCCTGCTCGTCCGCAGCCTCGAGCACCTCCAGAGCATCACCCTCGGTTACAACCCGGAGCACCTCACGCTCGTCGACGTGACGTTCACGCCTAACGAATACGGTGGCGTGTCCGGCAACGTCGATCAGCGCAAGCTGAACAATCTCGCGGACCTTCTGGTGCCAGCGTGGCGGGCGATTCCGGGGGTTGCCGGCGTGACCCCGTCGCTGGTCCCGCCATTTCTCGGACCGGGTATCTTCGTCGGCCCCGCGCTCAAAGAGGGCAACTCGCCGCAGGAGGACAAAGCCGCGCCCCAGATGCCCGTCGAGGCGGGGGGAACGGACTACTTCCGCGTCATGGGCATTCACCTCCTGCGCGGCCGAGGCTTCACCGACGCGGACCGGGAGGATGCACAATATGTCGCCGTCGTGAGCCAGAGCGCGGCGCGGCGTCTGTGGCCTAACGAAGACCCGATCGGCAAGCGGATGCATTACTGGTCTGCGGATACGATCTGGCGCACCGTCGTCGGCGTCGCTGACGATATTCGGTGGCGATCGCTCCGCGATCCGACGCCGACGATCTACTTGCCATGGCGACAGGCGTACTGGCAGGGGTCTTTCGCCATCCGGACGTCCGGCGATGTCAGCGCGGTTCTCCCCGCCATCCGTCGCGCGACGCACGAGATCAATCCCGTGCTGACGGTCTGGGAGGCGCTTCCGATGGACAACCTGCTCGCGGGTCCGCTCGCGCAGCCGCGCCTCGGGGCGTTGCTTCTTGGCGCGTTCGCGTTTGTGTCGATGCTGCTGGCGGCGATTGGCCTGTATGGCGTAATGGCGGCGATCGTGACGGCGACGACCCGGGAGATCGGCGTCCGCGCCGCCCTTGGCGCGAGCCCAGAGCGGCTGCGTCGTGACGTTCTCGCCGAGGCGTTAGGCATGGCCGGTGCGGGCGTCATGGTCGGGTTGGTCGTCGCGCTCGGCGCGTCGCGTCTGCTGTCGTCATTGCTGTTCGAGGTGAGCCCCGGCGATCCACTTGCGGTGATTGGCGCACTCGTCGTCCTGCTCCTCGTCGCGCTCGGGGCAGCGTACATTCCAGCGCGTCGCGCGACTCGCATCGACCCAGCGACGGCGCTCCGGGCTGATTGATCGGTGAACGGTGGTCAGTGATCGGTGATCGATAGACCTCAGTTCACGACTCACAGCTCACCGTTCACTGTTCACCGTCCACCGACCCTACCGACCATGAGCGACACGAACCCGACCCGTCGTGAATTTCTGCAGCGCTCGGCTGCGACCGCGGCGCCGGCTCTGATCGGGCTGCATGCATCGCTACCATCGGGCGCAGCTCCGCTGAAGGTGGTCTGCGTCGGCGGTCATCCCGACGATCCTGAATCTGGCTGCGGCGGGGCGCTCGCTCGTTACGCCGCTGCCGGCGATTCCGTGACCATCGTCTATCTCACACGCGGCGAGCGCGGCATCGACGGCAAGTCGCTGGACGAGGCGGCGCGCATTCGCACCGCGGAGTCGGAGTCGGCGTGCAAGTTTATAGGCGCAAAGCCGGTCTTCTTTGGCCAGATCGACGGCGCGACGGAAGTCACCCATGCGCACGTCGACGCGATGACGAAGCTGCTCGCCGCCCAGCAGCCGGACGTGCTGTTCGCGCACTGGCCGGTGGACACGCACATGGACCACCAGGTTGCGAGCTTACTCACCATCCGCGCGTGGATGCAGCTCCGCAGCCCGGCACTCTACTTCTTCGAGGTAAACAGCGGCAGCCAGACCGAGGGATTCTACCCGAACACTTACGTGGACATCTCGGCTGTCGTCGAGCAGAAGAAGCGCGCGCTCTTCGCGCACGTGAGCCAGGACGGCCAGGGTATCTGGCGCGAGCACCACGCGATCATGGCAACGTGGCGTGGACGCGAAGCAGGTGTGGCCGCGGCCGAAGGTTATGTGCACCTCGATCGCGTGAGCACGACAAGCAAGCTTCCCGGGATGTGATTGCGTGGCGCGGGACGCGTGGCGCGTGACGCGACTACTCCGTGAGGAACGACAGGTCGCGCGGCAGGGCGTAGCGCTCGTAGCAATCCGGGCAGAGCCAGTTCTCCTTTGAATCTATATACCCCTGGGGACTCGCGGCATCGATGTGCACGTTGCAAAGCGCACAGTGCTCATGGTCCCACGCTCCCTCGCGTATGCCAAGGTCTACAGCACCCTCGAGCAACTCCATTTCGACTGGCTGCCAGCCGACTATGCCGCCAAGTTGGAAATAACGCGCGGGTGCGCCCACAAAAAGGCGAGCCTCCCACCGACCCGCGAGGATCATGTCGACATGATAGCGCTGCCAGTACTGGTCGATGTACGGGAAAACACGACCAGGTACGAGCTCAGGCTCGTACTCTGCGTCGGGTGTGACAAATTCGACAATCTCGTCTGGCGAGGTTGGAACGCGTGACAGGCTGCCGTTGATCTGATACTCATCACGCGTTCCGTAAAGCGAGCCGCGGTCGTTACGGACACCGTTCAGATGCGAGAAGCGCCCAAGGAGCACCGTGGTGCCGTCCTCGTGGCCGTGTGATGCGCGAACTTCGAGAATGCTGAACTGCGGAAGTCCGGTGAGATCAACCATCTGGCAGGCGTATCAACCAGCCGCGCCAGGCCACCGGCCGTTCACGGAGAAACCGAGCAGCATCCCTCCGGCCCAGCCGATAGTTCCGAAGAGCAGGCCGAAGAAGATTGCCGTGAAGCCGAGACCGAAGGCGATCCCCAGCGCCTGGACGCGCTCCGACTGATTGGCGCGGCGCGCCGCCTCCTGTTGAGCCATGCCCGGCGCGATGCGATCCAGCCACGCGGGAGGTGGTGTCCGCGCCGACGCCGTCTGCGCCGAGTCTGTCACGTGCTGTATCTGCTTCCAGGTTCCCGACGGCACGAACGCGGACACCAGACCGGCGTACAGCGCCGTCGCCGCGACCACACCGCACATCGCTGCAACCCAATGGCCGATGGCCGGCAACCTCTTCCCGCGGCGTCGCCAGAGCCATGCGCCGATGGCCATGCCGATCGGCGCGGCAAAGGCCGCGCCGAGTGAGAAGAGCGCGCCAACCACGAGTACCGCGAAGGCGCCGAGGAAGGCGAACACTCGCGCGACCGCGCCGGCGCGCGGCGCTGCGGTGGCCGCGGGTGGGAATGCGGTAACGGGGATCGGTTCCGAAGGATTCGTCATACGAGTCAGCGGATGTTTGACAAACTGTTATGTCGAACAAACGCTGTCTTGTCCAGTCGTGGCGACGGATCAACCTCCCCGCATCGCCACGGCCGGATCCACCCTCGCCGCTCGCAACGCTGGAATCCAGCAGGCGCTCAACCCGATCGCCGCCATTCCGAGGGCCACGGCGATGAACGTCGCCGGATCGTGCGGTGCGACGCCGAAGAGGAGCCCACGCAGTACCAGCGTGCCGAAGTACGCGCCGGCAACGCCGAGTACGAGCCCGATCCCCAGCAGTACACCACCCTCCCACAGAATCATGCGCTCCACGCGCGCGCGGTCGGCGCCGAGGCTCATGCGGATGCCGATCTCCTGTGTGCGCGTGCTCACGGAGAAGGCGAGGACACCGGCGATTCCGACGGTCGCAATGATCACGGCGAGTGCGCCTAGCGACGCTATCAGTTCGGCATTGAGCCGCCGCGGCGCGATGCTCTGATCCTTGATCTGCGCGACGGTCATGAGATTCTGAATGGCACCAGTTGGCGCGATACTGTGGACGATCCGCGTCACGGCTGGCTCGAGCAGCGACGGATCTCCATTTGCGCGGATGACGAAGCTTCCCCCGAACGACAGCTCCTGCGAGCGTGGGAAGAACATCGCCGCGCGATGCGGTTGGTCCATGCCGCCGTCCTGCGTGTTCCCGACGACGCCGACGATTGTGCGCCAATCGCCACTCAAGGGCGTGAACTGCAGGACCTCGCCCGTGAGCGCGATGCGCTTGCCCAGCGGGCTCTCGTTCGGAAAATACTGCTCGACAAAGGTGCGATTGACGATCACTACGCGGCCGCTCCCCGCGCGGTCGGTATCGTTGAACTCGCGTCCCTGGAGCAGCGGGATCCCCGAAGCGCGAAAGTAGGAAGGATCGGCGCTCCGCATGTCGGCGCTCGGGAGTGCCTCGCCAACGGCGGTCGACTTGCCCTCGAACTTGATGAGCCACTGGTCAGACGCCCGGAGTGGCGCTTGCGAGCCGAGACCGACGTCGAGAACACCAGGTAGCGCGCGGATCTCCTGCTCCATCTGGTTGTACTGCTGCTTCACGTGCACGTCGGCGGCGAGAATGCTACGGAAGAAGCTCATGTTGTCGGTCGTCCCGCCAGGGGCGACGAACTTCATCAACGTTAGACTGAATGTGAGCATCTGCTCACTCTGCAAGCCGGTCGAGACGTCGGAGAGCTCGACCATCGTTCGCATGAGCAGCCCGGCGCCCGCCAAGAGGACGACCGATACGGCGACCTGCGCAACGACGAGCACCCGCTGGACGCGCTGTCGCGACAAACTTCCCGCCATGCGGCGAAAGCCCGCGTTCACGATCGATGCCAGAGTGCCTTCGCGCGGTACGAATGCGACGAAGGAGAGCAGGAGCGCGAGCAGGAGCGACAACCCGAGCGCGAAACCGAGCACCACGTAGTCCACGCCGATCTCGCCGGCGCGCGGCGAATAACGCGCCGCCAGGCCGACGAGGAGCTTCACCCCGCCAAAGGCCAGCGCGAGGCCGAGGATCGCTCCCATGACGGTGAGCATCAGATTCTCGACGAGGAGCAGCCGCCGGAGCCGTCCGACGCCGGCGCCTAACGCGGCGCGGACGACGAGCTCCGCCTCGCGGCGGACGCCGCGCATCAACGTGAGATTGACGACGTTCGCCGCGGAGATGATGAGGACGAAGGCGGCGGCGGCCATGAGGAGCCAGAGTGTGAATCGGGCCCGTTCGCCGAGCGCTTCCTTGAACGGGACGACGGACACCCGATAGTGGGACGTCGAGTCATACGCGTCGTGGTGGTCGCGCTGCATGCGTGTGTACACCGACGAGACCTGGGCGCGGGCATCGTGCAGCGTGGCGCCGGGCGTGAGCCGCGCGACGATTTGCGTCATCCGGTGCGTCCGGCCCTGGATCATCTGCGCACTCAGGTGATGTGGGCTCACTACCATGTTGAGAAAACCGTCGACGCGATCGGGAAACCACGGCGCCGCCTGGACGACGCCGATAATCGGTACCGACTGGCCGTCGAGCTTGACCATCGTGCCAACGACGTTGGGGTCGGCGCCGAAGTGCTGACGCCAGAACTGCTCGGTGAGGACCATCACTGGCGGCACGCCCGGTCCGTCGTCGCTCGGGCGTGTCATTCGCCCCAGAATAGGGGAGAGTCCCATCGTCTCGAAGAAGTTGCCCGTGACGAGGCCGACGTTGACACGGA
This sequence comes from Gemmatimonadaceae bacterium, assembly GCA_036493735.1. Lineage (GTDB taxonomy): Bacteria > Gemmatimonadota > Gemmatimonadetes > Gemmatimonadales > Gemmatimonadaceae > AG2. The sequence goes on from DASXPH010000047.1 coordinate 40,335, forward strand.
CGCTGTTCTCGCCTTCGAGCGTGTACGTCATGGGCGAGTACTCGGCGAGCGTGCCTAACGCCGGAGCGCCGCTCCGCAGGTCGTGGACTTCGGGCACCGAGAAGGCGATGTTGTCGCCGTCGGGCTTGTCCGTGGACTGCCGCAGATAGACGAGCCGATCCGCGTCGCGATGGGGAAGTCCCTTGAGGAGCACACCGCGCACGACGCTGAAGATCGCGGTGTTCGCGCCGATCCCCAGTCCGAGGGTGATGATGACGATGGCCGTGAACGCGGGCGCGTGGCGCAGCGTTCGGGAGGCATATTTCACGTCGGCGACGATGCTCTCGAGCCAGGGGAGTCCGCGCTGGTCGCGGACCGCCTCGGACGCGACGGTGAGACCGCCGGAATCGAGCAGCGCGCGCCGTCGGGCTTCATCGGGGGTCATGCCCCGGCGGATGTTCTCGGCCGTCGCCATCTCCAGATGGGCGTCGAGCTCGGCGCGCATGTCGTCGTCCGCGGCGGCGCCGGTATCGAGCGTCCCCTGCACACGGCGCAGCGCGGCGCGGAATGATGACAGTATGCTCATGACGACTATGGTGCCTCCCGTCTGGGTGCGAGGAACGCCGCGATGAGGTCCGCCGTCTGGTTCCACTCGCGGGTCTCGCGCGCGAGCTGCTTGCGGCCGGCGGCCGTGAGTCCGTAGTACTTGGCGCGGCGATTGTTCTCCGACTGGCGCCACTCCGCCTTGATGAAACCCTCCTGCTCCAGCTTCAGCAGGGCGGGGTAGAGTGTGCCGTAGTTGAGGCTGAGGCGGAATTTGCTGACTTCCTCGATCCGCCGGGCGATGCCGTAGCCGTGGAGCGGCCCGAGCCCTTCGAGCGTCTTGAGGATCATCAAGGCGAGCGTACCTTGCTGGACTTCGAGCTTCTCGGGCATGTTGCGTCTTCCTATTGGTTTCCCATATCACGCTACGGTCGGTAGCCTGGCGGCGCAAGGCTCGGCAGCGGCCTCGTATGGGTTTCCAATACGGGACGACCGTTCGGCCGGTTTCAGCCGCTCGTGCCAGTCGCCTGACGGCGCCAATCAATACGAATTCCGAACAAGACTCCGCGAGGCTCCCGACTGCGGCGTGCCCTTCCGCGAGATAAGTTCTCCGCAAATCCGGCAGGAGTGACCCATGCACATCGTCTCGCCGCGACGCGCAGTGATGTTTTGCGTCTTCGCCGCTGCTTGCGCGCGCTCGACACAGCGCGCTCCCGAATCGCCAACCGTCGCCGCCATCACGACGGCCGATCTCGAGTATCGTCTTCGCATCATCGCCGACGATTCGATGATGGGTCGTGAGAGCGGCAGCGAGGGCGATTACAAGACCGCCGACTATGTCGCGTCGGAGTTTCGCCGACTGGGTCTCGAGCCCGCGGGCGAGAACGGCACCTACTTCCAGACCGTTCCATTCTGGACCGTTGGAGTCGATCGGACGTCCAGCTTGTCTGTCGACGGCACCCCGCTGGAGCTCGGCCGCGATTTCTTGCCAGCGTCGTCGAACATCAGCCCACGGCGGCTGGAGAGTGTCGATGTCGTCTACGGTGGCGTGATGGGAAGTCCAGGCGGAACGATCGACCCGGCCGCGGTGGCGAACAAGCTCGTGGTGTTCACGCCGCCTAACGGGCCGGCACGCGGCGGTCCGAATCTCGGCGCATTTTCGTCGGCGCGCGCCATTGGCGTCGCGAATCTCGATCAACTGCCGCCCGAGTTCGTCGCTCGCCTGCGTGAGGGGCGGCCGGTCGCCGACACGACAACGTCGGCTGCCCGCGCGCCAATCATCTATGTGTCACGCGCGACGGCGGCGAAGCTTCTCGGAGCAGCGCCGGAAGGATTGACCGCCGGAACCCCCGGGCATCGCGTCAGCGGCTTCGTGGGCTACCGCTTTACGCCGGTGAGATTCCCGGCTCGCAACGTGGTCGCCATTCTGCGCGGCGCCGACCCGGCGCTCCGCGGCGAGTACGTCTCTCTCACGGCGCATAACGATCATGTCGGCTTCGATCACGCGCCGGTCGATCACGATTCCCTGCGCGCGTTCAATCGCGTCATCCGGCCGATGGGTGCCGACTCGCCGGTGCGCCAGCCCACCGACGCTGAATGGACGCAGATCCGCGTCATTCTCGACAGCCTCCGCCGGGTGCACAAGCCGCGTCTCGACTCGATTCGCAACGGCGCCGACGACGATGGATCGGGCACGGTGAGTATCATCGAAATCGCGGAGGCGATGGCGCGCGGCACGCGGCCACGGCGGTCGGTGCTGTTCGTCAACCATACCGGCGAGGAAGCGGGCCTCCTCGGGTCTCGCTGGTTCACCGATCACCCGACGGTGCCGCTGGATTCGATCATCGGGGAGATCGATCAGGACATGGTCGGCCGCGGTACCGCCACCGACTTCCCGTACAACGGTACGGGCGCCGGCAGCCCACAGTATCTCGAGGTCATCGGCGCGAAGCGGCTCTCGCGGCAGTTCGGGGAGGCACTGGATTCAGCAAACGCTCATCAGTCGATACCATTCGTCTTCAATCTGGAGTACGATCAGCCGGGTCATCCGCTGCAGTACTACTGTCGCGCCGACCACTACAGTTACGCGCGCTACGGAATTCCGTCGCTCGCGCTGTCTCGCGGCGAGCATCTCGACTATCACCAGGTCACCGACGAGGCGCAGTACATCGATTATGTCGATCTCGCGCGGGTGACGCGCATGGTCTACGACATGGCGCTGTCACTCGCCAACGCGCCCACGCGGCCGACACTGGACGCGCCGAAGCCGGATCCTCACGGTCAGTGCCGTCAGTAAGCGACGTCAGTCGAATGCATCATCCCCGGCATAACGCTTTCACGATGGCTTCGGTCACCTTAGCGTTCAGAGTTCGCACCAGAGGACGGACAAGTGACCTCGCCCAAAGATAGACTGCGTCAACCACCCGCCGAGCGCTTAGCCGGCCCCGAGCACCGCATCGATCTGGGTGCAGCGCTCGAGGAGCTCCGGCGCGAGCCGCACCACGCCACCGACAAGCACCGGCAGATCACGGTCTTTCACAAGGGTCCGCTGCGCCTCGTGCTCTTTGCGTTCGAGCCAGGTGGCGGCTTGCCGGCGCATCGTGCGCCCGGGTCGGTGGTGATCCACACGCTTCGCGGGCGCATCCACGTGAAAACGTTGAACGAGAGCTACGAGCTCGCGACGGGACAGATCCTGATGCTCGATCCCGAGGTGGTGCACGACGTCACCGCGCAGGAGCAGTCGGACATGTTGCTCACGGTCACGATCAGCTAGCCGCCGTAGGTCGCTCGAGCTTCATCCGTCTCGGTCGCGCACCAGAACGCGGACCTCGCCAAGCACGACGGTGCCGTTCACGCGAATCCGCTTCGCCTTGCTCTCGTCACTCGGCTCACTTGCTTGAGTGATCGCGTTGCCGCCGAACGCGAGCACATCGAACCCGACGTCGACGCCCGGCGGCACAACGAGAGTGACGCGCGCGCCCACGCCCGCACATCGAGCATGAAATCGTCCGGAATCGCGTTCTGGCGCAGATCGATCCGAACTTCACCGAGGAACGCGCGAATGCGCAGCAGCTTGGGCACCGCCCAACGACGCACTCGCTTCACCTCGCCGAGGACCGCAAGGATTCGGCGCTCGGCGGGCGGTGCGGAGGTGGAAGCATCCAGTAAGCCAGCCGGTTCGCGAACGGCGGGCACGCGACTCACGTCTGGCGCCCCGACGTTTGGCGTGGCGCGCTCACGGTTCCTGACGTTATGCGGTTCCAATGCTGGGGTCTTCAGGGAATTCCGGTGTGCCCGATCATTTCGAGCAGTCTAGGAAATCAAATCGGCTGGGAGTACGGAGTGAACCGATCACAGGGATCTTCACGGATCGCTCGCTTTGTGCGCCCGAGGAATGGGTCACTCACGCACGTGCTTGTGTCGCTCAGCTGAGAATGTGCAGATGTCTCCCTCTCAACGATCGCCGAAGTAGGCCTTGTTGCTGTTGCGCGCCATCGGCGCTGGCGGATGCCAGCGGCCCGACTCGGCGTCCATCCAGCGCATGAACAACGAATCGCGATAGCTCGCGAGGATGTTCTTGCCGTCCGGATGCTTGCTCACCGTCTCCATCAGGACTCGCGAATACCCGGTGCTCGCCGCGCCGACGAGCGCGATCACGCCGTCATACGCGGCTCGGAAATCCGGCGCGCTGAACGTCACCGTCTCGTTCGCGTACTCGATCCCGGGAATGCCCTGCATGAACGCGAGCGTCGCCGGTGGCGCGGCGTGCAGGCCGGCGCGCATCGGCGTCGACAACGTCATTACCTGTGCCTTGCCGAGGTCGCGCACGGCGCGCGCGGCCTTCTCGCGCATTTCGGCGTGCACCTGGTCCACGGGGCGCAGCTCGACCGTGGACGCGCTCGTCGCCTTCTTCGTGACGACATATTCGATCCAGGGCAAGACCTTCAGATCCTCTTGCAATCGGTCGTCGCCGGAGACAAAGATGATCGGGACGCCGACCCGTCCCCATGAGTAGCCGACGATCTCGCTCTCGGTAATCGACTTGCCGTTCAGGAGCATGTCCATGCCTAACGTGATCGTGTGCGACGCGAAGCCCCGGCTGCCCGTCTTGGCGTGCATGCCGACCGCGACGACCGCGTCGTAAGCGTTCGGTGCGGTGAGGTCGACGTACGGATCGAAGGGCTTGTCGCGGAAGACCTGCTTCGCGCGCGGGTCGAGCAGCTCGCGTCGGACGTCGGGCTCGGGGTTGCCGCTGCCATGCGCGTCGACAACGTCAACCTGCGTCGCGCCGCCGGCAAAGAGTCCGTCGATGACGGCGTTGAGATCCGCCGCGAGCATCTTCTGGCCCTCGGGATATCGTTCGGGATGGCTGAAGAGGAAGGTGCGCCAGTCGTCCTGGCCCGCGAGTCCTTCCATGTCATGATAGACGAGGATGCGAACTGGGACGGCCGGTTTGTGACGCCTCGCTGGCGCACGGACGGTCGCGGCGGTTGCGATGAGAACGATCAGCATTGCCGCCACCGCGTAGCGGGCGCGGGGTTTCACGCGATTGGTCATGGGCGGGTCAGTGAGGTTGCCCGAATGTGGCGCTTCGCGCCCACTTTAGACAGTATGGTTGGCAGCGGATAGAGCGAGTGAGGATCATGGACTACGGATCGGTCATCCTTCGGCATTTCAGTGTGGTTCTCGGCGGCCTCATAACGGTCTCACGTCTCGGCGCGCAGGAGCCCGCGGGAGCTGTCAACCGCCAACCGGCACTACACTCGGCCGCATATCAGATCGCCGCCGCGGTGACGCCGCTTCCCGAGGAGATGCGGAGCGGCGCCACGGTCGTCGGGTACACCGCCGTCGGCAAGCCAGTCGTCACACTGCGCGAAGGCACGAACGACATGATCTGTCTCTTGCCCGATCCGCCGTCGTCCCAATTCCACGCAGCGTGTTATCACAAGTCGATGGAGCCATTCATGGCGCGAGGGCGCGCATTACGAGCGGCCGGCGTCAGTGGGGGTCAGGTGGACAGCGTGCGCTTCGCCGAAGTGAGAGCGGGGAAGCTCAAGATGCCGGCACAACCGGCAATGCTTTATCAGATCTTCGGTGGCAGCTTCGATTCGGTGACGACCAAAGCGAGTGGCGGGAACTCGCTGTTCGTCACGTATATCCCATTCGCGACGCCAGAGACCACGGGCATCTCGGCGCGGCCGAGTGCGACGTCACCCTGGATCATGTTCCCGGGCACGCCGAAGGCTCACATCATGTACGTTGGTACAAAGATGTGAAACCGTCGCACTGGCGAATTCAGTCGCCGGTCGGAACGACGTTCGCTGTTTCCACCATCAGAATGACCGTCGGCTCCAGCGCGCGGGTGCGATGGACCACGCCGCGCGGAACGACGAACGCTTCGCGTGGCTCGAGCTCGATCACTCGCCCCGGCGTCACACCGTCAGCGGCGGGCTCGAGGTCGATGAGAAAGCGTCCCTGGAGGCAGAGGAAGAACTCGTCATCGACATCGTGATGGTGCCAGTGATACTCGCCCTGCATGACGCCGAGCCTGACGATCGAGTCGTTGACCTTGACGAGTGTCTGGTTCCACCACTCGTCGCGCACGCCGGCGATGATCGGATCGAGCGCGATCTTTTCGAGGGCAGGGAAGAGGACGTTGAGGTGCGTCGCGTATGGAAACGCATCACTCGAATTCGTGGTCGGTGTCATGAGCTTCACTCCAAGATGACGTTGTGTACCGGAGGCGCGAAGATCGGCATTCTCGTATCGCGACGGAGTAGTTCTTGCAGATTCTCCTGCGGTAACTGTGCATGCTCATTTGCGCGAGGAGAGACCATGTCGAGCCACACGTTTCGCGTTGCCGCTGCAGCAGTTCTATGTGTTCTCACGGCCTGTGGCAAGAAGGAGAACTATGGCGCCGCCGGTGACACCACGCACGGCGCAGGGGCGACTGCCTCCGCCGCACGAAGTGGGGCCGGCGCGACTGCGGCGAGTGCGCCAGCCGCCGCACCGACACTCACTGATGCGAACATCGTCTTCATCCTCGATCAAGCGAACGCAGCCGACAGCGCACGTGGCCACATCGCGGCGACCAAGGGCACGAGTGCCGACGTGAGAAGCTTCGGCAGGCTCATGGTTGCCGAACACCACATGTTGCGCCAGCAGGGGCAGCAGCTGGCAAAGAAGCTGAATGTCACTCCTCAGGCGCCGGCCAATGATCAGAGTGAAGCACAGGCAAAAATGCAGTTGGACAGCCTGAACGCGATGCCGAAAGGGAAAGCCTGGGACAAGGCGTACATCGACTACGAAGTGAACGCTCACCAGCAAGTGCTCGACACGGCCAACAAGGCGCACGACGCGGCGCAGAATCCGGAGCTGAAGGATCTGATCTCGAAGGCGGCCCCGGTCATTCAGAAGCACCTCGACCGCGCCAAACAGATCCAACAGAAGTTAGGCAGTTAATACACCGGATTCAGAGCGCGCGAATGGACAGCGCGTGGTGGAACACGTTACGTGGATCCCACCGCGCCTTCGCACGCTGCAAGCGCTCGTAGCTCCTCTGGTAGTACAGCACCGGCCATGCTACGCGCGAGGTGTTGAGAGTCGAATCCGCATGATCGGTGTCGGGATGATTGATGAGGCTACCAGCATATCGATCTCCCGGCACCGGAACGCCACCCGTGTCGGCGAAGAGGTCGCGGTAGAATGCGCGTACCCAGGCGAGGTTCTGAGTCTGCTCACGCGAATCGAGCCAGCCGGCGTTGCACGCCATGTCGAGAATCGCGTTGCGCGCGGCGGAAGCCGTCGTGTCCGGAGCGACGGTGTTGATCCGGCCGCCGTAGGTTGCCAGGCCGAACACGCCCCCCGGCGCCTGGTACTCGCTGCTCGTCAGGTAATCGTAGGCGACGCCGACCTGGCGGTCGGTGAGGCGTTTCGTCAGCAATGCGTCCTTCACCTTCACGTTGACGCCTCCTGGTGGCATCCCGAACAGCTCGGGGAAGGGGTCGAGCGCGAAATCGAGCCAGCCGACGCGGGCTCGCGTCCGCGGTCGCGGCGGCGCAATGCCACTGCCTAACGCGGCAAGGTGTGCGTCGATCTGGCGCTCGGCACTCGCACCGGCTGTGCTGAGCCCACGAACGAAGATCTTCCCGAACTCTCGGCGATGCACCTCGAGCAGCGTCGACAGCGACGCGTCTGGCGAGTCGGCACCGCTATTCTCCTCGCACCAGCGACCGTGATTCGTCAGCAGACGCGCGAACGAGTGGCGGTCGATGTCTTTCCAGTCCCACTCGACCTCGAACGTCGTGACCGACTCTGGTGCCGGCGGGAGGAATCGAGCGGGATCGTCGCCAGACGAGCCGGGGTCGCGGAACCAGTACTTGGTGACGATGCCGAAGTTGCCGCCACCGCCGCCTGTGTGCGCCCACCAGAGCTCGCGATTCGGATCGGATGACTCGCGCGTCGCGACGACACCCTGCGCGCGCCCCCTTGCGTCGACCGTCACGACCTCGACGGCGTAGAGATAGTCGGCGGCGAGGCCGAGCTGTCGGCAGAGAAACCCGAATGCCCCGCCGACAACGTGGCCGCCCATGCCGATGTGCGGATACTCGCCTAACGGGACGACGACGCCCCAGTTCCCGAATAGAGCCTGAAAGGTCTCGCCAACCGTTGCGCCGCCCTCGACGGCAACGGCGCGCATCGACTCGTCGAACCAGATCCGCTTCATCGGCGAGACGTCGATGATGACGCGGACGTCGGGATCGGAGACGAACCCCTCGAGACAGTGGCCGCCGCTCGTGACGACGATGCGCTGTCCCTCACGGACTGCGTCCTCGACGGCGACAATGACCTCTTCCGTCGAATGGGCCAGTCGAACGTACTCGGGCCGGGCACGAAAGCGCTTGTTGAATTGCTTGTCGACGACGGCCTGGTACCGATCGTCGCCGGCCTTGATTCGCGGCAGCTCAGCGTGAGATTCGTGGGGCGTCTGTCCGATGGTCATGGGTCTCCCGCGCTCGAAGATGCATCCTAATCACGTCGAACGAACGCCGCGAAAATTGACACGCGGAGCTCGGTTCATCGTCGCCGCGGCGCTATGCGTCGGCGCGGCCCCACCTGGTGCTCGAGCGCCAGCGTTTCGCGCGATCGCCTTCTTCACCGCCAGGGAAGACAAGGCGCACATCAGCTTCGTTCACGAAGCCGTGCGCTGGTTCCCCGAGGTCGCGGCGCAGTACCACTTCCAGTTCGACACCACCTCGGATTGGCGCAACCTCAACGGGCGCTTTCTCTCAGACTATCAGGTCGTTGTCTTTCTCGACACGCGTCCCGAAGAGCCGGCACAGCGCGCGGCGTTTCAGTCGTACATGGAGCGGGGCGGAGGATGGATGGGATTTCACTTCGCCGGCTTCGCGCTCACGCCGTCCGCAGTGCCGGCGAACTGGGATTGGTACCATGACCATTTCCTCGGTGCCGGCTCCTACGTCAGCAACACGTGGCGGCCGACGTCGGCGCTACTGCGTGTGGAGGATCGCACACATCCAGCAACGGCGCGTTTGCCAGCGACCTTTCGTTCGTCTCCCAGCGAATGGTATCGCTGGGAGAGAGACCTCCGGCAGAATCCGGACATCGACATTCTCGCCTCGATCGACTCGACGAGCTTCCCGCTCGGTACAGGCCCGAAGTCGGAGGAAATCTGGCACAGCGGCTACTACCCGGCCGTGTGGACGAACCGGAAGTACCGGATGATCTATTTCAACATGGGCCACAACGACATCGATTACGAGCACAAGTACGACACGACGAATCGCACGTTGTCGCACACGCTGAACAATCCGGTTCAGGATCGGCTCATCATCGATGCGCTATTGTGGCTTGGCGGAATGAAGTAGCGCTCGCCGGAGTTACGGAGTGGGCGCGAGCGCTTTGACCGCCGCGTCGTCCACCCGGAACCAGAGCGTGTACTCGTTCTTCACGCCGTCCGCCTCGAATGGAATGACGATGGCAAAGCGACGGCCGACGTGAGAGCGCACGGCGGTCGAGAACGAGTCGGGGGGAGCCGAAGCTGGTTCGCCCTGCTGCGAGATCGTAAATGCCGGAACGAGAAGCGGGCCGTTCTGATACCCGCCGGTTAGATGAGCAGTCGCCTGTCGATACCAGACGCGATTCGTGGGGAACAGATCATCGGCGAGACGCTGATGCGCCGGGATGACCGTCGGCGGCTGCGAGGAGTTTCGATCGGCGTACTTGACGCCCACGTGCATGATGCGCGACAACGTCCCATCGACGTCGATGAAGCTGGCCTCGTCCCAGATCACCTTGATCGACTGATCGGTCTTGTTCTGCACCCTGATGCGGACCGCGGTTGGCAACACCCCGACCTGGGCGGCGATCAACCCATCCTCGAACTTGAACCGAGACGAATCGCCGGAAGTAATCGCCGCGATCGCGCCGTACCGCTGCTTGGTTGTCGGCGTTCGCGCCACTTCGGCGAGTGAGGCGTTATACCTGGCGGCGTACAGCTGTTGGTGCGCGATTCTCCCCGCGCACGCGCTGAGGCCGGCCGCGACTCCGCCGGCAATGGCAAGGGAGCTACGGATTCGCATCGGAGCTTTCTCGATCAGGGTCGGACCTCAAGGACAGTCAGCGGTCAACGTGTCAGCCTTCTCTAACACGGCCGGCCGACGCACCTCTACGACGAACGAGATCCTTGCCGCGCCACACTCCCTGATCGTTACATTAGCCCGATGGAGCTGACGATCCGGCCGCTGACGCCCGACCTCTGGCCCGCGCTCGAGGAGCTGTTCGGTCCACTCGGCGCGTGCAACGGCTGCTGGTGCATGTACTGCCGGATCGGCGCCGAGTACAAGAAGCGACCGCGCTCGAAGAACAAGGCCGACTTCCGCGAGATCGTTAGGCATGGACCGCCGCCCGGATTGCTCGCGTTCGATGGCGAGCTCGCCGTCGGCTGGTGCCAGCTCACGCCCCGAGATGCGGTGCCCTGGCTGGATCGGACCTGGCGCCTCAAGCGCGTGGACGATTTGCCCGTCTGGTCGCTTTCGTGCCTGTACATCCGAATCGGTTACCGCCGGCGGGGCGTCTCGACGGCGCTCGTGAGGGAAGCGTTGCGTGTCGCGAAGCGGGCGAAAGCGCCGGCACTCGAGGCGTATCCCTTCGACGCCGAGCTGTCGCCGAGCTCCACCAGCACCGGCTTTGCGTCGACGTTCACGAAGCTCGGATTCAAGGTCGTCGCGCGGCGCATTCCGGCGCGGCCGATCATGCGTCACGACCTGAAGAAGATCACCTGATAGGCAAGAGCGGCGCCGTTCGACGGATCCAGATGAGTGCCGTGCCTAACGTCACAGATGACGCGCCTACATTGCGCATCACGAGGCGCAGGGGCGTGTTGTCCGAGGCGTTCCCGGTCGAAAGTGCCCGCGCACGCGCCGTCACTCGTGCATGGTGACGCAAGCCACGGTGAGACTGTTTTTATTTCTTAACTTCTCTGGGCACGCCGCAAGTTGCACGACGTTCTGGCGAAATACGGATTCACTCACCGACTGTTCGAGGTTTATGACCACACGTGCGATGATTCCTGCCGGTCTCGCTCAGCGCGCGGAGCCGGAGACGTTCCGCGCCCGTAGCGTATCGGCGGCGCTGTTCGTGAAAGACATACAGAAGAGCCTCGTCTGGTACCGTGACAAGGTCGGCTTCTTCGTCGATCAGCAGATCCAACGCGGCGGCAAGCTGAACGCCGTTGCGCTGAAGGCCGGTGATGTGCGAATTGTCATCACCCAGGACGACGGCGGCACCGGGTGGGATCGCGTGAAGGGCGCCGGGTTCGCCTTGCAGTTCACGACGGCGCAGGACCTCGACGGGCTTGCGGAAGCCATCAAGCAGCGCGGCGGCTATATCGACTCACCGCCAAAGGTCGTGGGCGGAACGCGCGTACTCCAACTGAAAGATCCGGATGGATTCAAGCTTCTGATCTCGGCGGCCGGCTAGAACGCGTTGCGCGTTGCGGGTCGAGCGTTGAGCGTGGCGCCCAACGCCCAACGCTCAGCCAATCACTGCTGACATGAGCCGTGCGGATCTGGCTTCGGGTGATCGACCATCACCCGATGATCCAGGTTCGCGACATGGACCGCCACGTCCTCGATGAACGACGCGATCCGCGCCATGTGATCGTAGTCGATGTATTCCGGCTCATCCGTCACCTGGTGGTAATCCGAGTGCACGCCCGTCGTGAAGAACACGATCGGGATGCCGTAGCGCGCGTACGCGTAATGGTCGCTGCGGCAGTAGATGTTCTCCGGATGCCCATTGGCGTCGAATGAATAGTCGAAGACGAGGCCATGCTTGTCCGCTGTATTCACACGTTCGATGAGATCGCCGAGCTCTGTGGAGAGGCGCCGCGAACCGACGAGCATCAGCAAACGCGAATTGCCGTGGAGTGGCTTTCCGTCCTTATCGTCGCCGATCTGGTCCCACGCGTCGCCCCGGCCAACCATGTCCATGTTGAGCTGCGCGACAATCGAATCGCGCGGCACCGTGGGATGATCGGTGAAGTACATCGAGCCGAGCAGACCTTTCTCCTCGCCGACGTGAAAGACGAACAGCATCGATCGCTTTGGCGCCGGCCTGACCGCGGCCAGGCGCTCCGCGATCTCGAGAACCGTCACCGTGCCACTGCCATCGTCGTCCGCGCCATTGTAGATCGAATCGAGACGGGTTTCGCCGGGGTGCGCGGCGCGCCACGCCGCGAGCTGCTTGTTCACCTCGAGCTGCTGTTCCGGCGTCGCGTGGGCGGCTGCTTGCTCGGCGCCGCCGGGCCTGACGATATGGTTGTAGATGCGAACCGAGTCGTGATCCGCCGGCGCGTGGTTGAGGCCGACGTGGTCCGTGTGCGCGCCGATCGCGACGTACTGGCCCCGCAACTTCGGATCGCTGCCGGGGAGAAGCGCGATGACGTTGCGCGCTGGAAAGGGCATCGGACCCGTGTGCACGTGGATCTCGATGTCCGCGGGCTTGCTCACTGTGCCGACGGCAATCGTGCCTAACGGTGCACCGAAGATCTGCGACGCGGCGCTGTCGGTAAGATAGACAAGCGAGCCGAGGGGGCCATTGTTGGCACCGCCGGCATCCAGGATCTGCTGAGGCTCCGTGAAGAAGGGGAGGAACTGGGTGGGGCCAACGACCATCATGCCGGCGCTCCGCGACGCCACGGCGCCGATTGCGCGCAGACCGCCCTGAAAGTCTGTTGGCGAGAGGCGGCCGAGGACAACCTTCCCCGCGAGCGAATCCAATCGCATGAAGCTGGAGTCGCCGAGCACCCCGCCGTAGACGATCGGCTGATCGTGACGCACGATGTCGGTCGGCGTCGACGCGCCCCATTCTCGCCCGAATGGAAGCTTGGTGTCGCCCGTGGCAATGACCGAGCTGGAATCGATCGAGCGATTCTTGAATGGCAGAACCTGGAAATACGTGCCGCTGTCGCCTGCTGGCTTCAGGCCCATTCGCTTCAATTCGGCAGCGATGTACGCCGTCGCTTTCACATTGCCGATGGCACCGGCATCGCGCCCTTGCATGGAGTCGTCGGCGACGATGTAGAGACGTGTCATCAAGTCGGCGGCGGAGATCGCGGCGCTCGTCGGGCGCGGCTGATGCGTACGGGGGAGCCGCGTCGCTGGTAGAGGCACCACCGCGGATGCTTGTTCGGCCGGCGCTTGCGCGAGCGTCAGCGACGGAGCGAGAAGGGCGGCCAGGAACAGCTGGGTCGCGACGCACGGCAGGCGGAGCTTGAACAACTCGAGCAGCATGCGAGCAACGCGCACGGTCGGTCTCCATCAGCAGAATGGGAGTTCGAAGATAGCAGGTAGGCGGGCGGTGCTGCAGCCATGAGACCCCGGACAATGCGCAACGCACTTGACGCTTCTTGCTCGCCGCGCGACGATTCGCGCCGCAAAGCGGTTCTCCGCGTCCCTCCGCGCACTCCGTGCGCTCCGCATCGTACCCGAGCCGTACCCCATGAAAAGCACCGTACTGGTTTGTCTCTTCGTCCTCGGCGCCTGCAAGGGCGACATCACCGATAGCCAATCGAATGAGCCGAGCACGACGAACCCTCAGACGGTATCGGTGCTCACCCAGCATAACGACAATACGCGCGCCGGCTGGAACGCCAGCGAGACCGCGCTGACCACGAGCAGTGTGAATGTCCAGCACTTCGGCAAACTGTTCACGCTGTCGGTCGACGACCAGGTGTACGCGCAGCCATTGGTGGCCGGAGGGATCACCATTCGCGGCGGGCTACACAACGTGGTGTACGCCGCCACCGTCAACAATTCGATCTACGCGTTCGACGGGGACAACGGCAAACTGTACTGGCAGCGGAATTTCACGGCGCCTGGCATGCGTCCGACGCGAAATACCGATCTCGCCGGAGCGTGCGGCGGTACGTACACGGATTTCATCGGCAACATCGGAATCGTCGGCACGCCGGTGATCGATGGCGCGAAACACACCATCTACTTCGTCACGCGCAGCATCAGCGGCAGCGACAACGCATTCGTACAGCACCTGCACGCGGTAGACATCGTCACTGGAAGTGAAGTCGCCGGCAGCCCGGTCGTGATTACTGCGACCGCGAACGGCAGCGGTGACGGAAGCGTCAACAACCTCATCACCTTCGACGCCGAGCGTCAGAACCAGCGGCAGGGGCTGACCCTTCTCAACGGCGTCGTGTACGTGACGTTCTCATCGTATTGCGATTGGGGTCCATATCACGGCTGGATCCTCGGCTACGACGCCAAGACGCTCCAGCAGCAGGTCGTCTACAACGCAACGCCCGACGGATCTGCGGGCGGCATGTGGGAGAGCGGCGCTGGCATGGCCGCCGATGCTCAAGGCAATCTGTACATAGTAGTCGGCAATGGCACTGTCGGGACCACGAGCGATCCAACGAGTTCGAGGAATCGCGGAGAGAGCGCTCTCAAGCTGACCCGCAGCGGCGCGACCCTTCAGGTGGCCAGCTACTTCACTCCGAGCAATTACCAACAGCTCAACGACGGCGACCTGGATTATGGCGGCCCCGGTGCGTTTCTGATACCCAATTCGAGCTATTACTTCACGGGCGCCAAGGATGGCACCCTCTACCTGCTGAACAAGGACGCGATGGGTGGCTATCAGTCGTCAGGCAACGCCGTTCAGCAAACCGTATCGTTAGGCTCCTCCGTCAACCTGCATTGCCAGCCTGCGTACTACAAGGGCGCAACGAAGGAGTTCGTCTACGTCTGGTCCGAGAACGATGCGTTGCGCGCGATCCCGTTCGATCGCGGCAGCAGCATGTTGGACGAGGCTGGTCAGGTCACGATGGCTTCCGGCGGGCCCACGGGGCTCAGCGGTGCGCTGCTGTCGGTTTCATCGAACGGAAGCGTGGACGGCACCGGCATCGTCTGGGCATCGCACTCCTATGGTGGCGATGCGGGGCACGCCGTCGCCGATGGCATCCTTCGCGCCTTCGATGCCAGTGACGTCACGAAGGAGATCTGGAACAATCGGCAGACGGCGCCGGACGCGGCGGGAAAGTTCGCGAAGTTCGCCCCGCCGACCATCGCCAACGGCCACGTCTACCTGCCGACGTTCTCCAATCAGATCGCGGTCTACGGACTGCGCTGACTCGAGGGCTAGGGTGGCGAAGGTTCTGACCGCCCGGGCTGCATCGCGATCCTTTGTGGTGCAACAAAGAATCAACGCGGGCAACCTGCCCTCCGCACCGATCGCTTGACTTTCATCGTGAATAGTTGAATTTTGAACGCGTTCAAAAATTCTCCCACAGCGAGCGATCCATGGACATCATCGTCACGACGTACCTCATCTACCTCGGCCTCAGCATCGTCATCACCATCTGGGTGGCGCGGGCCCTCTTCAAGAACGGCTTGATCTTCCTCGTCGACGTGTTTGCTGGAAACGAGGCGCTCGCCAGCTCGGTAAATCACCTGCTCGTAGTGGGCTTCTACCTCATCAACCTCGGCTTCGTGGCGCTGGCGCTGCGAATAGCGACGCCGGTTCCCGACGCACGCACGAGCATCGAGGCGCTCGCCTCCAAGATCGGAACGGTGCTCCTCGTGCTCGGCACGATGCACTTCTTCAACTTGTACGTCTTCAGCCGCTTGCGTCGAAATGCGAGGCTCGAGCTCGCGCCACCGCCAGTCGAGCCGGATGCGTGCACCGCCGTGCGGGCGGCCGCGGCTCATGCGTGACCTGACCGTCCTCTACGACGCGACATGCGCGCTCTGCGTCGACGCGCGGAGGTGGCTCGAGGCGCAGCCGAAGTTCGTACGACTGCGCTTCCTGCCAGCTGGTTCGCCCGGCGCTGCCGCACGGTTTCCGGAGTTGAACCCAGCCGACACGCTGCGCGACATCACCGTCGTCGACGACGCGGGGAACGTATATCGCGGCCCCAAGGCATGGGCGATGTGCTTATGGGCGACACGGAGCTACCGCGGCTGGTCACAGCGCCTCACCAGTCCCGAGCTGTGGCCGATGGCAAAGCGTATGATTGCGTGGGTCTCGCGGAATCGAGGTTCACTGGCGCCAGCGGGTGGCTGGGCGCTTCGGAGGTTGTGATGGAGGTGACGAAGACGCGCAAGAGCGACGAGACTCGCGCGCGGATTCTCGAAGCGGCTCTGTCGTTGTTCCTCGAGCGCGGGTATCAGGAGACCACGATGCGCGCGATCGCGGATCGCGCCGGAGTCGCCGTCGGCAACGCCTACTACTACTTCGAGTCGAAGGAGCAGCTCATCCAGGCGTTTTATGCGCGCACGCATGCCGAACACGTCATCGCGAGCCGCGACGTGTTGGCGAATGCGAAGTCGTTCGCTGAACGATTGCGCGGCTTGATGCGCGCGAAGATCGAGACCATCGAACCCTATCACAGGTTTTCCGGCATACTCTTTCGCACCGCGGCGGATCCCGAGAGCCCGCTGCATCCGCTCAGTCCGGAGTCCGCGCCCGTGCGCGAGGAGGCGATTGCAATCTTCGCCGAGGCACTAGACGGATCGACCTTGCGCATTCCCTCCGATCTCCGCGCCGAGCTGCCACGCCTGCTCTGGCTTTACCACATGGGCATCGTGCTCTTCTGGATTCACGACAGCTCGCCCGAGCGTGTGCGCACGCGCCGACTCGTGGACGGCACGGTCAGCATAATCGCGAGTCTCGTGAGTCTTTCCGGCAATCCGCTGCTCCGGCCACTGCGCAAGCGCGCGCTTCGACTTCTTCGAGAGACGATGACGGAGTAAAACGATGGGCGATGGGCGACGGTGGGATTAGGAACGAAACTCTGATGAGGTAGCGAGCACTCTAGTTCAGCCACCCATGATCAAGGCTTCATTCCGAATTCCCCATCGCCCATCGCCCACCGATCGCACTTGACGTTCACCGCTAGCCGGGCGACGATTGCCCGACTATGACCCTGGAACGTCGCGAGCTTCTCAAGACACTGAGCGGAATGGCCGCATGCGTAGCGCTCGGGAAATTCGACGCCACGGCTGTTCTCGACGTGGCGCAGCGATCGAACCCCGGCCTTCCCAGAAAGCAGGACTTCGACCTCGCGGACGGTTTTGCGTATCTCAACGCGGCCTACACCCATCCCATCCCTCGGCCGGCGGCCGAGGCGGCGCGCGCGTATCTGACACAGCGCAACAAGCTCGCGATGCCGCGTCCGGGATCGGGTGGCGGCGTCGGCGAGGGCTTCAATGCAAAGGCACTCTTCGCTGAGCTGATCAACGCCAGACCGTCGGAGATCGCGTACGTCCCCAACACCAGCACTGGCGAGAACCTCGTCGTCAGCGCGCTCGGACTCGATCGCCCCACGGATTCCAACGTCGTCACCGACTGGCTCCACTTCGATGGCGCTCTCGTTCATTTGCTCGAGCTGAAGCGCGGCGGTCTGGACGTGCGCATCGTTAGCCCGACGGCCGACTATCACATCGACATCAACGACCTCGCGCGCGTGATCGACCGCAAGACGAAGCTCGTCGAGTTATCGTCCACGACGATGTACAATGGCTTTCAGCACGACCTCAAAGCCGTCTGTGAGCTCGCGCATTCGCATGGCGCCTATGTGTACGCGGACATCATTCACACCGCTGGTGCAGAACCCTTCGACGTGAAAGCCAGCGGTGTCGACTTCGCCGCGTGCTCGAGCTTCAAGTGGCTCATGGGTGACTATGGCCTTGGCTTTCTCTACGCGCGTGACGATCTGATTGACAAGATTCGCCGTCCGCTCATCGGCTACTATCAGGCGGCGAGCATGAGCGGACACGAGCCGCCGTTCGACAATGTCGGCGCGTCGGCGCCTGTGTCCTGGACGCTGTCGCGCGACGCGACAGGTCACTTCGAGGCAGGCTCCATCGCCGGTGCACTCGGCGCGGGCCTCGCTGCCTCGCTCGCCTATGTGAAAGAGCTAGGACTCGCTGATATACAAAATTATCGCAGGCCACTCATTCAGAAGCTCCGCGCTGAAGTACCGCGACTCGGCTTCACCTGCGTCACGCCAACGGAATCCACCGCGAGCATCATCACCTTTGCGCGCAAGGGACTCGCCGCGAGCGAGATTCCGGCGAAGCTCGCGAGGGCCCGAGTCAACGTTCGACTCGGCGACAGCTGGATGCGCGTCTCGCCCTCGATCTACAACGACATGACCGACGTCGATCGACTCCTGGAAGCGCTGACGTGATCCGTTGGGCCGCGGGCGCATTGCTCGTCGCGCTAGCGATCCAGCGGACTGGAACGCAGCTGAAAGTGGAGGACCTTGCTCGTCGTTCCCTTGCCGGTCTCCATGTGGAACGGAGCGCGCGTACTCACCGTCGCCCAGAGACCGCGTCCCTTCCATCCGGCATTCACGTCATCGATCCTGCCGTCCATCCACTTCGTGTAGAAGCCAGTGGGGTAGGGCACGCGCAGGACCACCCATTTGCCATCTTTCAACGCAAGCAAGCCCTCGGACGCGTTACCGGTGTTGATTGGCGTGTTCTTCCCGAGTCCCAGCGCGTTCTGCTGGTCGACCCAGGTGTAGTAGCTCGCCTCGGCGCTGCCTGACGAGGTGACGTTCTTCAGCTGCGGCAGCGGCTCCGGATAGAGCGTCCAGCCTTCCGGGCATTGCTGGCCAGTCGCTTTGGGTCCGTTGAGCGGACCCTTGCACTTGCGTCGATCGAAGCTCGCCATGTGCCCGCTCGCCAGCGCCACCCATGCGACGCCATTGCGGTCGATGTCCATGCCGCGCGGCGAGTAGCCGCGCTTCGACGGATCGGGGCTGTTGTACGGCGGTTCGTAATATTCTACTAAACTCGTCTCGGGCGGATGATTGCCCGGCACGAGACGCAGAATGCCGCCGGGGAATCCAAGCGCCGAACCCCAGATCGATCCGTCCGGCGCCGGCGCCACCGCGTAGAAGCCCGCATTGATCCGATGATCCTTGGTGGGATCGATTGGCTGGTTAGGCTCGGTGTAGTCGCCGCGCTTGCCATCGCCATTCGTATCGAGGATCAACGCCGTCCACCCCTGTGCCCTTTCTTCGTCGCCAGTCTCGTCGAAGAGCTTCGTGTCGAACCAGCCGACTACTGGGCCGCCTCCACTCGTCCACAGCGTGCGATGCGAATCCTCGGCGAACATCAGGTGATGCGTGCCGAAGCAGGTGCTGATGTGCGTGAGCTTCTTCGTCTTCGGATCGTACATCGCGAGCTGTCGGCCGGAGCGATTGAGCGGAAAGAGTCGCGCCGATGGATGCCCAGATCCCTCCTTGCAGAACGCCGGGTCATCTGGCGGTCGCACCGTCGAGGTGATCCACACGCGACCCTTCTCGTCCATCATCGGATTGTGGACGTTGTTCTTACTCGTCCAGACCGTCTCGCTGCCCCAGTAGACCGACGGCGCGCCATTGTTGGTCCCTGCCGCGGGTTGAGTAGCGGGATCGCGAACGGTGAGCGGCACACGCGAGATCGAGTTGTGAACGGGATCGAGGACCGGGAGATAGTCGGAGCTGAGCTCCGTTGCACCGTAGACCAAACCGTTCGCGTTGAGCGTCGGATTGCGCCGGTCGGTGGACACGAGGTCGTGCAGGTACGTCTTGGCATCGGCCCAGTCCCACTCGGTGATCACGACGTTCCGTTCGATGCCCTGTGGGCGATGAGGCGCGGTCGCTGGCACTTCGCCGGCGGCAATGCGATCGGTCCAATCTGCAAAAAGCTGCAGCGCGCGCGTGTGACCGAGGTTGTCGATCGTGTTGAGCATCTGCGTACCAGCCTGGCCAGATTGCACGCGGCGCTCCCACGCGGCGACACCAGAGCCGAGCTTTCGGTATTCCTCCGGAACGTCGCGCGTGCCGCGCGTGCCGAGCTGGTGACAGGCCGTACAGCCGCCGGATTTGATAGTGCGAATCCAATCTTCCTGCGAGTTCATGTTTGGTGAAATGCCATTCCCGCTCAGCCCCGTGCCAGGGAATTCGTTCTTCTCGGGCACGCGGAGCATCGACAACCAGTAGCCCGCTGGATAAATCGCTGCCGCGGCACGCGCGTCAGACGCCGGCGTGGCTTTCAGGTCGAGCGTCTTGCCGACTGTCGATCGAGATTTTGGCGAATCGACAAGACCGTAGCCGCGCACCCACACGTCGTAGGTCGCGGTCGGCAAGTCGGGGATGAGATAGCGCCCCCGGTCGTCGGTAACGACGATGCGCACGAATCTCGTCGGGAGGTCGCTGGTTTCGGCGATCACCCAGACACCCGCCTCGGGACCGCTTCGGCCGGTGACGGTGCCAGTTATGTCGTTAGGACCGACCAGTCCCGCTTCCGAAGTAAGGATGAGAGTAGCGGTTACAGCGAGTAAGTGCAGCGTACGCATCGCGGCCTCCTCGTTCGCCCTTCGATCACTTCAGAATCGATCAAACTTTTTCCAGACGGCCTGGTCTCAGCATGATCATGATGACCACGGCGATAGCGGCAATGCCGATTCCAGATTGTGCCCCAACGACGCCGTACAGGAAGACAGAGAGCAACCCTGCTCCTTCGGCGATTGCCCACATCACGAGTGCTGGCGAGGACGCCTTGAGCCAGAACGAGTCCGGCGACTCGGTGGCCGATCGCCTCGGGACGCGCGAGCGGAGCAGGAGCGACACAAGGGCGGCACCGAGCGCCACCCCAGGAAGCAGCCGTTGTATATCAGGTGAGATGTCCGTCGCGCCCGTCATCGACGGTCTCATCACGAAGTGTGCGACGAGAGCGAACAGTACGACGCCGGTGATCATCGCGGCATGCACGAGACGAATCGTCTTTGCCGTCGGGGCGGCTGCGCGTGGCGCTGTCATTGGTGATAAGATGCTCAACGCCGCTCGACGGGGATTGCCAACCGCGTGCTCTCCCACTCTACGTTCATCGTCGCGGCTCTGTTGGATGTGCGACGGAGCGTGATCGTCAACGTCTCGACCGGCTTGTCCACTCGCGCCGCGGGCACGACGCCGGAGCCCACGTCCTTGGTACGCACTGTGTCATCGATCGGAGTCCCCCACCGCTGCGCCTCGCCATTGACGACGACCCGCCACTCCTTTGCCTCTGGTATGACATACAGCGAATACCACCCCGCCGCGACATTGGTGCCCGCGATTCGCGCCGCGAATGGAAGGTAGATCGTCGTCGCTTCATTGGCGCCGAGACGCCAGGGCGTGCCGTACGGCACCAGCTGCCCCATGATCGGTCGGCCGTGCCGACTGGGACGGCTATAGCACACTTTGATCGTTCCACCGTCGAGCGCAACGGTTGCCGAGTCCAGGGGGCTCGGCCGCGTCTTCGCCTCGCTCGCGCTGCCGCGTATCCAGCACCCGTTCGAGTCGCCAACCTGCGCCACCAATCGCGGCGCGGCGACACACGTGACCAGCAGGGCCGTCCAGAGATGACTAATCATTGGCCCACCTTGGTGAAACGAAGATGCCTAACGCGGCCCGCCTCGATGAGATATCCGGTGATGCGGCCCTTCGCGTCACGCTGGACGTCGACGACGGTACCGCCACCACCGCCACGCGTGAAACCATCCTTGTACGTCGGCTCGAGCACGCCAAGGCGGCGATCGTTCGCGTAAACGACGAGTTGACCCTTCTCCACCTTCCACACTTGCGTCGTCTCCACCTCGTCGCTCCGATAGCTCCCCGCATATTCGGCGAGCTGCGTCGGCGTGAGCGCGACGGTATCGGCACGCGTGAACGTCACCTCATCCCCCGTAGTGTGAACGATCATGCGTATTGGAGCGGCAGAAGGACCTTCGAAGCGCAGCTCGGTCCCGGATCCCTCTCGGAAGCGGCCGTCGCCGAGCGGGATGATGCGCGTGCGCTGGCCACCGGCGGCGAAGAGCGTGTCGCCGACGAGTAGCAGCCGTCGGACCTCCCCACGCTCGACGTTGCGCCACACGCCCACGAGGGGGCGAAGGGCTGTGGCGGGTACGTCGAAGCGCGGCGCGCCTTCGAGGGCGACGGTCCACATCGTCGCGCTGTCGGGTTGCATGCGGTCGGCGAGGTAGATACCTGCGACTTTACGAGCGAGGGAGTCCGGGCCCGATGTCGTCAGATTGCAGAACGTCGCGACGGCGAAGCGCTGATCAGGAAACCGCAAAAAGTGTCCGCGATAGCCCGCCCAGCTCCCGCCGTGCGACACGACGCGCAGACCGCGCAGCGTCCCGACGTTGAGGCCGATCGCGTATGCCTCGTTAGGACCGGATCGAGCCGGCAAGCCGTCGTTCAGCTTCGTTGGGGTCGTCATGGTCTCGATGATGTCGCGGCCGCCGACCGTCGCCTCGTCGTAATTGTTCAGCCAGCGGCCGAAATCCTCGACGGAAGTGTGCACCGCCCCCGCGCCCATGATCGCGCCGTCGTACGACGAACGTGCGACACGGAATCCCGCTCCCGCCCCCTGCCGTGGCGCATACCCCTCGGCGCCGTTCGGGATGATTGTCGTCGCGTCGGCGAGAATGCGCGTGTCGTGCATGCCTAACGGCTGAAAGATGCGCTCGTCGACGAACTGCGCGAGCGTCTTGCCGGTCAGTCGGTACACGATCTGCGCGGCGAGAATCCAGCCGGAATTCGTGTACAGATATCGCTCACCCGGCGTGTAGTTAGGCTCGGTCGAGTGGGTGATGACGCGGAGCGCGTCGATCGAGTCGCCGGCGAAGGTGCGGCCTGTCTGCGCCATCATGACGTAGATGTCGCGCAGCCCGCTGGTCTGACTCAGCGCGCGGCGCAGCGTGATCTTGTCCGCGTACGGCGGCAGCTCGGGGATGTATTTCCGGATCGGATCGTCGAACGAGAGCTTGCCCTCCTTCTGGAGCATGAGCATCGACATCGCGGTGAACTGCTTGGATATCGAGCCGACGTCGAGCACCGATCGCGGGGACATCGCGACCCCATGCTCGAGGCTCGCCATGCCGTAGCCGCGGGCATAGAGAATCTTGCCGTCCTGATAGACGCCGAGGGCGCAGCCTGGCGAGTCGGTGCGATCGAAGTGCTGGAAGACGCTGTCGGCGCGGACCGCGCGCGCGTCGCGGACGCCAATGATCTGCTGGGCGTGAGTGGAGTTAGGCAGAAGCAGGACGACGGCGACGATCTCTAGTGTGCGGCGAAAAGACATGGCGACGTGGAAGGGAGAGAGACGGGGAGTTGGCTAATGTCCAACGTCCAAGATCATCGTTGACAGTCGTCGACGGCGCTATACTTTGCGATACAAAGTACAACGCCTGGAGGCGACTGTGGGGCGCTGGACACGAATTGTTCGTGGGATGATCGGGACGGGATTGACGTTTGCTGTCGGGGTCGGCGGGGTGGCGACCATTCTGGGCACGATTGCCACGCTGATCGGCGGCGGCTCGTTTCGCGAAGTCTTCAGGATCGCGGGAAGACTGTCCGTCGCCGCGTTCCTGCTCGGCATCGGCTTCTCCGCCATTCTCGCGATCACGTCGCGGAGTCGTCGACTCGTCAATCTCTCGATCCCCCGCTTCGCGTCGCTCGGCGCCGGCGCGGGACTGATCTACTTCGGGTTGATATCGATCAACGGAGTCGGCAAGTGGTCGCTCGGGACCGCGATCCTGAACTTCCTTCTGCTCACCGGACTGGGCGCTGGATCCGCCGCGGCGACTCTGCTGCTCGCGCGGAGGGGTCGGAAGGAGCTGGAGTCCGAGGAGCGCTCGTCTTTGGGCCCAGGCGATTCAGGGTTCGAGACGCGGGCCTCAGCTGAGACGAGCAGTGTATTTCCATTGGACGACCGACGGTAATCGGCGTCTCTCTGACCATCGACGGCTCAGCGTTAGGCATGCATCACCTGTTGGGAACGCGGACACGGCGCGGAAACGGCGCGGGTCTGCTCCGGGTGCATTTGCATCTCCGATGCGCAGCGAGCCGGATTCTGTGGCAACAGCACCCCAAGAAATTCCCGGCTCGTGGCAACAGCGGGTGCACGGCTACACGGAAAAAAGCGGCGCTCTTTCCGTGCAGTTGCGGGCCGTTTCCGCGTTCAAAGCAGTTGATGTTTGGACAACGAGGAATTCTGCAGGCCAAGATTGCTTTAACTGCAACGCCCCGTTAGGCGACGGCTTCTGGCTCGGGCGCACCGCGACCCCGGAACTCCCACTTCGACCGCGCCACGGCAAGTGCCGCCGCAAGCACGGCGATCGCGAGCATGTTCCACGCAACAGCGTCTTTGGTCAGGGCCAGGACGAGCGCGAGAAAGCCGCCGATTGCACCGGCGACGGCTCCGATGAGGGCCAGGGCGGCGCTGATTTTCAGGACACGAAACATGATCCTCGAGGAGACATCGAAACCAGTCGGGCGTACATGTGGTAGTGACCAGGGCTATCCGCAGCGCGCCTCGATTCTTCACTCCGGGATCATTCATGCGCAACCTCAAGCTCGCCTTCCGAACGCTGGGCCGTACGCCGTTCGTCACCACGATCGCCGCGCTCTCCCTGGGCCTCGGCATCGGCGCCAACTCGGCGATCTACTCGATCTTCTATCGGATGGTACGCCAGCAGCTCCCGGTGGCCGGTGCCGACCGACTGGTCAACCTCAGTGCTCCGGGCCCGAAGGATGGAAGTCTGTCGTGCGGGCAGGCAGGCTCCTGCGACGACGTCTTCAGCTACCCGATGTTTCGCGATCTACAAAAAGGGAAGCTGGCCGCGTTCACGGCCATTGCCGGACACCGGGACATCGGCGCGAACGTCAGCTATGAACGGAGCGCCTTCGCGCGACGCGGACTGCTCGTCTCGGGGAGCTACTTTTCGGTTCTGCAAATCCGTCCCGCGCTCGGCCGATTGCTCTCGCCCCTCGATGACGAAACCGGCGCCCCGCCCGCGGTCGTGCTCGCCCACTGGTTCTGGGAAGCGACCCTCGGCGCCGATCCGGCGGTTATCGGCAAGACGCTGACGGTCAATGGCCATCCGACGACGATCGTCGGCGTCGCGCCGGAGAGCTTCAACGGCACGACTTACGGGGACAGGCCGGCGTTCTATCAGACGCTCGCGATGGGGCCGCTGGTCGGCACCGACATCGCGCGCCAGATCAACGACCGTCAGGCGTACTGGATCTACGTTTTCGCGCGTCTCGCCCCCGGCGCGACGATCGAGCAGGCGCGGACGCAGGTGAACGCCCTCTATCACCCGATCATTCGCGATGTGGAAGCGCCGCTACAGCGCAACAGGGCTGACTCAGTGATCAGTCGCTTTCTCGCGAAACAAGTGGTAATCACGCCTGGGGCGCGAGGCCAGAGCTCCATGGGCGCCGAGGCGAGCCCAGTGCTCTACATGCTCTTCGCGATCACGGGACTCGTGCTCCTCATTGCCTGTGCAAATATTGCGAATCTGCTCATGGCACGCGCGACGAGTCGTGAGCTCGAGATGGCCATTCGTCTCTCGCTAGGCGCGACGCGGCGGCAGTTATTGGCACAGTTGCTTACGGAGACAATCACCCTCGCCCTCATCGGCGGCGTCCTGAGTCTCGCGTTTGCCTCCTGGACCTTGCAGGGAATCTCGTCACTCTTGCCACAGCAGGTCGTCGACGGGCTGGCGTTAGGTATGAACTGGGCGGCGGTGGGATTTGCGGCGGTGCTGTCGTTGGCAACGGGGTTTATCTTCGGCCTCTTCCCCGCGTTCCACAGCACGCGTCCGGATCTCGTCACGTCTCTGCGCAACAACTCCGGCAAGCTGGCCGGCGGCCGCACCGCGCGGCGATTCCGCACGACCCTCGCGACGGGCCAGATCGCGCTCGCGATGGCGCTCCTGATGAGCGCGGGACTCTTTCTCAAGAGCCTCTGGAAGGTGAGCCGAGCGGACCTCGGCGTTCGCGTCGAAAATCTCGTGACGTTCTCGGTGACACCCCAGCAGACCGGCTACGACTCCGTGCGTGCCCGAGCGTTATACACGCGAATCGAAGGGGAGCTGGCGGCACTTCCAGGCGCGACGGCCGCGACCTCGGCGACGATTCCCCTCATCGCGGGAAGCGACTGGAGCACCAGCGTGAGAGTTCAGGGTTTCCACGCTGACGCGAACAACGCCGCGCAGTCCAGCTTCAACACCGTTGGTCCCGGACATTTCCGCGCGATCGGCGTGCCCCTCCTCGCCGGACGCGAGTTCACCGCCGCCGATAATATGGGGTCCCCGAAAGTCGCGCTCGTCAACGAAGCATTCGCGCGACATTTTGGGCTCGGCGCGAACCCAGTGGGCAAGCGAATGGCGCGTAGCTCTTCGGACACGATGCCGCTGGACATCGAGATCGTCGGCCTCGTGCGCGACATGAAGTATGCCTCGGTCAAGAGCGACGTACCGCCGGTGTTTTTCATGCCGAACCGCCAGATGAGCAACGTTGGTTCGATGTACTTCTATGTGCGCACCGCCGGTGATCCGTCGACGATGCTGCGCTCGATGCGCCAGTTGGTGCAGCGCCTGGACCCGATGCTGCCCGTCGAGAACTTGCGAACGATGCCGGAAGAGATCCGAATCAACACGTTCGAGGACCGAATGGTCACGACCCTCGCGGCGTCGTTCGCCCTGCTGGCGACGCTACTGGCGTCGATCGGATTGTACGGAGTTCTGGCCTACTCGATCGCGCAGCGGACGCGCGAGATCGGTGTGCGCATGGCGTTGGGTGCGAGCGTGAGGGACGTGCGGCTGCTGGTGCTGCGGCAGGTTGGGGTAATGACGGTTATCGGTGGCGTGGTCGGCGTCGCGGGCGCGCTCGCGTTGGCGAAAGCCGCGCAGGCGATGCTGTATAAAATGTCCGGGGCGGATCCGATGGTAATAACCGGGTCGGTGGTGTTCCTGGCGCTCGTGGCGTTGGCGGCCGGGTATGTACCGGCGCTCAGGGCGTCACGGGTGTCGCCGATGCAGGCGTT
>DASXPH010000048.1:0-9652 GCA_036493735.1 Gemmatimonadaceae bacterium
TGAACGTGCTTTTCTCCGTCGGGTTCTTCCTGCTCGGCGCCGGTGCTCTCTGGGCGGCGTGGGCGGGAAAGCCGTTCTACCCCGGTACCTTCGGGGGGCGGGACAGCAATAGGCCTAAGACGCCGCTGTCACCGGGAATGAGTCGAATTGCGTTTGTTATCTTGGGCCTCACCGGAGTAGTGGTTGGCGTCGGCTCCTTCTTAGAGATGACGTTCGCATGGCCGATTGGACGCTAAGAGAGACAGTGTGGGCAGGTGAGATGAGAGAGCGTCGACGCGCGTTCATCCGGAAGTACCAGATCCGGATGGGGGTCGTCGCGTGCTTGGTGTGCCCGAGCGTCTTTACCTATCTAGAGCCTGATCCGACGCCCGACGCAACGCTGCGCTCCTGGTGCTTCCGGTTCTTGGTGGGCGTCGTCGCGTTCATCCAGCTGTCCTACTACTTCCTCGGCAGAGCCTGGGACAAGCATTACGGAATAAAACCACGATGAGTAGGCGCGAATGGACTTCGCTGTCTGCGACTGCTTTCGCGCCGATCATCGGCTCGGGCAATACTCACGAGCTGATTCGGACTGACTGGCCCATGTGGGCGCAGAGCGCGCAGCAGGTCAAGCGACTCAGACGCCAGCCTCGGGATCCGGCGGTAGAAACGACGAGGGCCCGCTAGCTAGGCGGGCCCTCGAAGCGCTGGACCCGTCAGGCGCGCCTGACGAGCCAGCCTACCCTAATAATGTTCGATGCACACCCGCGCCTCCTGGCGGTCCGATTCTCGACAGACAGCCGCGTACAGTGTCATCCAACCCACCTCAAGCTAGTGGGGCGCGGGAAACACGCGCAAGCTATCCGGTCTTCTCATTCGGCTTCGGCCGCTCGACCAGCACGTCTAGCGCCTCGTCGCTCAGGTGGATGTACCGCTCCGTCGTCTTGAACGACGCGTGGCCTGCCGCCTTCTGCGCGATCGCGCTGGGTAGCGCTCGGCCCAGCGGGTCACGGCGGTGTGGCGCAGGTCGTACGGTCTGACGCCGTTAGGCAGCCTGGCGCGTCGCGCTGCGTTCTGGAGCGAGTGGAGGAAAGAGTTCAGCCGCTCGCCTCGCGTGTGGTGGCGCCGCGTGGTCGTGTGGTGGAACACCCACGGGCTGCCGCCGATGTCGAGCTTGAATGTCGCGACGTGCTGAACGCCGAGAGCAGCCGCTCCGTCGTGATCGGGACCACGCGGCTCTTGCCCGGCTTGGCCCGGTGGCCGTCGCGCCCCGAGACGATGTGGACCTTTCGCCTAACGAGGTCGACGTCCTCCCACCGGAGCCACAGCGGCTCGGAGTTGACCTGAGCGCATGCTAGGAGAAACGTAGCGAGAATGCTATTGCACCATCGTGCACTTCCTCCCGGCGGTCGCCGCCGGCACGTTGATCGGCGGTCGAGCTGCCTAACGCGAAGTATCGAGCGCGGCTTTCCAGCGGTCGATTGACGGGCGCGAGGGCGTGCACCTCCTCACCGTCGTCACCGAGGCCGAAGCGGTCTGTAGCTCAGGGTTACAGAGCCGCCTAACAAGTGAGGTCGGTTCCCGTTTCTTGGACCAATGTCCAATAGCCAATCCAACACTCGGGGCGATACTCCAAACCCGACTGGGCTCGCGTCGTCGCACTCTGACTTACCGTTGTCAGGCACGACTGGAGAACACCATGAAAGTTCGCATTGTCATGCTGGCGGCCACCGCCACGCTATCCGCGATCGGTCTGGTCTGGAAAGCGGGAGTCCTTCACGGCCGAGCCGCCAAGCCAATCGCCACACGACCAGGTGTTGAGTCCTTCGACGCCCGTATTCGCGCGAATGCCGACCAAATGCTGCAAGAGGGTCAACGGACCTTTCGCTTCGACACGTTCGGCGATGAGGTGTACTGGAGCGATGTTCTTGGGCTCGATCGCGCGATCGCCGGCGAAAAGAACGGGGGGATCGGCGCCGGCGTCAGTCCAAAAGCCGCGCTCGCTCTCGGACTCAAAGTCGACATGGATGCGCTTCCGGCGGCACTCGTCGCGCAGATCAAAGCAAACCAGGTCGATCTCAGCGATCCCGCCACGACTGTTGCGCTGATCAAGCTCAACTCGGTGCTGGGGGTCGTCGGTACATTCGACGGCGCCGGGAAGATGACGAAGGTCGGCGTAACGTGCGCGGTTTGCCACTCGACGGTCGACGACGCCTTCGCGCCGGGAATTGGTCACCGCCTCGACGGTTTCGGCAACCGTGATCTGAACATTGGTGCGATCGTCGCCGCCACGCCTAACGTATCGCACATCGCGACCACGCTCGGAGTCGATCTCGCGACGGTGAAGACAGTGCTTACGAGCTGGGGCCCCGGGCGCTTCGACGCGATCCTCGAAAAGGATGGGAAGGGAGTGCGCCCCGACGGCAAACAGGCCGGAACGATCATCCCGAACGCGTTTGGCTTGGCTGGCGTCAATAATCACACATGGGGTGGAGGCTGGGGTGACGTGACGTACTGGAATGCGTTTGTCGGAGTCACCGACATGCATGGTCGAGGAACATTTTACGATGTCCGATTGTCGAATAAGGCCAAATACCCGGTGAGCGCACGTACGGGAAGTTGGAACACGCGCCATACGCCGGATCTCGTCACATCGAAGTTGGGAGCGTTACAGTTTTATCAACTGTCGATTCCGGTACCGCCGCCGCCAGCGGGATCGTTCGACGTCGATGCCGCCCGACGCGGCGAGGCCCTCTTCGCCGGCAAGGCGCGCTGCGCTACCTGCCATGTGCCGCCGCTCTTCACGGAGCCCGGATGGAATACACACAAGCCGCGCGACATCGGCATAGACGATTTCCAGGCGAACAGAACACCCGACCGTAGCTATCGCACGGCGCCGCTCAAAGGACTCTGGACATACGACAAGGCGAATGGGCACGGAGCGGCGGGGCCAGGCTTCTATCACGATGGTCGATTCAAGGACTTGAGTCAGGTGGTCGCGCACTACGACTCGTTCTTTAACCTGTCACTCACCCCGGAACAAAAACGCGACTTGATCCAGTACCTGAAGTCGCTGTAGGGATCACGCTAGTCTCGCAAGAAGGAGGATTGTGTGATGTCTCATCATTCATCAGGATCAGCCGTCGACGCGATCAGTCGCGTGCTTCGCGACGCGGATACGTCGAAACGCACACGACGTTGGTTCCTCGAACGCACGGCGCTGGGAGCAGTCGGTGTCGCGACGGGGGGAGCCGTCGTCGGTGCCGGCGATGCGCGCACCGCCGCGCGTCACGAACGGAATACCCCAGACTCGGTCAAAGAATGGGGCGCGTTCGCGTCCACGACCGAGGCGCTGACGGTCACGGTCCTCACCGAACTGGTGCGACGCGCCCGCGTGAATCACGTTCCAAGCCCGGTGTCCGCCATCTTCGACGGCGTATACGCAGCCGAGCTTGCCCATTATGAGTTCACTCACAAGCTCTGGCCCCCGGCGACGACGCGGTTCTGGATTCCGGACGGCTTCTACGGCGGCACCGGAGACGCCCTCGACCTTGTAGCCGTCGGCAAGGGCGTCGCGGGCGGCGAGCACCTGTTCGTGAATACGTATCTGCTGGGAGTGATGATCGCCGCGGAGGCAGGGCAGCCGAAACTTGCTCGCTACGCTGCCGAGCTCGCGGGCGTCGAGTCCGAGCATCGCGTGCTCGGGCAATATCTCGCCGGCGTGAGCCCTCCCAACGACCTCGGATTCGCGGTCTTCGAATTTTCAACTGTCGGCGATATCGGGGCAGCCGCCGAAAAGGACGGGTTCGGCTTTGGGAAGAAGGGAACAGCCGCTGGACGCTTCTACGACCTCCCCCAATCTCCGCCGTCGCCGCCCGTGGCGATCAAGGGGAATACTCCGACATAAGACCGCGGGCACGCCACAGCGAGCGACGCCCAGTTTGAAATCTGAATCAGATCGCTCAGCAGCAACTACTTCGCGCCGACGAATGTGAGAATCGCCGCGAGCCACCGCAATCTGTCTAACAGCACGCGTCGGCACGCTCGTCCACACGCCGAATCGTAAAATCCATTGCTTTATCGGCGGCGTACATTACCCAAACGCTCACGACCTTGAGCGGGCTCGCGTCGGGCCCTTCAGTACTTCGTAAATAGTACGTGAGGAAGGGAATCCGCTTGCTGAAGCTGTGGCCTTTGCCGAGTCGATGCTCCACGTCGGCGCGCGACATACCGAGCTCGAGGCCGAGGGTGTTGGATACGCGCGTCTCCGCCGGGAGCGCCGAGCAGCGCTGAAACTCCCTCTTCGGCGCGGTGCTCCCGATGTGCACCATCAGAATGGCGCTCCCACTGTCCGGGCGTCCCGCGACGGACACCCAAGTCGGATGTGCCGCCGGAATCATATAGCAGTTGGCTTCAATTCCATCATGGCGCGGCATGGGCGCGGCCGTTGGCCCGAGCTGTCGCGTCACGTCAGCGATCCGGGCCTTGTCCAACCAGAGTGTCGCGCTCCCGATGCGAATGCCGATCGAGTCGCTAGGACTGGCTGCCGGCAGTATCGGAAGCGCGTCCGAGGAATGGGCCTCGCCCTGTAGTGCCACGCGCTGCATGGGCGAATTTGCGGCGCGCGAGCCAGCGTCCGGGGAGCAACCTGCCGGCACCGCGACCGCAACGATCAACCATGTTCGAATTTTCATATGTCTGTGACGAGGCATCAGTTGGATGGTATGCTATCTGACGCCCGCCCTTTCGTCACGGTCACCGCTGCGACACTTCGCCCCTAAGCGCGCGGGTCATCGAGTCGTGAGCAGCATGTCCGACGCCTCGACGGCTGTCACGTCATGCGCGACTTCCGGGTCGATCAGAGGGTCCTGGTCCGCCGGTCCGCAAGACGCGCGCGCAAGCCGCCGTTAGGCGCTGTCTCGGCACAAACCCCGACAAGCGTCGCACCGGTGATAGCCGGGCCTCAGTCGCGGCTGATAGCTTTGATGGGGCGCGGTCCCCTCCGCGCGCCTTGACCTCAACCACCAGGAAGCCGTGCCGCCCAAGCGCAACTACGATTTCGAGAAGCGTCGTAAAGAGCAGGACCGCAAGACCAAGAAGGACCTCAAGCGCGCCGAGCGGCAGCAGCGCCGTGATGAGCGACGAGTCGATGAGGCGCCGACGCCGGAGAACACAGACTCCTCGCAGTAGCGCCGAATCGCAGACGGTCTACGATCCGCACCACGCCAGGGTGACGCGGTGGCTTGCCCGCGACGAGCTCGAGGTTACGACGTGGGTCGGTGATCGCTGGACTCGGCAACCGATTGCGGACGAGCTCCAGATCACGCTGGAAGCCGCAAAGAAGCGTGTCGCGCGCCTCGAGCAGCGAGCAGCGTCACTCATCGCGTAGTTAGGTCGTGCGGCGCTACCCAACGCCCGCTCCGCTTGTTCAGGGGGCGGGCCTCTTCGTTACGGTTGAAACGTGAGCGATTGGCCGTTCCCGAAGCACGATGGTGTCGTCACCCAGTGGTTCGCGAGGCACAAGATGTCAGTGGACGCGGCCCACTACGACGGTCTCAATCCTGAGTCTGCATCGTTAGGGCCAATGGTCCAATACCGTGACTGGCGCGGCATGAGCATTCTTCCCCCGCGCGATGACGATGGTAACGCGATCAATAACGCTCATCATCGTCCGCGGTCGTAGCGGGGTCGGCGCGATGTCGCGTGCCCATTGCTTCGCGACTCAATCTCGAGGAGAATGCGATGCGTACCGAGAGCGATGTGAAAAAGTCGAGACGGGCCGCGACCGGACTCCCCACCAGCGAGAAGCCTTCGACGCTTCCGATCGATTCATCGAAGCCGAGTCTCGAGCCGACCACGCAGCAATTCATCGACAGCCTCGCCGGATTGCCTCCTCTATCGATGCTGAGTCCTGATGCCGCGCACAAGTTCCTCACTGACCTGCAGGCCAAGCCTGTGGCCATGCGGCCGGCGGATATCGAGGACACGACCTGGCCGGTGGGTCCCACTGGTAGCACGAGGATTCGCATCGTGCGACCAGCTGGGGCCAAGGGCACGCTTCCGCTGCTCTTCTACACCCACGGCGGCGGCTGGGTGCTCGGCGATACGATCACGCACGAGCGGCTGGTTCGCGAATTCGCCGAAGGCGTGAACGCGACCGTGGTCTTCGTGGACTACATCAACTCGCCTAACGCCCAGTATCCGACGCAGAACGAACAGGCGTACGCCTCGCTGCTGTATGCGGTCGAGCACGCGCGAGAGCTGCGCGTTGATCCCAACCGGCTGGCGATCGCGGGCGACAGCGTGGGCGGCAACATGGCGGCGGTCCTCACGCTCCTCGCGAAGGAACGGCGCGGACCGCGCATCCGCTATCAAGCCCTATTCTATCCGGTCACCGATTATCGGAAGGACAACGCTTCATGGCGGAAATTCGCCGACGGACCGTGGCTCACCGCCCAGACGATGCAATGGATGTTCGACCTCATGGGCTACACCGGCGACGAGGGGAGTGAAGCGTTCCCTCTTCGCGGCTCGATTGACCAGCTCCGCGGGCTCCCCGACGCGCTGATCATCACGGACGACGACATCCTGCGGGACGAGGGTGAGGCGTATGCGGCGAAGCTCAGCAAGGCTAGCGTGCGTGTCACGGCCGTGCGCTACAACCAGACCGTCCATGATTTCATGATGCTCAACCCGCTCGCCGACTCCCCGCCGGTTCGTGGCGCTGTTGCGCAGGCCATCGCGACACTCAGGAGCGCGCTTCACGGCTGAGTCACCTAACGAGTCAATTCCGGCCCGCTTGATCCCGCAGAGAGGCCATATGCCGCGATCTCGATTATTCTTTCTTCCACTGTTCTTCGCATCGGCGTTCGGTTGCAGCGACGCGCAAGCTGGGTTGCGGAGCGCCGCGCCCGCAAACGACAAGTCGCAATCGGCCGCGAAACCGACGATCGTGCTCGTCCACGGCGCTTTTGCGAACGCTTCCGGTTGGGACGCCGTCATCCGGATCCTGCAGACGAAGGGATACGAAGTGAGCGCCGTTGAGAATCCGCTCAGCTCCTACGAAGCGGATATTGAGACGACCAAACGCTTGATCGATGCTCAGAAGGGAGCCACCGTCGTCGTCGCCCACTCGTACGGCGGTGCCGTCATGACGGCGGCAGCGAGCAGCCCCAACGTGAAAGCGCTGGTCTACCTCGCTGCCTTCGGCAACGATATGGGCGAGCCACTCGGCCCCCTGCTCGACAAGTATCCGTCGAAGGCCCTCACTGCATTCGTTCCGGACGCTGCCGGCTTTCTGACGATCGACCGGGCGAAGTTCCACGACATCTTCGCGCAGGACCTTCCGCTCCCAGAGACAAACGTCATGGCGGTGACACAGAAGCCACTCAGCAACTCGGTGTTCAAAGCGACGGCAACGTTCGCCGCGTGGCGGAACGTGCCCTCGTGGTTCGTGGTGGCGCAGCACGACAACGTGATCAATCCGGACCTCGAGCGCTTCTTTGCGAAACGCATGGGCGCGAAGACGACGGAGATCAACTCGAGCCACGTAGTGTTCATGTCGCATCCGAGGGAAGTCGCCGATGTAATCGAGTCCGCGGCGCGAGCCGCAACGACGACTGCCGTGAGCAAGAAACAGTGAGCGGCGTTTACGTGTGCGGATGGGCCGGTTTGTGATGCAGCCCGCTGGCCACCGTGGCCATTCACGATGTGCTACGCAGAGCGGTCGAAGAAGAGCTTCGCGATCAGCGCCTTGCGTCCACGCACACCGATCTTTCGGCACGCGCGGTCTATGTGCTCGATGACCGTATACGGCGACACACCTAACGACTCGGCGATCGCTTTCGTGGATTCCCCACGAGTGACGGCGGCGACAACCTCGCGCTCTCGCAGGGACAGGTCGTAGCGACTGGTGAGCACCGACGCCACCTCGCGCGGTACCGCCGGCTGAATGAGGACGATCGCCGCGGACTCGCCCGTGGCGTCAGGCTCGGCAAGCGATGCGCGGATACTGAACCAGCGGCCCGATACGCCACGGGCCCGCACACGCATCGTGTCGGGCGTGTCGCTGCGCGCACGGCGCAGTCGCGCCACCAGGGCGACGACGGCGAGTGGCAGCTCGTTAGGCATGCGGAGGCCGACGTCCGCGAGCTCTTCGAGCCAGCGCGTCGCGAGAGCCGTACGCATCATCGGCCGGCCGAGCGCGTCCAGCACGAGCACGCCCGGCGCGTCCTCCCCGGCGACCCCGGCCAGACCACGATCGACGAGTGCGGCCGTCTGGAGCCCACGCACAAGGTGTGGCACCATGCGTCGCAGCGCGCTCCGCCGCACATTGCCTCGCTCTCGCGGCCCGCGACCACTCATCAAGCACCACGTCCCCCACAACCTCCCGCTACTCATGAGCGAGACATGCAACTGCTCGCTCATCCCATGCGCCCGCAGCTCGGCTCGCGCGGCGCGCGAGTGTTCGGCCAGAGAGAAGACCATCAGGCCAGTGCGAGGAAGGTCCATCGACAGCCGCGCGCAATGATCGGGGTACAGGACCTCGGCGTACGACTTCGCGAGCGGGTGGGGCACACCCTCCGCAACGGCATGCGTCATCAGGCCCGTGTCCGGATCGCAGGTGGAGAATGCGCTGGCATCGAAGCCGAGGCGCGGCACCACGCGCGCGACAACCTGCCGGCGCAACGACACCGAATCCAGACCGGCGTGACAGACACGCTTCACACTCCGAACCAGCTCCTCCATCTCCAGCCTCCCTGTACGATGTCCCCTTTTGTGGGGACGGCGCCGCGTCGCGACACCGATCATCCTTTGACGCGAAACCAAGACAATCGGCTCCGAGGAGAATCTATTGATGACCAATGGTTCCGTGCTACTCGGCTTGTTTGTTCTTCCGGCGATCGGACCGGCACGCATGGCGTTGAACGTGCCGGCAGCTCCTGTCGTGCGCGTTGTCGCCACCGACTATCGGCTCACGCTGCCCACCTCGCTTCACGCGGGATTCACGACATTTCGACTCGTGAATCAGGGGCGCGAGCTCCACCAGCTCTATCTCGTGCGACTCTCGGGGGACAAGTCGGCCGCGGATCTGGTGAAGGCAATGAAAGCCGGTGGCCCTCCGCCGTCCTGGGCGCTCGACGTGGGAGGCCCGAATGGCGTCGATCCGGGTAGCACGGCTCCCGACGTCACGATGCGACTCGCGCCCGGCCATTACGCGGCGCTGTGCATCATCCCCAGCGCCGACGGCGTGCCGCATGTGATGAAAGGGATGTATGCCGATCTCACGGTGATGCAAGAGGCCGAGCAAGCGTCGCTCTCGAGGAAGCCGGATCTGACGGTGACACTTCAGGATTACGGCTATGCGACATCCGCCCCATTCACGGCGGGTCATCATCGACTGCTCGTGCGCAACGACGGTAAGCAGTCGCACGAGCTCGAGTTGGCGCGACTCGCGCCCGGAAAGTCCCCAAGTGACATTGTCGCATGGATCGAAGAAATGAAGGGACCGCCGCCGGCACATTTTCTGGGTGGTGTCAGCCCTCTGGCGCCCGGCCAGGACAACGAGTTGTCACTCACCCTCACCCCTGGGCATTACGTGATGCTCTGCTTCATCCCCGATGTCGAGGATGGCAAGCCACACACGGCGCACGGGATGATTCATGACTTCGTC
>DASXPH010000049.1:0-45097 GCA_036493735.1 Gemmatimonadaceae bacterium
GCTTGCCGGCATGATGGCTCGCCGACTCGGCGCACTCGCATTTGTCCTTCTGCTCGCGCCAATGATGAGCGTGAGCGCACAGATTCGGCCGCCGCGTCCCCAAATTCAGCAACCACGTCGCGACGTCCGCGACACGACCCATCGAGACAGCGCGACCATCGCCGCCGACAGCGCGGCCGCAGCACGGCTGCGCATGTCGCCGCCTGACTCCATCACTCAGGCGTTGCTTCAAAGGCGCGGCTACACGGTCACACGCTACGAGGGTGACACCGTCACCTTCGATGCCAGGAATCAGCTGTTCCGCATTCTCAGCGGTGAGAGCAAGCGCGCCATCATTCAGCGCGGTGATTCGCAGACGGTGGTCGCCGATACCGGCGTGTTCTTCGATCAACGCACGAAAGTGGCGACCGCCATCGGGCAGAACATCATCATGCACGATCCCACCAGCGGTCAGGCCGACGTCGTTGG
Organism: Gemmatimonadaceae bacterium; assembly: GCA_036493735.1. GTDB lineage: Bacteria > Gemmatimonadota > Gemmatimonadetes > Gemmatimonadales > Gemmatimonadaceae > AG2. The sequence goes on from DASXPH010000049.1 coordinate 469, forward strand.
GCGCGGAAGGCTCCAGTACAGCCTGAACGAGCACTCGGCTACCATCACGAATCCCCAGTTCACCGCAAACACCGGCGAAATGTGGGTGATCAGCGCGCAGAAGGGGAAAGCGATACTCGGCGACTCGGCCGCCGGCAGGACATCGGCGTTCTACGGTCTCGCCGGTGAGCTCACGAGCTGCACCGACTCGGTGCCGGACTATCACTTCAAGTTCAACGAGGTGAAACGCTCGGGCGGTAACACGCTCGTCGCACGTCCCGCTGTCCTGTACATCCGCGACATCCCGGTGATGTGGCTGCCATTCATCTTTTCCGACATGAGACCGGGCCGCCACAGTGGAATTCTCACGCCGCGAATTGGGATCTCGGACATCATTCGCACCAGTCCGTCGTATCGCCGCAACGTCGAGAACCTCGGCTATTTCTGGTCGATCAACGACTACATGGACGCGTCGGCGTGGATGGATTGGCGAAGCAGCGCGGGCATGACGCAAGGTGATCCCGGCTGGACGAAATTCAGTGGCGAGTGGCGCTACAACTGGCAGGATCGCTTCCTGTACGGCAGCCTGGCGTCGTCATATCTGATGCAGCGCAATGGCCAGACTAACCTCGCCCTCACCTGGGGCCATTACGAGCGATTCACGAAGGACCGCACCTTCAACTCCCAGGTGAATTACGTCACGAGCACCGTCGTTCAGCGTCAGACGGTTTTCAATCCGTACTCTGCGCTGGCGACGATTCACTCACAGTTCACCTACGCCGACAAGATCGGCCCCGCGACGTTGCAGTTGGGCGGCACGCGAAACCAGTTTCCCGGCCGCGCTCAGATCGATGAGAGCCTGCCCACCGTCTCGATCAATACGGGTCCGCTCAACGTGGCGTCGTGGCTTCAGTGGACTCCGAACTTCAGCTTCACCCAGCAGCAAACCCTCCATATCGATCAGCCGGGAGACTTCCAGTATCGGTATCAGACGGGCGCGAACGGACTTCTCGATAGCGTGCTCACCAAACGCGATCATTACAGCTCGAACATGTCGTTCGCCACACCATTTCAGATCTTTGGGTACAACCTGAGTAACAGCTTCACGCTCAGTCAGGAGTCGTTCGACTATCCGCAAAAGATCACCCGGGTCGACGCCGTCAGCGGCGCAACGTTAGGCGACCTCATTTATCCAACGGTCTACACAACGCAGCTCGACTGGACGCCCCAATTTGCGCTACCACCGCTCGCGCGAAGCCTCTTCAACATCACGCCGAGTGTGAGCCTGCAGAACGCGACGTCTGGTCCATTCTGGGGACGCACGACGCTCAGCAACGGCGAGTGGGTGCATCAGACGAAGCGGCCGACCTTCTCCGTTGCCGCATCCCCGGTCATCTACGGACTGCTTCCGGGCTTTGGTCCATTCACGCGCTTGCGCCACACCTTGCAGCCGACCTTCAGCTACGGCTACGCGCCGCGCGCGGACGTGAGCACGGACTACTACGCGGCGTTCGGCCGGTCCAAGGCACACGAGTTCAGCGGACTTCAGCAGAACGCATTCTCCTTCGGGCTCAATCAGAACCTCGAGGCCAAGGTCCGGTCGCCGAAGGACACCAACCCCGATGCGGCCGAGAAGATCAAGCTGCTGTCCCTCACCTTCTCATCCTTTACCTACGACATCGATCGCGCGCATGCGGCGCACAAGGCCATTCGCGGCCTAACGACGTCCAGCTTCAATTACAGCATCTCGTCCGACCTTCTGCCTGGCTTTCAGTTCTCGTCCGGGTTCTCGCTCTTCTCCGGCGACGTCCAGAGCGATTCGGCCAAGTTCAGCCCGTACATGGAGAACCTGTCGGCGTCGCTGCAACTGTCGGAGGGCAGCAATCCCTTCGCGGTGCTGACTCGGCTGTTCGGCCGCGCCGTGCCTAACGACCAGCGCCCTTCGGCGGGACCGACACCGGACCAGACCGCGGGCCAGCCGCAGAACCAGGATCAGTACATGCGGCAGATCGCGAACCAGCCGGTGGCCGGAAGTGGGGCTCGCGGCTCGAATTTCATTGTACCGCCGACGCAGGGGTGGAGCGCCTCCCTGACATTCTCGACGCAGCACACGCGGCCGCCCACCGGCAGTCAGGCCAATGTCGTGGAAGTCGATCCCGCCGCGCGATGTCGCCAGGTGGCTGCCTTATACGCCAACGATCCCTTCGTCTACCAGAACTGCCTCATCCAGGCGCAGCAGGTGTTGACGTCCACGGCGCAGCAGCAGCTAACGCCTGCTCTCGGTGGCGCCACCTTTTACCGCAACCCGCCGGTAACCAGCCTCGGCGGCGACGTGCGCTTCGGCCTCACGCCGAAGTGGTCGGTCAGCTGGAACACCCAATACGATTTCGTGAAGCACCAGTTCGCCCAGCATATCGTCACGCTGCAGCGCGACCTGCACGATTGGCGCGCCGTGTTCGCGTTCACGCAGTCCACCAACGGCAACTTTGCGTTCAGCTTCTTCATCGCCCTCAAAGCCGAGCCGGATCTGAAGCTCGACTACAACAAGACAACGGTCCGTACGGGCTCCTTCTGAAGCCTCTCAGAGGCCGCTGAAACCACTGACACGGCCCTGAAACCGCTGACATGTTGCGCGCGTGTCGCGAGCTCCTGACTCCGGTGCTCATTGTTTTTGTGAATGCCTCTGGAAGCATGCATGAGCGTCCGAGGCTTCCCGAGGCACTTTAACAAAGACAAACGACCCGGATCCGCTGCAGGGGAGGCCTGGATGCTGAGGAGATCGTCAGTGACATCAGGGTCCGCAAGGCTCCAAATAAGACTGCGAGCGCAGCGAGGTATCAGCGGCCCTCCGTCCCATTTCGCAGAGATATGGGAAAGGCCAAATCAAGAGGACCGTCCGCACTGGGTCCTTCTGAGGCGCCGGCGTCGAACGGGAACACGCCCCAGGGCTTTTGGACGCGAATTACGCGAATCTGGAGCGAATCCAACCGAGTGGCGTAACGGCTCTGTTGAGCGATTTCGTAGTCACTGGGATTTTTTTGTGACATCCTACATCCGCGCGACTCTGGCCGTCATGCGCACGGTTGGATTCGCTCACAATTCGCGCAATTCGCGTCCTTACAGCCCTCCAATCCAGCATGGCGAAGAGCGCAAGACGAGTGACACTCCCCTGTCCCCGCCGTTGGACGGACGTCTTTGCCGCACAGACTTAAGTGAAGTCATAACTTGAGCTTTCGCGCGCGGTTCGTGAGGCGCATCGCGTGCATTGCTGGCGCTGCGGTACTCCACCGGAGCGCACTATGCGGCTCGATCGTTCGCTGCTTCTCGGTCTCGCGTTCGCAGTGCCACTCTCGGCCTGCGACCTGGTGAATCCGCTCGGCACCGATCCCAACTCGCCGACCAACCTGTCCTATCAGCTCCTACCGAGTGGCGATCCGAACGTGCCCCTCGGGGTCATTCTGAGCTGGGACGCCCCGGCGAGCGGTCGAGCGGTGGCATATGACGTGTACGGCCGCACGTCGACGAGCTCCGACTGGACGCTCCGCGCAACGACGACGTCGCCCTCCTTCCACGACGTGTATCCCGAGTTGCAATACTACGTCATCGCGAACGACGATCAGGGCGCCGCGCTCGGCCAATCGCCGACGATCACGGTCGACATGCGCAGCCAGCTCCCGGCGCCTGCGGGGCTGCGCTCGATATCGCTGAATGCCGCGATTCAGCTGGCGTGGGCGACCAACGCGATCGACGCCAACCGGAACGCGTTCGCGTATTACCGCGTCTACTCCGGCTTGTACGACGCGGCGCACGGCGCGTGCTCCTCCTGGGAGCTGGAGGGCTCGACGGTGTCCGAGGCATTTCTCGTCTCGAGCCTGCCGAACGGGGTGACGCGCTGCTATGCGGTGAGCGTCGTGAGTCGCGACGGTCACGAGAGTGCATGGAGTGCCGCGACCAACGACACGCCTCGTTATGACGCGCGAAATGTGTTGGCGTATGCGCGCGACATTCACCCCGATAGCGCCGGCTTTCTCTTCTACGACGAGACGAGCAGAGCGTACGGTGTCGTCGCTGCTGCCAGCCGCGCCGATGCCGACTTCACGATCGAGCGGCATACCGACGGCTCGCTCTGGTTGAAGCCGGCGCGCGCCGATGTGCTGATGGGCACGTACGGCACCGCGCCGGTAGGTGATCTGACATCCATCGATCGCGCATCCGCGAGCACGCTGTCGAACGTCACGATCCGGGCGACTCCTGGCTACGGTTATGTCTTCAGCACGCATAAGACGGATGGCGTTCACTACGGCGCCGTTCGTGTCGCTTACGTCGCTCAGAACTATGTGGTGTTCGACTGGTCGTATCAGAGCGCCATGGGTAACGTCGAACTGACGCGTATTCCGACCATGCACTAATCACACGAAAAGAGTGGCCACTGAGACCACTGACACGACCCTGAAACCACTGACGAGCTTCTCAGCGGTGGTACCTCCTCGCGCCGCATTGGTTGATCGCTTTTGTTGAACTGCCTCGGGATGCATCCACTTCTGTCGGAGGCTTCCCGAGGCATTCACAAGGCATCAAACCACTGGAGCGAGGAGTAATCGCTGGGCATGGAACAAATCAGTGGTTTCAGGGCCGTGTCAGTGGTCTCAGGGGCCTTCCAATCAAGCACTTGAACCGACCGCCACCCCCGGCGACATTCCCGCACATGTCGTCAGTCGTGATCGACGGTGGATCTCTGCGCATCGAGGACGTCTTCGCCGTTGCCGCCGGCGACGCGACGGTGAAGCTGTCGCCATTCGCTCGCGAGCGCGCGCGCGCCACTCGTCGCGTCGTCGACGAGCTGGTCGAACGCAACACGGTGGCCTACGGCGTCACGACCGGTTTCGGCAAGCTCTCGGAGATCGCGATTCCGATCGACCGACTGGCCGAGCTGCAGGTGAATCTCGTACGAAGTCACGCCGCCGGTGTGGGTCCGCTGCTGCCGGAACGTGAGGTTCGCGCGATGATGCTGCTCCGCGCGAACGTCATTGCCAAAGGGTACTCCGGGGCACGTCCCGACCTCGCCGAGCTGCTGGTGGGGATGTTGAACGCACGGTTGCATCCGCCGATCCCGGAGCAGGGAAGTGTCGGCGCGAGCGGAGATCTCGCTCCGCTCGCTCACCTCGCGCTGTCGCTGATAGGGGAAGGCACGTTGTCGCGCGACGGACGCGTTGGGCCGGCGCGCGAGATGCTTTCGAACTGCGGCCTTTCGCCACTGACGTTAGGCCCGAAAGAAGGGCTGACGCTGATCAACGGCACCCAGTCGCATACCGCGATTGCTGCCCTCGCGATCGTCGAGTGCCATCGGTTGTGGCGCATTGCCCATCTCGCCGGCGCGATGTCGCTGGAGGCGCTGCTCGGCACGCCCGTCGCCTTCGACGAGCGCATTCAGGATGCCCGCGGTCAGCTGGGCCAGGCCGCGTCGGCCTCGGTGCTGCGTGAGCTTCTCGCGGACAGCGAGATTCGCGAGTCGCATCGCTACGGAGATCCGCGCGTGCAGGATGCGTACTGCCTGCGCTGCATGCCGCAGGTGCACGGTCCGGTTCTGGACGCACTCGATTTCGCCTCGTCGATCGTCGGGCGGGAGCTGAATGCGGCGACGGACAATCCCCTCGTCTTCGAGTCGGGCGAGCTGCTGAGTGGCGGGAATTTCCATGGCCAGTCGGTGGCGATGGTGCTCGATTTTCTCGCGATCGCACTCACCAATCTCGCGACGATCTCGGAGCGACGAACCGATCGCCTCGTGAATCCCGACTTGAATCAGGGATTGCCGCCCTTCCTCACGACAGATGCGGGAGTGAATTCCGGATTCATGATGGCGCAGGTGAGTGCGGCGGCGTTGGCGAGCGAGTGCAAGGTGCTGTCACACCCCGCGAGTGTGGACACCATTCCCACCGACGGCAACAAGGAGGACGTGGTCCCGATGGCGATGGGCGCCGCGACCAAGCTGCGGCACATCGTGCGCAACGTCCGCTACGTGCTCGCCATCGAGCTGCTCTGCGCCGCGCAGGGCGTCGACTACCGGCTGCCGCTCAGACCCGGGCGCGGCGTCGCTCGCGGCCATGCAGCCGTTAGGCGCCTCGTGCCATCGTTGACGCGGGACCGGGTGCTCGCGCCGGACATCGAGTTGATCGCGAGCGCCATCGAGCGCGGCGAGCTGCCGTGAGATGAGAATTTGCAAATGAGCTCGAGCACCGTCGTGGATCAGGAGCGCGTGTCTGGCCAGCGTGTCGTTCGCGCGCCGCGGGGCACGTCGATCAGCTGCAAGGGCTGGCAGCAGGAGGCCGCGCTTCGCATGCTGATGAATAATCTCGATCCCGAGGTCGCGGAACGGCCGCAGGACCTTGTCGTCTATGGCGGTACCGGCCGCGCCGCGCGGAGCTGGGACGCATTCGACGCGATCGTGCGCACGCTCCGATCGCTTGGCGGCGACGAAACGCTGCTCGTCCAGAGCGGCAAGCCCGTCGGCGTCTTTCGCACGCACAGCTGGGCGCCGCGCGTCCTCATTGCGAACAGCAACCTCGTCGGGCGCTGGGCGAACTGGGAGTATTTCCGCGAGCTGGAGCGGGCCGGCCTCATCATGTACGGTCAGATGACTGCGGGCTCGTGGATCTACATCGGCTCGCAAGGCATTCTTCAGGGCACGTACGAGACCTTCGGTGCCGTCGCCCGGAAGCATTTCGGCGGTGACCTCGCCGGCCGCTTCGTGTTGACCGCAGGCCTCGGCGGGATGGGGGGAGCGCAGCCGCTCGCCGGCACCTTGAATGGCGCGGCGCTCCTCGGCATCGAGGTGGACGAGACGCGCATCGACAAACGACTCGCGACGGGCTACTGCGATCGCAAGACGCGCGACCTGGATGAAGCGCTCGCGTGGATCCGCGAGGCTGCCTCTGCCCGCCGTCCACTCTCGGTCGGCCTCGTGGGAAACGCGGCGGACGTGCTGCCGGAACTGGTCCGCCGCGGCGTCACACCCGATGTACTCACGGACCAGACCAGCGCCCACGACACGCTCAACGGGTATGTGCCGACGAGCCTAACGATCGAGGAGGCCGCGGAGCTTCGGCGCCGAGACCCGCGCTCCTACGTTGCTCGCGCGACCGCCTCGATCGCCGAGCACGTGCGCGCCATGCTCGAGATGCAGCGCCGCGGCGCGATCGCCTTCGACTACGGCAACAACATTCGAACCGTCGCTCACGACGCGGGGGTGAAGGACGCGTTCGCGATTCCTGGATTCGTCCCCGAGTACATCCGGCCGCTCTTCTGCGAGGGCAAAGGACCATTTCGCTGGGTCGCGCTCTCCGGTGACCCGCGCGACCTCGCGCGCACCGATGAGTTGGTGCTCGAGCTCTTTCCCGAAGACGCGCATCTTCGACGGTGGATCGAGCTCGCCCGCGAGAAAGTACACTTCCAGGGGCTGCCGGCGCGCATCTGTTGGCTGGGGCAGGGGGATCGGGCGCGATTCGGTGTCGCGCTGAATGATCTCGTCGCGAAGGGAGAGCTCAGGGCGCCGATCGTCATCGGACGCGATCACCTCGACACCGGCAGCGTCGCCTCACCCTTCCGGGAAACGGAGGCGATGAAGGACGGGAGCGACGCGATTGCCGATTGGCCCATCCTCAATGCGCTGTTGAACACCGCGAGCGGAGCCTCCTGGGTGTCCTTTCATCATGGTGGTGGCGTTGGCATCGGCAATTCGTTGCACGCCGGCCAGGTCATCGTCGCCGATGGCACGTCGGAGATGCGCACGCGACTCGAGCGCGTGCTCACCAACGACCCCGGGATTGGCGTTGCGCGGCATGCGGACGCCGGATACGCCGAAGCCCGCGCGACGGCGCGCCGTCACGGCATTCGCCTGCCGATGGACGAATAGCTCGTGCTCTCGGCGAGGTTCAAGCCTCATCACGTCGCGATGTTCCTGGCGAAGTACGCCTGGCTCACGCTGCGGCGCCGGCCGGTGCTCGTGCATTTCGAGGTGACGCTCCGCTGCAACGCGCGCTGCTCGTTCTGCGATTATTGGCGCACGGACGCCAGCGCGCGCGCCGATGAGGTGAGCACGTTCGCCGACGCGGCGCGCTTCTTCAATCCGATGCTGGTGACGTTCACCGGCGGCGAGCCGCTCCTGCGTGGGGATCTCGAGGATCTCGTCGCCGGCGTCGCCGGCGCGATACGACTCAAGTACATCATGCTCATCACGCACGGCGCGATGCTCACGCCGGAGCGGGCGTTGTCGTTATGGAGGGCGGGAGTTAATCAGTTCAACATCTCGCTCGACTACCTCGACGGACGGCATGATCGCGCGCGCGGCATTCCCGGCCTCACGACGAAGTTGTTCAATACGCTGCCTCGCCTCCGCGAGCTGGGTATCGACAACATCCGGTTCAACACCGTCATCCGCAACGACAACATCGACCAGATCCGACCGATCGTCGAGCGCGCGGCGCAGCTCGGCTGTGGCGTGAATCTGAGCGTGTACACCGACACCAAGAACGGCAACCGCGACTTTCTCGTCGAAGATCGGGACTTCGCCGCGCTCGACGCGCTCGTTGCCGAGCTCCTTGCCTTCAAACGCCGGCGTCGCGGGGTCATCACGAACTCGGATTATTATCTCGAGCAGCTCCCTCGTTATGTGCGCGGCGAGATGCACGAGCCCTGTCGGTCGGGAATTCGCACCATCCACGTCGATCCAACAGGACGGGTGAAGCGTTGTCCCGATTTTCCGACGGACTTTCACTGGCGAGACTATCGCGGCTACCAGCCGATCGACTGCAACGCGTGCTACTACGCCTGTCGCGGCGAGGCGCAGGCGCCGCTGCGTTTTTCTCGCGTCCGGGACGTCATGGGCTCGACCGTCGCGGGATAGGGCGTGCAATCGCGGATCTTCGTCAATGCCGCGCAGGTGGTCACCTGTGCCGGGCCGGCCCGCGCTCGCCGCGGCGCCGAGATGAGCAAGCTCGAAACGCTGCCGGGGAGGGCCGTCGTCATCACCGGCGATCGGGTAGCCGCCGTCGGGCCGGAAGCCGAGCTGCGTCGCAGTTACCCTGACGCGGAGGAGATCGACTGCGGTCGTGGCGTGCTGACGCCGGGGCTCGTGGACTCGCACACGCACGCGATCTTCGGTCGTGCGCGGGCGGACGAGCAGGAGATGCGAGCCCTCGGGCTCGACTACATGCAGATCGCCGCGCGGGGCGGCGGAATCCATTCTTCCGTCCGCGATCTTCGCGCGCGCGACGAAGACGAGCTCACCCAGCTGGCGCGGGGTCGGCTCCAGCGGCTCGCCTCATATGGCATAACGACGGTCGAGGTGAAGTCGGGCTACGGCCTCACCCTCGATGACGAGCTGAAAGCGCTGCGCGTGATCGCACGGCTCGCGCGCGAGCTGCCGATGCGAATCGTGCCGACCTTCCTGGGCGCCCATGAGATCCCACTCGAGCATCGCAGCTCGGCGGCGGCTCGTCAGGCATACATCGACGCCCTCGTGCACGAGATGATTCCCCTCGTGGCGCGCGAGGGCCTGGCGCGATTTGCCGACGTCTTCTGCGAGACCGGCGTATACACCGTCGCCGAGAGCCGTCGAATCCTGCTCGCCGCGCGTGAGCACAACCTCCTTCTCAAATTGCACGCGGACGAGCTGACCTCCTGCGGCGGTGCCGAGCTCGCGGCGGAGTTGGGGGCCACCTCCGCCGATCATCTCGGCGCAATCTCGGAGGCCGGCATTCGCGCGCTCGCCGCGACGTCGACCATCGCAACGCTCCTGCCGGGGACGATGCTCTTTCTGGGAAAACAGACGCGAGCGCCGGCTCGGCAGCTGATCGAAGCTGGGGTGCCGGTGGCGCTGGCGACCGATTTCAATCCTGGCACCTCGCCGACGCCGAATCTTCCGCTGATCCTCACGCTTGGCCTGAGCCAGCTGCGTCTCACGGTCAGCGAATGCATCTTCGCGGCGACGGTAAATGGAGCTGCGGCGGTGGGTCTCGCCGGCTCCGTCGGCCAACTGAGCCCGGGTTTCTCGGCGGATCTCGCGCTCTTCGAGATCGACGATGTGGGAGAGTTGCCCTACTGGTACGGCGATCGTCGCTGCCTGGGGACGTGGGTGCGAGGCAAAAGTTGTCACCCACGTCACTTACAACTAAGTTAACCCGTCCGTTTCCCACCTCGTCGCGGAATACTGTTCCGCCGCGGAGCCCGCCAGGACCTTGATGTCGAACGTCGCTAAGCTGAAGAAAAAGGCGGCAGATTTCGAGCTCAAGAAAGACTTCGCGAAGGCGCTCGCCGTATACGTCGAGCTACTCGACAATTTCGATGAGAACGCCGCGGAGCTGGACGTTTCATTGTTCAACCGCGTCGGCGATCTGATGATGAGGCAGGGCAACGTCGCCGATGCCGTGGACTACTACGAGCGCGCGGTCGTGCGCTACGTCGATGGCGGCTTTTACAACAACGCCATCGCGCTCTGCAACAAGATTCTGCGCCATTCGCCGGGTCGCGCCTCGGTCTACTACACGTTAGGCAAGATCAGCGCGCACAAGGGCTTCACAATGGACGCGAAGCAGAATTTCCTCGAGTACGCCGACCGGATGCAGAAGGCGGGGAATCTCGACGAAGCGTTCCGCTCGTTGAAGGAATTCGCTGACCTCTGTCCCGGCCAGGACGACATCCGCCTCATGCTGGCGGATCAACTCTCGAAGCTGGACCGCAAAGACGAGGCGATCGAGCAGCTCCAGACGTTGTGGGCGAAGTACAACTCCGAGGGCAAGCAGAACGAAGCGCACGCGATTCACGAGCGTATGAAAGCCCTCGATCCTGCCGCGCAGCCACGCGCGCAGGCAGACGCTCGCGCCGGTCGTGGCGGCGATCTCGTTTTTCTCGATCTCGGCGACATGCCGCCTCCGCGAGCGCCAAAGCAGGCACCGCCCGCCGGTCCGCCCCCCAAGAGGCAGCCGCCTCGCGCGCCGACGTCCTCGGCGGTCGCTGACCTTCCGCTGCTCGATAGCGGGGAAGACGAAGAGGAGAGGAAACCGCCGGCTGCGCCGCCCGCAAGCGCCGGCCGCGCCGGAGCAGTGCGTCCCAAAGTGCCGGCACCAGCGCCACCGCCACCGGCGCCCGAGCCCGAGCCGGAAGTCGATACCCAGGCAGCGGCGCCGCTCGCCGGCTTCGAGACGACGAGCATGGACTCGCCCAGCAGCTCCTCCGCCGACTCGACTCCGTCGCTCGACATCGAGCCGACGGCGTTCGAGGAGAAGCCGCCTCCGCGACCGCCGTCGATCATCGAGCAGGAGGCGAGCGCGTCGCTCCTTCCCGAGCACGATCTCCTCGAGGGCGACCCCGTCGAGGAGCAGAGCCACGCCCCGCCGTTCGAGCCGGGAGGACAAACGATCGAGAATCAATCGTTCGATTCCGGCTCGAATGACCCCCTCGACCTCTCGATCTCGCACGACTCGTCGAGCATCAACGTCGACATCTCACCTAACGAGGATGGCGGCTCCGAGGGGGCGTTCTGGCAGCAGAACGCAAGCAGCGACTTCGGCACCGGCCTTGGTGATATCGGCGAGGTGCCGCCGCTGCTTCGCTCCGACGCGATAGGTCTCGACGATCCGCTCGCGTCAGGCGACGAGCCTCCCCCTCTGCTCGATTTCGATCCCTCGATAGGCATCGAGGATCTGCCGCCAATTCCGCAGGGGCCGGCATCGTTGCGGCCGAAGACAATTTCCGCTGAACACTCCGTGGAGACGCTCCACGCGAGCGTCGAAGCGGATCCCGACAACTGGTCGTTACGCCGCGAGCTCGCCGAAGCGATGCTCGAGTCGGGCGACCGCGAAGGCGGCATTCACGAGCTCGAGGCCGCGATGATGGGTGCGGAGCGCGCGAACGAGCTGGATCTCGCATCATCGCTTGCCGAGGAGATTGCGCGGCTCGCGCCAGAGACGGTGCGCTTCCATCAAAAGCGCGTCGAGTACGCATTCCGAACGAACGACAAGCTTCGGCTGATCGAAGCGTATCTCGCGCTCGCTGGCGCCCTGCTCAACGCGCAGCAAGGAGAGAAAGCGCGCGCCGTCTACCAGCGTGTGCTCGATCTCGCACCGGACGACATCCGCGCGCAGGCCGCGCTCGAATCGATCAAAATCGAGCCGCCGGCGCCCGAGCCGGCGACGCCTGTGCGAAAGCAACCGGCGCGCGGTCCACTCGCGTCGCCCGTACGGACGCGGAATGCGGATCCCGCGCCGCGGCCGGGCGACGGCGGCTTCGTCAACCTCGGGGAGTTGCTGCGCGTGGAGGATGCTCCAAAGAGCACGCGCATGATCGTGAACGAAGAGGAGCCGACCGGCGACGAGGAGGCTGACTTCGCCGACATGCTGAAGAAGTTCAAGCAGGGGATTGCCGAGAACGTGTCGCAGGAGGACTACCAGAGTCACTACGATCTCGGAATTGCGTTCAAGGAGATGGGACTCGTCGACGAGGCCATTGCTGAATTCCAGAAGGCCCTCAAGGCGCCGAGCAATCGCCTGCCGACATACGAGGCGATCGGACAATGCTTCATCGAGAAGGAGCAGTACGCGATCGCTGCTACCGTGCTCGCGCGAGCACTCGGTGAGGGTAGTTACAGCGACGAAGAGCTCGTCGGTGTACTGTATCTTTGTGGACGTGCGGCTCAGGCGCTGAATCATCCCGAGGAAGCGCTTGGCTATTATCAACGAGTATTCGTGGTCGATATCGAATTCCGAGACGTGGTGGAGCGAATCAGTGAAGTGGAGCGCGTAGCGCGATGAGTACGACGGCGCGACAGCGAACACCCGCAACGGATGCCTTGCGGGCGATTCAGGCGCCGGTGCGCGATCGGCTCGAGCTCGTGGTGAACGAGATGCACCGGATCGTCGTCTCGGATCTGCCGATGATCGAGCAGGTGAGCGCGCATCTACTCCGTATGCGCGGCAAGATGTTTCGCCCGACACTCACCCTGTTGTCGAGCGCCGTCACCGGCTCTCCCGATCCGCGCGCCGTCAAATTGGCTGCCGTCGTGGAGCTCATGCATCTCGCTACGCTGGTGCACGACGACTCCGTCGATCACTCCGTACTGCGACGCGGATTGCCGACGGTGAACTCGCTCTTCAGTCACCAGGTGTCGGTGATCATGGGTGACTTCCTGTACACGCGCGCGCATCGCGCGCTGGTGGAAGTCGGCGATCTGGAGTTCCTGAGAATTCTCACCACGGTCGCGAACGAGCTGACGATTGGTGAGATGCGCCAGCTCGGCGCGCTCGACGGCCTCGATTTCTCCGAGAGCGATTATCTCGCGCTCATTCGCGCGAAGACGGCGGTGCTGCTCTCGGCGGCCTGCGAGACCGGCGCCCTCTGCGGCGCCCCGAAGTACCGCTCCAATCTGGCTCGCTATGGCGAACTGCTCGGCATGGCGTTCCAGATCGCGGATGACATCCTCGACTACACCTCCGACTCTGCCGTTACCGGCAAGCCATCCGGGCTGGACCTGCGCGAGCACAAGGTGACGCTGCCGTTGATTCTGGCGCGCCCCCAGCTCTCGCCGAGCAGCCGGGCCCGTGTAGAGGAGCTCTTCGCAACCGAGGAGCCGCATGACCAGCTGATCGCTGACATCGTCGCCATCGTCGCCGATGCCGGCGGAATCGATGCGGCTCGGTTGCGAGGCGAACAGCTCGCCCAGCAGGCAGAAGACGCGTTGGAACCCCTTCCCGATAGTCCAGTCCGGTCAGCTCTGACGGACGCCATCTCTTACGTCATGGATCGGCGGTCCTAATGATTGGTCCCCCTCGTGGATCCTCGAAGCATCGTCCGGGGTTTCATGCCCTGGTCCTCAGTATAGGATTCGTAGTCGGCGGCTTGCTCACGCAGGTCGCTCGGCGATTTCTCCCAGCGGGCGCCGTCAAGGAATTCCTGACGACGGGAGTTACACCCGAGCTGGGGCCATTGCACATTGACCTCGTAATCCTCAAGTTCGCTATAGGGCCTGTCGCCCTCGATGTTTCGCTGTTGAGCCTCGTCGGTGTCTTGGTCGCTTATCTGATCGCGCGTTCGCTTTTCTAGGAGAAGGATATGAATTTCGGAAACTTTGGATTTACCGAGATGCTGATGCTTCTGGTCATCGTGCTCGTGCTGTTTGGCGCGCGCAGGGTCCCGGAGATCGGAGCGTCGATCGGGAAGGGAATTCGCGAATTCAAGCGAAACATCAGCGATGTCGACCGTCAGATTCGCGAGCCTGAGCCCGAAGTCCGCAGCGAGCGCCTCACCGCGGCCGACCGCGAGCCAGTCGCGCACCGCGACGAAGAAGCTCGACCCGAGCCGAAGCGGTTACTCAGCTGATTGTCTCGACTGTTCAGCCAATGAAAAAGGTCCGGCCAATACGGCCGGACCTTTTTGCATTCGTTCGAGTTCTCTGTCGCTCTGAGTCACCCGAGGGAAGATCGCGACGTCGCTGAACCAGTCCAGGTTCGAGGTCTCAGCATCGCGGTAACGGGCGTCAGATCGAGAGCGGCTTCAGTCGTCAGGTTTTCTGATGCCTCACGCCGCCGTTTATCTCACGCCAGTCGACTCGATGCTGACACCTCGCCCCTGGACTGGCTGTCGACGTCGCGATGCTTCCCTGGTGCAACAATCTTTTCTTAAGTCTGCGCGCGACGCGAGTTGACCATCAATTCTTTCCGACGGTCGTCGATCTTCGCCGATTGCCGTAGGTCCTGCATGAACATCTGCACGCGCTGCTGCTGGACCTGGCTCATCCGCGCCTGCCTCTGCTGCGGAACCTGCTTGCGCCACTCTGCGCTGTCCGCCTGAACGCGGCGGTCGACGCGCAAGACGAAGATGGCGTCATTCGTCCTCACTGGTGCGCTCACCGCCTGAACGGGCAAGCCGAACGCAGTCCCCACCGCCTCGTTGAACTGGCCAATGCCAGGCACGAACATGCCGCGCGAGAACATCGGCGACTGCTGCACCTGGAGCTTCTGCGCCGCGGCCGCCGCGTCGAGCCCACTCGTTGCCGCGGCGTCGGCGAGCTTCTGCGCGGGCGTCATCTCGCGGTCCAGCGCCTGGTTGTGCGCCACCTGCTGCCTAACGAGGTCCTTGACGTTCTCGAATTTTGGCTCTCCACCCTGGCTCAGCGAATCGAGTCGCGCCAGATAATAGCCGCTCTCGTCATCGAACAACTCGCTGGTCTCGCCGACATGCACACCTCCGAACGCCCACGCGCTCACGCTCGGAATCTGCCGGCCCTGGTACGATGCCGGCTCGTCTTCCACTGCCACGACCTTGATGATGGGAAGGCCGAGATGCTTCGACGCGCTATCCAGCTTCGAGCCTTGCTCCGTAGTCGCCGCGGCTCTCGACAGTTCATCCGCCTTACGATCGATCCGAGCCTCGTTCGAATCGCTCGGCTGGATACGAAGCAGAATGTGATGCAGCCCGAGCGTGTCCCCCTTTCGCTCGTCGAGGCGAATGAGGTGATAGCCGAACTGCGTCAGCACCGGCTGGGAGATCTCGCCGACCTTGAGCGTGTTCGCCGCCTTCTCGAACTCGGGAACGAATCGTCCCTGCGGTCCCCGACCGAGATCACCACCGCGCGAGCCGGACGCCGTGTCCGCGGACTCTCGCTTCGCGACGTCCTCGAACTTGGCCCCGCCGACAATCTCGTTGCGAAGGGCGACGGCGTGGTTGCGCACCGCCGCACTGTCCGCGGGGGTCACGAGGCGCGGAATCTCGATCACCGAGAGCACCGCACGTCCCGGACGCTTGAAATCGTCCTTGTGCTTGTCGAAGTACGCGCGCAGATCGGCGTCGGAGATCTTGGCCGCGCTGTCCACCTGCGGCTTGAACGCCACGTAGCTCACCTGCACGCTATCGTGCTGGTCTCGCCAGATGCGCCAGAGCTCCGCGTCCGTCACGAACACGCCGCTGCTGATCTGATCGTACAACTTCCGGCGAGGGACCTCGGTCTGAAAGTATTGCGCGATCATCGCCAGGAGACCCGACGACTTGGCGTATGAGCTCGAGAGCAGACGCTGGTACTTCTGCATATCGAACTGACCGTCGGTGAGGAGATCGGGGATCTGTTGCACGAACGGGGGAGGCGCAAACTTCGCGTACTCCGCGATCTCGTCCGGCGTGACGACGATGCCTCGACGCTCGTACTCCTGTTGGAGTAGAATCTCCATCACCATCTGGTCGAACGTCGCGTTCTGGATCCGTCGGTTGTCATCCTCGGAGAGCGATCGGCCGCCCTGCTGTTGGTTCTGCTCCTCGTTCGTGTAGCGCTGTACGTAGTCGTTGTACAGGATCTCGTGCCCGTTGACGACGGCGACGGCGGTGGTAGGGGTTACCGTGGCACGACCAAGGAGGCCGGAGGTCTGCGCGAACAGGAAAACGCCGACAAATGCGAGGGCGATGAACAGCCAGATGTATTTCGCGGAGCTCCGCATTTGTTGCAGCACGGAACGATACTCCTCAAAGGCGGGAAAGTGGCAGGTAGAAGCTGTGAAAAGTACGAGCGGCGATGAGGTAAAATCAAGTGAGCGCGGCACTTCCTGATTGACTTGCTAACTCGGCGGAATGTATTTTCCGGACTTCCGCCCGCCCCCTGCAGCCTGACCGTCAGACCCTTCCATGGCCGGTACTTCGCGCATCGATGAGCTCCGGAAGAAATTCGACGAGAATCCTCGTCGGTATTTCGCTCCGCTCGCTAACGAATACCGGAAGATTGGCGACTTCGACCAAGCCATCTTCATTTGCCAGGAGTTCTTGCCCCAACAGCCAGGCCACATGAGCGGCCACATCGTGTACGGCCAGGCTCTTTTCGAATCTGGCCGGCACGATGAAGCACGGAGCGTTTTCGAGACCGCGCTCGCGCTCGACCCCGAAAACCTCATCGCCCTTCGCCACCTCGGCGATATCGCGCGAGCGCACGGTGACACCGAGACGGCTGGAGCTTGGTACCGTCGCGTACTCGATTCGGATCCCCGGAACGAAGAAATTGCCGGAATCCTGAACTCGCTCGAGAGCGACGTTGCTTCAGCCGGCCACACAGTGGCGTCTGGCAGTGAAACGTCGGCAGGAGTTGTGGACGGCTCCCTGTCAGTAGAATCCGCGATCAGCGCCGCGACCGGCTCATCCGAGTCAGGCGCGACGGCCGGTTCGGATCCAATTGTTACGGATCCACTCACCTCGGCTCCTTCGGAAAGCAGCTTCGACGACATCGCGAAGCTCTTCACGTCCGGGGCACCTTCGACAGCGGCGCCGACCTCGCCCACAGCTCCCCCCGGTGACGATCGCCTCGATCTGATTCACGAGGGAGAGGATGTGCTTGGCGGCACGCAGGGCAGACCAGAGGAGCCGCCGCTCCTCAGCGCCAGAGAGGAGCCTCGCGCCGCGAAATCGGCGGAGCCGGCCAGTGCTGGGGAGGCGGCCGATGCGCCGCCGGCATCGTTCAATCTGCCGTTCCTCGAAGGCCTAACGAGTGCCGAGCCCGCGCCGCCGCCGCCGGCATCCGCGGCGCCTCTGCCCTTCCTCGAAGCAGAGCCCGCGCGCGCTGCCGCGCCCGACGCGAACACCGCCTTCGTCACGGAGACGATGGCCGAGCTCTACGTCAGGCAGGGACACCACGACCAGGCGATCGAGGTGTATCGGCAGCTCGTGCAGCTGCACCCTAACGACGCAGCGCTGGCCGGGCGGCTGAAGGCGCTCGAGGACACTGCCGGGTCTAACGAAGAACCGTCGCGTGCTGCAACCGAGTCGGCCGCTGAAGCCGTCGCGGATGCGGGACCGACGATTCGCGACTTCCTCGGCTCGATCGCCAGCTTCCGTGTCCAGTCCGGGGAGATTGCGAACGACGGGAACGCCCCGCCGGCGGCGGATCCCGCCGGTGAAGCGCCTAACGAGCCACGAGCGGCCACGGGCGGGGCGAGCACCGTCGGCGGCTCCCTTCACGAGCTATTCGCTGGCGCGGAGAAGGAAGTACACGCCAGCCACTCTCCTGCGGCCGACCTGGCTCGGGCCGAGGTGCCGGAGGAGAATACCCGGCCTGATTCGCCGTCGCTCACTGGGCGTCCCTCGAAGCCGGCAGCCACCGAGCTCTCGCTGGACCACGTGTTCCGCCACGCCACACCGGCTGCCGGCAACATGGCTCCGTCCTCGTTCTCGTTCGATCAGTTCTTCTCCGAGCAGGCGCAGCAAGACGTCGCTGCCGCCGATGCCGACGCAGGAGCAGGGGAGAGCGCCGGATTGAGCGATGACATCCAGCAGTTCAACGCCTGGCTCGAAGGTTTGAAAAAGTCGTGAGGATCGCGATCATCAACGGTCCGAACCTCAATCTGCTCGGCGTTCGTGAGCCCTCCGTGTACGGCACAGAGACGCTCGACGATGTCGAGCGCCGCCTTCACGACGTGGCGCGCGATCTCGGCGTCACGCTCGAGTTCGTGCAGCGCAACGGCGAAGGCGAATTGGTCGAGTACATTCATGGGCTACGCGGGCGCGTCGACGGGGCAATCGTCAACGCCGGCGCGTACAGTCACTCGAGTCTGGCGATCCGCGATGCGCTGACGGGCGTGGCCATGCCCTTTATCGAAGTTCACATCTCGAACGTGTACGCTCGCGAGCCCGAGCGCAGACATTCGATGCTCGCTCCAGCCGCCATCGGCGTGATCTGTGGGCTGGGTACTTTCGGCTATGATCTCGCATTGCGCGGACTCGCGGCACGATTGACGGCTCGCTCCGGGGAAGGCCGTGTCGCCCGCGTCTGATCAACGACGCCAGCGGCTGACCGCACTGCTCGACGGCCTAACGGCTGCCCACGTCGACGCGCTCCTCGTCACCAGTCTCCCCAACGTTCGGTATCTGACAGGCTTTGCCGGCTCGAGCGCGCTGCTGCTCGTGAGCCAGCGTGACATCGTGTTGATCACCGATTTCCGCTATCAGACGCAGGCCGGCGAAGAGGTGGGCGACGCGGCTCGGGTGTTGATCGAGCCGCAGAGTCTGTGGACCGGTCTCTGGCAGCAGCTGTCGCAACAGTCTGGCCTTCAGGTCATCGGTTTCGAGTCCGCTCATCTTCTCCACCGAGACTTCCAGCGGTTGATGGAAGCCGGCGCCCGCTGGCAATGGCGTCCGACGCTGGATCTCGTCGAGACGCTGCGCGAGCGGAAGGACCCTAACGAGGTCGAGCTCATCGAGCGCGCCGCGGGCGTCGCCACGCGAGCCCTCGAGCGAACGCTGGCCGAGGTGCGCGTTGGCATGAGCGAGCTCCAGGTCGCCGGCGTGCTCGAGCGCGCCCTGCGCGACGAGGGCAGCGAAGGCTTTCCATTTCCGTCGATCGTCGCCGCCGGCGCGCGCTCGGCGCTGCCGCACGCCCGAGCGTCGTCGGCGCGAGTCCGCGAAGGCGACCTCCTGCTCCTCGACTTTGGTGCCGAAGTCGAAGGGTACTGCGCCGACATCACCCGCACCGTCGTCGTCGGGCATGCTACGGATGAGCAGCGGTTGGTATATGACGTCGTTCGCCAAGCCAATGAACAGGCTTCGCAGGACATTCGCGCTGGCATGACCGGCCGCGATGCCGACGCCATCGCGCGTGGCTACATTGAGCGGCGCGGCTACGGTGACCTGTTCGGCCACGGCCTCGGACATGGCGTCGGCCTCGAGGTGCACGAGGCGCCGCGCCTGGCGCGTTCGGCCGAGGGCGCCCTCGCCGAAGGCGCCGTGGTGACGATCGAACCAGGGGTGTACCGCCCGGGGTGGGGCGGAGTACGCATCGAGGACGATGTCGTTCTGGATGCCGCGGGCCCGCGGATCCTCACGAGGTTCACTCGGGAACTGATCGAGATACCGGGCTGAGTCCCTGATCAATTGCCCCAACCTCTTCCCAATTCTTCCTTGATCGACCTTCGCTATGTGAAAAAGCTCATCGAGATGATCGATGAGTCCACCGTGGATTCGATCGAGATCTCGTCCGACAAGGGGATGAAGATCCGAATCTCGAAGAGCCCCCAGCAGCGGGGAACGGTGCAGGTCGCGGCTCCCATGCCGGTTCCCGCGATGATGCCGGCCGCGGCTCCGGCCAGGTCGACGCCCGCCGAGGGATTGCCGGCGATGAACGAGACCGAAACGCCGAGTAGGGCAGAAGCGTCCAAGACACAGCTACTCGAAGTGAAGTCGCCGATGGTGGGGACGTTCTACAAATCGCCGGAGCCGGGCTCCAAGTCGTACGTCGAGGTTGGCGACCGGGTGGCGAAGGGGCAGATCCTCTGCATCATCGAGGCGATGAAGATCATGAACGAGATCGAGTCGGAGTACGCAGGGGTACTCCGCGAGATCGCTGCACAGGACGCGCAGCCCGTGGAATACGGACAGGTGCTTTTCCGAATCGATCCTAATGGCTAGTCCAATGCGCGCAGCGGCCGGGACGGCCGCTCCGCCGGCGCCGCTGCAATCAGCCACCTCGGGCTTCAATTTCAAGTCCGTGCTGCAGGAGCTGATTCAGCGGAATGCGTCCGACTTGCACCTCAAAGTCGGCCGCCCGCCAACGCTGCGCGTGAATGGTGAGCTCGAGCCCCTCGGCCGGCCACCGATGCGGCCTGAGGACCTCAAGGCCCTCGCCGAACAGTTGATGACGCCCCGGCAGGTGAAGCAGTTCGCCGAAGAAAAGGAGTGTGACTTCGCCATCGGCGTCCCCGGCATCGGTCGATTCCGCGTCAACCTGTACCAGCAGCGCGGGTCGTTGTGCTACGCGATGCGCGCGATTCCGTATCAGGCCCGAACAATCGCAGAGCTCAACCTGCCGCCGGTCCTGGAAGAAATCGCCATGAAGCCGCGTGGCCTCGTGCTCGTTACAGGTATTACGGGGTCAGGCAAATCCACCGCGCTCGCGGCGATGATTCAGCACGTCAACGAACATCGTCGCGCGAACATCATCACCATCGAAGACCCGATCGAATTCCTGCATCGCGACATCAACTGCCATATCAACCAGCGCGAAGTAGGAACCGACACGGCGAATTTCGGTCAGGCGCTGCGGCGCGTGCTGCGACAGGATCCGGACGTCGTCCTGATCGGTGAAATTCGAGATATCGAAACTCTCGACACGGCGCTCAAGGCGGCCGACACGGGCCACCTCGTCTTCTCGACGCTCCACACGACGGACGCAACGCAGACCATCAACCGCGTGCTGTCGTTCTATCCGCCACACCAGCAGGCGGAAGTGCGCTTCTCGCTGGCAACGGCGCTCCAGGCGGTCGTGTCGCTCCGTCTCGTACCGCGCGCCGACAAGCCGGGACGAATCCCGGCGTGTGAGATCCTGATCAACACCGCCGCCGTTCGCGACAACATCCGCGACATGAACGCGACGTTGAACATTCCGGATCTCATCAAGGAAGGCACGGTGCAGTACGGGATGCAGAGCTTCGACCAGTCGCTCATGGGCTGGTACACGAAAGGCATCATCTCGTACGAGAGCGCCGTCTTCTTCGCGACGAGCCCAGGGGAGTTCGCCCTGCGCGTCCAGGGGGTCGCCGGCACGAGCGACAATACCTGGGCGGGCTTCGAAGGCGAGGGGAATAGCTAGATTTGGCGGGCGGGTTCTGGCGGGTTGTCATTCCGAGGAGCGAAGCGACGAGGAATCTGCTTTTCGCAAGACTGTTCAAAAGCAGATCCCTCGCTTCGCTCGGGATGACAATCGCCCGATCCGCTAGTCCCTAGCCTCAACCCCTCGCGATGTTTTCCAAAGTACTCATCGCCAATCGTGGCGAGATTGCCTTACGTGTCATTCGCGCCTGCCGCGAGCTGGGACTCGAGACCGTCGCGGTGTATTCCGATGCGGATCGCGAGTCGCTCCACGTGCGCTTCGCCGATGACGATGTCTGCATCGGGCCGCCCCCGGCGCGCGACTCCTATCTCAACATTCCGCGGCTGATCGCGGCCGCGGAGATCACCGGCGCGGACGCGATTCACCCGGGCTACGGCTTTCTCGCCGAGAATGCGGAGTTCGCGGAGATCTGCGCCGCGTCGAAGATCACGTTCATCGGGCCGACCGCCGAGCAGATACGCACCATGGGCGACAAGGCCCAGGCACGAAAGACGATGGCCGCGGTCGGGGTGCCAATCATTCCAGGCACGCCGGGGCCGGTGGAGGATGTGGACGAAGCGCTCGCCTTCGCCAACAAGATCGGGTTTCCCGTCATCATCAAGGCGGCAGCGGGCGGCGGTGGCAAGGGAATGCGCGTCGCGAAGGATCCGGACGATTTCGGTCGATCCTTTCAGCTGGCGCGATCCGAGGCGCTGAGCGCTTTTGGGAACGGGGATGTATACGTCGAGAAGTATCTCACGCGACCGCGCCACATCGAGTTCCAGATTCTCGGCGACAGCCATGGCCACGTGATCCACCTCGGCGAGCGTGACTGTTCGGTGCAGCGTCGTCACCAGAAGCTGATCGAGGAGTCTCCGAGTCCGGCGGTGGACGCAGCGCTCCGCGCGACGATGGGAGAGGCGGCGGTCGCCGGGGCCAAGGCGATCGATTACGTCGGTGCCGGCACCATCGAGATGCTGCTCGACGAGGACGGCTCGTACTTCTTCATGGAGATGAACACGCGAATCCAGGTGGAGCATCCGGTGACCGAGATGCTCTACGGCGTGGATCTCGTGAAGGAGCAGATCCGCGTTGCCGCCGGCGAACCGCTGAGCATGAGCGAGCTGCCCCCACAGCGCGGCCACGTGATCGAGGTTCGCGTCAACGCCGAGGATCCAGCGCGCAACTTTCAGCCGTCGCCCGGGCGGATCACGACCTATCACCCGCCCGGCGGACCGGGCGTGCGACTGGATAGTCATGTGTACGACGGCTACACTGTGCCGCCGTACTACGACTCGCTGCTGGCCAAGCTGATCTGCCAGGGGCGGGACCGGAGCGAAGCCATTGCGCGTATGGTCGTCGCTCTCGAGAGCTTCATCATCGAGGGCGTCACGACGACGATTCCATTCCTCGCCCGCGTCATGCAGAACGAACGATTCGTTTCGGGTGACTTCGACACGAAATTCCTCGAGCGCGAGAGCCAGCTGATGAAGGAGCCGGCCTAAGTGCGCATCGACGTGTTCTTCGGCACCGCCGGGCTCACGCCTGGCGACGCCGCGGGACGAGTTGTCGTCGTCATCGACGTGCTGCGGGCGTCGACGAGCATCGCCACCGCGCTTGCCAATGGTGCCCGAGCCGTCATTCCCCTCGACAGCACCGACGAGGTGGTGATGCGAGCCAAGGCGTTCGAGCGGTCGGAGGTGAAGCTCGCGGGTGAGCGCCAGATGAGGCCAATTCTCGGATTCGATCTGGGGAACTCACCGCGGGAGTTCACGCGCGAGGCGGTCGAAGGCAAGACGGTGTTGTTGAGCACGACGAACGGAACCGCGGCCATCTCGGCTCTCCAGGGCCCGCGTGACGTCGTGATCGGGTCGTACGTCAACTTCTCAGCCGTGCTGACGATGTTGCGCGCGGCCCTTCGAGGTGGGACGGACGTGGCGATTCTCTGCGCTGGACGCGACAAACAGTTCTCCCTCGAAGACGCTGCCTGCGCCGGACGGTATGTTCACCACGCCATGCGGCGGCGCACCGATATCTCCGTAAATGACGCGGCCTTCGCCGCGATGCTTCTCGACCGCCGCTATAGCGACAACCTGATGCGGCTCTTCTCGGCGTCCGCCCACGGCCGGGCATTGAGTGAGGCAGGTTACGGCGACGACCTCGGGGACTGTGCAGCTATCGATGCATTTCCGATCATTCCGATCTATCAAGACCGGCAAATTACGAAGTTGGGTCCGGAGCGAGAGCGATGAAAAGGGGTTAGGGTCTAGGGGCTAGGGCCGGCGGCGACCATCTCTGCGCGTGGCCCTAGCCCCTAGACCCTAGCCCCTCAGCTACCAACCACCAACCACCAGCCACCAACCACCAATCACCAGCCACCAGTGAGCAGCACACTCAAACGCGAGCTGACAGGCATCACGCTCCTGCTCTTTGCCGTCTTTCTGGCCGCGGCGCTGGGCGTTCTCGCGCTCGCGCAGCTGCGTTTCGGTGTGGACGTGCGTGGGAACGTCGGTTGGGTTGGCTGGTGGCTGGCGCGGCCGCTCGTAAAGCTCCTCGGCTGGCCCGGCGCGGCGATCACGCCCCTGGTGCCGGCGGTTCATTCGCTCCGCCTCTTCGGCCGCCTCGATTCGCCGCAGGATCGCAAGTGGATGATCTTCTTCGCCGGCCTCGCGGCCGTGATGCCGATCGCCATCGGCCTCGCGATCACGGTGCGACTGGGTGAGGATAGCCGCTTGGCTGGGTTGTGGGGTTCGTTCTTCTCGTTCTATTGGCGCGAGTGGTTCGGCTTCATCGGCGCATGGGTCGTCGTCGTACTCGCGATCAGCACCCTCACGGCGACGACGCTCGCGTGGAATCCGATCCGGATGCTCATCGGCCACCGTTCCCGAGCGCCTCAGCCGGTGGCCGACGCCGATCCCTTTGCGCCTGCCAAGCGTCGGCGGAAGAAGGAGAAGGACGAAGTTCCCGCCGCCGGTGCTCTCGTTGCTGCCGGTGCGGCACTCGAGCCTGCGCCCGAGGAGTTGCCCGGTCTCGTTGGTGGCGGTGAGTCGTTCAGCTTCGCGGACGGCGCTGACGCGGGTGCCGACAACAAGCGACGTCGTAAACGAAGCCGCTCCGATCTCGCAGCCGAACGCGAGATCGAGATCGCGAGGGAGATCGACGCTACGGCCCAGACAGCGTCCGTAGTCGGCGACGAGCTGCCGCCAACTGACCTGCTCTCCCCACCGCAGCCGCGCAATGCGGAGCTTGGCCGTCGCGAGCTCGACGCGATGGGCGAAAAGCTCATGGATGCGCTGCGGACCTTCCGCGTCGAAGGGGAACTGGTTGGCCGAACGACGGGACCCGTCGTGACGCAATACGAGGTCGAGCCGGCGCCCGGAGTGAAAGTGCGTCAGTTCGCCAATCTCTCCAACGACCTCGCGCTCGCCATGCGCGCGCCGTCGATCCGCGTGGTCGCGCCAATCCCAGGCCGCGGCGCCGTGGGCGTCGAGGTCCCGAATCCCGTCTCCGAGATCGTCTCCTTCCGCGAGCTCATCGAGGCGCGCGATTATCAGAGCGCCCGTGCCGCCCTTCCCATCGCGTTAGGCAAGGATCTCGAGGGCAAACCCGTGATCGCCGACCTGGCGAAGATGCCGCATTTGCTCATCGCCGGAGCGACGGGATCGGGAAAGTCGGTGTGCGTGAACACGATCATCACGAGCCTGATCTATCGCCACACGCCGCGGACGCTGCGCTTCCTGATGGTGGACCCGAAGATGGTGGAGCTCTCCGTGTACAACACGCTCCCGCATCTTCGCCACAAAGTGATTACGGACAATCGAGACGCCGCGGCGGTGCTCAAGTGGGCCGTGATGGAGATGAACGAGCGCTACGAGCTGCTCGCGGCGAACGGCTGTCGCAATGTTCAGGATTTCAACAAACGCGTACACGAGGGCGCGGAGCTCAAGCTGCCAAAGGGCGCTGGCGTCGGACTGGAGAATCCCCCGTACCTTGGCGAAGTCGTGCCGTACATCGTCGTCGTCATCGACGAGATGGCGGACCTGATGATGACGGTGCAGGGCGAGGTCGAGACGCCAATCGCGATGCTCGCGCAGAAGGCGCGCGCGACGGGCATTCACCTGATCCTCGCGACGCAGCGTCCGAGCGTGAACGTCATCACGGGTCTCATCAAAGCGAATTTCCCCAGCCGCATCGCGTTTCGCGTCGCCTCACAAGTAGACAGCCGCACGATCATCGACGGCGCCGGCGCTGAAATGCTGCTCGGCAACGGCGACATGCTGTTCATCCCGCCGGGCAAGTCCGAGCCATCGCGCCTGCAGGGAGCATATCTCGCCAGCGACGATACCGAGCACCTCATGAAGTGGTATCAGGATCGTCGCGAAGCAAAGCGCGCCGCGCTCGGCGTATCGCCGGAGGCAGCGGTATCCGACGAGCCCGACATTCTCGAAACCGTTCGCCAGCGCGAAGCCCAGGAGTCAGGGAAGCTGGACGACGACGAACCGGAAATCGCGGATCGCGACAAGTTGTTCCGCGAAGCCGCCGAGGTGGTCATTCAGCATCAACAGGGATCGACGTCGCTGCTGCAGCGGCGGCTGAAGGTCGGCTACGGCCGCGCCGCGCGCATCATCGATCAGCTGCATTTCGCCGGCGTCCTGGGTCCGCCCGACGGCTCCAAGCCTCGTGACGTGCTCATGGGGCTCGATGACATCGAGCGGATCTGCGGCCCGCGCTGACGTGCTTGCGTGGAGCGAATCCAGCCGAGTGGCGTATCAATGACCATGTGGTCTCGCGCAAGCATTGTCGCATTCGTCGCCGCGCTCGGCGCGGTGCGTGCCGGAGCGCAGGCTGCGCCGCCGGTCACGCCGCCATCAGTGCGCGACACAACGGTGCGCAAGCTCGCGCTGGACGCCATGAAGCTTCAGCCGATGCAATCCGCCTATCGATTGCTGATGATGCGCGACACGGTCAGCTCGCCGATGGGCGAGCAGCAGTTCGGCATCTCGGCGATGGACTACGCCGGCACGCCCGCGCTGATGCTCGCGCGCGCGGGTACCCAGGGCGTCACGACCGCCAGCGATTCGCTCGTCGTTAGGCGCGACGACCTCAGGCCGCTGCACTGGATCGCGAGCCAGGGCGTCGCGCACGTCGCCGTCGAGTTCACGCCGGACAGCATTTATGGCGCGATGACATCACCATTGGGAAGGCAGAACGTCGTGCTGCCTAACCGTGGCGATCTGCTCGTCAGCACCATGGGCGTGGACGCTGTGATCGCCGCCGTGCCGCTCTCGAGCTCGTGGCGCGATTCCGCGAGCGTGCTCCTGCTCGACTCTGGCGGTGCGGTGGAGGTGCCCGTCACCCTCGCCGTGGAAGGAGAGGAGCATGTCACGGTCCCGGCGGGCGACTTCGACTGCTGGATCGTTGGCGTCGAGACGGAGCGCGCGTCGGAGCGCTTATGGGTGACGAAGCAGGGCCAGGTCGTCGTCCGCGCCGAGCAGATTCTGCCCGAGCTGGATGGCGCGGTGCTCACCCGGGTACTGCTGCGGACGGACAATCCGGCGCTCGTGCCGGCCAGCGCTCGCCTGCCCGAGTAGGCGATCCCGAGGCGCCTGGCGCCAGCGTACGATGAATGTGCTCACTGACCCCGCCGCGCGGCTCGTCATCGGACACCGCGGCAACCCCGCGCACGCGCCGGAGAACACCCTCGAGTCGTTCGCGCAGGCTGCGTCGTTAGGTGTTGACGCCCTGGAGCTCGACGTCAGGCTCACGAGCGACGGAATACCGGTCGTCGTTCACGACCGAACGATCGCCAGAACGACCGACCGTGGCGGAGAGGTGGCGGCGCAATCGCTCGCGCAGATTCGGAAGGCAGACGCCGGCGCGTGGTTCTCTCGCGACGCTGGCGCGACGTTCCCCTTCCGTGGCCGCGGCCTCACGATTCCCACCTTCGACGAGGTCCTGGCCGCGTTTCCTCGGATGCCTCTTCTCATCGAGGTGAAGGTTGCCGAAGCGGGACAGCCGGTGGCCGAGGCGCTCGCACGCGCGGGTGCAAACGACCGATGTGTGTTTGCCTCGATGCAGGGTGCCGCCGTCGCGCCGCTGCGGCCAGCGTGGCGAACCGGAGCCTCGGCCAGCGAGGTGGCGCGTCTCCTCGGCCTGGTGCTGGGTGGTGGCAGAGTACGGACGGTGCCTTACGACGCGCTGTGCATTCCACCCTGGTACTACGGCCTTCCGCTTCCGGTGACGGCGCTGGCGCGCGCGGCTCGCCCGGCGGGAGTCGTCACGCATCTTTGGACGATCGACGATCCTTTGGTCGCGAAAGGGTACTGGGAGGACGGCATTCAGGGGATCGTGACGAATGATCCCGCTATTCTCATCCGCGCGCGGAATGAGCTGAAAAGATGAACCTCGTTCTCGAGCCCAGCCGAGAAGCAGCCAGCGCATGAGCTCTCGGCTCGCACGAGCTCAGAGCTCGGTCGTTAGCTGTCAGCAGGCGGCTCGTAGGCTGCCAGCGCTCGCGAACTCGTGGTCGATAGGGTGTCACCTGACGATCGACGTCGATGCTGCACGCTGCGAGCTCACAGCGCTGGCGGCTTCTCAGCTGGGCTGAAAACGCAGTCGGTCGCGCTTGAGAGGCGAGATCTGAGTGCCGAGATCGGGCTCTTTCGTTTTAGGTACGATCAGCGGGTTTTTGATTCCGGTGCGCGCCGAGGGCGCCCCTAGCTTCGCCCCATGTCAACGGCCAGGCAGTCGTTTGGAGAGCTCGGAGAGCGCATCGCTGAGCGGTGGCTGCGCCGCACCGGCTGGAGAGTCCTTCAGCGCCGGTTCCGCTCCGGTCATCGGGACATCGACCTCGTGGTCGAGCGCGAGGGAACGATCGTGTTCGTGGAGGTGAAGGCGCGTCGCGGCGACAGATTCGGACAACCGATCGAAGCAGTCAACTGGCGGAAGCAGAAGGAGTTAACAAAGTCCGCCCAGGTGTGGATCGACCGTCACGGTCGTCCGCACGAAGCCTATCGGTTCGACGTCGTCGGCGTTTTGATGACGGGAGATCGGGTGCGAGTCCGGCACGTCGAGGACGCGTTCAAGGTCGCGCGATCGGGTTGATTCGAGCACGTCGTCTTCGTATTTTGTTCGGGTATCGAAGCGATGGTGTTTCCGGTACGATTGTCCTTGGCCAGAGTATTCACGACCAACGAGAGGATGTGTGCACGATGGCTGTCTCTACGATCACGGACGACAAGAAAAAAGCGCTGAATCTGGCCATCACGCAGATCGAAAAGAGCTGCGGAAAGGGATCCATCATGCGACTTGGCACCGAGAGTAAGGTGCGGGTCGAAGCGATCCCCACGGGGGCGATCAACCTGGACGCGGCGATCGGTATCGGGGGCATTCCCCGCGGCCGCGTCACTGAGATCTACGGCCCGGAATCCAGCGGCAAGACCACCCTTTCGCTCCACGTCGTCGCGAACGCCCAGCGCGCGGGCGGGGTGGCAGCGTACATCGACGCCGAGCATGCGCTCGACACCGAGTACGCACGAAAGCTCGGGGTGGACGTCGAGAATCTTCTCATCTCGCAGCCGGATACCGGTGAGCAGGGACTGGAGATCGCCGATATCCTCGTTCGCTCCGGCGCCATCGACGTCGTCGTCATCGACTCCGTCGCGGCGCTGGTACCGAAGGCGGAGATCGAAGGCGACATGGGTGATTCGCACGTCGGTCTGCAGGCTCGGCTCATGAGCCAGGCGCTCCGCAAGCTCACCGGCGCAATCGCACGCTCCAAGACGTCGGTCATCTTCATCAATCAGCTGCGCGAGAAGATCGGCGTCATGTTCGGCAATCCCGAGACGACGACGGGTGGCAAGGCGCTCAAGTTCTACGCGTCCGTCCGCCTAGACATTCGCCGCATCGGACCGGTGAAGGAGAAGGAGGATGTCATCGGCTCGCACGTGCGCGTGAAGGTGGTGAAGAACAAGGTCGCGCCGCCGTTCAAGCAGGCCGAGTTCGACATCATGTATGCCGAAGGAATCAGCCACGCGAGTCTAGTCCTCGACATCGCCGCCGAAGCGGGAATCATCGAGAAGTCGGGCGCGTGGTATAGCTATAAAGGACAGAAGATCGGTCAGGGACGCGAGAACGCGAAGCTGTTCCTGAAGGACAATCCGCCGATGATGTCGGAGGTTGAAGAGCAAGTGAAGGGTGTGCTCGGCATCAATGCACGTGCCGGGCTCGCCGATGCGGAGGCGCTGGACGACTAACGACCATCAGCCTTCGGCCTAACTACTGGGGCCGGGGAGGCGCAGCCCTGGGATCGTCGGGACCCGGATACTCCCCTCGTGATCAGGCTCGTGCTCCCCGGTCTCTTTGCATAGGTGTCGCGCTTTTGCGCGACACCTATGCAAAGAGCTCGGCTCGCTCTTTTCGGTTCGCCTTTTTCGATGCTGATAACCGCAATTGCCGCCAATCCCCGGCGCACCGGCCGCTTCGATGTCGTCATCGACGGCAGCGTTGCCGCGACGATCTCGATCGAGGCAATCGAGCGGCTGCATCTGTCCGTGGGTACCGTCGTCGATGAGCGAATCGAGGCCGCGCTCGCGCGTGAGACAAGCATCATCACGACGTACGATCGCGCGCTGAACATGATCGCCATGCGCGCACGCTCGGCCGCCGAGCTGCGACGACTCCTGCTGCGCAAAGGAGAGCCGGCCGAGTACGTGGAGATAGCCGTCGAGCGATTGCAGCGCGCAGGGTTTCTTGACGACGCGAGCTTCGCGCGTCAATTCGCGCGCGCCAAGGCTCTGGGTAGCGGCCTGTCGCGTAGACGCCTACAGCAGGAGCTCGCACGGCGCGGCGTCGCGCGCGACATCGCCGACTCTGCCATCGCGGAGGTCTTCTCCGAGGAGCACATCGACGAGGGCGACACGCTCGAGCGCGTCGCGAGGAAGAAGCTGAAATCCCTCTCTCGCCTCGACACCCAAGTGCAGCGTCGTCGGCTGTACTCGTTTCTCGCCAGGCGCGGTTACGACAGTGACGACATCGCTCGCACGTTGCGTGCGGTTCTGCCTCGCGCGGATGAGGCGGTGGGCGTCAATCTCTCCGACTGAGGTCGTCGCTCTGCGATAGCGTATTCCAGATCGCGACCAGGCCGGCCGTTGATCGCGGATTACCCGGATCAACCGGATTGCCCCGTGCACACTAGGCGATTCCTGTCTCTGTGCCTCTCTGTCTCCTCTGTGGTTCACACAACAAGAAAAGCTTCTCCTCGCGCATGGCGCTGCACGCCTGGTTTGTCAGTGGTTTCAGGGCGTATCAGTGGTCTCAGCGGCCTCCAGATTCTCTGCGCGCGGGGAGCGGACGCTCGCCAGTCGCCCTATATTGCGCTTCATGCGTGCAGCTGAGATCAGACTTCGTTTCCTCGATTATTTCCGTCGCGCCGGACATGTGATTCGACCGAGCTCCTCGCTCGTGCCCGGCGACGATCCAACCCTGCTGTTCACCAACGCGGGGATGGTGCAGTTCAAGAAGATCTTCCTCGGACTCGAGGAGTCCGGTTTCGGGCGGCGCGCAACGACATCGCAGAAATGCGTGCGTGCCGGCGGCAAGCACAACGATCTCGAACAGGTGGGCCACACGGCGCGCCATCACACCTTCTTC
The DNA here is from genome assembly GCA_036493735.1 of Gemmatimonadaceae bacterium. Lineage (GTDB taxonomy): Bacteria > Gemmatimonadota > Gemmatimonadetes > Gemmatimonadales > Gemmatimonadaceae > AG2. Next base: position 31,700 of record DASXPH010000049.1, read on the forward strand.
GAGATGCTCGGCAACTTCTCCTTCGGCGACTACTTCAAGCGCGACGCGATTGCGTTCGCGTGGGAGTTCGTCACGCAGGAGTTGGCCATCGCGCCAGCCCACATCCGCGTCTCCGTGCATTACGCCGACGACGAGGCGCGCGCGCTCTGGCGTGAGATTGCGGGGTTGTCCGACAGCCGCATCTACGGCCTGAGCGACAAGGACAACTTCTGGCAGATGGCGGACACGGGTCCCTGCGGGCCCTGCTCGGAGATCTACGTCGACCTCGCCCAGCTGGCGAACGACTGGCGCTTCCCAGCGGGCGCGCAGGGCGAGTGGACCGAGGAGCGCGACGAGTTTTCGCTCGAGGCGTTCGTCGAGGGCGCGGAGGCGGGGCGCTTTTTAGAGATCTGGAATCTCGTGTTCATGCAATACGATCGGCAGGCGGATGGGACATTGATCCCTCTGCCCAAGCCGTCGGTGGACACGGGCGCTGGACTCGAGCGCATCGCGGCCGCGCTGCAGGGCGTGACCAACAACTACCACACCGATCTCTTCTCGCCGCTGCTGAAAAAGGTCGAAGAGATCGTCGGCGTGCCGTACTGGGGACGCGAGAGCGACGAGCCGCGTTCGGGCTTGCACGTGCGTGGTGGGCGCGGCGGTACGGACGTCCTCTCCAACAGCGTGTCGCCGGCGTCGTATCGCGTGCTCGCCGATCATGCGCGCGCTGTGGCGTTTCTCCTCGCCGACGGTGTCTTCCCGTCCAACGAGGGCCGAGGCTACGTGCTGCGGCGCATTCTCCGTCGCGCGGTGCGGCACGCCTGGCTGCTAGGCCGCAGTGAGCCAACACTGGTTCACATAGTCGAAAAAGTTATCGAGACGATGAACGATGTGTATCCAGAGCTAAAGGCGCGCTCGAAGCACATCCTCGAGACGACGCGACTGGAGGAGCAGGGCTTCCTCACGACGATCGAGGGCGGTCTGTCGCGCTTCGAGCAGATCGCGCCCGTTCTCACGGCGGAGGGTGGCACCGACGTACGCGGCACCGTGAGCGGCGAGGATGCGTTCCGTCTCTACGACACCTACGGCTTCCCGATCGACCTCACGGAGCTGATGGCGCGCGAGCGGGGCTACACGGTGGACATCCCCGGCTTCGAGAACGCGCTGCAGGGACAGCGGCGGCGCTCGCAAGAGGAGCGCAAGGCGCGCAAGCTGACTGTCGAGACCGACTCACTCTCCGACTGGTCGCAATGGGAGCTGCCTCCCGGCGAGAAATCGGCCGACGGGTCGTTCATCGGTTACGACGCGGTGGAGATCGAGACGCAGGTGACGGCGGTGCGGCACCTGCCGGATGGTCGCGTGGCCGTGCTCCTTCGCGAATCGCCATTCTACGCCGAGTCGGGCGGCCAGATCTCGGATCGCGGCGATATCGTCGGCGACGGCTGGAGCGTCGACGTGGACGACGTGCGCAAGATCGACGGACGGCCAGCGGCGGTGGGTCCCCTCGTCGGCACCTTCCGCTTCGGCCGGGTGACGGCGCGCGTGCCAAGTGATCGGCGGCGGGATACGGAGCGCAACCACACGGCGACGCATCTGCTCCACGCGGCGCTTCGTCAGGTGCTCGGCGAGGCCGTGCACCAGGCGGGATCGCTCGTCGCGCCGGAGCGGCTGCGTTTCGACTTTACTCATCACGGGCCGGTGAAGCGCGAGCGTCTCGAGGAGATCGAGGCGATCGTGAATCGTGAGATCTGGCGCGCTACGCCCGTGACCACGGACGAGATGGCGTACAAGGAGGCGCGCGACGCGGGCGCGATGGCGCTCTTCGGCGAGAAGTACGGCGACGTCGTGCGCGTCGTGAAGATTCCCGGCTTCTCGATGGAGCTCTGCGGGGGAACGCACGTCCGCAACACGGCGCAGATCGGATTCTTCAAGATCGTGAGCGAGACCGGCGTCGCCGCCGGCGTCAGGCGCATCGAGGGGGTGACGGGCCCTGGCGCGTACGACTTCGTGCGCGGTGAGGAGCGCCAGCTGCATCGCGTCGCCGACGCGCTGAAGGTGCCGGCCGATCAGCTCGAGCGTCGCGTCGGTCAACTTCTGGAAGAACGAAGGGGGCTCGAGCGTCGCATTGAAGAAGCAATGCGGGGCGGCGGCGACCAGCTGCAGTCGCTGCTCGAGAAATCGGTCTCGGTTGGGCGGAATGGTGTGCGCTACGTCTCCGGAACGGTGCGGGCGAGCGACGTCCGCGAGCTGCAGGTGTTCGGGGACGCGTTGCGCGAACGGATCGGCAGTGGCGTCGCCGTCGTCGGGAGCAAGTTCCCGGACGGCAAGGGCGGTCTGATCGTCGTCGTCAGCGACGATCTCCGGGAGCGCGGCCTGCGCGCCGACATGCTCGTGAAAGAGATCGCCGCGGCGGCTGGTGGTCGCGGCGGCGGCAAGGCGCACATGGCGCAGGCTGGCCTTCCCGACGCCGAGCGCTTCGAGGACGCCGCGCAGCGCGGGCTGGAATTGGTCGGCGCCGCGCTCTCCGATGCGGCATGAGCGTTCGCGCCTGGATTGACTCGCGAACGCCCGCGCCGCCGGCGGCGCTCGGCCAACGCGTCGCCCAGGCGTTAGGCAAGCGCGCCGACGACGCGCGCATCTCGTTGTATGACGCCTGCCTCGAATCAGCCATTGGCTCGCTCGCCGATCTGCTCGTGCCGGATGCTCTCGGGCGCGAGTCAGCGGCAGAGCTGCTGGCGGCCGACGCGCTCGTGACGTACGCCTTCGAGGCCGCGGCCGAAGACATCAGTCAGCTCGACGCGCGGGCGTCTTCGGCGATGCTGCAGCTCGCGGCGCTCGCCAATCGCGCCGAGTGATTCCCACGGCTCCATGATCGACGTCCACACGCATCTCCTGCCCGGCGTGGATGACGGATCGCCATCGATCGAGGTGTCACTACCCGTGCTCGAGCGCTTTGCGACAGACGGCGTCGAGGTCGTGGTGTGCACGCCGCACCTCGACGCGTCGCGTGCCGGTCAGGCGCCTTACGATCGACATGTAGAAATTCTGGCCCAGCTGCGCGCCCAGGCGCCGGAGAAGCCCGAGCTCAAGCTCGGCTGGGAGATCATGCTCGACGTGCCACGCGCCGATCTGCGTGACACGCGGCTGTCGCTCGGCGGCTCGACGGCGGTGCTCGTCGAGTTTCCGCGGATGATGATCCCGCCTAACGCGGCGGAGGAGTTGTTTCGCCTGCGGATGAGTGGGATCGTGCCGGTGCTCGCCCATCCCGAGCGGTACTGGAGCTGTACCGCGGAGCGCGTGGAGGAGTGGCGCCGCGTGGGCGCGGTCATTCAGATGGACGTCGCCGGCGTCTTTGCCGCGGGGCCACAGGGCACGCTGGCGGCGTCGCTGCTCGAGCAGGGGTTGGTGGATCTGCTGGCGAGCGACACCCATGGCGACGCGCGCGCGCTGGCGCCGGCGCGGAAGTGGCTCGTCGAGCTCGGAGCCGATGACATCGCCGAGCTACTGACGCGTCGCAACGCCGGCCATCTGCTCGCCAACGAGCCGATCGAGCCCGTCGCGCCGATGGAGCGACGTCGTGGTATGTTCGGGCGCCTCAAGGAGCTTCTGCTCGGCAAATGACATCGCCCTCCGCGGTGAAAACAAACACACCCAAACGGTTATATGGCTTTGCCAGGCGCTCGATTCACAGTCGCGCTTCGTGACCTCTCTGAACTCGCGACCCGCGTCGCCGAAGAGATGGGTCCGCAGCTCGACGTCGCACTCGGCATGGTGGAGGACACCGTCCGTGGCGGCGGCACGTTGTTCTTCTGCGGCAATGGCGGCAGCGCCGCCGACGCGCAGCACATGGCCACGGAGTACGTCGTGCGCTACATGCGTGACCGGCGGGCGTATCCAGCGATCGCATTGACGACCGACACGTCGCTGCTCACCGCCGCGGCGAACGACCTCGGGTTCGAGCACGTGTTCGCTCGCCAGATCGAAGCGCTGGCCAAGCCGGGCGATCTGCTCATCATCCACTCGACGAGCGGCGCGTCGCCTAACGTCTTGCGCGCCGCCGAGGCGGCCCGCGAGCGTGGTCTGCCCGTGCTCGCGTTCAGCGCGCGCGACGGCGGAGCACTTCGCGAGCTCGCCGACCACTCGGTGATCATTCCGACCAATCGCACGGATCGCGCGCAGGAGCTGCATCTGTGCATCGAGCACATCATCTGCGACCTGGTGGAGCAAACGCTGTGAACTCACTTCGTGGAAAGCGCGCCCTCGTGACGGGCGGCTCGCGCGGCATCGGCGCGGCGACCGCGCTTCTCCTCGCGGAATACGGCGTCGACGTCGCGATCGGCTATCGCTCGCGGAAGGAAGACGCGGTGCGCGTCGTCGAGCAGGCGCGCGCCACCGGCGTGCGGGCGTTCGCATACTCGCAGGACATCGGCTCGCGCGAGGGCTCGGAGGCACTCGTTCGGAGCGCGGCCGGTGATCTCAACGGTCTCGACTTCTTTGTCGGGAACGCCGGCATCTGGCCGGTGGACGACGTGCCGGTGGCGGACATGGACGACGCCCGCTGGCGCCGCACGATGCTCGAGAACGTCGATTCGATGTTCTTCACGACGCGCGCCGCGGCTCGCGTCATGAACGACAACGGTCGCATCGTGCTGGTGTCGAGTACGGCCGGACAGCGCGGCGAGGCGTACCACGCGGACTACGCCGCGTCGAAGGGCGCGATGATCTCGTATGTGAAATCGTTATGCATCGAGATGGCGAAACGCGGCATCACGGTGAACAGCGTCGCTCCCGGATGGGTCGATACGGAGATGTGCGAGGGAGCGTTCGCCAACGGCGGCCGGGAGCGCATTTCGTCGACGATTCCGCTCGGCCGGGTTGCCGACCCGCGGGACATCGCCGGACCGATAGTGTTTCTGTGCTCTGATCTCGGCCGCCATGTGACCGGCGAGATTCTGAACGTGAACGGCGGCAGCGTCCTCGTCGGATGATCGTTCTGCTCTTTACCGGAGGAACGATCTCGATGCGGCACGACCCGAGCGCGGGCGGCGCCGTGCCCTCGCTCTCGGGACGAGACATCCTCGCGCTCGCGCCCGGGATCGAGCAGATCGCCGCGATCGAGATCGTCGACTTCGGTGCGTATCCGGGACCGCACATGACGACCGACCGCATGTGGGCGCTGAGAAACGAGATCGCAAGACACGTCGCGAGATCCGACATCAGCGGAGTTGTCGTGACCCACGGAACGGACTCGCTCGAGGAGTCCGCCTACATGAGCGCGCGCTCATTGAAGGCAGAAAAGCCGATCGTGTTCACGGGCGCGATGCGGACGTCGAGCGATCTCAGTTGGGATGGACCGGCGAACCTCGGCGCCGCCGTGCGCGTCGCCGCGAGCGACGAGTCGCGCGGCTTCGGTGTACTCGTCGCGATGTGCGATCGCGTCTTCTCGGCGCTAGATGTAACCAAGTCGCACACCTTCACCGTCGATGCCTTCGAGAGCCCCGGCCTCGGACCGTTAGGCATCGTCGACGACGGTCACGTGGTATTTCGCCGCGCGCTGCCCGAGATGCCACCGCCGATCACCCCGCCAGCACTCGGCGGTCCGGTGGACATCATCTACGCCTGGGCGGGCGCCGACTCGCGCCTGCTCGACGCATCCCGTCGCGACGCGGCGGGTGTCATCGTCGCCGGCATGGGTCGCGGGAACGTGCCGCCGGCGATGATCGACGGCATCAACCGCTTTCACGAGGAAGGGAAGCCCGTGATCATCGCGTCCCGGGTGCAGCGCGGCCGCGTGGGCGAAACCTACGGCTATCCCGGCGGCGCTCGGCGATTGCACGAGCGCGGCGCCATCCTCGCCGGCAGCCGCCGCCCTCAACAGGCGCGGATCGACCTGATGCTCGCGCTAGGTGACGGAATGGGGCTGTCTGAGATCCGAGAGCTGTTCGAGAACTAGTCCTGCGTGATGCGTGATGCGTGGCGCGTGGCGCGATGAGTAACGAGGAATCAGGCGCGCCCCGCGTCCCGCGTCACGCGTCCCGCTTCTGCCACGTATGGAAGCACCGCCAGTCGAACTCCTGGGCGGCGCGGATCTGATCGGGGAAGCCGAAGTAGTCCGTGAAACCCTCCTGCTCGGCGCGCCAGCGACAGCACCAGCCGAAGTCGAAGCGGTGCGTCGCGCTCTGCGTGCGCGCTTCCACGGTGCCATTGAAATCCGAGCAGCCCGACGATCCGGAGACCGCGACGCCATCGATTGGCAGGTCGGGCTCCGAAGCCAGCATCTGCTTCAGTAATCGCTGAACTTTTACCGGGGGGATGTACGAGTCGATCCGAATGCGGGGAGCCTCACCGCGGCGGCAGAAGAGCCGCACATCCGCTTTGAACTGTTCATGCGCTCGCGACTGCGCGAGCAGCGTCTCCAACTCCTCCAAGCGACAAACCCCTCCAGCAACTGGTGGTGGACCACTACTCGAGACGAACGTCAGGCCACTACACGAGACGAACGGCAGGCCACTGATGACACAGCCGGCCTTCGGCCGGGCCCTGAAACCACTGACAACTCCTCAGTAGCGAGGCCTCCCAGCACCTGGTCCGGTTCTTTGTCTCTGTTAAGTGCGTCGGGAAGCCTCTATGCGTGCATTCACAAAACAATCACCACCGGAGCGAGGAGCTCTCTGCGCACGGAACAGATCAGTGGTTTCAGGGCAGTGTCAGTGGTTTCAGCGGCCTGCCTTTCTTCGCTCGCGAAAGCTTCGAGATTTGCAGGACCCCAAATATGTCATGACCGGGCCGTTACGTGTACCCCGTCTGTCTTCTCGCCGATAACCACCTCCGTTATCCTCAACCGCGCGGAGGAAAGTCCTGCTCGCGCGGGTTTTTCACCCTCTACTCTCTACCTCTGCCCTCTACCGTTTCTCACCCTCCACCCTCCACCCTCTACCGTGCACCTCAGCCCCCCCAAACCCGTGCTCGAGATCGCTCGCCGGCTCGAGGAGGCTGGGTACGAGGCATGGTGCGTCGGAGGGGCGGTTCGCGACGCCATTCTCGGCCATCCACACCTGGATTGGGATTTCGCGACGTCCGCTAAGCCGGATGAGGTGCGCGAGGTCTTCGGGAAGCGTCGAACCATCCCAGTCGGCATTCAATTCGGCACCGTTGGCGTGCTCGACGACGCCGGTACGCTCCATGAGGTGACCACCTTTCGGCGCGACGTCAAAACCGACGGACGGCACGCCGAGGTCGAGTTCGGCGCGTCGTTGGAGGAGGACCTCGCCCGGCGCGACTTCACCATCAACGCCATCGCCTACTCGCCGTCGACGACCGAGCTGCGCGACCCATTTGACGGTCGCACCGACCTCGTCCGGCGCCTCGTCCGCGCCGTCGGCAATCCGGACGAGCGGATGCGCGAGGATCGGCTGCGTGCCTTACGAGCGATCCGCTTCTCGGCTCGATTCGAGTTCGACATCGATCCGGAGACGCTCGATGCGATCAGCCGCAGTGCGCCGCACATGGGCCGCCTCTCGGCGGAGCGGGTGAAGCAGGAGCTCGAGAAGACGCTGGAGCAGGTGAGACGTCCGTCGCGCGCGTTCGCCCTCTGGAAGAGCACGGGGGTTCTGGGAACGGTGATTCCGCCGCTCGCCAACGTTTCGGATACGACACTCGAAGCGCTCGACTACGTGCCGCGTCCGACGAGCGACGCGAAGAAGTACCGACTGCTCATCCGTACCGCGCTCCTCTTCATCGGTCTCGGTGAAGAAGGCGCGCGATCGGCGCTCTCGGCGCTGAAATTCTCGAACGCCGAGATACGTCGCATCGCGCATCTCGCGCGGGCGTGGGGCGAGGTCGGAAACCCGATCGTGGAGTCACTCATTGCAGACGATCCGACCAAGAGCAGATCCCTCGCTTCGCTCGGGATGACAACCCCCCAGGTTCGAAAATGGGTGGCAACGATCGGGCGCCTCGATATCGGCGTCTTCATGCGGATGGTTGGCGCGGTCGCGGCGGCCCGACACAGGACCAGTGCAACGCCCATCGTCCAACGCCCAACGCCCAACGCGACGCGCGCGCTGTATCGAGACATGCGCCGCATCGCAGCGAATGATCCAATCGCGATCGCCGATCTCGCGGTGGACGGAGACGATCTTCGCATGGCGGGTATCCCGCCGGGTCCCTGGGTTGGTAAAATACTTAAGACGCTGCTCGACGCCGTGCTCGTCGACCCGACGCGCAATGCTCGGGACTGGCTATTGCAAGAGGCTCAGCGTCTCTACCAGCACTGACGGCATGTTCTTTCGCGGGCGAACTCCCGAAGCGTCCATCTGGCGTCGATTCCGCGCCAGCGCCGATGGTTTCACTTTCCTTCAGGAGTCGGATCACTACTCTGCCCACATCGTCGCCAACGCGGAGCGCGTCGTCGACCTGTTCTACACGCTGTGTGAACAGCTCTCGCCCGCCGTGGACGTCGTGATCGAGGATCTGCGCGCTGGCAAGTCGTGGAAGGGGGAGGGCGTCGCGCTGCCGGATGTGCGCGAGCAGGTCGCGAAGTTGAAGATTCTCCTCGCGCGCTATGGCGGTATCGAGTTCTCGGTGTTCACATCGGAAGATCAGTTGACGCTAAACCCTCACCTCGAGCTCTTCATCTACGCCCGCACCGACCGTTGGCTGTACCTGCTCGAGGGCAAGGGCCTCGAGGAGCAGCGTCGCGTGCGCACGAAGAGCTGGAAGATGAAGCGGGAAGATTTCCCACCAGCTCCGGAGCTGGAGACGGCAATTTCGGCGGCAGTGGAACGGCTTGGCTTACAGCCGCCGGCGTGACGAGCGCCGAACTGCTGTACGCGACGGCGGCAGCAGGCGCGAACGTGCTCGGAGCCATCGCGGTCATCAGTCGCACACGATGGAGTTTGCGCGCGCTCGACCTGATCGTATCGCTCGCCGCCGGCTTTCTCATCTCGATCGTGCTGCTCGACCTCTTTCCCGAAGCGCTCGCGAGAGGCGGGTCGCGGGCCCCTATTGTGGCATTGGCGGCATACCTCCTCGTTCATTTAACGCAACATACGCTCGGAAGACACTTCCATTTTGGCGAGGAGACGCACGAAGTCTCGAAGGTGGTGAGTCTCTCGGCGCTCGTCGGCCTGTTGCTCCACACCTTCGTGGACGGCGTCGCCGTGGCCAGCAGCCTTCGCGTCAGCGCATCGTTGGGCGCGCTGATGTTCGTCGCCGTGCTGCTGCACAAATTTCCGGAAGGGCTCGCGATCTCGAGCCTCTTTCTCGCCGCCGGAGCCGGACGCGGCCGAGCCTTTCTGGCAGCCGTGGCGCTTGGCGCGGCGACGGTGCTCGGGGTGCTCCTCACCGACGAGTTCGAGACGCTGCAGAGCAACGGCCTCGCGATTGCCGCTGGGGTGACGATGTACGTTGGAGCATCGAATCTCGTTCCCGAATTTCAGGCAAAGCGCGGATGGTCAATTCCGGTGAGCTTCCTCTGCGGTTGCGGGCTCTATCTGGTTGCTCGTTCGCTGGCGCGGTGATGCATGGCTGATCGCCGATCGCGTCAATCACGAGACGAGGGGGATTCTCTCTTCGCCGCCCGCACGCCCGATCCGTTGGCGGCCCGGATGCGTCCGCGGTCGCTCGAGGAGTTCGTCGGGCAGAAGCATCTGCTCTCGCCGGGGAAGCCACTGCGCGAGGCGATCGAGCGCGGCGCGGTGAGCTCGATGGTATTCTGGGGGCCTCCGGGCGCCGGCAAGACGACGCTCGCCCGGCTGATCGCGCGCTACACCGATCGCGAGTTCGTGTCCTTCTCGGCCGTGACCGAGGGCGTGCCGCGCGTCCGCGAAATTGTCGGAGAGGCGGAGAGCCGCCGGCGCCTCGGCCGCGGCACCATTCTCTTCGCCGACGAGATCCATCGCTTCAACAAGGCGCAGCAGGATGCATTTCTACCACACGTCGAGGCGGGAACGATCACCCTGATCGGCGCGACGACCGAGAATCCGTCGTTCGAGATCAACGGCGCGTTGCTCTCACGGCTGCGCGTGTTCGTCCTCCAGCCACTCTCGCCCGAGGACGTCCGCGCGCTTCTCGTTCGAGCGCTGGAGGATCGCGACCGCGGGCTTGGCTCGATGGAGCTGACGGCCGAGCCGGACTCGTTAGGCCTGCTCGCCGAGCAGGCGGATGGAGATGCAAGACGCGCGTTGACCGCGCTCGAGGCCGCGGCGACGCACGTCGGAAAGGGTGGAACGATCACCGTCGACGTCGCGCGCGACGCCCTGCAGCTTCGCTTCGCCCGCTACGACAAGGGCGGGGAAGAGACGTACAACATGCTGAGCGCCTTTCATAAGAGTCTGCGCGGCAGCGATCCGCAGGCGGCGCTCTACTGGATGGCGCGGATGATCGAGGGGGGCGCCGATCCGATGATCATGTTTCGTCGCGCGATCGCGATGGCGGCGGAAGACGTGGGACTCGCCGATCCCGAAGCACTGAAGTTCGCGGTCGCGGCGCGCGACGCGTTTCATCATCTCGGGCCGCCAGAGGGATACTTGCCGCTGGCGGAGATGATCGTCTACCTCGCGACGGCGCCGAAGTCGAACAGCGCGAAGCGCGCGCTCGGCGCCGCACTCGAGGCGGCGCAGTCACATCCAGCCGAAGCGGTACCCCTGCATATTCGGAATGCTCCGACGCCGTTGATGAAGGAACTGGGTTATCACTCGGGGTACCAATATGCGCACGACGCCCCGGAGGCCTACATTCCGCAGGAGTATCTTCCCGAGGCGTTGCGGGGCGCGACGTTTTACGAGCCGGGGAAGTTTGGATTCGAGCGCGAGATTGCGAAGCGAATGGCGTGGTGGGAAGAGTTGAAAAGAAAGTCCGAGGAATAGTGGCTGGTGGCTGGTGACTGGTGGCTGGTGAATATTGATGGCCCGGCGCGGAGCGCCGGCCAATCCGAATCCCACCAATCACCAACCACCAGCCACCAGCCACCCAATAAGGGAGACCTCTCATGAGACGAGTTTTGTTGGCGGCGACGGCAGCAGTGCTGGTAACGGCAGGGTGCAACACCCTCGGCAAGCAGGCGTTCAGAGATCCGGTCGTCACCCTCGCAGACGTGAAGGTGACGGGCGTTGGACTCAACGGCGGCTCGCTCGACGTTGTTTTGAATGTTCAGAACCCCAACGATTTCCGTCTCGACGCGACGCAGCTGCGATACAACGTGCTCGTGGATACGGTGCCGTTCGCGAATGGCATCACGACCCAGCGCTTCACCGTCGAGGGGAAGAAAAACCAGCAGATTCACATCCCGATCAACTTCACGTACGGCGGCGTTGGCGCGGCGGGCCGTCAGCTGATGAATACCGGAAGCGTGAATTACACCGTGAAGGGAGACGTCACCGTCGGCTCGCCAATCGGCGTGAACGTGACCGTGCCCTTCTCGCAGACCGGCCGGTATTCGACGCTCGGCGGCAGCAGCCGCGGAGACTGACCCATCGCTAGAACCGCTATCGACATCACTCCGCCGGTCGATCGCGCGGTGCTCGTCGGCGCGCCATCGAAGCGCGCCGGCGCCCGACGCGTGGCCGACGAGCATTTGCGCGAGCTCGAGGAGCTCGCCGACACCGCCGGCGCCGTCGTCGTCGGACAGGTGATGCAGCAGCTCGAGAAGCCACATCCGGGCACCTATCTTGGATCCGGCAAGATCGACGAGTTGCGCGACATGGTTTCCAGCAAGTCGGCGTCACTCGTCATCTTCGATGATGAGCTCTCGCCGTCGCAGGGGAAGAACATCGAGGACGCAATCGGCCAGCGCGTTGTCGATCGCGCGGAATTGATCCTGGACATTTTCGCCACGCGAGCGCGCACCGCCGAAGCCAAGTTGCAGGTCGAGCTGGCGCAGCTGGAATACATGCTCCCGCGCCTAACGCGAATGTGGACCCACCTCGAGAAGTACCGCGGTGGCATCGGTATGCGGGGTCCCGGCGAGACGCAGCTCGAGACCGACCGGCGGCTGATCAACAATCGCATCAAGCTGCTCAAGGAGCGGCTACGCGACGTGCAGAAGGGCCGGGTGGTGCAGCGCCAGTCGCGGCAGCGGGAGTTCCGCGCGTCGCTCGTCGGCTATACGAACGCCGGCAAGTCGTCGATCCTGGCTGCTCTCTCGGGCAGCAAAGACATCTTTATAGAAGACCGTCTGTTCGCGACGCTGGACCCGCTGACGCGTGAAGTGAACGTGGGCGAGGCGAAGGTGTTGGTCACGGACACGGTTGGCTTTATACGAAAGCTCCCCCACCATCTGGTCGCGTCGTTTCGAGCGACGTTGGAGGAGACAGCTGAGGCCGATCTCTTGCTCCACGTGATCGACGCCAGTCAGCCGACGTGGGAGGAGCAGCGCGTCGTCGTCGAGCAGGTATTGGAGGAGCTGGGCGTCGGCGACCGGCCGCGGCTCATGGTCTTCAACAAGACCGACTTGTTAGGCGAGGAGAGTCTGCTCGCGCTGCAGGAGCGGATCGGGCGGCTGGTGAAGAGCGCCGTATTCGTGTCGGCGGTCCACGATGGCGGTCTCGAGCCGCTGCGCCGCGCCTTGGGCATGGCGATCCGCGCGCGCCGCCCGTTGACGGAGGTCAGATTGCCCGCGACCAACGGCAAGCTGCTCGCCGAGATCCACCGCGGCGCCGAGGTCATCGATCAACGGACCGATGGCGAGGAGCTGATTGTACGCGCGCGTATGGATGAGGCGCTTGCCGGGCGGTTGAGACGAGCGGGAGCGGAAGTCGTGATCGGAGTAGCAACGCCAATGTAGGGCGACGGGCGACGGGCGGAATTCGGACGAAACGCTGATGGGGTGTCGAGGACTCAAAGTCCCGACACCCCATCAATGCTTCATACCGAATTCCCCATCGCCCATCGCCGATCGCCCATCGCCCGTTGTATCCCCATCGCCCATCGCCCATCGCCCACGTCCTCTACCGTTTCGCAATGGGCCCATTGTTTGCACATGTGGCGCGCGATGGCGCAGCGAGTTGCTGCCCAGCAGATAGAGCTCACGCCTTGCGCACGATCCACCAGTGATCACCGCCGTACGCGTGGAGCGCCAGGCGCTACAGCGCTGCTTTACACTCGAACCCTTTTCCATCCTGAGCAGATGAGCGCGACGACTCGTGTATTGGTGACTGGTGCGGGGGGATTCATTGGACATCACCTGGTGAGCTACTTGAAAGACCGCGGGTACTGGGTCCGCGGGGTCGACATCAAGCTCCCGGAATACGAGACGTCGCGGGCGGACGAGTTCGAGCTCCTGGATCTCAGACGCTGGGGCAACTGCCTCCAGGCGACCCGCGGCATCGACCAGGTCTACAACCTCGCCGCGAACATGGGCGGCATCGGGTTCATCGAGCAGAACAAAGCGCTGATCATGCACGACAACGTGCTGATCAA
>DASXPH010000050.1:0-20485 GCA_036493735.1 Gemmatimonadaceae bacterium
GGCGAGCCTCCCTGTCGACGACGAGCAAACGGGCCCGCGTCGAGCCGACAAATATAAGACCATGCAAAATGCAACAAAAGCCAATTCGGCTATTTGACTCTTGATGCGTTCATTAGTAAATGGGCCCTGCAGGGTTCGAACCTGCGACCGTCGGATTATGAGTCCGCTGCTCTAACCGGCTGAGCTAAGGGCCCTTGTACCGCGTTGTACTTAGGCGACTGGTCCATCGCCTCGCAAGCCTCTCTTCACGGTACTTCCGGTCGCGGTCCCCCTCCGCTAGTCTCGCCCAAGCCCCCCCGGAATTGCCGATGCGAGCGGCTCCATGAGAGTCGCTTCACGGACGGCGTCCTTCCTCAGTCCACTACCCACCCTCGCCGCGTGCTTCGATCCGGTATTTACGATGCAGTACTCAGCGTATTGTTGACTTCGTCAGCCCTCAGTCAGGCTACTCGATTAGTTGATCCGCTAGATCCCGCTTACCGTGACCTGCAGCAGCTCGTGGATCTCGGTCTTGCCGGCCCGATGTCATTGGCTCAGCGCCCGCTCAGCCGCGCCGCGTTCGCGAGGATCGTCGCCGAGGCCTCACGAAGACTACACAGCGCTGACGCCGGTGCGTCGCGAGCGATCTCACCGCAACGAGTTGCGTACGTCGATGACGTACTGAGCTCGCTGCGCGAGCGGCTCGAGCTGCCGGACAGCGGATCGATGCTGCCTCTCACGACCGAGTTCGCGCCGATACGCGTCGTTACGCTCGATCAAACCCAGACCGACCAACCAACACGGCTGGTTCCTCCCGACAACGGCCTCGGTGGAATCGACGCGACGCTGAACACACTGCTCGAGCTCCGGCAGGGGCGCCCGTTGGCTCAGGGCTATAACGGCTATCTCGAGACCAATCACACCGTCGAGAGCCATTACGTCGCGATCTCAGTAACCCCTGAGATCCTTTCTGTCCGGCCAACCGAAGGCTCAGAGTCCAATACGCTGCGCCTGCAGGAGCTGCAGGGACGCCTGCTCCTCAAGAATCTCGCGATTGATGTGGGCCGGGAATATGTCGTGTGGGGACAGGGGCGCGATGTGGGAATGCTCAACTCGAACAACTCGCCGCCGCTCGACCTAATCAAGCTGTCGAGTGAGGAGCCTTTCTACTTCCCCTGGTTCCTTCGCCGACTCGGCCCGACGCGCTTCTCGATCTTCTATTCCGACCTTGGCGCCGATCAGAACTTCCCGCACGCGTACGCGATCGGTTACAAGGGCAGCATTGCACCGACTTCATATCTCGAGCTCGGCGCCTCCGTGTACACCAAGGCTGGTGGTGAGGGTGCACCGCGTGCCACGACGACGGCCCGACTCATCGACCTGCTGCCGTTCCTCGACGCCTCGGCGTACAACAACATCCTCGGAGTCCGCGGCAAGTTCCAGTTCTCGGACCATTACGCCGGCCTTGACGGCCGGCTTCGCATTCCTTCCCTCGCGTCGAGCTTCTACTGGGAGCTCCTGCTGAACGACTTCGACGTTAGGCGGCTCGAGAGCGTCCTCTGGGAGGACGCAGGACACGTCTTCGGTCTCGATCTGCCTGCCCTGTCGCCGAGTGGCAGGCTTCGGGGCTCACTCGAATACCATCACACCGGAGTCCGTTACTACGAGCACGAACAGTTTCTCTCGGGACAGACGGTGCACCACGTGCTCACCGGTGATCCGCTTGGCCCGGACGCACAGGGCGCGTACGCAAACCTGGATTATTCAGAGTCAGCATACTCTCGGCTCGGCGTTCAATTCGCGCTCGAACGCCGTAGCGGCGATCAATATGTCTTCACTCCCGAGCCGCACTATGGATTCAGGCGCGTGTCTCTCAGCCCGAGAGAATGGCAGGGCCGGGTCGTGGGGACATGGCAGCTGCTGCCAAAGCAAAATCGTCTCGGAGGCCTCGCCCAATTCGGCTATGAGCGAACGCGAAACTTCGACTTCCTCGCTGGGGATGACGTCAACGGCTTCATGGGTCGGATCGCGCTGGAATACCGTTTCAAGTAAGCGCTGAACAGTCAGCCGGTCATTCGACTCCGGCGCGCGCGAGAAACTCGTCAAACGCATCCAGCACTTCCTCCGGCGTCACCGTCGCCGCGCCGAGCTTCCCGACCTCCACACCAGCGGCGTAGTTAGCGATCACAGCTGCCTCCACTGCGCTCCCTCCCGCCGCCAGCACCGCAGCCAAATACGCGGTCACTGTGTCACCGGCGCCCACGACGTCGTAGACCTCGCGCGCAACCGTAGGCACGCGCATCACCTCGCCGTCCGGTGAGATCAGCGCCATCCCGCGCTCGCCCAAGGTCAACAGCAGGTGTTCGACGCCGAGACGACGCAGCGTTTGAGGTAGGGTGTCTGGATGCTCGAGGTCGACCGCGGCGCCCAGTGCGGCCTCCAGCTCGCGACGGTTCGGCTTGAAGATCGTCGCGCCGCGGTAATGGAAGAAGTTCTTGTACTTGGGATCGACGATGATCGGAAGGCCGCGCTGCTTGGCGGTGTTGACGGCTTCCTGAATCACCCGCCCGACGAGGACACCCTTGTTGTAGTCCTCGAGTACGACGGCATGCGCGAGCGCGATCGCATTGCGCACAGCCGCGAGAAGCTTCTCGACCTCCGCTCCCTCGAGATCGACGTCCTCCTCCTCGTCCACTCGGACGACCTGCTGGGCGCGGGCGACGATGCGCGTCTTCGTCGTCGTCGGTCGCTCGACAATAACCAGAGAGCTCGGGTCGGCGTCGATCGCCTCCAGCATGGCACGTAACGTCTCGCCGCCTGAGTCGCGGCCGATCGCGGCGACGAGATCGCACTCCGCTCCAATCGCCGCGACGTTCTGTGCGACGTTTGCCGCCCCGCCAAGCGCGTGTCGGCGCTCGCGGACCCTGACGACGGGCACAGGAGCCTCTGGCGAGATGCGCTCGACGTCGCCGCGCAGATAGACATCGAGCATCGCGTCGCCTATGACGGCGATGCGGCAATCCTTGGCTCGTTCGAGAAGTCCAAGGATGCGATCGCGGCTGAGAGAATGTGACATGACGCGACAAGCTAGCGAAAAGACTTACCGATCGCACCGGCAAAGCGATACGACGCTGGTCATGATCGCTTCATGACTCGTGCGTCGGCGAGGGATCTTTATCGGAACGCTCACGGCGGATAGAGTCCGGCGCACCGGCTTCTGCCAAGGTCCAGTTCGAGTTCATACGCAGTGCGCACGAAATGCCGTCGAATCGGGATCGGAATATTTCGGTGATGGTCTGGATTGGCGTTCGAGTCGCTCGCTTCGGCGGGTCCATGCTGCGTTGGTACGCTCGAAACGAAAGAAAGTGCATGGTGTGCCCGTGATCCGGCGGAGCGAGCTTTCCTTCGCGACTGCGTGATATGTGATTCCACTTCACCCGCGCTAAATCAACATCACGTGTTTTGATATCTCGCTCGGCAGTCGTGACATTGGGAGCTTTGCGCGGGAGAATCCGTCGGGAGAGGAAAACTTCTTCCGTCGAGGCTATGGTTTGACGGAGTCCTGACGCTGGTTGTCGCAGTGCCAACAAAAATTCGCGGGACTCCGTCCCGACATTCTGCCCATTGATCGGCAGTTCGCCCGACAACGCGAGACTCTTTCACTGCACACCGCGACTTTTCATCGCCGATATTGGACTTTCAGAGACGTCATCGGGACTTTCTTCACTCTGGAAAGGAGATCTCTGGTTCGACATCACAGATAGCGAAGGGTCTGGACGAGAATAGCAGTGCCGGGCTCGATATGAGTCTCGGTTCTTGGCAGTTTGGTCTCGCGAGGAAGAGTTCTTTTCAAGGCCCGTCGCAGCGAACGCGCTACGTCGCGGGACCCACGTGGTGTCGGCTCGCCGCCCACGGCGGTACTGACGAGTCGCACGCAAGGCGCGCGTCGACCCACGTCGCTCTTCTATAGTCAGCACCCGGCGCCAATGCACCGGCATCTCCCGCGCTCGTCGCACCACGCCACCGGCTGCATCCCGAAACGGCATTCCACCCGTGCGCCACGCGGCCCATTCACCCGGACCACGCCTCACGCCCGGTGGAGCACGAGCTCCAAGACGCGCCTCACGCCACTCCTTGGAAAGCACACGCTGCCGCTGTCAGAGCGCCACGCCCGGCGCCACGCAACACACCCAGGAGCATTCGGTCGACACGCAGCGCCTGACGTTAATCACACGCTGCGGAGTCGCCGCCACGAGAAACGCCGGCGCGCGCACGCGCTGGGGCCACCCAGGGCACCCTCCGCAAGGGGAAGCCCACCCAAAGACGCGTGCAAACGCACACTCATGTAAGCGGCCCCCACGCCCTGCCAGTTCCCCCCCACGCCGTGCAGCTTCCCCCGCACGCAGGTGCAACTTCTCTCCCACGCCATGCCTTCGGGGCCCCCATCCTTGACCTGCTGTTAGGCACGCTCTTCCATTTCCGACGCGCCTGCTGCACGTTAGGGCGCACGTCGAGTATCTGCAGCAACACGCCGCGCCTGAGCCGCTGCACTTCGTACGCGCGCGCCGCCACGCGGCACGCGCCACCTAACGCTGAGCTTCGGAGCAACGCCCATGAATGCTCGAGTGGCACGTTCCATCACACGTCTCGATAACATCGCCTCAGAGCTCGACCTCACCGTCAAGAGTCTGGCCGGCAGGAATGTCACGACCAAGCTCGCTTTGGAGCTCAAGAGCGCGCCGCCCACGTTCGACCATTCCGTAATAGAGTTCCGAAGCGTGGTGAACCAGATTTTGGACCTCGCGCACAAGGAGTCGTCACTCACGCCGCAGGAGGCTCGTGAGGGCGAGAAAACAGCCGACCTCAAGAAACGTCTGCGGTGGGAGTACATGATTCGGCTCAGGCGCAACGGCAAACGGCTTCTGCGTTTCGCGCCAGGAGTTGAGAAGGCGCTCAAGGTTCCGCACGCCCACGCCTCGCACCGCGAGCTCGTCACGGCGGCGGAGGTGATGCTCAAAGCGGTCCAACCGTACCGCAAGATCTTCATCTCCGCGGGCTTCTCGAAAACGTTTTTCACCGAACTACGCGACCTGACGAAAGACCTGAAGCGCATCGCGACGACCACCTCCCAGCGCCAGGCGAAGTTCGAGCAAGTGACGGACGCGATTAGCGAGGAGCTTGCGACCGCGTACGAGACGCTCGGCATAATCGAGGGGCTCGTGCTGGCACGCGCGTTCCACAACTCGCGCTTGGCAAAGGTGTGGAAAGAGCTCATGAAGCATCCCACTCGCATGGGCCGTCCACCCGCCAAGAAACAGAAGCTCTCGCCGAGCGCGATGCTTGCTGCGAGTAGGGGCTTGGAACGGAGGGCGTAGGGCCCATCGCCCATCGCCCATCCGCCATCGTCGTCCCCTCGCTCGCCGCCCGTCCCCCGTCCCGCCGCGCCCGGCACAGCCCTTGCCCCCCTCATGTGGCAACCGGCGTGCTCGACCGAGTTTACATCACAGATGCACCCGCGCGCCGACTGAGAGCCCCGATTGACTCAGCCACAAAGACTTCCTACTCGGAACCGTGACGTCGTTCCGCTCCGGCTGGAGGAGCGGGCTAAACCGGGAGTCCTGACACGCCTCAACGACTCGGCCAAATCTCGAGTCCTGGCGTTGCAGGAGTACTTTGTCCTGGCCGGAAAGGCCCTGCGCTTCATGTTCGCGCGGCCCTTCTACGGGCAGGACACCATCCAGCAGATGGACGAGATCGGCGTCAAGTCGCTCGGCATTGTGCTCCTCACGGGCCTCTTCACCGGCATGGTGCTCGCTCTTCAGTCATCGGTGCAGCTGAGGACCTTCGGTGCGACGATGTACATCGGACGGCTCGTTTCGGCGTCGATGATTCGCGAGCTCGGGCCGGTGCTCGCCGGTCTCATGGTCGCGGGACGCGTTGGATCGGGCATCGCGGCGCAGTTGGGCTCGATGCGCGTCACCGAGCAGATCGACGCACTCAACACGTTAGGTACGGATCCCATCAAGAAGCTGGTGACGCCACGCGTGCTCGCGGCGCTGATCATGCTTCCCATTCTCACCATCATCAATGATCTCGTTGGCATCATCGGTGGGAATGTCATCGCCAAGTTCATCGTCGACATACCGACCTCGCAATACTGGAGCACCGTCTGGGACCAGATCGCCGCGGATGGGTTTATCCTTCGCTATATCCCGAGCGACTTTGTTCAGGGTTTGTCGAAGCCGCTTGTCTTCGGCGCGATTATATCGATTACAGCGTGCTACTTTGGACTCGGCACCACCGGCGGCACCGAAGGCGTCGGCCACAGCACGACGCGCACAGTCGTGACGTCGAGCATCATGATTCTCGTTGTTGATTATTTCCTCACGCAGCTGTTGCTCTCCATGCTCGCCTGATGAGTGACTCGGATCAGGCCCGCGGATCGACTGGGCTCGACGACGCACCGGCGGCTCCGGATCGGCGCGAGGGGGACCGCAAGAGTCAGGCGGTTCGCCGAGCGATTCGCACGGAGCTGGAGCGCGACGCGTCCCAGGCGCCTGCCGGGCCCGAGGAGCAGGCACCGTCGGTCAAACCGGTCATCGATGTCAGTCACGTCTCGCTCGCCTTCGACGTTCCCATTCTCGAGGACGTGAGCTTCACGGCGCACGAGGGCGAGACGATTGCCGTCGTCGGTGAATCGGGCACAGGCAAGTCCACGATATTGAAGCTCATTCTGCGTTTGCTGGTGCCCGATCGGGGCGCGGTGTGCATCGACCACGAGGACATCACCGATCTCTCCTTCGAGCAGGCGCTCCAGGTCCGTCAGAAGATGGGCATGGTGTTTCAGGGCGCCGCGCTCTTCGACTCGATGACGGTGTTCGAGAACGTGGCGTATCCGCTGCGCGAGCACACGAACATGAGTGAAGATGAAATCGAAGAGCGCGTGCGCGAGAAGCTCGAGTTCGTGGATCTGGACGCCGATCGCGTGATGGAGCAGATGCCCTCGGAGCTCTCCGGCGGCATGCGCAAGCGCGTCGGCATCGCGCGCGGCATGGCCAACAATCCGGAGATCATGCTCTACGACGAGCCGACGTCGGGGCTCGATCCCCTAACGACGGGCACGATCACGCGATTGATCCGCAAGCTGCAAAAGGAGCTCGGGGTGACGAGCATCGTCGTGTCGCACGACATGCGTTCCGTCTCTCGCATGGCGAGCAAGATCGCGCTCCTCCACGATCGACATATCGTCTTCTTCGGCGAGCCCGAAGAGATGTTTGCCAGCGAAGACCCCTACATCCGAGAGTTCCTCGGAGGCTAGCTCCATGAAACGCTCGTCATTCATAACGTGGGATCAGCTGCGCGTGGGCCTGGTGGTCCTCGCTGCTCTCGGAATTCTCACCCTGGCCGTCTACAAGCTCGGCCAGGCGGCGAATCTCTTCGCCAAGCGCTATACGCTCATCGCGTACTTGAAAGAGGCGAATGGGTTGCGCCAGGGCGGCACGGTGACGCTCGCCGGCCAGCTCGCGGGCTCCGTCAAGGGAATCGACTTCCTGCCCGTCGACGCCGACACGACGCGCAACCTCGTCATCACCATTGCGATCGATCAGAACTTCCAACAGCAGATCCGCCGCGATTCGAAGGCGCAGATTCGCACGATGGGTCTGCTCGGCGACAAGATCCTCGACATCAAGCCCGGGACGCCCCGCTTCGCAGTGCTGAAGAACGGTGATTCGATCGCTGTGTCGCCCGCGCTCGATTACGAGCAGGTACTGGCGCAGGCGGCGGGAGCGGTCGGTGACGTCGTCGAGCTGACGCGCGACATGCGCCAGCTCACTGGCGGCATCGTCCGCGGCGAGGGGACGCTCGGCCAGCTGGTGACCAATCGCGCGCTGTACGACGACCTCACCGGCACGCTCTCGCGCACCAACACGATGCTGACTCGGCTGCAGAACCCGAACGGGACCGTAGGCCGGCTGCTCGACGACCCGACGCTGTATACCCAGATCACCGGGATGATCGCGTCCACCGATTCGCTGGTGCGGTCGGTGAACTCGAGGCAGGGCACGTTAGGCAGGATGCTCGGCGATACCCTGCTGTACGGAAATCTCGTGAAAATGAGCATGGGCGCCGACTCGCTGATGCACATGCTCACCAACGGCAACGGCCTCGCCTCGAAGCTGCTCACCGATCAGACACTGTATGACCAGTTGAACAAGTTGGTGACGGACCTCAACACGGTCCTCGCCGACGTCCGTCGCGATCCGTCGCGTTATACGAAGGGGATGATACAGGTGAAGATTTTCTGATAGGCGATGGGGGATGGGGCGGTGGCTGGTGGTTGGTGGCTGGTGGTTGGTAAAAAAGAGCGGCGAGCGAGATCTCGCCGTTTCCTTTTCCACCAATCACCAGTCACCAGCCACCAACCACCATAAGAAGTCCCAGTCGCCTTGAGAAACGCTCTCGTTATCTTTCCCCCGTGGCAGCCGCGCCGATTCTCTCGCCGTCCTCGATGAAGTCGTTCGAGCTGGATGTCCTCGTCACGCGAGGCGAAATCGTCGAGTCGAAGCACCGTGTGCACGCCGCTGTCGTCGACGAGAGGGGCGCCTTGATTGGCGTCGCGCGTGACGCCACGTACGTCACCCCATGGCGTTCCTGCGCCAAGCCATTCCAGGTGATGCCGTTCCTCGAGTCGGGCGGCTTCGACAAACTTGGCTGGGGGGACGATCAGCTGGCGCTCTCGTGCGCGTCTCACGGCGGCGAACCGGAGCACATAGCGCTCGCCGAGTCGATGCTGAGCGACATCGGTATGGAGGAAGGGGACCTCGCTTGTGGCCCGCACGAACCGCTCTCCGCGCGCGGCGTGCGGGCCCTTCGCGACGGTGGGGGTCGTCCGACCCGTCTCCACAACAACTGCTCGGGTAAGCACGCGGCGATGCTCGCGCGCGCGCACACCGCGGGCTGGCACTCGTACGGCTACGAGCGCGAGGAACACCCCGTTCAGCGCTGCTGCCTCGAGTCCGTCGCCAAGTGGTCGGGGCTGCCCCAATCCGCGATTGGCCTTGCCGTGGACGGCTGCGGTGCGGTGGTGTTCTCGCTTCCGCTGGAGAGCATGGCGCGCGCATATGCGACGTTCGCCCGCTCCGCGCGCGACGACGACGAGGTTGCCGGGCGGATTCTTCACGCAATGCAGACGCGACCGTTCCTCATCGGCGGCACCGACCGCTTCGACTCGATCCTGATCGAGGAGACCGAAGGCGCCGTCGTCGCCAAAATCGGAGCCGAGGGGGTCCACTCGGTGGCGGTGCCCGCCCGCGGCCTCGGCATCGCGATCAAGGTGGAGGACGGCGCCCAGCGCGCCCAGTTCGCCAGCGTCATCCGCGTCCTCCAGCACCTGGACGTTCTCCCGGCCCAGCTGCCGCCCCGCCTCGACGAGTTCGTGCACCGGCCGATTCGGAATACGCGCGGAGAAGTCGTGGGTGAGCTGCGCGTGGAAGCGTAGAGCGGTTACTAGGGGCTAGGGGTTAACGGCTAGGGGCTAGGGCCGGCAATCGAGATCTCTGCGCCTGGCCCTAGCACTTACTCGCCGGCAACGGAATGCTCCGCGATTCACAGATTCGATGACGACTCCAACGCGGCGCGGAAGCATCCTCTCCCAGCTCGACGACTCGACCCGCCGGCTGGTTCGATTGGCGGCGATCGTTGCCTCCGGCGACGAGCTGCGCGTTCGCGCGGCGCTCGTCGAGGCGGTCGATGCGGTCTCGGGCTCGTGGATCGATGAGTTGATTCTTCAGAGCTACCTCTTCTGCGGGTTTCCGAGATCGCTGAACGCGATGCGCGAGTGGCGTCGCCTAACGGGTCAGCACGAGTTGCCGCCGATGGAGGAGCAGGACCAGGACGAATGGCGCCGGCGTGGGGAGGCGACCTGTGCGCGAGTCTATGGGCAGATGTACGACCGGTTGCGCGTCAACATTCGCGCGCTCCATCCGGAGCTGGACGACTGGATGATCGTGGAAGGGTATGGAAAGGTGCTGTCGAGGCCAGCGCTCGATCTGCCGCGGCGCGAGCTCTGCATCGTGGCCGCCTGCGCGGCCTCGGCGCAGGCACGACAGCTACATTCGCATCTTCACGGAGCAGTCAACGTTGGTGTAGCGCCCGAGGTCGTAACGGAAGCCATCGACTCGCTCGCAGACTTAGTTTCTGATCACGACCTCACGAGCGCGCAACTACTCTGGCGGCGTGTACAGAATCAGTTGACGTAAATGACGCGGAGGTCGCGGAGTGCACGGAGGACGCGGAGGGCAATAGCGCCGGCTCTTGCTCACATAACGATGGATTGCAGAAGTTCCCTCCGCGTCCTCCGTGCACTCCGCGCCCTCCGCGGTGAAATGAACCAAGCCTAACCAGTACCGGACCACGGACGTCGGCGGATTGGCCCAGCCACCAACCACCAGGCACCAGCCACCAACCACCAACAACCAAGAACGTGTTCATCGATCGTGTAGTCGTCCGCATCAAAGCCGGTGACGGCGGTTCCGGTATCATCTCCTTCCGACGGGAGAAGTTCGTCCCGATGGGCGGTCCCGACGGCGGCGACGGTGGCCGCGGCGGCGACGTGCGCGTGCGCGCCGACAGCAATCTGAGCACCCTCCTCGATTACACCTACCGCGACAAGTGGGAGGCGGAGCCTGGCGACCACGGCTCCGGCGCGAACAAGACTGGCGCGTCGGGCGTGGACACGATTCTCCCGGTACCACCCGGAACGGTCATTCGCGATCTCGACAGCGGTGAATTACTCGGCGAAGTGCTCGCCGACGCCGACGAGGTGCTCGTCGCACGCGGCGGTCGGGGCGGGAAGGGGAATGCGTGGTTCGTCACCTCCACGCATCAGTCACCACGCGAGTATCAGCCGGGCGAGGACGGCCAGCAGCGCACGCTCGAGCTCGAGCTGAAGCTCATTGCCGACGTCGGTCTCGTGGGGCAGCCTAACGCGGGCAAGTCCACGCTGCTCTCGGTCATCTCCGCGGCTCGACCGAAGATCGCCGATTACCCGTTCACCACGCTCAGCCCGAACCTCGGCGTCGTCCAGATGTCGGACGCGCGCACCTTCGTCGTCGCCGACATTCCTGGCATCATCGAAGGCGCCCACGAGGGTCGCGGGCTCGGCCTGCAGTTCCTGCGTCACATCGAGCGCACACGGCTGCTGGCGTTTCTCATCCCGATCGACGCGATGGACTGGCAGGCGGAGTACGATCAATTGCGGAAGGAAGTCGAGGCGTACTCGCCGGAGCTCGCCCAGAAGCCGCACTGCGTGGTCTTCACCAAGATGGACCTCCTCGGCGAAGACGAGGCGCCGCCTATCGAGGCGCCAGAGGCATTCGGGATTTTCACAGTCAGCGCGGCCGCGCGTCGCGGACTCGATACCCTGCTGGCGGGTTGGTGGGAGCGGTTACTGTGGATGAAGAAGGCGAGCGTGCGTCTCGACGCACCACTGCCGCTCCCGTGAGTCTGGCTCGGCGATAAGAACGGGAGGCCGCTGAAACCGCTGACACTGCGCTGGGACCACTGACAAGTGCTCTGCAACAATTTGGTCCGAGTGGCAATGGAATGATGATGCCCGTTCGTGTGCCTGCGTCCAATGTGGCGCATGCGATTCGTCGATCCGAAGTATCCACTGTCTGAGCTCACGCGAGATGTGATCGCCGGTTTCTACCGGAGCTTTGATGCCCTGGGCTATGGCTTTCTCGAGTCCGTCTACGGCCGCGCACTCGCGGTGGAACTGCGCCACGCGGGACTCGGTGTCCAGAGCGAGGTGCCCTTTGAGCTCTTCCACCTCGGCGAGTGGATTGGACGGTACCGCGCGGATCTGATCGTCGAACGGAAGCTGATCGTCGAGGTCAAAACGGGTCCGTCGCTGGATCCAACGGCGATTCCGCAACTGCTCAACTATTTGAACGTCACGAAGCTCCCACTCGGGCTGGTGCTGTATTTCGGCCCGAAGCCGAAGGTAAAACGCGTAATCCGTGACAGCACCCGCGCATATCCTATTACTGCTCGCTAAGCAGACGAGTCCTTCCGGCGATTCGATATAGCGCTTTGTCAGTGGTTTCAGGGGCCGTCTCAGTGGTTTCAGCGGCCCACAGGCTCATGCTAGTTGGCCAATTCTCCAGCGACCCAGAAGTCCCTTTTCACGCCACGCGCACTCGCGTTAGGCGATCCCGATTACCCCCCGCCGCTGCACGATCTGAAGCAGCCGCCGGAGATGCTCTGGTACATCGGAGAGCTGAGCGTCCTCTCGGCGCCGTGCGTGGCGATCGTGGGCACCCGCCGAGCGACGATGTATGGGGAGCGGGTCACCCGGGAGCTCGCGGCGTCGCTGGCGCGCGCGGGTGCGTGCGTGATCAGCGGTATGGCGCGCGGCATCGACGGTGCGGCCCATCGGGGCGCTCTCGATGTTGGCGGGAAAACCGTCGCGGTCCTGGGCACCGGCGTCGACCTCGTCTACCCGGCGGCGCATCGCGCGCTCCACGAAAAAATCGGGACATCGGGATTGCTCTTGTCGGAGCTGCCGCCCGGGACTCACTCGCATGGCGGCTCCTTCAAGCTGCGGAACCGCATCATCGCCGCGCTCGCGCCCCTGACGATCGTGATCGAAGCACCAATCCAGAGTGGTGCTCTCGGTACGGCGGACATCGCCGATGAATTGAACCGCGATGTCGGCATCGTACCGGGCCCGATCGATTCGCCCCAGAGCGAGGGAAGCAACCGTCTACTCCGCGACGGCGCGCACCCGATCATGTGCCCTGCGGACGCACTGACGCTACTAGGCCTCACGTCGCCGCCCGTGCCGTCGTCGCTCAACCTCGACGATCCAGATCAAGCGAGTATCTGGCGCGCACTCCGCGACGGCCCGGCCGATCTCGACACGCTCTGTCATCGTGCCTCGCTCCCGGTCCAGCGCTGCCTGGCCGCGGTGACCGCGCTCGAGTTGCGTGGCGCGGTCGAGTGTGCGTTGACGGGCGAGGTGCGAAAGCGGTAGCGAGCGGGTAGCGGGTAGCGGAGGGGTAGAGGACGGCGAGAGGAGCGGGAGCAAACGCGCTAGCGTTTGCGACTCCAAATCGGCTTGGTGCGAGCGCAAGCGAGCACCGGCACACAGAAAGATACGAGCACGCGCGTTGCGCGCGCTCGTATCTTTCCGTGTGCAGCATGACTCTCTCCCCCGCCACGTCTACGTCCACGTCCCATTCTGCGCCCGTCGCTGCGTCTACTGCGATTTCGCGATCGCCGTCCGACGCACCGTGCCGGTAGCTGACTACGTCCAGGCCATTGGCCGCGAGCTCGCGCTTCGATTTCCGACCGGCGAGCGCTGGCCAGTCGAGACACTCTATTTCGGCGGTGGCACGCCCTCCCGCCTCGGCGGCGAGGGTATGGCGAAGCTCATAGGGCTGTTCGCCGAACACGTGCAGCTCGAGCCTGGCGCTGAGGTCACCATCGAAGCCAATCCGGAGGACGTGACCGTCGACGCGGTGCGAAGGTGGCGCGAGGCGGGAGTCAATCGACTGTCCCTCGGCGCGCAGTCCTTCGACGACGCGGTGCTGCGGTGGATGCACCGCACCCACGACGCGGCGGCCATCAGGGCGGCGGTGGAGCGGGTGCGGACAGGGGGGATCGAGGACCTCTCGCTCGATCTGATCTTCGCGCTGCCTAACGAAGTCCAGCGGTCCTGGGCGGGCGACGTCGCGGCGGCGTTGGCGCTCCAGCCCACGCACATCTCGCTC
The DNA here is from genome assembly GCA_036493735.1 of Gemmatimonadaceae bacterium. Taxonomy (GTDB): domain Bacteria; phylum Gemmatimonadota; class Gemmatimonadetes; order Gemmatimonadales; family Gemmatimonadaceae; genus AG2. The sequence goes on from DASXPH010000050.1 coordinate 13,755, forward strand.
TACGGTCTGACCACGGAGCCTCAGACGGCGCTCGGCCGCTGGCGCGATCGGCGGGCGGTGACCGAGGTGGCCGAGGAGCGCTACGAGGAGGAATTCCTCTACGCGGACGAAGCGGTGCGCGCCGCCGGCTTCGAGCACTACGAGGTCTCGAATTTTGCTTTGCCCGGCCGTCGCGCCGGGCATAACTCGAGCTACTGGCGGGCCGAACCGTATGCGGGAGTGGGGCCGGGAGCGCACGAATTCGATGGGAGCGTTCGCCGGTGGAACACGGACGCCTACGTCGAATGGGAGCGACGCCTCGCGGCGGGAACCGACCCCCTTGCTGGCTGCGAGACCCTCGACGAAGCAAACCGTGCAGCCGAAATGGTGTATCTAGGGTTGCGCACTTCCGATGGCCTGCGTCTCACCGGTGCGGAACTTGTTCGTTCTCAACCTTGGGTCGACGCGGGCTGGGGTACGGTGGCCGCTGATGGACGTCTAGTCCTGACGGCGCTGGGTTGGCTACGCCTCGACAGCCTCGCCGCAGACTTGACACTGATTCGAAGTCGTTCCTAGGTTTGCACTTATGGCTTCGCAAGAGCTGTCACGACGCGAACGAAAGATCCTCGAGGCGGTCATCCTCAGTTATGTGGAGACCGCCGAGCCCGCCGGCTCGCGCACGCTGTCGCGCCGGTTCGTGCTCGGCGTGTCGCCGGCAACGATTCGTAACACGATGTCGGACCTCGAGGAAAAGGGATTTTTATTCCACCCGCATACCTCGGCTGGACGGGTTCCCACCAATAAGGCGTACCGCGTCTACGTCGACCAATTATTGGCAATGCCGCCGATGCTGACGCAGGAGTCGGAGCGGCTCGCCGAAACGATCCAGGGCGCGGGTGGCGCCTCGGCGATCGAGGCGGTCTTGCGGCGTGCGGCGCAAACGCTGGGTGTCCTGACGCAGGAGCTCGGCGTCGCCCTCGGCCCCCGTCTCGCCTCCTCTGTATTGCGACGCCTCGAGCTCGTGAGGATCAGCAATGAGCGTTTGCTCATGGTGCTCACGCTCGATGGGGGCGTCATGCGCACGGTCTTCGTCGAGGTTGCCGGCGAGATCGCCGAGACGGCGCTGGCCCAGGTCACCGCCGTCCTCAACGAGCGGCTGGGCGGACTCACGCTCGAGCAGATTCGTCGCTCGCTCGCCTTGCGACTGCGCGACGTCTCGGCGGGCCCCGAAGGTCATGAGCTGTTGAACATCTTCGTGCAGGAAGCGGAGCATCTGTTCGACGCCGCGATGCCGTCGGAGTCGGAGAGCGTGCTGCTCGGTCAACCATCGGTGCTGGCCGAGCAGCCTGAGTTTTCCGCCGCCGATCGGATGCGACGTTTGCTGGCGCTCACCGAACGTCCCGATGCGCTCGCGGAGGCGATTCGCCGCCGGACGGCGCCGGGCGTCTCGATCACCATCGGCACGGAGCACGACGATCCTCGTCTCGAGGAGTTCACCGTCGTCACCGCCGAGTACAATATAGGACGCCTCACGGGTGTGATCGGCGTGATCGGTCCCACTCGTATGCCTTACGAGAAGGTCATTTCTCTTGTCAGCCACACCTCGCGGCTGCTCAACGATCTACTCCAACAATAGCCGTACTGAAGGCGCCGCATGGCTGACTTCTATTCCACACTCGGCGTGCCTCGCGGCTCGTCGGACGACGATATCAAGAAGGCGTATCGCAAGCTCGCGATGCAGTACCACCCCGACCGCAACAATGGGTCGAAGGACGCCGAGGAGAAATTCAAGGAGATCACGGAAGCGTACGACATTCTCCGCGATCCGCAGAAGCGCGCCGCGTACGACCGATACGGCGAGGCGGGTCTCCGCGGCGGCGCTGGCGGTTTCCACCACGTGGATCTGTCCGAGGCGCTCGGCATCTTCATGCGCGACTTCGGAGCGTTCGCGGGGCTCGACGAGATGTTCGGCTTCGGCGGAAGCCGATCAGCCGGCAACCGCGGTGGTGCCGATGTCAAGGTCACCATTCCCCTGACGCTCGCCGAGGTCGCAACCGGAGTTGAGAAGAAGGTAAATGCGAAGCTGCTCGAGCCGTGCGATCGCTGCGAAGCCACCGGCGCCGAGCCGGGATCGAAAGCGCCGACGTGCAGCACGTGCAATGGCAGCGGTGAAGTGCGTCGCGCGCAGCGCTCCTTCTTTGGTCAATTCGTGACCGTCGCGCCCTGCCCGACATGCAAGGGCGAAGGGACGGTCGTTCAGTCGCCGTGCAAGAAGTGCCGTGGCGAAGGACGGCTGCGCGAGGAGCGGGAAATCAAGATCGACATTCCCGCCGGCGTGGCGACCGGACAGTACATGACGCTGCGTGGCGTCGGCAATGCCGGCCAGCGCGGCGGCCCGCGCGGCGACATCCACGTCATCTTCGAGGTCGCGGACGACCCGCGCTTCGAGCGCGACGGCGAGGAGCTGTACACCGAGGTGCTCGTGACGTACGGGCAGCTGGTACTTGGCGCCGATATTCCGGTGCCGACGGTGACGGCGACGACGACACTGAAGGTGCCCCCGGGTACCCAGAGCGGTCAGGTCTTTCACCTGCGCGGACGCGGTTTGCCGCGCGTGAACGCGAGCGGCTCCGGCGATCTGCACGTGCGCGTGCAGTTGTGGACGCCCGACCGTCTCACCGACGAAGAGCGCGGTCTCGTCGAGCAGCTGAACGATGTGCAGAAGAGCGTTCCGCTCGATTCGCGCGGCAAGGGATTCTGGGCGAAGATGAAGGAAGCGTTAGGCGCGTGACAAAGGGATGACGGACCACTGGTTGTCCGTGCGCGTCAAGCCCGGCTCGCATCGCGATGCCGTCGTCGCCGCGCTGTTCGCGGCGGGCGCGCAGGGCGTTCAGGAGATCGACGATCAGCTCGTGACGCTGCTGGCCGATGAGAGCAAGGGGGACGAGGTTACCTGCGCCGTGTTGGCAGCCAGTCCCGACGCGAGCATCGAGACGGAGCCGACGCCGCAAGTGGACTGGAGCGAGCGGTGGAAGTCGGCACTCCACGCCCATCAACTGGGTCCACTATTCATCGCGCCGCCCTGGCTCGCGCACGGCCATGATGCTGAGCACTCGGTAATCATCGATCCGGGGATGGCGTTCGGTACCGGCGAGCACGCGACGACGCGAGGGGTGATTCGACTGCTGCCAACGGTGCTTCGCTCGGGCGACCGCGTTGCCGATCTCGGAGCCGGAAGCGCCGTCCTCTCGATCGCCGCGGCGAAGCTCGGCGCGGCGCACGCGTTCGCGATCGAGCTGGATCCGGATGCCATCGGCAACGCCGAGGAGAACGTCGCTCGCAATGGGGTCGCGGATCGCGTGACGGTGCTCGAGGGTGACGCCGAGGTGCTGCTGCCGCTCGTCGCACCCGTGAACGTGGTGGTCGCGAACATTCTTTCGTCGGTCTTGCTCGTGCTGCTGCCGACGATCGCCTTGGCGCTCGCTCCCGGCGGCCGCGCGATCCTCAGCGGCATTCTTCGAGAGGAGCGTCGCGAGATTCTGGATGCGCTGCAGTCAGGCGGCTGGCGGCTCGATCGAGAAGATGTCGAGGACATCTGGTGGAGCGTCGCGGTCACCCGAGCATAGCCACCTTCTTCGCCGACGACTCGCTCGCGACGGGGCGCACCGTCACGCTCTCCGAGGACGTCGCGCAGCACGCGCGCGTCCGTCGTATCGAACCGGGTGACGCGATCCACCTAACGAATGGACGCGGCTCGCTGGCGACGGCGGTTCTGGAGCGGCTGACGAAGAGTCAGGGCGAGGCGCGCGTCGAGCAGGTCGAGGAGCTTCCGCGGCCAGCCTCGTTGCGTTTCTTCGTGCCCGTCGCCGATCGGGAGCGCATGCTCTGGCTGGCGGAGAAGGGCACGGAGCTAGCCATCACGGCGTGGCAACCGGTGATGTTTCATCGTTCGGCGAGCGTGTCGCCCCGCGGCGAGGGGGAGAAGTTCGCGCAGAAGGTTCGTGCCCGCATGATCGCCGCGCTCGAGCAATCCGGCGGCGCGTGGCTGCCGGAGATTCTCCCGGAGCTGTCTCTCTCAGACGCACTCGTCAAGGCAGAAGCACAGGACGCGGCGCGATACTACCTCGAGAGAGGAGGCGACCCGCTCATGGGCGCGCGGCCGCGCGCGGCCGACGTCATGATTGGTCCCGAGGGCGGTGTCGGCGACGAGGAGCGATTGCTCATCATCGAGCGGCATCACTGGCTTCCGGTCTCACTCGGAGAGACTACGTTACGGTTCGAGACTGCTGGTGTTGTGGCGGCTGGAATTCTGCGTGGCCTTCTAGCCAAGTAGCGGAAGCAGACACTGGAGGCCACTGATACCACTGCCGCCCTGTGGGCGGCAGTGGTATCAGCGGCCCATTCACCTTGAACGGCAACGAAGCCAGTAAGAGCGAATCGCTAACCGGAAAGGAAAGAGATGGCCGACAATTGCCTCTTCTGTCGCATCGTCCGGAAGGAAATCCCAGCGAAGATCGTCGCGGAGACCGACGACTGCGTCGCATTTCGTGACGTCCATCCACAGGCGCCGGTTCACATTCTCGTCATTCCGCGCGAGCACGTGCCATCGGTGGCCGACGTGAAGGACCCGACGATGGTGGGTAAGCTCACGAGTCTCGCGGCGGATCTGGCGAAGCGTGAAGGGGTCGCGGAGTCGGGCTATCGTCTCGTCATCAACACGAACGCCGACGCGGGGCAGACGGTGTTTCATGTACATCTGCACCTGCTCGGCGGCCGTCACATGGCGTGGCCGCCAGGCTGATCGAGCTTGACAGTGGAAGCGCGGGGGCGGTAAGGTAAGTCCCTCGCCGCACTCACTCGTCTCGCTCCCGATACGCCCGCGATGGGAGGCGCATCGAGCTTGTCGGAAATCATCATTCACGACGATGAGAACTTCGAGCGCGCCCTCAGGCGCTTCAAGAAGAAGTGCGAGAAAGCAGGCATCCTCTCCGACCTCCGGAAACATCGTCATTATGAAAAGCCGAGTGAACGGCGGAAGCGAAAGATGAACGCCGCCGTCCGAAAGAATCGCCGCACTCGTTCGGCGTAATGGCGAAGCTCCTCGAACAGCTGCAGAGCGATCTGAACGCAGCCCGCAAGAGCGGTGACAAGCCACGAACGCTCCTTCTCGGCACGATCATCGCCGATGTCCGCAACCGCGAGATCGAGCTGCGCCGCGACGTCACGGATGACGACACGATCGACGTGATTCGCCGCGGCATCAAGAAGCGTCGCGAGTCGATCGAGATGTACACGAAGGGTGCGCGCGCGGATCTGGCGGAGAAGGAGCGGGTAGAAGTGGACACGCTGGCGACCTACTTGCCAGCAGCCGTGAGCGACGACGAGCTGCGCGCCGCGGTTCGCGCCGCCATCGCTGGCGGCGCGAAGAACATCGGCGCCGTCATGGGACGTGTGATGCCGCAGTTCAAAGGCCGCGCGGAAGGCGGCGCGATCAGTGCCATCGCGAAAGAGGAGTTGAGCAAGCAGTCGTGAGCAGAGGCTTTAACGCGCATGCGCTGCGCGTGATCGAATTCGCACGCGTGCTTGAGCTGATCGCAGGCCGTGCGACTTCCGAGCTCGGCGCTGCTCGCGTGCGGCAGTTGGAGCCGCTTGTCGATCGCGAGTTTCTCGAGACGGAGCACGCGCGCGTCGCTGCGGTGCGTTCGATCATTCAGGGTGACAAGCCCTGGCACCCGGAACCGCTACCGAACCTCACGGCGGCGCTGAGCAGGCTGCGCGTCGAGGGTGTCGTCTGGAGTGGCGCCGACCTGCTGGCGGGCGCACAGCTTCTTCGATCGTCCCGGCGTACCCGTGACTCGCTCGGAGACGAGCGACGCCCCGCCCTCGCGCGCGCGATGTTGGCGCCGCTCGCCGAGCGGTTGATCGCCGCGAAGGGGCTCGAGGAGGCGATCGAGCGCACGATTCAGGATGACGGCACGGTGCGCGACGACGCGTCGCCGGCGCTGCGTCACGTCAGGCGCGAGCTGCGCTCGGCCGAGGGAGAGCTGGTGCGGCTCCTCGAGCGGGTCATGGAAAAGCTCGACCCGCACCATCGCGTGTCGGACATGTCGGTGACCGTGCGCGAGGGGCGGTACGTCATTCCCGTTAGGCGCGAGGGACGGGGCAGCGTCGGCGGCATCGTCCACGGCGCATCGTCCACGGGCGCGACGTTGTTCGTGGAGCCGCCGGCGGCGGTTGAGTTCGGGAACCGCATCCGCGAGCTCGAGGCAGACGAACGAGAAGAAGTGGAGCGGATCCTTCGCGAGCTCACGGATGGCGTCCGTCCTCACCGAGATGCGCTGATCGACTCGATGGATGCGCTCGCAACGCTCGATTCCCTGTTCGCGCGCGCTCGCTTCGCGCTGGAGTTTCGGTGCCTTGGTACCACGCACGTCAGCGCGAGCGATGGCTTCGCGATCAGAGATGGACGACATCCCTTGCTGCTGGCGCAGGGAATTGCGGTCGTTCCATTCGATCTCGAGATGTCGCCCGAGGAGCGCACGCTCCTCGTCAGCGGTCCAAACACTGGCGGCAAAACGGTTCTGCTCAAAGCGCTCGCGCTCATCTCGGCCATGGCGCAGGCGGGCATTCCCGCGCCGACGTCGGCGGAGAGCAGGATCGCGATCTACGACGATTTCTTCGCCGACATCGGCGACGAGCAGTCGATCGAGGCAAGCCTCTCGACGTTCAGCGCGCACGTGAAGAATCTCGCG
>DASXPH010000051.1:0-69795 GCA_036493735.1 Gemmatimonadaceae bacterium
CGGCCGCCCCTGACGGCCAGTGAGAAACTCGGACCAGGGCTCGAGCTTCGATTCATACAGGGCGTCGGTGCCGGGACGAATCTGAAAGATGATCGCATTGAGATGGAGCTGCACCGCCCGGTTCAGAATCGCGAGCAGCTCCGCTTGTTGTGACCAGGTATCGAGGTCCGGACGCGATGGCCAATCGATGTTCCCGACCGTCGCGACCCACGCCGCGCGGAGCTCCCGGCGAACCGGCGGCGCATCCTGGCAGCGGGCGGTAGTTGGTTGGCCGAGCGTGACTGCAACAGCGACAGAAAACAACGGTGTTGATATACGCATGTCTCAACTGTCGTCACGAGCGCGCCACGATTCAACCCACGCCCGGCTGAATAGTCCCGTCAAGAACGGTGACAGAGCGGCACTTACCGCGTCATCTATGGATGATCGCCGACGTGACGTCGGCGATCTCTCGAACGCTTGGGAGCCTCTCTTCTATGTACGTCATAAGGACTACACTCGGCGTATTTCTGCTCGTCGGCCTCGGCGCCTGCGAGCTGCCGACGAAACTGCCGACATGGGATCAGAACTGGGTGATCCCGGGAGACAGCACTCGCTTCGCCGTCTCCGAGCTGCTGCCAAAAACAGGCGAGCTCACGGTGTCCACCTCGGGCGGTCAGCCTGTGTTCGCGCTGAGCCTCGCGAGTCCGGCCGCCATCAGTCGCTCCCTCGGCCAGGTCTGTGCGCCCTGCGCGGCGGCCAATGGCACGACCGTGCCGAAGCCCGCGTTCTCGATCACCGACTCCACGGGCGTCACGATGCCGACGGATCTTCTCGCGGCCACGATCGTGAGCGGCAGCTTCACGTACACGATCACGAACAACTTCTCCTTCGATCCAATTCGCCCGAGTGCAGCGGGCGCACCATACGGCTACTTCGTCATCCGCGTGATGAACGGGACGACACTCGTCGCCCTCGATTCCGTGGACGGCTCGGCGATCGCGATCGGCAAGAATGGCGCGACGCTCCAGCGCACGGTGCCGATGAACGTCGGCGGCGGCTCGCTCGGCATCACGAGTGCGTCGTCCGTCGAGATTCATCTTTCGCTCAACTCGCCGCAGGGCGACGCGACGACGATCGATACGAATCAGAGCTTCAGCGTCGCCATTCAGCCTAACGCGATAGCGCTGAGCCAGGCGCAGGTGCACGTCGCCAATCAGGCAATCAGCGCCGCCCAGGCGAGCATCGATCTGAGCTCGGTGAGCGATCAGGCGCTCGTCAATCGCGTGCAGGGCGGCACGGTTCATTTACGCATCGCGAGCCCCTTCGGCGTACAGGGTACGTTGACGGCGACGTTCTCGACGCCGGGCTCCGCGCCAATCATCAAGACGGTTCAGTTGACGACGGCCGCGCAGCAGTCGCCGGATATCGCCCTCACCGCGACGGAGATGCGCTCCCTTCTAGGACATACCGCGACGCTGTCGGTGTCGGGAACGGTGAGCTCGCCATCGGGCGCGGTGACACTGACGCCGACGCAAGCACTGAACGTGACCAGCACGTTCGAGATCATTCTCAGCACGACGGAGAGCTGAGCCATGAAACACCTAACGAAAGCACTGATCCGCTCCGCGCTGTCCGTCGGCGGCTGCGTCGCTCTCACCCACGGCGCCTCGGCCCAGCTCGTGAGTGCCAGCGCGGCGTCGCTCTCTCTCGGCGACAACTACACGGCGCTCGCCCGAGGCTTCAACGCGGTCAACTGGAACCCGGCCAATCTTGGCATGCCGGGTAATCCGCTGATGTCCTTCGCGTTCGCCGGTCAGGGCACAGGAGGTATGGACCCGATCTCGCTCAGCGACATGCATCAATACAGCGGAGTGAAACTGCCCGACCCGGTGCGCGCGACCTGGCTGTCGCGAGTACAGGCGCAGGGCGGACAGTCGCTCGACGCGGATGGCGCCGGGTCGTTCGCGCTCAGCGCCGGTCCACTTGCCTTTCAGCTCGCGACGAACGCCTACGAGCGCGGAAAGCTGAGCCCAGACGCCGTCGAGATTCTTCTCTACGGGAATGCGGGACAGAGTGGCACGCCGCGAACGATGAACCTCAAGGGCTCGCGAACCGAAGCCGCCGTCACCACGACCGCCGCGGTCAGCTTCGGCCAGGGCGTGGACTTCGGTATCGGTCCGATCGACCAACATCTCGCCTTCGGCGTGACGGCGAAATACATCGTCGGCAATGCGCTGCTGCTCGGCGAGGACGCGGGCTCGCAGCTCGCCGCGAATCCCCTCGCGCTCGACGTGCAGTTCCCGATCATTCAATCCGACACGTCGCTGAGCGGCATGCCTCAGCGCGGTCACGGCGTCGGCGTGGACGTCGGAGCCGCCTGGTCGAGCGGTCCCCTCTCCGTCGGCGCGACAATTCAGAACTTTGTAAACACCTTCCATTGGAACACGACCGAGATGTTCTTCCGTCCGGGGACCGCGCTGTTCACGACGAACGGTACCCGACAGACGAGCTTCGATGCGATTGCCATGACGTCGGTTCCCGATTCACTCAAGGCGAAAGCCAACGCGCTCGCCGCCGAGGTGGAGGCGATGAAGTTCACGCCGTCGTTGAACGTCGGCGCGGCCATGGAGGTCCTTCCCTTTCTCACGACCACCGTCGATGTTCGACAGGAATTGAGTAGTGGAATGCGCTTCGCCGAGCGAACGCACGTGGGCGCAGGCGCGGAGCTTCGGTTGATTCCGTTCCTCCCGATCCGCGCCGGCCTCTCCGCGATCAGCGGCGGCTACATCGCCTCGGCCGGTGCGGGGCTCGAGCTTCTGTTCTTCCATCTGAACGCCGGCATTGCGGCGAGAAAGACAGAGTTCGGCCAATTCCCGTCGGCGGCTCTAACGGTGTCGTTCGGGCAATAGCTCAGAAAGCCGGGCCGAAACCGGCCAAAAGGAAATCCGTAGGCGGGCGCGCGTGCGCGCCCGCCTTTCCTTTTTTCAGTTCTCGCGCTCTCATCGGCCCATAGCTTTCGGGTCGCCATTCTCGGCTTGCCCCTCTGCTCGGTGTCGCCATGCCGGAACCAATGATCGTCGTCGACAGCTTGACGAAAGCATTCCGTGTCGCCGAGCGCAGAGCCGGCGCGTGGAATGCCCTCGCCGGTCTCGTTCGCCGACGCTATCGGCGAGTGGACGCCATCAAGGATGTCTCGTTCACCCTTGCCGAAGGGGAACTGCTCGGACTGATCGGGCCTAACGGCGCCGGGAAGTCAACGACGATCAAGATTCTCTGCGGCATCCTCGAGCCGACGAGCGGCCGATGCGAGGTGAATGGGCTGGTGCCGTGGCGCGATCGCGTGAGGCACGTCGCGCGCATCGGTGCCGTCTTCGGCCAGCGAACACAGCTCTGGTGGGACCTCCCCGTGATCGAGAGCTTCGATCTGTTGCGCGACATCTACCGCGTCGCGCCGGAGCGCTACCGGGCGACGCGCGACGAGCTCACTGCGCGACTCGATCTCTCGAGCCTGCTCGACACGCCGGTGCGCCAACTGTCGCTCGGCCAGCGCATGCGCTGTGAGATCGCGGCGAGTCTGCTGCACGAGCCACGGGTGCTCTTCCTCGACGAGCCGACCATCGGCCTCGACGCCGTGGCGAAGCTCGCCGTGCGGGATTTTGTGAAAACGCTCAACGCAACGCGGGGCGTGACGGTGATCCTGACGACGCACGACATGCACGACATCGAGGCGTTGACGCATCGCGTGATCGTCATCGGCAAAGGCTCCGTGCTGGCGGACGGCAGTCTCGAGGCGCTGCGTCGTGGCGCGTTAGGCGAGCGCCGGCTGTGGGTGCACTTCGCCGGTGAGCCGACGACGATCGACGTCCCGGGCACGACGGTACGGCGGCGACAGGGACGGTCGATCGAGCTGGCGTTCGACCCGCGCACGACCTCGGCGCATCGTCTCATCGCGCGGGTCGCGGCGGAGTTCGACGTCGAGGACGTACACCTCGAGGAGCCGCCGATCGAGGAAGTCATCGCCCGCTTCTACGCTCAACACGCCGTCGACACATGAGCAGCGCGGCCATGCGGCCGTATGTCGCCGTCTTTCGCACGCGCTTCCAGCTCCTGCTGCAGTACCGCGCCGCCGCGTTGGCGGGGTTCGGCACGCAGTGCTGGTGGGGCGCGATCAAAGTCATGGTGTTCGCTGCCTTTCTCAGCGGGCCCGTCGCTAGTCCGATGACGCTCCGCGAGACCATCGATTACATCTGGCTCGGCCAGGCGTTGCTGACGATGCTCCCGTGGTCCGCGGACCAGGAGCTCGCGCGGCTGGTGCGATCGGGCGACGTCGCGTACGAGCGACTCCGTCCGCTCGAGACGTATACGTACTGGTACGCACGGGCTGTCGCTCGACGCACGGCGACGCCACTTCTCCGCAGCATCCCGATGATCCTGACGACTGGCGTGCTGCTGCCATCGTTAGGTTTCGCGAAATGGGGCCTCTCGGCTCCGCCTGGTCTCAGCGCGGCGACCATGTTTGCCTTGTCGCTCGTGTTCGTGATCGCGCTCGCCAGCGCCTTTGCGACGATCCTCGACCTTTTCGTCGTCGCCACGCTGTCGGAGCGGGGCGTGAACATAGTGATGGCGCCGCTAGCGATTGTTCTATCTGGAAATCTCGTCCCGCTCCCGATGCTGCCGGATTGGCTCCAGCCGCTCGTCCGCAATCAGCCCTTCGCCGGCCTGCTCGACACGCCGCTCCGCGTCTACAGCGGACACCTCGCCGGATCAGCAGCGCTGCTCGCCATCGCGCGACAGGCGCTGTGGGCGGTGATCCTGATCGCCCTCGGCCGCGCGCTCGCGACCCGCGTGCTGCGACGGCTCCAAACTCAGGGCGGCTGATGAACGCCGTCCGACTGTATACGCGCTACGTGCGGACATCCCTCCGCGGCCAGATGCAATATCGCGGATCGTTCCTGCTCACATCCTTCGGCGCGTTTGTGGCTACCGGCGTGGACTTCATTGCCGTCTGGGCGTTGTTCGCGCGCTTCCGTCAGATCGTCGGATGGGAATTCGGCGAAGTCGCGCTCTTCTACGCGGTCATTGGCGTCTCGTTCGCGCTCGCCGACGGATTGACGCGTGGCTTCGATATCTTTGGCGAACTGTTCGTGAAGACCGGTGACTTCGATCGAGTCCTCGTTCGGCCGCGTTCGACCGTGCTGCAACTCCTTGGTTACGAGGTTCGCGCGACACGAATTGGACGGCTCGGGCAAGCGATCGTGGTATGGGGCATCGCGACGCGCCTAACGAGTATAACGTGGAGCTGGACCGTCTGGGCAACGCTGCTCTTTGCCGTTGCGGGAGGCGTCGCGCTCTTCAGCGGCATTCTCATCCTGCAGGCGACCCTCGCCTTCTGGACGGTCGACAGTCTCGAGATCGCGAATGCCCTGACATATGGCGGCGTCGAGGCCGCGCAGTACCCGCTCGACGTCTACGCCCGCTGGCTCCGGAACTTCCTGATCTTCGTGGTGCCCCTCGGGTGCGTGTCGTACTTTCCGGTCGCATTCGTGCTCGGTCACGCCGACCGGACCGGCGTCGCACCCGCGCTGCTCCAGCTCACGCCCCTACTCGGCTTCGCGTTTTTCGGGGTCGCGCTTCTGGTGTGGCGCGAGGGCGTCCGGCACTACACGTCCACCGGGAGCTGACCTCAGCCGCGCAGCTTCCAGAAGTCGCCCGTGAGTCCGATCGAGGCAAAGAGCGATTCGGCTTCCGCGAGCGTATGCCGGCGCCAGTCTGGCCGCAGCTTCGAACCATACCAGCCCTTCGCCAGCTGCCACGCCTGATCGGCGCTGAGCAGCGCGCCGCAGCGCATCTCGCGCGTCGCGCACCAGCGCTCGACATGCTCCTCGTCCCGGAAGAGCAGCATCGTGCTTCAGGTGAAACCGATGTTGTCCCACCAATGTCGCGCTGGGATTGCGAAGTGGATGACGGCCCGATCCCCCTCCACTGCGCCGTCCCGAATGTCCAGCGTCAGCGGCGTGCTGCATTCGCCGCACGCTGCAGTGATCGTCGCGTCGCTATGCAGCGCCGCCGCGATGCCGAGTGCATCCCACGCGCAAATTGCCCAGTAGCGCCTGCCCGACGCCTGTACGCGAAAGCCTGACGGGACCGCGCAGAATGGGTTCGCCGACCAGATCGTTCCATCGTTAGGTGCGAGGATGAGCGCGCGCCCGGCGGCCAGCTGATGTAATGCCGCCCGAATCTCCGGCTCCCGTCTCCCGAGCGCCGTCGCGATCTCCGGGGCCTGCGGTACGGCCGCGGTGTCGGCGGCCTGGCGAAAGAGGTAGTGCCTCACCTCCTGCGCGAGCGTGTCGATGTCCGGCGACAAAGGCTTCATCCGCGAAAGGTAAACCCGTGTTCGGGCTCGCTCCGGCGGATATATTGCGGCGCATGACCGCCCCCGTGACCGCCCCCGCCGGCTCCCCTCCGAAAAAGAAGATCGACACCGCCCGCGCCTGGGCCGAGACGCGTCAGCTCATCCGAGAGCACCGTGGGTCGCTCGCGATCGGCATGGTGCTCATGCTGATCAACCGGCTGGCCGGACTCGTCCTCCCCTGGACGTCCAAGTTCTTCATCGACGACGTCGTCGGAAAGGGCCATGCGTATTTGCTCATGCCACTCGCCGGCGCCGCCGCGCTGGCGACGGTGATTCAGGCCGGTACTGGTTTCGCGAACTCGCAGATCGTGAGCATCGCCGCCCAACGTGCCATTACCGAGATGCGCAAGCGTGTTCAGGATCACGTGATGCGACTTCCCGTGTCCTACTTCGACTCGACGAAAACCGGCATCCTCATCTCGCGCGTCATGACCGACGCCGAAGGTGTTCGCAACATTGTCGGCACGGGACTTCTCCAGCTGGTCGGCGGCATCATCACGGCCATGCTCGCGTTAGGCGTCCTCTTCTGGCTGAACTGGAAGCTCACCGCGGTCATGATCATCGTGCTCGCGTCGTTCGCGGGTATGATGGCATTCGCGTTCAAGCGGTTGCGTCCCATCTTCCGCGAGCGAAGCGTCATCAACGCCGAGGTTACCGGACGGCTCGCGGAAAGCCTGGGTGGAGTGCGACTGGTGAAGGTCTACGTCGCCGAGCGTCGCGAGCGGCTCGTGTTCGCGAAGGGGGTGCACAAGCTGTTCAGGAACGTCGCGAGGACCATCACCGGAACTTCCGCCGTGGGCTCCGGCGCGGCGGTCATCGTTGGGCTCATCGGTGTCGTGATGATCATCGTCGGTGGACGCGCCATCCTTTCGCACACGATGACGCTTGGCGATCTGATCATGTACATCTTTTTCGTCGGGCTGATGACGCTGCCGCTCATCCAGATGGCGTCAATCGGCACCCAGATCAGCGAAGCGTTCGCCGGCCTCGACCGCATTCGCGAGATCATGCAGACGACGACAGAGGATCAGGCAGATGCCGGCAAGGCAGCCCTCACGGACATCGTCGGCGAAGTGAAATTCGACGACGTGAGCTTCGAGTACAATCCGGGCGTCCCGGTGCTCAAGCACATCACCTTCGACGCCGACGCCGGATCGACGACGGCGCTCGTTGGACCCAGCGGCTCGGGTAAGAGCACGCTGATCAGTCTCGTGATGGCATTCACGCATCCCAAGAGCGGACGAGTGCTCGTCGACGGGCATGACCTGGAAACGTCGCGGCTGCACGACTTTCGCGCGCAGCTCGGCGCGGTGATGCAGGACAACTTCCTGTTCGACGGGACCATCCGCGAGAACATCGCCTACAGCAAACCGGGGGCGACCGACGAGGAGATCCGCGACGTCGCGCGCATTGCCCACGTCGACGAATTCGCCGACAAATTCGAGCAGAAGTACGACACCATCGTCGGCGAACGCGGCGTGAAGCTCTCGGGCGGCCAGCGTCAGCGCATCGCCATCGCGCGCGCGATTCTCGCCGACCCGCGCATCCTCATCCTCGACGAGGCCACATCGAGCCTCGACAGCGAGAGCGAGGCGCTCATTCGTGACGGCCTTCGGTCACTGCGCCGCGGCCGCACGACGTTCGTCATCGCCCACCGCCTCTCCACGATCGAGAGCGCCGACCAGATTCTCGTGCTCGACAACGGCATCATCGTCGAACGGGGGACGCATCGCGAGTTGCTCGCCCTCGGCGGTCGCTATCGGCAGCTCTATGACAAGCAGTACGGGGCGGAGCGCGATCGGTTCATCAATCCCGGCGAAGATTTCATTCCCGTGCCGCCGTCGCCACGGGAGTCCGTGAAAGTTCGGTGACCGGGGTGATCGGTGAACGGTGATCACCGACCACCGATCACCGATCACGTTCTGGGGTACTTAACGGATTCACCGCGCAGCAGCTTCTGGCGCAGGCAATGCGTTATTGCCGAGGCGGCCACTCACTACATTGGATAGCAATGCGAAGAGCCTCCTTCCGCACCCTCAGTCTTGTCGGTGTGTTCGCGATAGGCGTAGGAGCGGCTGGCGCCGAGAGTGCTGGTCCCGCACCGCGACAGCCCAACACAGCCGCGCAATTCAAGCCTTTTGTCGTCGGCGAGCGGCTGACGTATAGCGCGAAGGTCAACTTCCTCCATGTCGGCACGGGTACGATGAGCGTCGTCGGCATCGACTCGATCCGCGGTCACACGACGTACCACACGTCGTTCGACGTCCATGGCCGGATGCTCTTCTATAGTGTGAACGACCACTACGAGAGCTGGTTCGACACGACGACGATGGCGTCGCTCCGCTACAAGCAGAGCATCGACGAGGGAAGCTACGAGAGGGAGCGCACGTACGAGATGTACCCTGATCGGCAGACCTTCAGTGAGAACGGCAAGCCGGAGGAGCCGGGCGTCGGCCTGCCGCTCGACGACGGCTCGTTCATCTACTTCGTGCGGACGTTGTCGCTCGACCTCGGGCAGTCCTATGAGTTCAACCGGTACTTCCGGCCGGACCGAAATCCAGTCAAGCTCACGGTGTTGAGAAAGGAGCGCATCCAGGTGCCCGCTGGCGAGTTCGACGCGATCGTCGTGAAGCCGAGCATCAAGAGCAAGGGCATCTTTTCGGAGAACAACAACGCCGAGATCTGGTTCTCCGACGATTCACTGCATCTCATGCTGCGCATGAAGTCGGGTCTTCCCTTTGGAACGTTGCAGCTCGAGCTCAAGGACATCAATCGCGGAGGCGGGAGGGAATGAGACGTCTTGTCCCGGTGGTGATTGCGGCCAGCGTGCTGGCGATTGCAGCGTGCGGGCGGAAGGACAATCCGGACCCGAATCCGAGCATCAATCCCAATCCGAACCCTGGGCGCGATCAGGGCAATGTCGGACGGCGCGACTCGCTCGTGCTCGGCCCCGGCGACATGCTGATCACGAACCAGGACAGCAGCGTGGATCTCGCGCTCGTCGGCCAGCGGATCGTCGTGCGGCTCTCGGACAAGACGATGGACAAGGTACGCCGCGAGACCGACACGACCGCGCTGAAGGACTCGGGCTTCGGGGGCTCGATCGAGCGCTTCGTGAAGAAGACGGTCCAGTCGACGCTCGGCCAGCAGTTCGCGTATCCGCTCTCCGACGTGCGCGACGCGCGGTATGAGAACGGCACGATCGTGCTCGACGTCAACGGCAGGGAGCCGAGGTTGTTAGCGAACACTCAAGTGGGCGGAAAGAAGCTGATGGAGAGCTTCCGGCCGGAGGACGCACAGAAGTTCGTGGCGGCGGTCAACGCCAGGAAGGGACACTAGCTCGACGGCCAACAGCGGGCCGCTGTGTCAATGGTATCAGCGGCCTTGGTTTTCCAGCACGGAAACGGATTGCCGCGGCACACCTTGCTACCTCCGTCCGCGGTGACCAGCTTAGGCCAGTCTTTTCCCCCCAGGCCGATGCCCCGTTACCTAGGAATGACCGCGTTTGCGGTCCCGCTGCTTCTCCTCGCCGTCGCCGCGCCGGCCCAGCAACAGGCTGGCAAGGCAAAAACGGCTCTTGTGCCAAATACCCTGTCCCCTGCCGAGGAAAAGGAGGGCTGGAAGCTCCTCTTCGACGGTAGCACCACCAATGGATGGCGCGGCTTCAAGTTGGACAGCATGCCCTCCTACTGGATGGCCATGGACGGCACCCTCATGAAAGACAAGCCGACCCGGGACATCATCACGAAAGACACCTACAAGAACTTCGAGCTGCAGGTGGACTGGAAGGTCGGGAGAGGTGGGAACGCCGGCATCTTCTATCGCGGCACGGAGGAATACGACGCCATCTACTGGAGCGCGCCGGAGTATCAGCTCCTCGACGACAAGGTGCACCCGGACGGCAAGAATCGCCTAACGGCTGCCGCCGCCGTGTACGGCATGTACCCGTCGCCGGCGGGTTACGTACATGCGGCCAACGAGTGGAACCACACGCGGCTCGTCGTCAACGGCGATCGCGTCGAGCACTGGCTCAACGGCCACAAGATGGTGAGCTACACGTTAGGCAGTAAGGACTGGGCAGCGCGCGTGGCGAAGAGCAAGTTCAAGACGTTCCCCAACTACGGCAAGGCGAGCGAAGGGCACATCGGCTTCCAGGGCGGTGAAGATGGCACGCTCGCTCTCCGCAACATCAAGATCAGGGTGCTGCCATGAGCGGAATCCGAACACGACTCTCGGTGATGATGTTCCTCCAGTTCTTCATCTGGGGGGCGTGGTATACGATGATCGCGGTGTACATGTCCAAGGTGGGCATGGAGCGGCTCACCTTCTGGCCATTCACCGTCAACCCGATCGCGGCGATCGTCGCGCCGTTCTTCGTCGGCCTGGTGGCTGATCGATTCTTCGCCACGGAGCGCGTCTTCGGGCTTCTCCATCTCCTCGGCGGCCTCGTGCTGCTCGCGGTGCCGAGTACGGCGAATAACCCGGGACTCTTCATCGCGCTCCTGCTGCTGTACAACCTCTGCTACATGCCGACGCTCGGCCTCTCGAGCTCCCTGGGCTTCCACCACATTCCCGACCAGGAGAAGGATTTCCCGAAGATCCGTGTCTGGGGGACGATCGGCTGGATCATCGCCGGGCTGTTCGTGAGCTTCGGTTTGCGCTATTTCGTGAACGGCGCGAAGCCGGAGGAGACGGCGCTGCCGATCTACGCGGCAGGCGTTGCGAGTCTCATTCTCGCGGCGTACAGCTTCACGCTTCCGCACACGCCAGCGCCCGCGCGTGGCCAGAAGGTCTCGGCGCGCAGCATCATCGGGCTCGATGCATTCAAGCAGCTCGGCTCGAGGTCGTTCTATGTCTTCGTCGCCAGCGCGCTGCTGATCTGCATCCCACTCGCCGCGTACTACAACTTCACGCAGCTGTATCTGGTGGGAGCGAAGGTGCAGAACATCGCGGGCACGCAGACGCTGGGTCAGATGAGCGAGATGCTCTTCATGATCGCGATGCCGGTGATGTTCGCGCGTTGGGGTGTGAAGAAGATGCTCATGGCTGGCATGGCGGCTTGGGTGCTTCGGTACGCGCTATTCGCCGCCGCGGCACCAAGCGCGATCTACTGGATGATCGCTCTGGGTATCCTGCTGCACGGCATCTGCTACGACTTCTTCTTCGTGACGGGTATGATCTACGTCGACAAGAAGTCGACGCCGGCCATCCGTGGACAGGCGCAGGGGTTCTTCGTGTTCGTGACGTACGGCGTCGGCATGCTCATCGGCGCATACGTGGCCGGCAACATGGTGTACAACCGCTTCCTTGGCAGCGCGCAGGCGCTGACGCTCGATCAGTGGCGGAGCTTCTGGATCCTGCCGTCGGTGTTCGCGGCAGTGATCCTGATCTTCTTCACCCTCGCGTTCCACGATCGCGAGGCGGAGGTCAAGCCGGCGGATTCGGGTGTGGCCGCGGGGCCGGGGGCGCGAGTGGAGAGAGGGACGCCGGCGCGCACGTAGCGGGGCGCGGGGCGCGGAACAGCGAGAGGGAACGGGAGCAAGCGCTGGCGCCGATGTCAGCGCGGGGAGAGTCGCCTCAACGTGATGTACTTACCAGGGCCAGTATTCAGGAACAGCGAGTCGCTCACGATTCGGTAAGCCTGACAGACTGCCTGGCGTGAGCTCCGAGAGCAGAATGTCGAACTCCCATAGCGAGTCTGTACCGCCCAACGTGAGGTCGAGTCGGCATATCGGCCGTGAATGGTTCCATCCGCTTTGAATTCGACCGTATCGGCGGGCTGGCCGTCGGGGCGCAGCAGCACGTAGCGACCGGCGACGGCGGCGGGGTGCAACTCGTCCGTCGATGCTGGCGCGCGCTTGCAGCCCGGCAACGAGAGAGTCGCGACCAGAAGAGAACACGATAAACCGATTCGGTGGTGCACCTCGGGACTCCTCGGATTCGTCAACTCTTACTTTGACGACGGAAGCCAGCCCGCGCTACCCACCGAACGGTCTATTCGCCTCGTAAGGCGCGCGTCGGATCCTCGCCCGACGCCCGCCAACCCGGCACGGCGCACGCCGCGAGCGCCACACCGAGCACCGCCGTCACCACGGCGCCTAGCGTCAGCGGATCCGAGGGCCGGGTATTGTACATGAATTTGCTCAGCAGGCCGGACCCCAGTTGCGCGGCGAGCACTCCGACGGCACAGCCCACGAGCGCCATCGTTAGGCCCTGCCGCACGACCATGCGCCGGATCGTCGCGGGCTGCGCGCCAAGCGCGAGCCGGATCCCGATCTCCAACCGCCGACGACTCACCGAATACGAGAGAATGCCATAGATGCCGACGGCGGCGATCGTGAGCGCCAGCGCGGCAAAAGCCGCCATCAGGAGCATCACGAATCGCGACGGATCGATCGACGTCTGCAACACGCGCTCGAGCGTCTTCACCTCGGGCCCGGGCAGCGCCGGATCGAGTTGACGAAGCGCGTCACGGATCGCGCTCGGTATCGGCGCGCCATTCCCCCGAGCGCGGACGACCAGATACATCGCACGGAAAGGGAACTGACGCTGCGTGAAGTAGATCGCCGGCTCGGCGCGGTCGCGCAGCGACGTATTCTTGATGTCACTCACGACGCCGACGACGACGTGAGCCGTATCTTTCGTTAGGCGCGTGCCCAGCGGGCCGATGTTGCGCACCGCGAGGAGAAGCTGCTTGCCGATGGGGGACTCACCGGGCCACGCTCGGCGCGCCAGCTCCTGGTTGACGATCACGACGGGCCGTGCCGCCGAATCGTCGTGCGCGTCGAAGTTTCGACCGCTGACGAGTGACGCGCGCACGGCATCGAAGTAGCCGGCGTCCACGGACATTATCTGCGCACCCGCCGCATCTTCGCGTGATACCGCGGCAACGCCAGGCACGCCGTAGGGCAGCCGCCAGCCCGGGTCGAGCGGCAAGCGATCGGTGAGGCCAACTCCGGTGACATCCGGGCGACGCCGCAGCGCCGCGCCCAGCTCGTCATAGAACCGAATGACGCGAGTCCAGTCGCGATACGCAACGTCGGGGAGTTGAACGGTGGCGGTGACCACGGACGTTGCGTCGACGCCGGTGGACTCACGCAGCAATCGGTCGACGCTCCGGATCAACAGCGCCGCTCCACACAGCAACATCACCGCCAGCGACACCTCGGCGACGACGAGCGCGCCGCGCATGGACGTTCCGCCCTTCGCCGACCCCTTGGCGCCTTCGCGGAGCGCATCGTTGAGATTCGCGCGGGACGTCATGAGCGCCGGCGCGAGTCCGAAGACGATCGCCGTCGCGAAGGTGGCGAAGGTCGCGAACGCCAGCACCAGTAGGCTGATGTGGATATCGGCGGCGCGCGGAATCTGAATCGGCGACCAGACGAGCAGCGCCCTGACACTCACCACGGCGACACCGAGGCCCAACACGGCTCCCATTGCCGCGAGGAGGAGGCTCTCGGTGAAGAAGAGCCTGACGAGGCGAGCGCGGCTCGCACCGATGGCTGCGCGCACCGCGACCTCGCGCCGCCGCGCCGTTGCACGCGCCAGGAGGAGGTTGGCGACGTTGAGGCAGGCGATCAGGAGCAGCAACGCCGACGCGGCGAGAAGCGCGAATAGCGCTGGACGAAAGACGCCGGCGATCTCCCGGTCCATGCGAACGGCACGTGCACCCCATCCGGTGTTGGTTGCGGGATACTCTCGCCCGAGGCGTGTCGTCAGGCCCTTGAGCTCGCGATTGGCGACTTCGGGCGTGACGCCCGGGCGCAGGCGCCCGACCGCTCCCATGAAGTGCGCCGCGCGGCTGTGCTGCGCAAATTGCCAGTTGAGGCCCTCCCACACGTCCGTGCCGTTAGGAAAGTCGAAGCCCGGCGGCATCACGCCAACGACGACATGATCGGCACCGTTCAGGCGGACGAACTTGCCAATGATGGAACGATCGGCATGGTACCGGCTGCGCCAGAGGCGATCGCTGATCACCGCCTCGAGATTCATGCTGACGTCCAGCGCCGAGTCGCCGGTGAACGATGGGCCGATCTGCGGGGCGACGCCGAGGAGCCGGAAGAGATTCCGGCTCGTCTCGACGGTAGGCACGCGAATCGGATCCTGCGCCGGATCGGTGAGCGCGACCTGCGGCACCCACCAGCCGGCGATGTCCTGGAAGACCGAACCGAGATTCCGGTAATCCATGAAGTTGACTGGCGAGAGGCCTTCGTGCTCGAGGTTCTTTCCGGCATTGGTTTCCGCGAGGATCACGAGCCGCTGCGGCTCTCGATACGGCAGCGGTCGCAGCACGACGCCGTCGAGCATGCTGAATACCGCCGTCGCCGAACCGATGCCGAGGCCTAACGCGAGCACCGCCGCGATGGTGAAGCTGGGGCTGCGGCGAAGGCTGCGGAGCGCATACGGGATGTCCTGCCACATGCTCTCGACGTCGGGCGGAACCCACACAGCGTGCGCTGCCTCACGATTGACGGTCAGGTTGCCGAGCGACCGCCGCGCGGCATCGCGCGCCTGTTCTCGGGAGAAGCCAGCGGCCTCGAGCTCGCGCTGCTTCATCGCCCGGTGAAACTCCATCTCCTCCCGGAGATCCGCATCACGGGAGCCACGATTGAGTATGTGTACAAGTCGGCGAAGGAGTCGCATTCTCACGTACTCAGGCGAATTGCAACACATTCTGAATCGCCAGGACGATCCGCTCGAATTCCTGGCGTTCCGCGACCAGTTGCTGTTTGCCGGCGGCCGTGAGCGTGTAATACCGCGCGCGGCGATTATTCTCCGAGGTGCCCCACTCGGCCTTCACCCAACCGTTCAGGAGCAGTCGCTGGAGCGCCGGATAGAGCGAGCTCTCCCCAACCCGCAACACATCCTTCGAGAGCTCGCGCACACGCGTGGCGATGCCATAGCCGTGCATCCGCTCGCGCACGAGGGTACGGAGAATCAACAGGTCGAGAGTTCCCGGCAAGAGCTCCGGCGCGCGGCCAGCCATCATGGCCTTCCCATCAGTTATCGATGGGGACAATGCTCTTGTTCGACGCAGGTATTGTCAATCCCCCAATGATAAACGATGGGAGTGAGCCCCTCCCGTCGTGTCGAACGATTCGTCACCGCATTTGGCCCACCCGATCCCTGATCGACGCCGTTGGTCCCTACACTGCTGACAGATTGGTTCCGGAGCCCAAAGTGGAGGCGTCTCGTCGCCGGAGCCGTCAGGCCGTGCAGTCGTTGATCGTCCTCAAATCCCGCATGGCGCTGGGTCTCCTCGCCCTCACTCTCGAGTCTTGTCCAGATCACCGCGGCGAATGGCGACGACAACTTCTTCGTCGCCCTCGCGCCAACAGCGCTCGCCCTGGGCACGACGGTGACTACTGCGACGCCGCTGAGCCGGCGACTCACGCAGACCGGCTTCTACGAGCGCCAACGGAGCAGATCTGGGACTTTTCTCGACTCGGCGGCGATTGCCGCCCGCAAGCCACTCGATATCATCGCCGTCGTTGGACCGTACATCAAGAACGCCTGCACGATGGCCTATCTCGATGGCCTCCCGCTCGTCGACGTGCGCGACATCGACGTTAGGCGCCTCGTCGGTGTCGAATACTACCCGAGCAACCTTGAGGCGCCGGCGCAGTTCCCGAATCAGCTGGACAGCGAGCATCGCTGCGCGACGATCCTGATCTGGCGACAGTCGCCGTGATCAGTGGTCTGTGATCAGTGGTCTGTGATCGGTGGTCGGTGATCGGTAGACTGCTCCTGGTACAATCACCACCACCGTTCACCGTTCACCGTTCACCTTTCACCGTCCCCCACCACCGATGTCAGCCATTGCCCCTCTTCTAGGCGCGCTCATTGGCGCGGGCCTCGGCGGCGTTCTCATGAGGCGCTCCTCGCGACAGCTCCGCAAGCCGACCGATCGCACCGGCCGGGCGGTGCTGGAACGAATGAATGTGAGTCATGGCCCGGTGACGCAGTGGGGATTGAATCACGTCCGCGTCGGCGATGATTTCACGATCCTCGACGTCGGTTGCGGGGGAGGCCGAACGATCGATCGACTCGCCAAGCTCGCGACGCACGGCAAGGTATACGGTGTCGACTACTCCGCCGAGAGCGTCGCGACCTCACGCGAGGTCAACGCGCGCGCCGTCGCCGAGAGTCGCGTCCAGATCGAGCAGGCGACGGTGTCGTCACTTCCCTTTCCTGATGCGACGTTCGATCTCGTAACCGCGGTCGAGACGCATTACTACTGGCCCGACTTGCGGCACGACGTGCGTGAGGTCATGCGTGTGCTGAAGCCAGGCGGGCAGTTCGTGATCATCGCCGAAACCTATCGCGGCCGCCGCAACGACTGGCTGTATCGTCCGACGATGACGCTCGTGCTCAAAGCAGCCTACCTGACGCCTGACCAGCACCGACAGCTTCTCGTCGACGCTGGGTACAGCGACGTCCAGCTGTTCGTGGAGGAGCAGCAAGGTTGGATCTGCGCGATCGGTCATGTATAGTACGCCTTTTCCGACGCTCGGTCTCCGGAGCTCCGATCACGATGTGCGCAGCACACAAGGGCCGCATTCTGTTGGTGGACGACAATGACGCCGTGCGCGCCGCGTACGAGCGGTTGTTGACCAAGGCCGAGTACGACGTTCGCGTCGCCCGTGCCCCATACGAAGGTCTCGAGGCCACGACCGACTGGGTGCCGGATCTCATCCTGCTCGATCTCGCGATGCCGACGATCACGGGCTTCGAGGGCGCCAAGGCATTCCGAAAAGCCGCCAATACGCGCGACGCCATTCTCGTCGCCTTCAGCGGCATGATCACCGAGGACGAACAGGCGCGCTTCCGTCGCATCGGGTTCGACGAGGTGCTCCCGAAGCCGGTGGCCGCCATTGCGCTCGTCCAGCGCATCGAAGGCTTCATCGCACGGCGGCGCGCCGCGAAGTCATCGGAAGCCTAACCGTTGCCGCGGCGCAGCCGTCAGGATGACGTTCGCTTCAGCTCGAATACGCCAATTCCGCGGTCATCGTCACCGTCGTCGACCGACCATCTCGTCATCGCCAGCGACCATCCGTGCCCATCGAGTGTCTCGAGGAATCGAACGCTCGACGAGCGAAATGGATCGGACAGCAAGAGGCGTCCGCCGGGCGCGAGATTCGTCTCGAAAATGTGCCGCAGATGTGGCTGCGCGGCCTCGGCGTACATGATGTCCGCGCCGATGATCCAATCATATCGCGTATCGTCGCTCCAGGCAGCCCAGTCGACGACACGGTAGTCGATACCGGAGGCGCGATTGCGCTCGCCGTTCGCGCGACAGAGCGACATCGAGACCTCCTGACGATCCGTCTGCGTGACGTGAGCGCCCAAGCTGGAGGCGACGATCCCGGGGAGGCCAGTCCCCGCTCCGAGCTCGAGGACGCGCCCCCCGCGTAGCTCCGCCGCCCGTGCGGCGATCTCATGGGCCAGCACGATCGATGACGACCAGAGGGCGATGCCGAGCGGAATCCGGTCTTGGGCTTCCGAGAGGAACTGCTGCTCCTCCCAGAAGCCGACCAACGTGCCGGTATGCAGAACGCTCCATTCCCGTCCGCCGACACGCAGCCGGTATTCTTCCAGCTCCATTTCGCCTGCGGGAGTCGAGATCCGCTCAGTCACGCCAACCATTCATATCCGAGTCTGCTCGCTGTTCAGAGTCGTTCGTCTGGAACCACGGATTCCAATGCTCTGACGTTACCCAGGGAGGGCGCGCCGTGGTACGATTGACTTCCCGCCCCCGATTGCGCTCAGCCCGCTCCGGAAATAACTCTCACTCATTCCGCTGACCGGAGCTCCGACACGATGCCTAACGACGATCCGATAACCCGCCGCACCTTCGTCGGTGAAGTCGCCTCGACGACGGCCGCCTTCACCATCGTCCCCTCGCACGTCCTCGGCAGGCGCCACGTCGCGCCGAGCGACAAGCTCAATGTCGCCTGCATCGGCGTCGGCGGGATGGGCGCCACCGACGTACGCGGTATGGGCGCGATCGAGAACATCTACGCGCTCTGCGACGTCGACCAGAAGAATGCGGCCGACAGCTTCAATGCGTTCCCCAAGGCCAAGCACTACAAGGACTACCGCGAGATGCTGGACAAGGAAGGCAAGAGCATCGACGCCGTCACCGTGTCCACGCCGGACCATTCGCACGCGATGGCGGCGATCATGGCGCTCCGCGCCGGAAAGCACGTCTACACCCAGAAGCCGCTGACGCGCACCATCTGGGAAGCGCGGCAGCTCTCGGCCGAGGCGGCGCGCCGGCCGAAGCAGGCAACGCAGATGGGCAATCAGGGGCACGCGGGTGAAGGGACGCGGCAGATCCGCGAGTGGATCGAGGCCGGCGTCATAGGCAATGTCCACACCGTCGAGCTCTGGACGAACCGTCCGATCTGGCCGCAGGGCATGCTGCGTCCAACGGAGATGCACCACGTCCCCTCCACGCTCGATTGGGAACTCTGGCTGGGCCCGGCTCAGCCGCGGCCGTACCATCCGGGGTACGCGCCATTCAACTGGCGCGGCTACTGGGATTTCGGCACAGGCGCGTTAGGCGACATGGCGTGCCATATCATGGACGCGTGCTTCTGGACGCTGCAGCTGCACTACCCCTCGCGCGTCACCGCCGAGACGTCGCAGCTCTTTCCCGAGACGGCGCCAAAGGCGTCGCGCATCACCTACGAGTTCCCTGCCATTCCGGGGCGCGGGCCCGTCACGGTCTTCTGGCGCGACGGGGGCATCGTTCCGCCGAAGCCTAACGACTGGACGTGGGAGCGTCCGTGGCCCTTCGATTCGAGCGGCCAGCTCTGGATTGGCGACAAGGGCACGCTCGTCGCCGGCACATATGGCGAGAATCCGCATCTCTCCGACGAGCGAAAGAACACCGAGCTGATGGCCAGTCCGCCGCCGATCAAGTATCCTCGGGTGAAGAGCGTTTACCAGGAATGGGTCGATGCGATTCGCGCCGGCACGCAGCCGGGCTCGAACTTCCCCGGCCACGCCGCCCCGCTGACCGAGATGGTGTTGTTAGGCAACCTCGCGCTCAAGCTCGGCCGGGTCGACCTCAATCCAGCGAATGGATCATTCGGATCGTCCGTTCCCGACGATCTGATCAAACCGGAGTATCGCGAGGGTTGGAAGCTGTAGCGGTAGCGGGTAGAGGGTTGCGGGTAGAGGGTTGAGCAACCCGCAACCCTACCCTCTACCCTCTGCCCTTCCACTCTCCCTTCGCCACCGCCGGCACAAACTGGTCGATTCCTTTCGGCGGGAATGAAAGCGTCTTCCCCTGCTCGGCGCTCTGATAGGCGGTCATCAGCATCTTCACTACCTCGACGCCGTCGTCGAAGGTGAGCCGCGGCTCCTCTTTTCCCTGGAACACGCGGCAGAAATGCCGGTCCTCGGCCTCGTAGCCGTAGGCGACCGCTTCGTTAGGCACGACGGGCATCAAACCCATCTCGGCGTTCTGCTTCTCCACCAGGTCCTCGCCCGCCTTGCCCTTCACCTCGCGGCTGAAGAAGAGATTGAGTCCGGTGTCGAGCGAGTTCCACTGCATCGAGTACTCCGGTCCGAGAAGCTCGGCGGAGAGCCGCAGGCCGGCGCCGACGAAGCTCCACGACGTGGATGCCTCGCCTAACGCCACCGTTCCTTCATTGGTCTCGAACTCGATGACGACGTTGGCGAAGTCCTCGCTTGGCGCCTTCGTGTAGTCGACATCGTTGCCCATCTGCTTCTTGAGCTTGGCCGCGTAATGCGGGCGCGTCCACTTGAGGCTTCCAATGTGCCCGGTGACGCGAAGCGGCTTCACCGTCGACAATGGCTCCCCCGGCCGCGTGAGCAGGTGCCTGACGACAAGCACCGAGTGACACATCATGTCGTTGAGCACACCGCCGCCCTGGAGCTTTCCCTGCCAGAACCAGGGTGCGTGCGGGCCGCTATGCTCCTCTGCGGCGCGAGCCAGATAGGGCCTGCCGGTCGTCGCCGCGCCGCGCGCCCAGAGGAGCGCCCGGCCGCGCTCGACGTGCGGCGCGAAGATCTGATCCTCGAGGTACCCGTGCGCGAGACCGATGCTCTTCACGAGCTCCGTCAGTCGCTTCGCCTCGGCAACGTTCCGCGCGAGTGGCTTCTCACAGGCGATCCCCTTGAGGTCACCCTTCCCACTCTTCACCGCCTGGACGATCTCCTCGACATTCTCGATGCGAGCCTGGTTCGGCCCCGTGAGCCAGATCGCGTCGATGTCCCTATCCGCGACCATGTCGGTGATCGTCCTGTACGGCTTGCAGTCGCCGACGTCCAACTGCTTCGCGTACGTGGCCGCCGCGGCGGCGTTCTTCTTGTTTGGACTCCAGACGCCGCGCACGTCGCCATCGCGGACTCCTGTCCAACCGAGCATGTGAAACTTCGCGTTGAAGCCAGAGCCGATGAATCCAACACCTAACGGGAAAGTGGAGGGCATTTGCGGGACGAGGTGTATGTTGCTGTCGGGAGCGCAAGCGACCGACGGAGCTACTGATGCTGCGCGCAAGCGCGCAGCATCAGTAGCTCACGCCCAGCTTCTTCAGCGCTTCCGGAGGGCAACCGTTCCACGCGGGGAGCGCGACGTTGCCCTTGTACTGCACGTCCTGCCAACCGATCTGGGTCGAGAAGAAGCCGGACGCAGTGAGGTCGCGAAAGCCGCTGAAGAAGCGCACGCCGGGACTCATCCCGGGCTTCGCCTTGCGCGGCCACGCGATGTCGTCGAGCACCTGTCGGCGCTGGGCGTCGCTCGCGCCGACGAATGACTTGCCGAAGCGATGCTGGCACTCGTTGTCGATCCAGGCGAGGCCGCCGCGCATCGCGACTTTACTCTCCGGCGACGCCTCCCGGTCCGACATCAGGAAGTCGATGAACTCCGGGACCTTCGCTTCCGTTGCGCTGCCCGAGCGTTCGTCGCGCGGGATGATGTAGTCGACGAGAAGCCTGACGGTCGACCACTCATGGGCATTGAAGAAGGTGGGCGCCGCAACGACGGTGCCATCCTCCAATCGCGCGACTGCACGGGTGACGCGCTCGAGGTGGTCGACTTTCACCCCGAGTGAAGAGGCGAGGGAGGCAATGCCGATCGCCTTCAGCGCATCACGACGGTTGATATCAGACATTTAAATCGCGCCCTCTTTCCGCTGACTCGCGATGAAATCCGACGTGCGCCACGACAGCGCGAGGATCGTCCACGTCGGATTCTTGTCCGCCTGCGACACGAACGGACCGCCGTCCGTGACGAACAGGTTCTTACAATCGTGCGCCTGGCAGTTCGCGTTGACCACCGAGGTCTTCGGGTCGCCACCCATCCGGGTGCCGCCAAGCTCGTGGATGATCTGGCCGCCGGTCGAGATGTTGTAGCCCTGCTCTTTCGTCGGCATTGGCGAGAAGATTTGCCCGCCCATTTCCGTGATCAGCGCACGGAAGGTCTCGTGCATGTGCTTCACCTGGTTGAACTCGTGCTCGGTCCAGCCCCAGTGGAAGCGCGACACGGGAATGCCCCAGCGATCGACGACGGTCGGATCGATCTCCATGTACGAGTCGTCGTTCGGGATCATTTCGCCGCGTCCCGAGAAGCCAATCGTCGCGCCGTAGTACTTGCGGTAATCCTCCTTCAGCTGCTTGCCGTAGCCGCCGCCCTGGTAGCGGTCGATGCCGCCCATGAATCCGGCGCTCGGTGCGTACAACCCGCCCCAGACTTCGATGTGATACCCGCGGGGGAAGTCGAGCTTCGAGTTGTCCAGCCACCACGGCATGTACAGGTGCATGCCACCGACGCCGTCCTCGTTATGCGGAACGTGGTCCATCATCGCCGGAATGAAGCCGGCGAGGTCGGTGCCAGTCGTATCGGTGATGTATTTGCCGACCGTGCCGCTGGAGTTCGCGAGACCCTGTGGAAAGAGCGACGACTTGGAGTTGAGCAGGATCCGCGACGACTCCAGCGCGCTCGCCGCGAGCACGACGATGCGCGCCTCGACGTGCTTGTCGGTGCCGGTCGTCTTGTCGATATAAGAAACGCCGGTCGCGAGACCGTCTTTCCCAACAGTAACCTCGCGCGCCATCGCGTTCGTGATGAGGGTCAGGCGCTTCGTCGCCAACGCCGGCGCAATCAGGACGTCGGGGCTCGAGAAGTTCGCCTTGACGCTGCAGCCCCGATTGCACTGGCCGCAGTAGTGGCAGCCAGCGCGTCCATTCAAAGGTTGAGTAAGAATGGAAAGTCGAGCGGGTATACACGTGACGTTCAACTTGTCCGAGGCTTTCTTGACGAGCAGCTCGTAGCAGCGCGGCCTCGGCGGCGGAAGGAAGATGCCATTCGGCTCGTTGGGCAGGTTCTCGTGGCTTCCGAACAGCCCGACGAGTCGGTCCACGCGGTCGTAGTACGGCGCGACGTCCTCGTAGCCGATCGGCCAGTCGTCGCCGAGCCCATCGCGTGACTTCGCCTTGAAGTCGCGCGGCCCGAAACGAAGCGAGATGCGGCCCCAGTGATTCGTGCGTCCACCGAGCATGCGCGCGCGCCACCACATGAACTTCGAGCCCGGTGCCACCGTATATGGCTCGCCCTCGATCTCCCACCCGCCGTCGCAGGCGTCGAACTCCCCGAAGGGCCGCTCCCTGGTGGACGCGCCGCGTCGTGGTGACGCGTAGGCCGGCATGAGCATCTTCGAATCACGCGACGCGAAGAAGGATGGCCCGGCTTCCAGGATCACGACATTCGCGCCGGCCTTCGTGAGCGCGTAGGCAGCCATGCCGCCGCCTGCCCCCGAACCTACAATACAGACGTCATACGCCATTACGAATCCTCGACGGTCAGTAGTTCATCTTCTCCAGGTACGCGAAGCTCGTCTTCACCGAACCGAATGGATCCGCGAGCGTGGTGGCATCGTCGCGCTCGACGAACGCGTGCGCGATATGCGAGCCGTGCTCGGCGTCGTACGTGAAGATCCGCGGGAAATCGATCGTGCCCTGTCCAACGTCGGCCATGCTTCGCGCCGGCGCGGCGGTCGCGTCCTTCACGTGCACCATCGTGAAGCGGCCCGGGTACTTCTTGAAGTATGCAATTGGATCGGCGCCCCCTTTTACCATCCAGTACAGATCCATCTCGTAGGTCACGAGCTTCGGATCCGTGTTCTTGAGTAGCGTGTCGAAGGGCAGCTCACCGCTCGGCGCCTTGAGCTCGTAGTCGTGATTGTGATACGCGAAGCGAAGACCCGCCTTGCTTGCCGCCTCGCCTGCCTTATTGAAGTCGTCGGCGACAGCCTTGAAGCCGCCGGGCCGCGTGCGCAGCTCCTCGGGCGTCCACGCGACGGTCACGAACTGATGGCCGACCGTCTTGGCGTCGTCGAGCGTTTGCTGCCAGGCATTCCAGTCCGTCGGGTAGCCGACGTGCGACGACGGCGACGAGAGGTGGTTCTTCTCGAGAATCTCGTGGATCTCGTGAGGCTTTCGCCCGTAGTATCCGGCAAACTCCACCTCGCGATATCCGATCTCGGCGACGTGCGCGAGGGTACCGGGCAAGTCCTTCTCCATCTGGTTGCGCAGCGTGTACAACTGGAGGCCAACTCGCTTCAGGCGGCGGCGCGGGGCGAGGATGAATCCCTCCGGTTTCTTCGCCGCCAGTGCCGCGGCCGTTATGCCCAGCGTCGCAAGAAAGCTGCGTCGGTCCTGTGAGTTCGACATGATTGCGCCATCGGTGAAAGAGTGGCGCAAACATGAAGCTGGCACGGCCGGGAGGCAACCCGCGGGTCAGTGCGGTGTCGTAATGCCCTGCTCGAGGCGCGGGATCGCAGTGGCGACCGTGGGCGCGTTCACCGCTTGCGTCGGGACGGTCGGCGCCGTTCGCTCGACGAGGAGCTTCGCCGCGAAACGCTGTGCCTCGGAGATCCGCTCCACCTCGAGGGCGATCGCGTCGATCGACCGGGCGAGCTCGTCGTACCGCACCTCGGTGACGATCGAGGGAATCTCGATTCGATCGCGGAAAGCACGCTTCACCGCTCGCCGGGCTCCGAAGTGGGCCCCGAGCCATGCGCTGACGAATCCGACAAAGAGCGCCACTCCGCCCGCAGCGAGGAGGATCATCGCGTCGCGATCGCGGAACTGTCCGTGAAAGATCGAGTGAAAGATCGACGACCACATGCGAGCGACCCTCGGCTGGTGACTGACGAGCGCACGATGGCGCCCGCCCTCCTACGGGCGGGACGCGCCCTTTGGATTCAACGCTCCTAGTCGCTTCCGCCCGACACAGCCTGTTGGAGCAACGGTCGCGGATCGATCGCCCTCCCCGTCCACCACAGCTTCACGTCCGTGGGATGTGCGATCGCGAAATGGAGGTGGGGCGCGTCCTCGGCGGCGTCCCCCGTACTCCCCACATAGCCAATGACGTCACCCTGCCGCAAGGGGAGACCATCGCGAAGGCCATCGGCGTAGTGATCCAGATGACCATACATGAGCACGAAGCGGTTGCTGGCATCGGCAGCGTAGACCATGAGCCCGCCGTCGACACTGTTGTGCAGCTTCAAAACCCGGCCAGCCGAGGCCGAGAGCACCGGGGTGCCGCGCGGCGCCATGATGTCGAGCGCCTCGTGCTTTCGCGTCCCCCCACCGCGCAGCTCGTTGAAGGTGTCGCGAAGCTCCGAGGCCTTCACGCCGGGCACGGGGATGATGAGCTCACCGCTGAGCGTCGCGAGATCCGACGCCGTTGTCCCGGCCGCGGTGGTGTCCGACACATCGCCGTTCGCCGTCGACGTCCGCGGCGCTGTCGGCGGCGCCGGTACGGCCGCGGGAGCGCTGTCGGACCGCTGTGGCGCAGCGAGTACGACCGTCGTGTCGTGCGTGCTGTCCGCGGCGTGCTCGATGACGACCTTGCAGCCTAACGAGAGCGCCACCAGTGGCAGCGCGATGGTCCAACCAGGGGATCTGGCCATCGGTCCTCGCAACAATCCATGTCCAGAGCGGACTTATGCGAGAATCGCGCCGGGCAGAGCCGTGGAGCTCAGCGTTCGAGCCCGGCCCTGTGCTCGCGTTGTTCGGTTTTCACTCCCTGTCGCGACTCCATGGCCGGGTGAGCGCCCTCGGGATGATGCCTGCGCGTGGACCTCACGCCAAGGGTGAACATGAGCACACCGACGACGAACATCACGATCCCCCACCACAGGTTGATGTTGATGTTCTGGGACTGCTGGTAAATCGCGCTGTTGCCGTTGGTGGCGAAGCCGTATCCGCCGATGATGATGCCTAACGCGGTGAATAGGCCGCCGATTGGAAGACGAAGGTCGAGGGAAGCGGAGCCAGACATGGTCGAGGATGGGACTGGGGAAACGTGAATAGGGGGCTAGGGGATGGGGGCTAGGCCACGCGCAGCGATTCTCCGTGCCGGCCCTAACCCCTAGACCCTTAGAAGAAGACGAAGTTCAACGCCAGCGTCATCACCAGCACGATCGCGCCTAACGTCATTGGCCGCTGCCAGAAGTGGAACTCGGTGTCTTTGGGTCGTGGAGTGAGGGCATACACCAGGCCATGCAGCTCCGAGTCGGGCCGCGGACGCGTGAGCAGGCTGATGACGATCGTCACCACCATGCACGTCGTCCACGCCGTGATCGCCGTCCAGAAGGTCTGCGCCAGCTCACTCGGGTACGTGTGCATGACGCCGAGGTAGCCGCCCTTGATGCCCGGCACGGCGCCTGCCGGCAGCGTGAGACCGTGGTGGACCGCCGCGCCTAACGTGCCAGCGAGCAGACCCCAGAAGGCCCCGTGGCCGGTCGACCGCCGCCAGAACATGCCGAGCGAGAAGGTCGCGAAGAGCGGCGCGTTCACGAACGCGAACACCAGCTGGAGCATGTCCATGATGTTGTTGAACGCACTCGCGACGTACGCCGCGGCGATGGCGAGCAGAATCCCGACCACCGTCGCCGCACGGCCCATCCACAGATAGTGCTCGTCGCTCGCGCCCTTGCGGATGTGAGCCTGATAGATGTCGTAGGTCCAGACGGTGTTGAACGCGGTCACGTTCCCCGCCATGCCCGACATGAAGGACGCAAGTAACGCCGTCAGGCCGAGTCCGAGCATCCCGGTCGGGAAGAGCTTGATGAGCAGCATTGGCGTCGCCAGGTCGTAATCCAGCACAGTGCGGCCCGTGCCATCGAGCAGCGGCGTTCCCGCCGCGGTCAGCTTCGCTGGAATCAACCCCTGGCCTCCGTGACTCGCGCCGAGAACGAGCGCGATCATGCCCGGCAGGATCACGAGAAAGGGGAAGAACATCTTCGGCAGCGCGGCGATGAGCGGCGTGCGCCGTGCCGCCGTCATCGACTCGGCGGCCATCGCGCGCTGGACCACGAGGAAGTCCGTGCACCAATAGCCAAACGAGAGCACGAAGCCCAGCCCCATCACGAGCCCGAACCATTCCACGCCGACGGGATTCTGAGACGCGCTGCCCATCGTCCGCCATGCATGGGTGTACGCGTCGGCCGGGAGTCCCTTGGCCGTGGAAAGCGCGGACAACTGGGTGGAGAGTCCGTGCCATCC
The DNA here is from genome assembly GCA_036493735.1 of Gemmatimonadaceae bacterium. Classification (GTDB taxonomy): domain Bacteria; phylum Gemmatimonadota; class Gemmatimonadetes; order Gemmatimonadales; family Gemmatimonadaceae; genus AG2. The sequence goes on from DASXPH010000051.1 coordinate 26,939, forward strand.
GCCGACCGCGACGAGCCCCAGGATCACGAGCGGCAGGAACCCGAACACGATGAGAAAGAACTGCAACACTTCATTATATATTGCGCTCGTTAGGCCTCCGAGCACGATGTAGGCGAGGACGATAACGGCGGCCACGAGGATGCTCGCGTCGAAGCTCCAGCCCAACAGCAGATTGAGGAGTTTGCCGAGCGCGTACATCGAGATCCCCGACGAGAAGACCGTCATGACGGCGAAGGAGACCGCGTTCAGCGTTCGCGTCTTTTCATCGAAGCGAAGCTTGAGATATTCAGGCGCCGAGCGCGCCCGCGAGCCGTAGTAGAAGGGCATCATGAACAAACCGACGAATACCATCGCCGGAATCGCGCCCACCCAATAGAAATGGCTCGTCGCGATACCGTATTTCGCGCCCGACGCGCCCATGCCGAGGACTTCCTGGGCGCCGAGGTTGGCGGAGATAAAAGCGAGGCCGGTTACCCAGGGGGGTAAGGAACGCCCGGAGAGAAAGAAGTCGGTGCTCGTGCGCATGAGGCGGCGCAGCAGCCAGCCAACGGCGAGGACGGCGGCGAAGTACACCGCCATGACCACGTAGTCGACTGGCGCAAGGCGGGCCATGCGGGTGATGTCCATGTCACCTCAGGATCGTGTGAAGTTGTCGATGACTGCCGTGGACCGGCGTGGCGAGTCAGACTTCTCGACTTGCACGCCGGATCTGCTCACTGCGAAACCAGTGCACCACTTGCTGCTGGACGTGATCGGCTGATTCCCGCAAGTCGGTGAGCGGGAGCGATCCATACACGACGCCATCGACGCGCACGCTCCAGAAGGCCTCGTAGTGCAGCTCGTCGCGCTCGAAGCCGATCAATTCGGCGACGCGAAAGCAGAGCGTGCACTCGAAGACGCGCGCATCACAGACGAAAGCCAGCGTCTCGCCGACGGTCAACGTGGTGGCGGGTGAGTGGTGACGGTTGCCTGACAGAACGGCCTAACGACGCCGCGCGGCTCAGTGAAACTGCGGCACGGGCGCTTCGCGCGCCAGTTCCAGCTCTCGAAGGAAAGGATAGCGCGCGCGCACGAGCTTCACACGGGCCGGGTCGATGTCGACGACGCGCGGGGTATTGCCGCCGCCGCCGATGCCCACCGGCTCGCCCCATGGATCGTACGCTACCGAACCGCCGTCGTACTCGACGCCGTCGCCGGTGCCGGTGCGATTGACCGCGACGACGTAGCACTGGTTCTCGATGGCCCGCGCGCGGGTGAGGACGTCCCAGTGCGGGCGGCGTCGCTCGGGCCAGTTGGCGACGAGAATGGCCGCATCGATCTCGGTCGCCACCGCGCGGAAGAGCTCCGGAAAGCGAAGGTCATAGCAGACGAAGAGTCCGACGCGAGCCCCCTCGATCGTCAGGACGACTGGTCCATCGCCGGGGGAGTAGACCTCGTGCTCCCCCGAGTACGCGAAGAGCCGCTGTTTGCGGTACACCGCGGCGATGCTCCCCGTGGGATCGAACACGACGGCCGCATTGACGAGTCGCGCCGGTGATTCCTCACGCAACGCGAGTCCGGCGACGAGCCAGACCTGGAATTCGCGCGCCGCTTTGGCAAGCGCACCGCTCGCGCCGGTCTCGGTGCTCAACGGTTCTGCCCAGCGCGACGCCTCCATGGTGAAGCCAGTGGAGCACATCTCCGGCAACACGACGAGTCGGGCATGGAGCCGGGCGGCGGCAGCAATCACGTCACGCGCGCGGCGGACCGAGAGCTCGGGGTCGTGCCACCCCGTGTCATACTCGCCAAGCGCGGCGCGCAACGGCGTCACGGCGGGAGACGTACCGGATTCGATCGTGGGGAATTCCGGCACCAGCAACTCCTATGAGAGGGAAACGTGACGCGGTCGCGAAATTTTCTTAACGAGTCTCGATCGCAACGAATGCGACGGGACACGAGTACGAACAAGAAACCGGATTGCGGCTGCGCCCTCGCGCCTGCGCGCAACGGCGCGAAGCGGCAACTGGGGCGGGAGGACTCGAACCTCCAACTTCCCGATTAACAGTCGGGCGGTCTGCCAATTGACCTACACCCCAATCAAATCGTGCACACGACACACAAAAGCAACGTACGTTCCGCGGACACCTGATCGCGAGCTTACGCGTTCGCCGCGTCCAAGTCAAGCTTTCTTAGTGCCACTTAACGCCAAACGATTCACGCGTCAAAGATGTAAATCACAGTGAGTAACATGATCGGCACAGCAAGGCCGGTTGCGTCCGCTCACCACGTGCCCGTCGACGTGCCTAACGCGTTTGCGCACACGTGCAGTCGCGTCACTCTCCAAACCTTTTGACGAACTGCCTCATGCCAACGACGACTCGCTCACTGCCCGCCGGCATCAGCCGCATCGACCAGGAAACCTCTCGCACGCACGGCTACTTCGTGCGTGTCGGCTACCGCAAGACGACCAAGGGGTGGCGCCCGAAAGCCAGCGCCTTCTTCGGCGACGCCAGCCACGGTGGAAAGTCATCGGCCCTTCGCGCGGCCGAAAAGTGGCTGAAGCAGAACAAGAAGGCGCCCGCCAAAGCGAAGGCGAGGTGAAACGGGTAGAGGGTAGAGGGTAGCGCGTTCGACGAGGAGTGCCGACGGCAAAGCCGTCGGCCTCATTCCTTTTCCGTCACCCTCTACGCGCTGCCCTCTACCCACTACCGCTCTATTGGCACTTCTCCGGGACCGAGATACTCGATGTCCCGCGCAGCGTGAACATGGCCGATTGGGTGTCGCGGGAGTTCGGGCCGACAAACACGTGGAACGTGCCCGGCTCCGCGACGCGACGCATCGCAAGATCATAAAACGCTAAATCACCCATTCCCAGCGACCAGCGGATCGTCCGCCGCTCGCCCGGCGCCAGCGTCACGCGCTCGAACCGGCGCAGTAGCCTGACTGGCCGCGTCACGCTGCCGACGTCGTCGCGAACGTAGAGCTGCACCACTTCGTCCCCCGCTCGGCTCCCCGTATTCGCGATGTCCACCTCCACCCGCAACGAGTCACCAGCGCCGATCGTCGCCGCATTCAGGCGCGGCGCGCTCATCGTGAACGTCGTGTAACTCAACCCGTAGCCGAACGGATACAGCGGCGTGAACGGGATGTCCCAGTACTTCGACGTGTACTTCTCCGTCGCCGCCGGCGGCCGGCCCGTATTCTTGTGGTCGTAGTAGATCGGAACCTGACCCACCGCCCGCGGCGTCGTTACCGGCATCTTGCCGCCGGGATTGGCGTCGCCGAAGAGCACGTCCGCGATCGCGTTGCCCGCCTCGACGCCCAGGAACCACGTCTCGAGGATCGCGGGCACCGTCTCGTTCAGCCGCTCGATCGCGAGCGGCCTCCCATTCATCAGGACCACGATCACGGGCTTCCCCGTCGCGTGCAGCGCGTCCGCGAGCTGCTGCTGCGCGCCGGGCAGATCGAGCGTCGAGCGACTCTCCGCCTCGGCGCTCATCTCACCTGTCTCACCAACGACGAGCACCACCGCGTCCGCCGCGCGCGCGGCGCGCACCGCTTCGGTAATGCCTGACGTGTCGCCACTCGTTGGGCTCGCGCCACGCGCGTACGTCACCGTCACGCTGGGCACGGCGCGCCGAATCCCGTCCAGCACTGGGACGGCGTCTTCCTTTTGCCCGAGCGCCTGCCAGTTGCCCAGCACGACGTTCGAATCCGCGGCGAGCGCACCGATGACGGCGATGGAGCCGATATCTTTTCGCAATGGCAGCGTGTTGCCGTCGTTCTTGAGCAGTACGATCGCGCGACGCGCGCCCTCGCGCGCGGCAGCGCGATTCGCGGCCGTGAGAATGGCGCCACGCTCGCGGACGGCGTCGCGGCGGAGATACGGATCGCTGAAGAGGCCGAGCCTGTATTTCACCCGCAGCACTCGCCTAACGGCATCGTCGATCTCCGTCATCGGGACGTCCTTGCCGACGACCGCGCCGAGCTTCCGCGCGTAGATCTCACTGACCATATCCATGTCCACGCCCGCGTGGACGCCGAGCTCGCCCGCCCGAGTGCTGTCGGCAGCGACGCCGTGGTTCATCAGCTCCCAGATACCCGTCCAGTCGCTGACGACGAGCCCGTCGTACTTCCACTCGCCGCGCAGGATATCGGTGAGCAGGTGTCGGTTCGCGTGTGAGGGCACGCCCGCGATCTCGTTGAACGACGCCATGAACGTCGCGACGCCGGCGCAAGCGGCGGCATGGAACGGCGGCAGGTACACGTCGCGCAGCGTCCGCTCCGACACTTCAGCAACGTTGTAATCTCGCCCCCCTTCGGCGGCGCCGTACGCCGCGAAGTGCTTCGCTGTCGCGGCGATCGCGTCGCGCGCGCGGAGGTCCTTGCCCTGGAAGCCGCGGACTCGTGCTGCCGCGAACTGCTCGCCAAGATACCGATCCTCGCCGGCGCCCTCGACGATGCGTCCCCAGCGCGGATCGCGGGCAATGTCCACCATCGGCGCGAACGTCCAGTCGATGCCTGAGGCGGCGGCTTCGGTCGCCGCCACCCGTGCCGCGCGCTCCGCGACCGATGGGTCGAAGGACGCGGCCTCGCCTAACGGCACGGGAAAGATCGTCCGGAAGCCGTGGATGACGTCGAGGCCGAAAACGAGCGGGATGTGCATCCGCGTCTGCTCGACGGCGATCTTCTGCAGCGCGCGCGTCGTATCCGCGCCGACGACGTTGAAGAACGACCCAATGCCGCCGGCTCGAAGCTGCTGCATCCGCGTCGCGCGCTCGCCGCCGCCGGGGCCGGTCGGATTCCCCGCGCCGGAAATCTGATTCAGCTGCCCGAGCTTCTCGGCGACGGTCATTCGGGCGAGAATCGAGTCGACGAAACGCGTTTCGGCGGCGCGACTCGTTAGGCGAGCAGCCTGGGCCGGCAGCTGGCTCGCGCTCACCGCGGCGAGCAGGAGCACGGAGAAGGATCGCATCGTTCAGAAGTTGGTGACGTCGGTGTCGGAGGACGACGAGTCGCCAAGCGGAACGACGCGAACCGCCGTCCCGTAGCACAAAACCTCCGAGACCCCCTGCATGATCTCGGTGGCGTCGTAGCGAAGTGCGATGAGTGCGTTGGCGCCGAGCTCTTTCGCGTGCGTCACCGCCAGGTCGAACGCGTCGGCGCGCGTCTGCTCGCAGAGCTCAGTGAGAATGGAGATGTTCCCGCCGCGGATCTGCTGCAAGACCGCCCCCAAGGTCCCGAACACCGACCGTGATCGCACCGTGATGCCACGCACGACGCCGAAGCGCTGCGTTATGCGATAGTCGGGGAGGTTGTTCTCCGTGGTGGTGAGGAACGTCGGGGCAGAACGCATATGGGTAGAGGGCAGTGGGTAGAGGGTAGAGGGTAGAGCTCACAGGTTAGAGCCGCCAGCCCTCTACCCTCTACCCTCCACCTACTTCGTCCCGCTCGACGTCGACTGCGATGCCGCGCCGTGTTCCCATACGGTCCGATGGAAGAAGCTTCCCATCTTGTCGAAGATGTCCACCCACCGCGCATGAATGAGCGACTCGTGCGTGTCGTCCGGGATGACCATCAGCTCGTAGTCCACGTTTCGCGCGCGCAGCAGCTGCACCAGCCCCACCATCTGCGCGAAGTCGACGTTGCGGTCGTCGTCGCCCTGGACGAGGAACACCGGCGATTTCCAGTTGTCGATCGCCGAGATCGCCGATGATCTATAGGACAGCGCAGTCGTATCGAGTGAGTTCCCGTACAAATGCACACCGGCGAGATCGGCACCGGCGACGAAGATGTCCGAGTTGCGCGCCAGCGCCTGCGACGTGAGGAGCCCGCCGTACGAGAGTCCCCAGATACCAACGCGTGACGGATCGACATCGGGACGCGACTGCAGGTACTTCGCGGCGGCGACCACGTCCTGATACTCCGAGTTGCCGCGCGCATTCGTGTTCGCCGCGTTGCGAAACGATCGACCGTAGCCAACGCCGCTGCGGTAGTTCACCGAGAGCACGACGTAGCCCTGGTTCGCGAGCCACTGATTGTAGGCGTAGGCCCAGTGGTAGAACTGCATGTAATGGTACCCGGGCAGCATCTGCCTGACGGGCCCGCCGTGAACGAAGATCATCGCCGGCCGCCGTTCCCCCTGTTTCAGGTCCTTCGGCAGAAAGAGCTGATCATGAATGTCTAAACCATCGGGCGACTTGACGACGACAACCTCCGGCGTGACGTGCTGCGCCTTCGGGAAATCGGCCGCGAGCGTCGGGAACACGACTCTCGTCGCGCCGCCGCCGGCGGCAACAAGGCCCACCGACGCCGGCTGCGCCGCGCCGAAGTAGAGCACGGCCACCTGTTTCCCCGACGCCAGCGGCTGCGGATAGGTCTCGATGCCATCGTCGGTGGAGACTTGGTGCGGAGTCCCTCCCGACGTCGGGACACTCCAGATGTGCCGCTTCTCGATGTCGTTCGCGTTCGTGCAGTAGTACAGTGTCTTGCCGTCGCGCGACAACGCCGCCGACGTCGCGTCCTCGATCAGACCATTCGTCGTCGTCAACATCACCGGTCCGCCCGCGGCGTTGGCAACGTCGATCGTGTAGTACCGATCCCACTCGTCGTCCGACGGCGAGAGTGGGAAGATCACATGATCGTTCCCCGCCCAGAGCAGCGCGCGTATCGACGTGAACTTCTCATCGTTAGGCGCATTGTGCCACAGCTCGCGAGCCGAGCATTCGGTGCCGCCGGCCTCGGTTGCGCCCGACACCGCGGGACACTTGCTCACGTCCGCGACCATCAGCGACAGGTTGTATCCGCCCTTGAAGCTCGCTCGGTAGAGACCGGGGAAGCGCCTGTTGCGCGTCGTGTCCTCTCGCTGCTCCCCGCGCCCGAAGCCGCCGCCACCACGGCCGAACGTGGACACGAGACAACCGCTCGCACCGCCACGACCGCCGCGTCCCGACGCTGGGCCCGGCGGATTGCCGATGCCGGCCGTGCCTTCCTGCGACTGCATGCCAAAGGGCACGCCGGGACGACGGATGAATGCGATCTGTTTGCCGTCCAACGACCATGCCGGCGACGCATCACAGTCCACGCTCGGCGACACGAAGTCCACGCGGCGGGTGCGCGTGTCGTAGATGCCGACGAAGGCGTGATTCTCCCGGTCGCTGACGAAGGCGATCTTCGAGCCATCGGGTGACCAGCGTGGGTTGCTCTGCCGGCCCCATTCCTTGATGAGTGGAACGAGGCTGTCGGCGGCCGGTGCGGCAGTGTTAGGCGTCAAGCGCGCTCGATAGATCTGGCCGTCGCGAACGTACAGCGCCGTTCGACCGTCCGGCGATAGCGTCGCTGTCGTCGCCGCGGCAACCCGCCACGCCGGCCCACCCGAGGTCCGCACCGCCCAGATGGCGCGCTCGGCGCCGCGAGGATCGTGCGTCGGGTTCGCGTTCCAGCCCTGCCGATTCGGCTCGGTGCCACGCATGAAGACGGCGATGGAGCCGTCGTCGGAGAGCTCGACTTCGGAGACGTCGACGCCGTCGTCCTGCAGGAAAGCCGTTAGGCGAACTGGCTTGAAGTCCGGCGCTGCGGCCGTATACACGTTCCGCATGCCGCGCTCGTACGCGACCCAGGCAACGCGGTCGCTCCGCGCAGCGCGCGCCAGCTCGAGAGGCGAAGACGGACTGAGGAATTGCGCTACCGTCGGCTTGGACTGCGCGGCAAGGGGCGCGGTGAGAAGAGTGAGGCACGTCACGGCGAGTGCCGGCGTGGACTGGCGCAGGCGAGGCATCGATGATCTCCCAATGGGTTTTCGAGGGCGCTGGTAACGTGGCTTACCCTCGAGGCGTACGCAACGTTCGGAGGGGCGCCCGCATTCGGGCGCGGTTCGCCGCCTCACCGTATAGCGGGCGCGCGGATCACACCGAGCGCGCCTTCACCTCTTCCGACGTCAGTCCATAAATCGGCGGCGTCGCGACGCCGCGCATGCCGAGCATCAAGTAGATCTGCCCGCGATGATGCGCCTCGTGCTCGATCATGGCGCGGAGCCACTTCCCGACGGTGATCGGCGTGTCCGCTGGTGTTCGGCACTTCTCGGCGAGCCGAGCGTCGGTGAGCTCGGCGAAGAGCGCGCGCGACTCGTCGTGCAGGTGATCGTAGTAGGCGAGGGTTGGCTCGAACCCGTCGGCAAGCTCGCGGCCGTGGCCTGGATACGCGCTTCGCCGGCCGCGCACCGTCTCGGCGTACATGTAGCGTTCGATCGTCGCGAGATGCCTAACGAGATCGCCGAAGGAGAACTTGCCTGGCGCGGGGGACCACTCGAGCTCGGCCGGTGGAATCTGCAGGATCACGCGGCGCGTACGCTCGTGCACGCGATCGAGGTAGTCGAGAAACGGCGCAACGCGATTGATTTCCACGTCGTCAACCGTACCGAACTCCAGGGTAAATCAGGTTCACTGCCGCTGTGAACACCGGCTCGAAGACGAAATCGAACAGCTTCCACGCCACCAGCAGCCCGATCCAACCGAGCATCGGCGTGGACCACAGGAATTCCTGGTAGCGCTTCGTCGTTTCGCGATTCATCAACAACGTGATCGCCGCGCTGCCGTCGAGCGGGAAAAAAGGAAGCAGGTTGAATACGAACAGCAGCAGGTTGAGCGAGAAGACCACGCTCAGGAGCCGGCTCACCGCCTCCCACGTCTCATTCGCGTTGGACGACGCAACGAGCCCGAAGTGGATGCGTTCTGGCGCGAAGAAGACCCCTGCGCCGTCGCCGACCCGGAGCGACAGCGCCGCGAGAATGACGAGCAGGAGATTGGCGCCCGGTCCGGCGAGCGCCATCAATGCCGCGCGGCGCGGATGCTGGCGCGCCCAATCCGGATTGTACGGCGCGCTCGCGTACCCCATCGGCCAGCCGGTTGCCAGCGCACTCACGAGCGGCAGGACCACCATGCCGAATGGCTCGCGCTTGATATGCGGGCGCGGATCGAGGGTGACTTGTCCACCCTTGTACGCGGTGAGGTCGCCGCCGCGCAGGGCCGCCCAGGCGTGCGCGGCCTCGTGCAGCGTAGTCGAGAAGAGAAAAACGACGAAATACGTGATGGCGTCGACGACGTGTTCCACGGCAGGAGAGGCAGATGAGGAGCCATCAAACTGTTGATCCGTTAGGCTGTCGGCAAGGAGTAACGGCTGGCGCAGGGCGCGGGGCGCGTCACAGACTGCACGCCACCCTCGTATTTCCTCTTGACATTCTAGAGGGCGAGCATCATTGTCCTATTGAACGTCTAGAGGAGGCTGGGTGGCCAGGAAATCCGCCAAGATCGACCTGCTCCAGGGCACGCTCGATCTGATCGTTCTCAAGCTGCTGCGGGCCGGCGCGGCGAATGGCTGGCAGCTCACGCAATCGATTCAGGCGATCTCGCACGGCGTCCTCGACGTCAACTACGGATCGCTCTACCCTGCGCTACGCCGGCTCGAGGCGCGTGGGTGGGTGAGCGCGTCCTGGGCGAGCTCCGAGAACAATCGCCGCGCGCGCTACTACCAGCTCACCGCCGCGGGGCGCAAGCAGCTCGAGGCCGAACGCGCGTCCTGGGAGCGATTTTCCCAGGCGTTAGGCCTCATCCTCCAGTCTGAGTGACGAGATTCATGCTCGACGCTCTTCGCCTCCGATTGCGCGCGCTCTTCCGCGGCAGCGCGATGGACGCGGAGCTCGACGAGGAGCTCCGCTATCACCTCGATGCCGAGACCGAACGGAACATCACCCGCGGCATGAGCCCGAAGGAAGCCGCGCTCGCGGCCCGACGGGGCTTCGGTAATCCCACACAACTCAAGGAGGAGGCCCGCGACAGCTGGGGCCGTAGCTGGCTCGAACGGCTCGTCGCCGACACTCGTTACGCGCTCCGCTCCTTCCGCCGTGCACCCGGATTTGCCGTAACCGTCGTCGCCACCATCGCGCTCGGACTGGGCCTCAATACCACGGCGTTCACGATCTTCGACGCCTACGTGCTCCGGCCGATGGCAGTGCGCGATCCGGCGTCACTCTATCAGATCACATGGCACGACCGGGGCGACCGCGTCCGGGGCTTCAGCTGGCGCGACTATGAGGACATCCGGAACACTCGAGAGGCCCTCAGCGAGAGCTTTGCCATCCGCTCGATCTTCTCGCGCATTGACAGCCTGCCCGCATACGGGCAGCTGGTCAGCGGGAACTTTTTTTCGATGCTCGGCGTCGGTGCCGCGTTAGGCAGGACACTCGTCGCGTCGGACGCCGCGGAGCCTGGTACGCAGGCGGTCGTCGTCCTCAGCTATGATACCTGGCGCAGCCGCTTCGGCGCCGACTCGTCGATCATCGGCAAGATGGTTCGCGTGCGTGGCCAAGCCATGGAAGTCGTCGGCGTCGCCGCGCGCGGCTTCGGGGGCCTCGGCGACACGCCACTCGACTTCTGGGCGCCGGCGACGATGAACGACGTCCTCTTCGACGGCGACGGCGCCTTCGGTCCGCATCAGACGGAGGCGTTCTGGCTCATCGGCCGGCTGCGGCCAGAGCTGACCCCGAGCCAGGGAAGCGCATGGATGATGAGCTGGCTCCGCGCTCATCACTCCGACGCGCGCGGCCGCGACGTACCGTCCGACGCGACCGTGCAATCACGCGCGACCAGCATCGCCCTCACACCGGAGTTCGTCATCTTCTTCACGCCGATCGCCACGGCGTTCGTCCTCGTCCTCCTCACTGCGTGCGCGAACGTAGCGAACATGATGCTCGCCCGCGGCCTTGCCCGCCAACGAGAGCTCGGCATCCGGCTATCGTTAGGTGCTGCTCGCGGGCGGCTCGTCGGTCAGCTCCTCACCGAGGCGGTGCTCCTCGCGCTGCCGGCCGCGCTCCTCGGCTTCGCGATCTCCCGCTTCACGATCGATGGCGGTGTCCGCCTGATGTTCGCCACCATCCCTGCCGAGCTCGGGCCGTATATGCGCATCGTGCCGCTCGCGCCCGACGGCCGCATTTTCCTGTTCATGCTCGTTGCCGCCGTGACGGCGGCGCTGCTCTTTGGACTGGCGCCCGCGCTTCAGGCGACGCGCCCGAACATCGTCCAGGCGACGCGCGGCGACTTCGACACCGACGTGCGTCCATCCCGCCTGCGAAACAGCCTGATCGTCGCCCAGGTGACGACGTGCGTGTTGTTGCTGGTGTGCGCTGGCATCCTCTTTCGCGGCGTCGGCCGCATGCAGCAGCTGGAGATCGGGATCCAGACCCACGGAGTCGTCAGGCTCGATTTGCAGGAGCGCCCCGGCGTGCGTACCCGAGTTCTCCAGTTGCTTCACGATCGCGCTGACGTGCGGACGCTTGCCGCGGCGACCGACCCACCCTTCGGCCATCGTTTCCCGACGGTTCCTGGTGGCGCCGCCGACGGCCCCGTGCAGCCGATCTCCTACGACTTCGTCACCGGCTCGTATTTCGGACTGTTCGGGATTCCGATCATTCGCGGCCGCACCTTCACCGCGCAGGAGGAGCGCGTGGGTGCGGCGGTCGTCATCGTGAGCGACGCCACGGCGCGCGCCCTGTGGCCCGGCCGCGAGCCGGTCGGCCAGGTCGTGCGCCTAACGATCGACAGCACGTCGGGCGCCCTAGCGCCCTTCCGGACGCGACGGGAGGCGACCGTCATCGGCGTCGCGGCCAACGTTGTCCTCGGTACCGTGATCGATCCACTCGATTCGCCGGTGGCGTACTACCCGAGCAGCGCGGAGAACGCGGACATGCCGGTTCTGGTTCGCGTCACGGGACCACAGGGCCTGACAGCACGGCGCATCGATTCCGCGCTCGCGAAGCGCGTGCCCGGATCGGTGGAAGACCTACACACGATCGACGACTACATGTACGGGGGGATATATCCCTTCCGCGCCACTTATTGGATCGCCGGCGCGCTCGGCGTGATCGCGTTGCTACTGACGCTGACCGGTGTTTATGGCGTGCTCTCGTACGTCGTCGCGCAGCGCCGCAAGGAGCTCGGCATCCGGATCGCGTTAGGCGCCAGCGCGGAGAAGCTCGTCGGCCTCGTATTGGGCCAGTCGATGCGCCTCTGCGCCATCGGACTCGTCGCCGGCACCGTTCTCGCCCTCGGCGTCGCGCGCTTGTTCGAAGCCAACATCGTCAGGCTCGACACCTACGAGCCCGCCGCCTTTGCCGGGGGCGCGCTGCTCGTGATGCTCTGCTGTCTCGTCGCCTCGTACATCCCGTCGCGCCGCGCGGGAAAGGCGGATCCGATGGAGGCGCTGAGAAGTGGGTAGCGGGTTGCGGACGGGCGATGGGCGATGGGCGATGGGCGATGGGCGATGGGCGATGGGCGATGGGTAATTAGAGATGAGCGCATCCCGCATCGCGTTACCCGTTACTAGCCAGCAGTTCGCCCAACTCGATCACCTGCGCGGCGTGTCGCGCTTCGTGGCCACCCACGAAAGCGATCCACTGGTACATGTTGATGGGCCCCAGAACAGGATGCGGATGCACGATCGCGCCGAGGGCGAGACCGTCAGCGGCACCCACCGAGTCGCAGAGCGTCTGACGCGCGCGCTCGAGCGCTGCCCACGCTGCATCGGCGTCGAGCGTACCAGTCGGCCGCGAGGGTTCGGCGGCGACGATCCGGCGCGTGCGGTCGAGCACGCGATCCATGTCCACAGTACCGACAACCGGAGAGTCATCCGTCTCCTGAACGAGATTTCCCGCCGCGCGCGCTTCTTCCACCTTCGCGGTGAACACGCGGCCAATGCGGGTCTCGACAATCGATAGATGCTCGACGACCTCCGCGACGCACCACCGATCCGGGCTTGGCTTCTCGTTGCGCCGCTCGCGTGGCACTCGCTCGACCGCGCGACGCATGCGCTCGTGCTGCGCATCCAGATGCTGTAACAACTCGGATGTTCGAGGATGCATGCGCGTTGAGCGTGGTGCGTGGTGCGTGGCGCGCGGACCGATAGACGTACAGCATTAAGCTATAAGGGCCGCGTTTTCAGCGCGCCACTCGCCACGCTCCCACGCGCAACGCCCCCGGCACCCGGCCATTCGGCTAGGGCTCCCCCCCTGAACAGGCGATACATCTTCCTCATGAGAGGGACGAACGTACTCCAGAACGCAGCAGCTCCGGGCGTACGAACTCTCATCCGAGTATCCCATGTCACCAGCCAATGCATCCTCCAGCGCGGGCAGCAGGTCGGCACTCCGCGCTCTCTCCGACGACCTCGCCGCCGCCGTCCAACGCGCGTCACGCGGTATCGTCGCCATACACGCGCGGCCACGAATTCCGGCGAGCGGCATCTATTGGCGCGACGGCATCATCGTCGCGACCAGTCACACGATTCGCAAGGAACAGGACATCGCGATCACCCTGCCTAACGGCTCGCGCGCTGTCGCGCAGCTCGTGGGGCGAGACGGGGGCACCGATCTCGCCGTGCTGCGCTTCGACGCGACGCCCCCCAAGGACGCCATGTCGGTCGTCGAGCGCGCGAGCGCCGACGCGCTCCGCGTAGGGAGTGTCGTTCTCGCGGTCGGCCGCCCAGGCGACGACGGCGTCACCACGAGCCTTGGCGTCATCAGCGCCCTGTCCGACAAATGGCGCACGTGGAGCGGCGGCGAGATCGACCGATTCGTCAGGCTCGACCTCTCGGTGTACGACGGCTTCTCCGGCGGCGCGCTCGTCGACGCGGACGGGGGCGTCCTCGGCATCAACTGCTCCGCGCTGGCGCGCGGCACACCGCTGACCATTCCGAACGCGACGGTCGATCGCGTCGTCGACGCGCTCCTGACGCGTGGTCACGTCGCTCGCGCCTACCTCGGCGTGGCGATGCAGCCAGCACGCCTGACGAAATCGCTCGCTGATCGACTCCAGCTCGGAGATGCACCGCGCGGCGTGCTCGTCATCATGGTCGAGAGCGACAGCCCCGCCGACCGCGCCGGTCTGCTCGTTGGTGACGTCATCGTTGCCGCCGGCGGGAACAGCGTCACCGAGCCGCAGGACATTGCAGAGCTGCTCGGCGCCGAGCGCGTGGGAGCCACGCTCCAACTGAGCGTCGTGCGCGGTGGTGAGCGCCGCACGATCGACGTCACCGTCGGAGAACGAGCGCCGGCTGCCGAAGGACGCCGGCGTGGAGGGCGCGGCTCATGAGCGTCGCGCTCGCAGCCCGAGCTGACGCAGTGGGCGTGCACGCCTCGCTCGCGTCGGAATTGGAGACGCTGGCAACACAACTCTCGCTCGTGACCGTGCGCATCAGCAGCCACGGCACGCGCGCGGATGGTATCGGCGCCGGTATTCTCTGGCCACTCGACGGCCGACTGATTGTGGTGACGAACGCGCACGTCGTGCCGCCCTCGCGCGGCAGCGGATTCCTCATCGAGAGCGTGACAGGGCGCGTGGCGAATGCGCGCGTGGTTGCGCGCGACCGCGAGGTGGACCTCGCCCTGCTTGCGTTGAGCGAGCCGCCGGACGAGTGGCCAGCGCCGGCCTCGATCGGTGACGCGCGTTCACTTCGCGCTGGAGAGATTGTCGTTGCGCTGGGGCATCCACTGGGTGTCGGGGGCGCGCTGAGCGTCGGCGTGCTGCACGCCGTGCCTAACGGTGACGACGTGCTCGTCCGCGCCGACATTCGACTCGCCCCCGGAAACTCCGGCGGCCCGCTCGCAACGCTCGACGGGAGCGTCGTCGGCGTGAATTGCATGATCGCGGGTGGACTCGGCATCGCGATTCCGGCACATGTCGCCGATCGCTTTGCCCACGAGGTGTCGTCAGGGTGACGCGGGTGCTCGTCGTCGCTGCGTCCGCCGTGACGCGCGCCGGGCTCGAGGCGATCCTCGCTCGCGAGCCGTCGTTCGTCGTTGTCGGTGAATCGGCGACGAGCACATCGCTCGGCGAGGAGATCGCTGAATATGAGCCGGACGTCGTCATCATCGAGGCGATTGGGCCTGACGAGGACATCCTCGCGACGCTTCGCCTCCACAGCGCCGATCTCGAGGACGGCAGCCGACCGTCGCCGGCGTTCGTCCTGCTCGGCGACGAGTTGGACGCGACTCAGGCGATGCGGGCGCTGAGCAGTGGCATACGAGGGTTGCTCCCCCGCGACGCCGGCCCGCAGGAGATCATTGCGGCCGTCATGGGCGCGGCTGCTGGCCTCGTGACGTTCGCTCGTGAATGGGCAGATGCATTACGGGAGAGAGTCATCGATCGCGTCGCGTCGGCAGACGGCACCGCCGATGGGGCGCCGGCACTGACGGGCCGCGAGCTGGAAATCCTACGCATGATTGCGGACGGGCTGGGCAACAAGCAGATCGCCGCGCGGCTCGCGATCTCCGAGCACACGGTGAAGTTCCACATCGGTTCCGTGTTCGCGAAGATGCACGCGTCGAGTCGCGCCGAAGCGGTAATGATCGGCGCGCGACGAGGGTTGATCGTTCTCTGAATGGCAAATTTGCTATCCGGAATCGATCGGACGGACATACCTCCGTCCGGTGAACTCGAATCCCAGCCGCTCGTAAAAGGCATGCGCGTCGGCGCGGCGATTATGCGTCGTCACCATGAGCCGGCTCGCGCCGAGCGATTTACTTAAGGTCTCGGCGCGGTCGATGAGCGCACGGCCAACGCCGAGGCCACGCGCCTGTTGCGTGACGACGAGGGCCATGATCATGGCCAG
This sequence comes from Gemmatimonadaceae bacterium, assembly GCA_036493735.1. GTDB lineage: Bacteria > Gemmatimonadota > Gemmatimonadetes > Gemmatimonadales > Gemmatimonadaceae > AG2. The sequence continues at coordinate 42,575 of DASXPH010000051.1, forward strand.
ATCGCGATCGTAGGCCAGCACGGGAAAGATGTGCAGCGCGAGCAGACCCAGTGCCCGCCCATCCCGTTCGGCGATGAGCACCTTCTGATCGGTGCGCGCCAGCATCCGGCGCATACGCGGCACGAGGTCGCTGGCGCTGACCGGATAGCCGAGCTCACCGAGCAGCGGCGCGAGCTGCGTCGCGTCGTCGGGGATCGCTTCGCGAACGGTGAGCGAACCGCTCACCGCGCCAGATCTCCCGGGCCGCGCAGCCGGCGTCGCTCGCGCTCGATCACTTCCTTGTCGATCCAGAGCTGGGTGAAGTTCACGGCCACCCCGTCGCCGCCGGCGCGCACGACGACTCCTTCGACCGGGACTTCGGGTCCGTCGGGAAAGCGAATCGTTCCGCGAACGTCGCTGCCCACCACTGGCAAACGCTCACTGGCGGCGACGTACCGCAGACCGCGCTCAGCGCAATCCACGACCTCGAAGGTTCCTCCACCGCTCAGGAACACGGGCCGCTCGGCTGTGTCCGGGCCGTACTCGATACGCTCGAAGCCACGTCGCTCGCGCTGGGCCATGCACCCACGCTACTGATGAGGCTGATCGACGGCAAGTCAGAGTTGGCGTACCGGAACGATTACGCACCCTCTGTGGAAGGCTTTATCGGCGAGGCGCGAGATCCCCGATGTCCAGCGCCGTATCCGCCAGCGTCTTCGGGTCCAGCAGCTGCACCAGGTCCAGCACCAGCCCGTTCCCGTTAGGCGTGACGCGACGGGCCGCGACCATGTGTTCGACGAACCATTGCCCGCGCCGCGTACCAAGGTCGTCGTAGCGCACCTCGCCGCCGCTCGACGACGCGTGGATGATGCGGTTGCGGCCCGCGAAGATGGCGACGTGGCTGATCGGCTCTCCGTGCTCGGCGAACATCACGAGGTCGCCAGGCCGAAGAGACCTCCAGTCGCGGGACAGACCGACGCCGACTTTCGCCTGTTGGCGCGACGTACGGGGCAGCCTCACGGCGTTGCGCGCAAAGACGTACTGCACGAATCCGGAGCAATCGAAGCCGGTCACTGGCGACGTCCCGCCATATCGATACGGCGTGCCGAGGTAACGCTCGGCAGTCGGCACAACCCGTACAGCCGAAGCGGCAGGCGCAACCGCGCCTGCCGCTTCGCTCACACCGCCGAGGATGATTCGCACATTGTCATCGACCTGTCGCCGCCTTGGCCGCGGCGGAGGCGGTGGATCGTTAGGCACCGACCGGTATCGACTGCCGCCGAACGACGTCCCCAAGCGCAGCGAGAGCCCGACACGGAATTGCGTCGTCGTCGGGCGGGTGCTCGGCGTCACGTTGAAGAAGCCGGATGGCCGCGCCCGGATTTCACCCATCGCCTCGAGGGTGTTGCCGATCGGCACGAGAAGGCCGCCGCCGTAACTCCAGCCCCCTTCGACCTGAGCGTTGTTGTACGAGTTGTAGATCGTCGCCTGATCGTTGCGAACCGCGAGACCGGCGCCGGCGAAGATGTAAGGCGCGAGCCCGCCGCCCCTGCTTCCGCGCGACGCGAAGTCGAAGATGAACATCAGATCGGCGTCGCCACCCCAGCGCGCCTGATTGGTCGTCGTACTCGTGCTCGAGTACGGCTGGTCGAGCGCGCTGAAGCCGCTCACACGAAGACCAATCGGGCCGACGAGCACGCCCGTCTGCAGTCCAGCGGTCGCCGGATGCCCGCCGTGGATCGTGGAATAATCGAGGAATGGACCGATGTTCCATTCCGCCTGCGCATGAGCGCGCGCCGGCGTGGTGAGGATCAACAGGATCGTGAGCATCGCGATGCTGACGACGACCACGAAGTAGGGGACGCGGGGTGGAGCGACAGCTTCGACAACACGGGAGCGCATGGGTGCCTCCATCAGGGTCGCTGCCATGAAGAAGCACGCCCGCTGCCGCGCCGGGCCCGACACGTCAACTGCTGGAGGCGTCGGTAGTTAGGCGTTTTGGTGGGGCACGATGTCCGACGCCCCTGTCCCGCGGTCGAGACATGCTCGTGTCAGTGGAGGGAGACGGTGAGTGGTGCCTAGTGGCTGGTGACTGGTGACTGGTAAAGAAGAAAGGTCGGCGAGCCAAGCTCGCCGACCCTCCGAATTCACCAGCCACCACCAACCAATCACCAACCACCATTCAGCAGTATTTATCGAACGCCTCGACGAGGTCCTCGGCGATGTCCTGTGCGGGCCGTCCTTCGATCTGCCAGCGCTCGAGCATGTATACGAGCTGGCCATCCTTGAGCAGACCGATCGAGGGCGACGAAGGCGGATAGCCAGTGAAGAACTCGCGCGCGCGCTGCGTCGCGTCGACGTCCTGGCCGGCGAACACCGTCGTCAGCTTCTCCGGCTTCGCCTCGTTGCGGAGCGCGAGCGTCACCGCTGGACGTGCGTTGCGCGCCGCGCAGCCGCAGATCGAGTTCACGACGACGAGCGTCGTGCCCGGCGCCTCCTTTAACGCCGCATCCACCTGCTCCGGGGTTCGCAACTCCTCGAAGCCAATTCGCGTGAGCTCCTGGCGCATGGGTGCCACCATACGCTCGTCATAGATCGCTTGATGCTGGGGAAGACGCATAACGGCCAACGTGCCTCGTTAGAGTGAAGAAGACAGGGGCCAAGGCCCTCTGCCCAAGTTTAGCCCCTTAGCAGGTCATCCATCTCGTCGCGAACGAGGGCAAGAATCGCCGCCTGTGGAACTACCAGGTATCGATCGCCCTCGAACGTGATCTCGACGGCCGCCTTGCGAAAAAACAGCGCGTAATCGCCCGGGCGCGCTTGCATCGGCAGAAAGCGCGTCTCGCGCGACGTCATGCGCCACGGCTCGTCCGTGTTCGAGTCTGGACTCGGCATCGGGAGTCCGGGGCCCGTTGCGACGATGGTGCCGCCCTGCACTGCCTGACTGTCCACCGCCGTTGGTGGGAGATAAAGGCCGACATTCGTTCGCTCCTCGCCTTCCTCGAGCCGCACCAGTACGCGGTCACCGACGACGATGAGCTCTTTGTTATTATGGCGCATATCGGAAGATACAGAGAGGGGCTAGGGCCCGGGGGCCAGGGCTCAACGATCGGGTGTGAGCGCTTCGGACGCCGACCGCTCGATTCGCTCCACCCTGCTCTGACGTCGACGCATCAGCATGAATGCTGGGTAGCTGATGACCAGGATCCCAAGCGCCCCGAGCGAGTTCCTGGTGTCTTCTTTGACGGCGCTTACGAGGAAAGCGATAGAACCTGCAAACACGAGACCGGTCGTCCAGGGGTGGCCGAAAGCGCGATAGGGGCGTGGTGCGTGAGGCTCGCGTCGTCGCAGGACGAACACGGCAAGGAACGAGAGCGCATAGTCGGCGACGAAGAAGAAGGCAGCAACCGCGATGACGCTCTCGAAGGTGCCCGTGGCGAGGAAGAGTAAGCTCACGATGCCGCTCGCCAGCAATGCCACGGTCGGCGTCCCGCCCTCATTTACACGCGTTGCCACCCGTGGGCCGATGCCGTCGCGCGACACGCCGAAGAGCACGCGCGACGACATGAGCAGACACGCATTCACGGCGCTCGGCAGCGCGAGAATCACCACGAACCGCACGACGGTGTCGCCGCGAGGCCCGAAGATCGCCGTCGCGACCTGCCCCGCCGGCATGATCGATCCCGCCATCGCGCTCACTGGCAGCACGTAGAGAAATGCGAGATTGACGAGAAGGTAGATGGCAGCTACGGCGAAGAGTGCGCCGAACATCGACCGCGGGATCTGGCGGCCGGGGTCGCGCAGCTCTTCAGCGAAGTAGAGCGGTCCGCTCCAGCCATCGTACGTGTAGATCACCGCCTGCGCGCTGAGCACGAAGCCGGCGAAGAGCGAGGTGCCTCGAGGAGCGGCGAGCTGCGTCACGTTAGGCGCGCGCGCCGCGGCGGCGTGCCCGCCGAAGACAAAGCAGGCGGCGATGAACACCGCTAGTGCGAGCGTCTTGAACAGGCTTGTAATCTCCTGCGACCGCCCGCCGATCCGCGTGCTCTTCGAGAGCAGCGCGGTGAACACGACCACCGTGGCCATCGCGAGCGGCGTCTTGTCGGTGGACAGCGGGTGCACCAGCGCGGCAATCGACTCGCCGATGACGATGGAAATTGCCGCGGTGCTCGCGCAGGTGGAGATCCAGTCCAGCCAGCCGACGACGAATCCCGCGTAGTCGCCGAACGCGTGGCGCGCATACACGTACTGCGCGCCCGACCGCGGAAGCATCGTCCCCAACTCGGCCAGCGCGTTGACGCCGAGCAGTGCGTACAGTGCCCCGACGACCCAGACACCGATGAAAAGCCACGGCGTCTGCAAGTGCGACGCGACCTCACCAGGCGTCCGCAGAATGCCGGCGCCAATGGTGTTCCCGATGGCGACGGCCAGGCCGAAGGTGACGCCGAGGATCTTGAGAAGACGCACGGTGTGGCTGGTGGTCGGTGGCTGGTGGTCGGTGAACAACGATAACGGCCGGCGAGCATAGCTCGCCGGCCGAGTCAAATCAACCAATCACCGATCACCATTCACCGCGGTAGCGCCGGCACCTCCTCCTTCTCTTCCTCCACGTTACCCGCCATCACACGCCGGACGATCTGGACGATGCCGGCGAGAAGGAGACTCCAGACCAGGATGATCGAGCCGCGCGTAGCGAGGGTCCCCATGGCCATCGACGGCCAATCGTGCAGCTCGGCGCGCACGGTTCCATAGGGCTCACGCCCGATCCAGATGAGGAGCAGGCTCGTCGTCATCTCGGCCGCCGTCTCGAGGACGGCAAAAGCGGGAGCGCGCCAGGCCCATCTCTGAATCGGGAAGTTCGCGAGATGTGCCGTGGTCATGAACAGCAGGAACAGAATGCCCAGCGCGAGCGCGCCGCCAAAGAGGAGCCATCCTGCCCCTCCGCGCGTCAGCACATACGAGCGATACACATGCAGCAGCACACCCGTCACCAGCGCCATCTCGACGAGCGACAGCGAGAGCCGGCGGAACGCGCGCGGCTCCTCGATGTGCCATTCGATCGTTTGACGTGGGAAGAAGGACACGCTGTGGTGGTTGGTGGCTGGTGATTGGTGGCTGGTGGCTAGTTGGTGGCGCCTGATGAATTCAGCACGACCGAACATCTTCGCGGACGTACCTCATTCACCAACCACCAGTCACCAATCACCAGTCACCATTCCATACGATCCGGACCGGGGGCTGGCAACTTGTCCGACTACGTAAGGAACTCGTGCAGGAGCGAGTGAAAATGGTGAACACCGTTTTCCCGGGCCGCCGAGTAGCGGCCGCGGTCGTAGACCCGGGAGCGGAGATTCCGCTGGACGACCTCGCAGATCTCGATGTCTTCCTCCTGAATCTCGTCAGAAAACTCGAGCAGGCGCGACCAGCGCGTGTCCGTGGCAGGATTCTCGGGGACGTCGGTCGCGAACCACTCGAATACGACTTTGGTGCGGTCGTGGCTCAACGGCAATACGACGTTGGTCTGCATCTGTCCCATATACACGTTCAACATGACGTTCGGAAAAAGCCAGACATACACGGCTTCGGGCACGTTCGTCTCGTTAGGATCATAATGCCTGTCACGCGTACCGCCATGCACCGGCCGCAGCGGCGCGTGCTGGATCGAGAAGTACCGGTGGGGCTCGACGCGGTACTGATCGTAATCGAGCTCCTTGTGCAGCCCAGGATGCACGACCGGCAGGTGATATCCCTCGAGGTAGTTATCGACGTACACCTTCCAGTTGCAGGCGAGCTCCCATTCCTTGCGCAGGACGTAACGCATCTCCTCGCAGCGGAAGGGCGCGACGCGTTCCGGGATCTCCTCGAGCACGTCGACGAGGGGCGGCGCCTTTCCGTCGAGGTTGGCGAAGACGAGCGGCCCCCAGGTGGCGACCTGCACCGGCAGGAGGTGCATGTCGTTAGGCAGAAAATTCTCGACCCCTTCCATCTCCGGTGCTCGGAGCAGGGTGCCATCGAGCCGGTACGTCCAGCCGTGATACTTGCACTGCAGGGTGTTTCGCTTCCCGCAGCCATACGCCACGGGGCCAGCCCGATGCAGGCAGATGTTGTAGAAGCCGCGCAGCGTCGCGCCGTCACGAAGTATCACGATCGCATCGTTCCCGATCTCGGCGGTGAAGTATTGACCGCTCTCAGCTACCTCCTCCACACGTCCCACCAGCTGCCAGCTGTGCGCGAATACGCGCTCGCGCTCGAGCTCGAGATAGACGGGATCGTTGTAAAGTCGCGCGGGAATCGTCGACGCACGCGCGATGTTGGGGTCGAAGGGAAAGACTAGAGGCATGCTGAAAGGGCTAGAGTTTGGGGACCGGGGCATAGGGGACTGGTCCCAGGCCTCTCATCTTGAGAGACGCTCTTCCAGATATCGCGTGAGCAACGAATACAAATGCAGCGTGGTCCCTCGCCCTTCGCAGATGCAGTGCGTCCGATTCGGATAGTCCATCATCTGAAACGGCTTCCCGGCGGCGACGAGGGCGTTGATGAGCGTCTCACTGTTCTGGTAATGCACGTTGTCGTCACCCGAGCCGTGCACGAGCAATAGATCCCCGCGCAATCCACTCACGAACGTCACCGGGGATGCCTGACGATAGTCTTCGGCGTTCTCCTGCGGCAGACCCATATAGCGCTCGGTGTAGATCGTGTCATAGAAGCGGAGGTCCGTCACCGGCGCGACGGCCATGCCCATGCGATATACATCGGGCGACCGGAAGAGCAGGTTGAGCGTCATCGAGCCACCACCGCTCCACCCCCACACACCGATACGCGACGCGTCCACGTACGAACGCTGCCCGATTGCGCGCGCAGCCGCCGTTTGATCGGCGGTCGCGAGAACGCCGATCCTGCGATATACCGATTTGCGCCACGCGCGGCCGCGCGGCGGCGGCGTGCCGCGATTATCCACGCTGGCGACGATGTAGCCGTCCTGCGCGAGCATAAGATGCCAGAGATACTGTGAGCCACCCCACGCATCCTGCACCGTCTGGCCCGCCGGCTCGCCGTAGACGTTGAAAATCACCGGATACTTTTTCGTCGAGTCGAATCCGGGCGGCTTGATCATCCAGCCGTCGAGGTCATACGCATCCGGACCTCCTCCTTTGACCCGGAAGAACTCCATCGGTCCGTGGCTCAGCGCGGCGACGCGCGCCTTCAGTTCGGCATTGTCGACGAGCGTGCGCACTACCTCGTGACTCGGCAGACGAATGAGCTCGGCCACGGGCGGCGTTCCGAACGACGACCAGCTGTGAATCGCCCAGTGTCCGCCGGGCGCGATGTCATAGGAGTGTGTACCGCTCTGCGACGCCGGCGTCAGGCGGGTTGGCGTTCCCTGGCCGTCGAGCCGCGCCTGAAAGAGATAGAGCTGGGTGGGATTGTCGGGCGACGCCGTGAAATAGACGATGCCGGCTTTTTCATCGGTGCCGAGTACAAAGGGCTCACCGAACAGATACGCGGGATTGACGATGTCGAAGGCGCCCGGCGTGACGTTACGCGACGTCGAGCCATCGCGCGAGACGACGTACAGATGCCGCCAGCCATTGCGCTCGCTCACCCAGGTGAAGTTGCGCCCGCCGTCGATCCAGCGGAGGTCGTTCACGACATCCACCCAGGCGCTGTCTTTCTCGACGAGAATCGGCGTCACCGCGCCCGTGGTGGCGTTGCCGAGGTACAACGTGAGCGTGTTCTGTAGGCGATTGAGGTGCTGCACGGCGACATTCGACGACTCGCCCGCCCAGTCCATGCGCGCGATGTAGTTGTTGCGCTGATCGCCTGGAATCTTGAGCCACGTCGTCGCGCCGCCGGTGGCACTCACGATGCCCACACGCGCCGCGGAGTTCGTCGTCCCCGCCTTCGGATACTGCACTGGCAGCGGGTACGAGTAGAGAGAGTCGGTGTCGTCGATGAGGAGGAAATCCTTCACGCCGGTGACGTCGAGCTGCCAATAGGCGATGCGCCGGCCATCCGGACTCCACCGGAAGCCATCGCGCATCGAGAACTCTTCCTCGTACACCCAGTCGAAGGTTCCGTTGATCCTGGTCGGCGAGCCGTCTCTCGTCAGGCGGGTGATCGCCGGCCCCGCGCCGTCGAGACGCTCGACGTACAGATCGTGCTCCCGCACGTAGGCGACACGTCCGCCCTCCGGTGCGAACTTCGCGAACATCAGCGTCGAGGGCTTGGCCTCGCGGCCGCCGAGCTTTCGCAGCCGCCAGCTCCCGAGATCGAGCACCCAGTAATCGCCGCGGGTGTTCTCGCGCCACACGCGTTGAGAGTTCGTGAAAACCAGCAGACGCTTGCCGTCGGGCGACCAGGAGTAGTCCTCGATGTCGATCGATTCCGTCGCGCCGTTCGGAACGAGACGCGCCGCGGGCACGAGGACTGTTCGCGCCCCGGTTGCGGCATCGTACCGGACGATATCCGTACCGCCGCCGACGGCCAGCTCGAGCGTCGTGTACGCCTCGCCCGACGCGAGCCAGCGCGCGGGGCCGAAGCGCTGACCGAAGAAATCGCGCGACGCGAAGATGCGCTGCAGCGTTAGGCGGCTGGGATCGCCCTGCGCATGCGCCACGGTGGCGACCAGTGCGCACATCAGGAGGACAGTGCTGGAGCGTCGGGTCATTGTCATTTGTTTGTTCGTACCTGCTCTGTGGTGTCGGTCACCAACGAGCTTCGTTTCCTGAACCGGATGGCGCAATGGAGGCGGAGGAGGACCACAAGTTGCTTGCGTCTACTGTCTTCGAGCGAGGAGGACATCTAATCTTCGCGCGCACCGGCATTTCCGTCGACCCTCCGCAAGATGTTGAACGTTCATTTTCTCACGAAGCGTTTCGGCGATTACTGGGCGCTCCGCGGCGCGAGCTTCTCGATCCGCTCTGGCGAAGTGCTCGGACTCGTCGGACCGAACGGGTCGGGAAAGACGACGCTGCTCGAGTGCCTTTCCGGCCTGCTGCCCCTCGACGGAGGACACGTACGCAGCGACGAGCCGCTCATTCCGCGCACCGGCCGCGATGTGCTCTTCTATATGCCGGACGGCATCGTGCCCTGGCCCGATCAGAGCGTGGCCTGGGCCCTTCGCTTCTCGGCGGCGCTCCACGGGGCCACGCCGGCGGAGGTCGCCGAAGTCGAGCTCGCGCTCGGCTTGGGACCGCTCGGTCCGCAGCGTATCGGCACGCTCTCGAAGGGCCAGCGTAAGCGTATGCTCATCGCGCTCGCGCTGCTCACGCCGCAGCCGCTGATTCTCCTCGACGAGCCGTTCGACGGACTGGATCTGCGACAGGTCCGCGACATCGGGCCGTGGTTTCGTCGCGTGGCGGAGACAGGACGGACTCTCCTGCTCTCGGTTCACCAGCTCCACGACGCGGCGCGCGTGTGCGACCGGCTCGTGCTGCTGAGTGACGGCCGCGTCGTGGGCGAAGGCACACTCGACGAGCTGCGGATCCGGGCCGGCTTGCCGGACGCGGACGTCGAAGAGGTCTTTCTTGCGCTCACCTGACGCCGGATCGCGGCGCCTGCTCTTCGGCAAGGAACGTCGCGAGCTCGCCAGCTCGCGCGCGTGGCTCGTGCTACTCGTCCTCCTCGGTCCACTCGTCGGACATGCCTTCATCACCGCGGTCGAGTCGTATGCCGAGGTGAGCGGCGCAGGCGGCGGACCGGCGGCGCTCGCGCAGGGTGTCAGCCCGCTCGACGGCATCGTCGTCCCGACGTTCGGCGCGTACGCGATCGCCGTCACGCTGCTCTTTCCTTTCGTGGCAATCCGACTGGTCTCGTCGGAGAAGCAGAGCGGCGCCCTCAAGCTGTTGCTGCAGGCGCGCCCGTCGTTAGGGACGATGCTCCTCGTGAAGCTGATCGTGCTCGTGGCGGCGTGGCTCCTCGCGTGGCTTCCGGGGCTGGCCGCCCTCGCGCTCTGGCGCGCCTACGGCGGCCATCTCGCGGCGCCGGAGATTGCCACGGTGCTCACCGGTCATCTCCTCCGGGCGACGCTCACCTGCGCGATTGCGATTGCGGCGGCGGCACTCACCGACAATGCGGCGACCGCCGCCGTCGTCACCCTCGCCGTGACGCTCGGCACCTGGGCGCTCGATTTCGTCGCGCAGGTTCACGGCGGCCTGGCACTCGCGCTCGACGCGTACACGCCGGAGTCCGCGCTCCGCACCTTCGAGAGCGGCGAGCTGCGCCTGTCGCTCGTGCTCGTGACGCTGGTTCTCACGGCCGGCGCCCTGCTGCTCGCGTGGGTCTGGCTTCCGCCCAGCCGGACGCGTCGTCAGCACATTCTCTGGACGCTGCCGATCATCGTTGGCACCGGGGTCTTCGTCTTTGGTGCCGCGCAGCTGCGCCAGAGCTGGGACCTCAGCGAGGATCGGCGCAATTCCTTCGCACCGGCAGACGAGCGTGCGCTGTCCACCGTTCGCCAGCCACTGCACATCAGCGTCTTTCTCGCCCCAGAGGATCCACGCCTCGCGGATCTCCAGCGCGGGGTATTCAAGAAGCTACGACGGACGATCCACGACGTGGACATCAGCTATCAAGGCGCGGGGAGCGGGCTGTTCGCGCGGCCCGGCGAGCACTATGGCGAGGTGTGGTACGCCCTTGGCGCGCAGCGCGCGATGAATCGCTCGACGACCGAACCGATCATCCTCGAGACCATCTACGGTCTGGCGGGTATATCGCCACCAGCAAATGATCCGGTATCCGCGTACTCTGGACATCCGCTCGCCGTATCGCCACGTGGCGCGGCGCTCATATTCTATCTCGGTTGGCCGACGCTCGTGATCGCGCTGTGGTGGTTGACGCGCCGGCCGCGCACCGCGAAGACTTCCTGATTCGATTAGCCATGTCGTTGCTTCGGTTATTTGGTTTGTGTTTGCTCATGGCGCCGCTCGCCGGCGCCGCTGCCCAGACGAGCATTCGCGTCGATCTGTCGCGTGAAAAAGTCAACGCCGAGCCGACGAGATTCCTGCCGATGGTGGGCAGCTGGGTGGTCGCGTCGGAAGGCGGCAAGAAAGTGGTGCTCGTAGACGGCCGCGCCTGGAAGAAGGGCCAGCCCGCGGGCGGTCTCGCCGACAATGCCCGCGCCATCTACGGCGCTCGTCACGAGGAGTTCATCGACAACGTAAAGGCGTTCGCCTACTTCCCGATCGCGGTCGCGAAGGACGTCGACCATTTCGAGAATGGCGAGATCTCGGTACGCTTTCAGATGATCGGCGGGACGCTCGACCGCTGCGCCGGGATCATGTTCAATCTCAAGCCTAACGGCGACTATCTCACCGTGCGATTCAATGGCACCGAAGACAATCTCGTGCTGTGGACATTCAACAACGGCAAGAGAAGCTTCGTGAAACGCGGCGCGGAGAACGTCCCACTGGAGTTGGGCAGCTGGCACGAGATCAAGATCGCGGTGCACGGCACGCAGCTCGACGGCTATCTCGACGGGAAGCATCTCCTCGACTACACGCTCAAGGAGCCCGTTACGGGCAAGGTGGGGCTGTGGTCGAAGACCGACAGCATGTCGGAGTTCGCCGACTTCACCGTCACGCCGAGCGCGCAATGATCGGACGCTCGTTTCTCGTCGCGGCGGCGTGTTTGACGCTCGTCGTCCCGGCGGCCGGCGCTCAGCGACGCGCCCCACACTGCACTCCTCCCGACACCACCGGCGAGTGGTATCGGAAGCAGCGCGAATGGCTCTCGGACGTGAAGCACGACTGGAGCGATGAGGCGTTGCGAAACTCGCTCGTCAGTGCGGCTGACCTCATGGCCACGCCGCTCGCCGCCCAGACCGGCGTGCAACGCGAGGATTCCACGATCGCCACGACTGACACCGCGGTGCTCGGCCGGCTACGCACGTTGGCGGCGACGCGTGGCTCGACCTGGCCAACGCGATCCGTCGTCGGCGCCGCTGGCGTGCGCGCCGTCTGGATACTCGTTCAGCGCGATACCGCGCTCCAACGCACTGCGTTGCATCGGATGATGGAGTCGGGTCCCGACGAAGCATTGGCCGCCGACGTCGCCGTGCTCGAGGACCGGGTGCGCCTGCAGTCGGGCCGGAAGCAGGTCTACGGATCGCAGCTTCGCACCGTCAACGGCCGTCTCGTGCCCGCGCCAATCGAGGACTCGGCGCATGTGGACATGCGCCGCGACGCCGCGGGCCTGCCGCCGCTGAGGTCCGCTCTCTGTGTGCTCCGCTGAGCGAGTGAGTGGACTCGCGCTTTCGTCATCTCACCCCGGAGCTGCTCGCGTCACTCTCGGCTGACGAAGTCGCCGACGCGATTGTTCAGCACGTCCTTCATCGTCTCGCCGGCGCCTGGGGACGCGAGGCGCCGATCCTTCGCGCGCTGCCAGCCGGCGTCCGCGCCATCTACACGACATGGCTGGTGGACGCCGAAGTGAATGCGGGCGGCTTTCAACAGTTCTTCTTCAACTCGTCCGGCCAGTACGCCGGCGACGCCCTCGCCGGCTACGAGCTCCTCGGAGCGGAGGAGTACGCCGCGATCATGCGCTCGGCGATCGCGACGTTCGAGATCGACCATCAGCGGCTGGCTGAGGCGGAAGCCGATGACCCGACGACGTTCGCCGACTCGCCAGTGCACGGCGCGCTGCGCGAGATCGACCAGCGGTACTACGCGTTAGGCGATCGGATCTATCAGAAGTGGGCGGTGTTCGTCGTCGATCGGCCGGACGCCTTTTGAACCGTCCTGGGACTCACCGTGCCGGTTCGAGCACCAAGACGTGGGCCGTCACCTCTTCGACTTTTTTGCGAGAGTAGGCGAGAGGGAAATACTTTCCTTGCCCCCAGAGCGGCAGCAGGTCCGCGTAATGCTCGCTCTCCGGCTGCGCCGATTGGCCCGGCACGTTGATCGCCACCGAATTGTCGAAGTCGCCGAGGTCGATGATCTCGCGATAGGAAGCGCCGGCGGTCTGACGGAAGTTCGCCCCACCAGTGGCCATGACGGTGTTCGCATCGCCTCCACGCGCGAGTGGCGGCAGGTCGAATGCCGGCGAGACCGGATGCTTCAGCTCGACGACGTGGAGATCGCCCCACGTCTTGCTCGTCCCGTTAGGCCCGAGGCGGCGCGTGATCGTCGCCACGGCGCTGTCGAGTGCGGCGACGGCGAGAGTGTCGCCGCGGCCGCCGGCGCGAAGCACGCTGTCGACGGTCGTCCGCTCGGTCTCGCCGCGGAGGAGACTCGCGATCTCGCGCGGATACGCCGCATTGTCCGCCAGACGCGTCAACGCCGTCGACCAGCTCTCGAAGATGAGCGGCGCCGTCGCATCCTTCGACATGTGGTAGTCCCACGACGCGAGCGCCTGCACCTCGGGACGATTGCCAGCGCCAGCGCGTGTCGCCGCCTGAACCATCAGCGGCGCGAGACCACGGGCGAGGAGCGAGAGGTCATCATGCTGCAATCGCTCGAAGTCCCGCACCGTGAAGCCGCTCGAGTCGCGCAACACCTCGTGCAGCCGCTCGGCGCGGAACGACGGGTGAGGAAATTCGTAACTGATCGGCGTCAGGTACGAGGGCGGCATGTAGCGCAGGATATCGTCGTTCGCCGTTGCGATGTAGCCCGTCGACGGATTGTAGCGCTGCGGCAGCTGCTCGACCGGAACGAAGCCCTGCCATTCGTGGCGTCCATCTCCCGGCACTGGCAGAAGGCCCGACCAGCCGCGCCGCGGCATGAGTCCCGACGCGATCCAGCCGATGTTTCCGTCCACGTCGGCGTAGATCATGTTCTCGTCAGGCAGTTTCCAGCGTGCTAACGCACGCTGGAAACTGCTCCAATTTGAAGCACGGTCGAGCGAGAGCGAGGCGAGATAGGCCGCCGTTCCCGGTTCCTGCCCGACCATCCGGACGACGATCGCGCGATGACGCGCGCTATCGATCGTGAGGATCGGTCCATGACCGGTGAACTGCAGCGCGACGACGCGCGGTGCCTCGCCGCGGACGCGAATGGTGTCAGGAATGCTGCGGATCGCTTGCGCCATAGACCCCGTGTTGACGCAGAGCTGCCGCGCTTCGTTGGCGCACGGTGCCAGCTGCTCGAGGTAGATGTCCTGCTGGTCCATGCCGACGATGGTCAGGCCGAAGGCGATTCGCTCGTTATGCCCGATGGCCACGCCGGGGCTCGCGGGCTCGCCGGCGCCGATGACGTTCCAGCCCGGCGCGACGAGATGGGTGATGTAGCGAACGCCCGGGTTGGTGATCGCGCGGTGGGGATCGTTCGCGAGAATCGGCTTCCCGCTCGCCGTCTTCTTCCCGCTCACGACCCAGTTGTTGGAGCCCTCGATGCGGCTGAAGGTGACATCGGTGTACACCTGGCCGATGCCGCCTAACGACGTAGCGCTCAAGCCGCCGTAATCGACGCCGGGCACGGGGTCCAGCGCACGCGACGGGTATGTCGGCAGAAGCTCTTCGGTCCGCTTGATCCCCACGAGTGAGACGAGCCGAGCCCGCAACAGCTCGCTCGTGCCGTTCCCGACCCCACTCAATGGCGTGACGCGCGTCAGCGGCACCTCCGGCGTCCACCGCTCGGGGAGGAAGCCGAGGATCGAGAACTCGATCGGCAGCTTCCGCGGATTGGCGCGCACTTCGTCGATGTAGGCATTCACGCCGCTCACGAACGCCGTCACGAGCTGCCGCGCGTCGGGCGCGTAGCTCGCCCATTCGGCCCTCATGTCGCCGCGATACTTGAACAGCCGCGACAGCCGGTCGCGACTGACGTACGCAGGTCCCAATACCTCAGCGAGCCTTCCCTCGCCGGCACGGCGCCAGATCTCCATCTGGAACAGTCGGTCCTGTGCGGCGACATATCCCTGCGCGAAGAAGACGTCGTGCGCCGTGCGGGCGTAGATATGCGGGACGCCCCACTGGTCGCGCCGCACCTCGACGGCGCTGTCGAGGCCCGTTAGGCGTACCCGACCCTCCACGGTGGCGAGGCGGCCCCGCGACGAGTCGCGAAGCGACTGCGCGGAGAGATGCGCGTAGGCGGATGCCGCGGACGACAGGCGAACATCCTGCGCTTGGGCGGCGGCGGCGAGAGTCATTGCCGCCGAGATGAAGGAGAGTGTTTTCACGGGCCGAGAATGTACTGCTTTTTCAGCCGCCGGTGAGCCCGTGAGCGGCCGATCCCAGCTGAGAGCGCTCAGCCCGGCGCAGCGTGTCTCCCCAGCCTAACGCTATTGAACGCGGTGGCCGATCCGACTCCAGCGAATATCGGTGAGCGCCGGCAATGGGCGATCGCTCGTTTCCGGGCTGCAGGTCGGCGTGTCGCCCTCACTCGGCCCGGGCCGATAGGAGTAATACACGATGAGCGGCCTGCCGCGGACATTGTCGCGGGGGACGACACCCCAGTAGCGACTGTCCTTCGAGCAGTAACGGTTGTCGCCCATCATGAAGTAGTGGGCTGCCGGTATGAGCAGCGGTCCCCAGTTGTCGTGCGTCGGCACTGCGGGCGCCGCACCGAAGCGCGAGCTCTTGACCTCGATGCCGTGCTGCCAGTTGAACAGGTCAGTCGTGGAGTTCGCTTCCTGCGGATCGACGTGATTCGTCGCGGCGGCGAATCCCTGGCGCTGCGGCAGCCCGTTCACATATAGCAGGCCGCCGCGCATGTACAGCGTGTCACCCGGCATCCCGACGAGCCGCTTCACGAGCGTGGGGTTAGGATCCTCGGGCTGATCGATCTGCGTCGGCGACACGAAGACGACGACGTCATTGCGCTTGGGCTGCGCGTAGCCCGGCAGATGTGAATTCGTGAATGGGATCGTCGGCCCGTACACCAGCTTGTTGACGAACAACCAATCGCCGACGAGCAGGGTCGGGATCATCGAGCCGGACGGAATCCGATACGCCTCGACGAACAAGGTGCGGATGACGAGATAGATCGCCACCGCTCCGAGAATTGACTTGAACGTCTCCCACGCCGCCGTACTGCGGGATCCGCCGGAAGCCCGTGGTGCTTTGTTCCCGCGCGCCTGCGCGACGACGTTTTTCTTCGGCTGCCGATTCTGCGTGCTGGAGGCCAAAGTGGTGGCTGGTGACGAGTGGCTGGTGATTGGTTGCCGAAATCTATCCGACGTACGCCAACTGTGGCGCGAAGGTTCCGGTCGGTGGTTGTGGACGATGGGCGACGGGCGACGGGCGACGGCGAAAAGAGCTGAGCGCGCGCGAATAGCGCGCGCGACTTCAAATAAGCTTGAGCGAGCGTCAGCGAGCTCGCTTTGTGGATCATGCGCAACATGATCCACAAAGCCAAAGGGGCGCGTGGATTTTTTCCACGCGCCCCTTTGAATTCAGCCTACGCTCTGAGAAAACTCAGGGCGCCTTCATGTGCTTGTTGACGAGCTTGGTCATCTCGAACATCGAGACTTTGTTCTTGCCGCCGAACACTGGACGGAGCTTGTCGTCGGCGTTGATCATGCGACGCTCCTTCTGGTCCTGGCAGCCGTTCCGCTTGATGTACTGCCAGAGCTTCTTCGTGATCTCCGTCCGCGGCATCGGGTTGTTCCCGACGACTGCGCCGAGCGCCGCATCCGGCTGCATCGGCTTCATGAACGCAGGATTCGGTGCGCGCTTCGCACCACTGCGCTTCTTCGTCGCCTTGCGCGCGCTACCGCGAGCTTTTTTCGCACCGCCGCGCTTTGCGCCACCACGCTTGGCGCCGCCCCGTTTTGCTGCCTTTTTCGCTGCCATTCTCTCTCCCGGTAGATGGAATGGTTACGGTTTTCCCTCTGAAAGTCGCTCGTTTTCACTCTGAACACGAGCGTCCTTCGGGGCGAAAAGTATGTCAGCCGTGCCTGAGCGCAATGGGTAATCGCGTCGTTTCCCCTATGAAAATCGCAATTTCTCCTCTGAAGAGCGGGTGACACGCGCTGGATTTCACTGTTGGCCCATAGCGGATGCCGGCCAAAACGCTCGCGCCGCACTCGTTCACGAGCCTCATTTTCCATTCGCGTCCAGCTTCGCCACGAGCCAATCCGCGATCGTGCCCAGCACTTCCGGGCGCACACGCTTCGACGCGAGCGATGCGTAGCCACTGGGATTCCCTATGGCATCAGCGAGGAAGAGATGATCCGTCGACGGGAAGATCTTCATCGTGACATCACGATTTCCCCCAGTGCGAAAAGCCGCCGCGAGCTCCGGCGCCTGTGCCGGTGTCACCTGTTGATCGGTCGCGCCCTGCAGAATGAGCACGGGCTGCCTTACGCGCTTCGCCGTGGCGATCGGATCATAGTCGAGGAAAAAGTGAATCCATGGCACCATCTTGTCCGCAGAGTCCAGCTTCGACGCCATGTCACGGAGTGCCGAGTCGCGTCGTGCGCCGGTGAGATGATACATCGAATCCACGGCGTACTCCTGCTGAAATTGCAGAATCGTACGGCCCGTGCGCGCCGGGCCGGCCAGGAGAACGATCGCGCGGAGCTTGGGATCGGTCGCGGCAATCATCGGCGCGATCATACCCCCCTCGCTGTGCCCAACGAGTCCCAGACGCGCGCCATCGATGTCGTGACGCGTGCGCAGATACGCGAGACCGGCGCGAATGTCCTCGGCGAAGTCCGCCGACGTCGGACCATTCGCGCCCATTGGCCCGACGTCCGATCCGCCGGCACCCCGATCGTCGAGTCGCAGGACGGCAATGCCGCGTCTGCCTAACGTATCGGCAATCTCACGGAAGGGGCGATAGCCGCTGACCCCGGGAAGCGACTCGTCGCGCTCCTCGGTGCCGGAGCCGGTGATCGTCACGACCGCGGGCGCGCCGCGAGCTGGATGCGACTTCGGCAGCGTCAGCGTTCCCGTGAGCTTGAGACCCTTGGGAGTGATGACGGTCACGTCCTCGGCCGTATACGGCGCACCGGGGGGCGCCGAGTAATCCGGCCTCACGGCTGCCGGCGCGGCGCGCGCACCCTCGAGGCGCACGACGCGCACGTCCTGCGAAGGCACCGCCATGCCGGTGATGCGCCCGTCGGTCCCGAGCGCGACGTTGAACGCGACGCCGCCGAGCAGCAGATGGGCCGAGTCCGATCCAACGA
Source organism: Gemmatimonadaceae bacterium (assembly GCA_036493735.1). Lineage (GTDB taxonomy): Bacteria > Gemmatimonadota > Gemmatimonadetes > Gemmatimonadales > Gemmatimonadaceae > AG2. The sequence continues at coordinate 60,617 of DASXPH010000051.1, forward strand.
ACGTCACGCTGAGCGGCACCGTGGCTCCGCCCTCAGTCGCGAAGAGCGGAACTTCGGCTGGCGTACCACCGATTGTTCGGGCGCGCATAACGGCTTGCTCGAGCAGTCCCGTCGATGGATTGAAGTAGACGATCGCGCCCCGTTTTGTCGGCAGGTGAAGTGTTCGGCCGGGTAGCTCGAGCATCATCGTATCGCCTTGCAGCTGCATCGTTGCGTGCGCTCCGGTCGTGTCGTTCCCGCGGTAGGCCCACGTCTCGAAGCGGGGCACTGTCCCGTCGGGAGCGAGCGTCGCCACGTACCGGACGCGCGCCCCCATCGACGGCGCGTTGAAGTCGCCCTCGAGCCGGTTGGGTCCACGCGTCACGCGTTCGACAGCGAGGGTGTCGTTCCCCTTGAGCATGATGAAGGTTGACGGCTGCTGCGCGACGAGGAGATGGGAGGCGAGCAGAGGGGCGAGGGCCAGCAACGAGTAGCGCATACTCATTTGGAAGTCTCCTGTTTCCAGGCGAAGTACGAGTAAACGACGGAGCCAAAAGTCGCGGCGAGCACCGCGCCGATGCCAAACGCAAGAGCGATGGGTCCGGGCACGACGGCGGCGAGGAGCAGGATGGCGCCCGCGGCAGCGACGAGATAACCGCCGACGCGATGGGTTCGCGTCCACACGCGGTCGTTGCTCAACGTCCAGGGCGTGCGGATGCCGAACCACCAGTTGGGACGCGCGCGCGGCAGCGCGTTCCCGAGAATGATGAACTGAAGACCAATCAGCACCGGCGCGACGCGCTCCATCGACACGGGCCAGCCGAGCGTATTGGCAAGGAGCGCGAGCTGCATAACGAGCAGGAGGCCGACGAGCGAATCGACGAAGAGGTCGTACGTATCGGCGAACTTGGCGTAGTTCGCTCGTCGCGGATCGATGCGGGGCAATAGACGCAGCAACAGCCAGAGCCCGAGCATGACGAGGGGCATCGTGAACGCACCGGCGAAGCGCGAGCCATAGCCGTTCACATTGCCGTGCGCGTCCCAGTGAATCGGGACTCGCTCCGGCAGCCCTCGGTACGCGATGGCCGAGACCACGAACGCCGCAAGCACACCGAGGGGCGCGAGCCACTTACGCATGCTTCCCTCCTCCGGGGCGCGGACGCGTGCCGCGCGTGCTCTTCGACGGCTTCACCCAATCGAGCAGATGCTCAACGAGGTCCTGGAAGACGGTGGTGTTGAGCTCGTACACGATCTGCTGGCCGTTGCGCTCGGACAGAATGAGCCCCGCCTCGCGAAGGCCGGCGAGGTGGCGCGAGATGGTCGCCCACGCCGTGGGAAAGTGATCGGCAATCTCCCCGGAGGTCTTCGGACCATCGCGGAGGAGTCGGAGGATCTCGCGGCGGGTGGGGTCGGCGAGAGCGCGGAAGGCATCCACGCCGGCAAACTATTAGTTAGTTAGCTGATTGCGCAAGTAAGCAATTGCCGCTCAGGGCTCGCCCAGCAGCGCCATCATCCGCAAATCGTACGGGTCCGCCGATGCGTCATCGTCGGCGATCTCCATCTGCTGCTGCGGAGTCTCGAGGATGAGCGGGATGTTTCGCGCCCGGCGATCGCCCAACAACCAGCGAAACGGCTCGACGCCGATCGTGCCCTCGCCGATCAGGACATGCCGGTCGCGATTCGAGCCAAAGGCCCCCTCGCTGTCGTTCAGGTGAAAGAAGCCTGGCGGCTCGCCTGTGGCATGCTCGAAGTCGTCGAGCACACGGGTCAGTGCCTCACGAGACTGGCGGACGTCGTAGCCCGAGCTCCAGAGATGGCACGTGTCCAGCCCGTAGCCCGTGCGAGGCCGGAGATGCTTCGGCACGTGGGCGAGAATGGCGCCGACTTCGGCCGCGGTCCGCGCGAACGTTCGCCCCGCCCCCGCCGTATTCTCGACAAGCACGCGCGTCTCACTCGCCACATGCTCCAGTGCGTGCGTGATGGCCGCGGCGACGCGTTCCGCCGCCGCGGTCGTGTCACCATCGGTCGCCGCGCCGGGATGAAAGCAGACGACACCGATGCCCAATCGCGTCGACCGCTCGAGCTCCTTCGTGAGGCCGTCCCGCGCGCGCGTCCACTTGTCGACCTCTGGAGTTGCCGTGTTCAGCACGTACGCCGCGTGTGCCACGACATTTCGCGGCTCGATCGTGGACTCCGACAACGCCGCGCGAAACCGGTCGACGCGCTCCGAACGGATCGACACTTTGTCGCCATAGTACTTGGGGATCGCCGTGAAGATCTGCAGCGCCTTCATCCCGGCGCTCGCCGCGCGCCGCACCGCCATGTCGATACCGCCATTGTCGACGGTATGGGCGCCAAGGTAGAGAGTCATTTCAGTCGCTCTTGTCCTCTGGCTTGGATAGATCGAGCATCCGCGACCCCTCCACGTACTCCACACTCTGTGGGTTCCGGAGCCGCGCGATGCGCTTCACGACATCCCCGATGCGCTTCGCCTGCTCGAGAATGATGAGCGCTTGCTCATTCTTCTCTCCGCGGTCGCTGAACTCCATCAGCAGCAGCTCGGCGTGGCCGAGGAGGGCGGCGAGCGGGTTGTTGATCTCGTGCTGCAGCGCGATCGCCGTCTCGCCGATACCGGCGCGCCAGCGCGCCACCGCGAGCTCCGCTTCCGCCTTCCGACGCGCGAGGTCCTGCGCGCTCCGCCGCTCGGCGATCACGAGCCGGGCGCGGAGGTGCTCCGCTGTTGCAGGCTTCGCGACGTAGTCGTCGGCCCCCGCGTCGAGCACGGCGGCGAGGTCGCCGGGTTGGTCGCGTCCCGTCAGCACGAGAATGAAGGTCTCGTGACGCTCGTCGAACTGGCGGATGCGCCGGCAGACCTCGATACCATCCATGCCCGGCATGATGATGTCGAGAACGACCAGGGGCGGACGCGTCTCCTGATAACGCGCCCACGCCGCATTGCCGTCCGAGACCGACTCGGCGTCGTGGCCGAGCTCCTCGAGCACGGCGCAGAGCAGCGCGCAGGTCGTCGCGTCGTCGTCAGCAACGAGAGCTTTCATCGGCCGTATAGGTCGAAGGGCGAGAATGCATTGCTGTGCGCCACCGCGTCAGTGAAGCTGTCCAACGCGGACGACGCGGGTGGGTCTCGTCGTGTCTGTGACGCTCGCTCCGGCGCTGGGAGTGCCGACCAGCCACGACACGGCGATCTCGCGTCCGGAGATGGCGACCTGGGGCGCGATCGCCGCACCAACACCGGTAGAGCCGAGCGTGCGATCTCGAAAAATGTGTCCCCAGTCGCGTGAAATCGCGAGGCCGATTTGCGGCCGCGACCCGCTTGGGTCCTCATAGGCGACGGCGACATTGCCCCTGTCCGACGCCACGGCAGCCGCGCTCAGTCGGTCACCATACACGATTGTGACTGGCGCCTCGTAGTGCTTGCCGTCGTTCATCGAGTGAGCGTAAAACACCCCTACGCCCTCCGAGGCTCGCATCGAGTAGGCAATGTGCACGAACCCCGCACTCGCCGCGATGGACGGTGCAGGGCGATTGCAGCCGGTGGTGTTCACATCGGCGGTGTCCACGCGAATGCGCGGGCTCCATGTGCTCCCGCCATCGGGCGACGACGCGGCGTAGAGGATCGCGCTGCTGTCGGGACGCACGGACCACCAGGTGACGGTAACCGTGCCATCATCCAGGAGTGCATTGCGCGCGGTGCCAGCACAGGCCGCGGAATCGAGAGCCGATGTCACGCCAATGCTCGCATCGGGCACGAGCCCCACACGACCCTTCCGGTCGACCTTGAGCTGCCCGTCACCGGCACCAGCCGAGAGGGTGAGCGGATCCGTCCAGGCGACGTCGTCGCCGGAGCAAGCGGGCAGCAGCACCAGTGCGACCAGGAGCAGCCGGCGATGGATCCTGATAGCTTCAGTGAGTCGTGACACGTTCATCGTTGGCAGAGCGATTAGCGACCGATCTAGCGATTGGCTCATGAGACGCCGCGTTCATCGTGCGAAGGGCATACCGCGCGCGCCCATTTCGTCCCAATAGCACCATCTACAGCTACCGTCGAGCATACCATGGCCGCACCCGCCGCAACCACCAAGCGCCCCGCAAAGAACGCCAAAGCCGACTCCCGTCCGCAAGCACGCGCTGCCGCCGAATCGCAACAGGCCGAGCGCACGATCCATCCGAGTAGCGCACCGTTGGCCGGGTTCACTGGCACCCGCCGGGTACCTACGCCGGTGAACGAACCGGTGAAGGGCTACGCGCCCGGATCCCCCGAAAAGAAGGCGCTCAAGCAGCGTCTCGCGGAAATGGCGAAGGAACGAGTCGACATCCCGCTCATCATCGGCGGGAAAGAGATTCGAACTGGCGAGACGGCGCAATCGGTCATGCCGCACAATCACCGTCACGTACTCGGCGACTGGCACAAGGCGTCCCCAAAGCACGTCGAGCAGGCGATCGCCGCCGCGCGTGAGGCGCGCGCCGAATGGTCGAACTGGGCGTGGGAAGACCGGGCGGCGGTATTTCTCAAGGCTGCCGAGCTGTTGGCCACTACCTGGCGCACGACGCTGAACGCGGCAACGATGCTCGGCCAGTCGAAGACTGTCTTCCAGGCGGAGATCGACGCGGCATGCGAGTTGATCGACTTCTGGCGCTACAACCCCTACTACGCGCAGGAGCTCTACGCCGAGCAGCCGCTGTCCACTCCTTCGATGTGGAACCAGCTCGACTATCGGGCGCTCGAGGGGTTCGTATACGCGGTGACGCCATTCAATTTCACGTCGATCGGCGGGAATCTGCCCGCGGCACCTGCGCTCATGGGCAACACCGTCGTATGGAAGCCGGCGTCCAGCGCGATGCTTTCGGCGTATTACATCATGAAGCTCCTGGAGGCGGCAGGGCTGCCGCCGGGCGTCATCAACTTCGTCCCAGGGGACGCCGCAGCTGTGTCCGAAGTGACGTTAGGCAGCCGCGATCTCGCCGGGGTGCACTTCACTGGCAGCACGGCCGTGTTCAACAGCATGTGGAAGACGATCGGCGCGAACATGGCTCGTTATGCCTCCTATCCGCGCATCGTCGGCGAGACCGGGGGCAAGGACTTCATCGTGGCGCACCCGTCGGCGGACCCGCAGGCGCTCGCCGTCGCCATCGCGCGTGGCGGATTCGAGTATCAGGGCCAGAAATGCTCGGCGGCCAGCCGGGTGTACATCCCGCGGTCGTTATGGTCCGAGGTGCGTGACCGCACCGTGTCGATGATGGAGGAAATGCGGATGGGCGACGTCACCGACTTCCGCACCTTCATTGGCGCCGTGATCGATCAGAAGGCTTATCGAAAGATCAGTGAGTACGTCGGCGATGCGAAAAAACACGCGAAGATCGTCACGGGCGGAAAGACAGACGAGAAGGAGGGCTACTTCATTCGTCCGACGCTGATCGAGACCGAAGATCCGGGATATCGACTGCTCTGCGAGGAGATCTTCGGCCCCGTCGTCACCGCACACGTCTACGAAGACCGGCGATGGGAGGAGACGCTGGAGATCGTGGACCGGACGTCGCCGTATGCGCTCACTGGCGCGGTGTTCGCCTCGGATCGCGGCGCGATTCGTGAGGCAATGATGGCGCTCAGAAATGCCGCCGGGAACTTCTACGTCAACGACAAGCCGACGGGCGCCGTCGTCGGGCAGCAGCCATTCGGCGGCGCCCGCGGCTCGGGAACGAACGACAAGGCGGGCTCGAAGCTGAATCTCGTGCGGTGGGTGAGCCCACGCGCGATCAAGGAGACCTTCTCCCCGCCGACGGAGTACACGTATCCTTACATGAGCGAGAGCTGAGGTCGCCGTGCTCGTTAGGCGACGGACGCGCCTGATCGTTTTTTTCGCGCTGCTCGCGGCCGGCGCCTGCTCGGCAGGCGCGCAGCCGGGACGTCGTAGTCCGCGTGGCACCGTTACGCAAACCGTGAACGGGACCGCGATCAGCATTCGGTACTATCGTCCCGTGCTGCGCGGACGAACACCCTTTCCGAGCATCGTGAGCTGGGGCCGGACGTGGACGCCAGGCGCGGATAGCGCGACGCGCTTCGAGAGCGACGGACCGCTCGAGATCGAAGGGCACGCGCTCCTGCCTGGGCGTTACAGCCTCTGGGTCGTTCCCTCGGAGACTGAGCCCTGGACGGTGATCTTCAACAAGACCGCCGACGCGTTCCATCTCTCTTACGACGAGAGCCAGGACGTGCTCCGCGTGCAGACCCGGCCCACGACGTCGCAGCAATCCGTAGAGACTCTCGAACTGTCCTTTCCGATGGTGGACGCCGACTCGGCGTTGATGCAGCTGCGGTGGGGCACGGTCGTCGTGCCACTGCGCATTCGCGCTCGGTAACCGGCCCGTGGCGAGTGGGTCCGGCGTCGAAGCGCCGCGGTTCGAGCTCTCCCGGCGGGTGGCGAGCGCCGATGTCGACGAGCGCCAGCATGTAAACAACGTGGTTTACGTGCAGTGGGTACAGGACGCGGCCTCAGCACACTGGAGAACGCTCGCGCCGCCCGGCGCCCTTGCCGAGACGGCGTGGGTCGCGCTCCGGCACGAGATCGATTATCTCAGACCGGCGATGCTCGACGACGAGATCGTGATCGCGACGTGGGTGGGAATCGCTGAGGGATTGAGCTTCGAGCGATTCACGGAGATTCGCCGCGCCGATGGACGCGTGCTCGCCCGCGCGCGAACGCTGTGGTGCCCGGTGGACGCGCGCACCGGAAAGCCGCAACGAGTCAGCGCCGAAATCCGCGCTCGCTGTTCGATCGCTGGTCAGTGAATGGTGAATGGTGAACGGTGAACGGTGAACACCGACCACCGACCACCGTTCACTCAACGGAGATGGATATCATGTCGAACGAACTTGAAGCCAACCGGCTCGTCGTTCTTGACCGCCGCGAGGTCGTCAGGCTGCTGCCGATGGAGGAGTGCGTCGAGGTGATGGCGCATGCCCTGGCAACGGTCGCGCGCGGAAACGCCATCCTTCCACTACGGCCGATGATCCGGCTTCCCGATTCGCCGAACATCTTCGCGCTCATGCCGGCGTACCTTGGCGAGCCGAAGTCGGTGGGCGTGAAGGTTCTCACGGTTTTCCCGGTGAATCACGGGACCTCGATCGACGCGCACCAGGGCGCCGTGCTGCTCTTCGAGGCGGAGCACGGGCGGCTACTCGCGATCCTCGACGCGACGACGGTGACGGCGATCCGTACGGCGGCGGTGTCCGCCGTTGCGACGCGGTTGCTCGCGCGCGCGGATGCGGAGGACGTCGCCATTCTGGGCGCGGGCACTCAGGGTCGAATGCACCTGGAGGCAATGGCCGTCGTGCGCCCCGTTAGGCAGGCACGGATCTGGAGCCGGACGACGGAGCACGCACGGGCACTGGCGCAATGGGGGCGCGATCACCTGGACATTCACACCGAGGTATGCTCGACGCCGGCACACGCCGCGGAGCGCGCCTCGATCGTCTGCACGACTACGGCGTCACCAACGCCGGTGCTCGAGGGCGCGTGGCTCCGGCCGGGAACGCACGTGAATGCAGTCGGCGCCTGCATCCCGACGACGCGCGAGCTCGACACCGAGATGGTGCGTCGCGCGCGCTTGTATGTCGACCGGCGCGAGTCGGCGCTGAACGAGCCGGGCGACATTCTCTTCCCTCTGAAGGAGGGCGCGATCGACAAGAGCCACATCATCGCCGAGATCGGGGAGCTCCTGCTCGAAAACGGCGCGCGGCTCGGACGCCGCGATGACGACGAAATCACGCTGTTCAAATCGCTTGGCCTTGCCGTCGAGGATCTCGCCGCGGCGCACCATGTCTACGGCAAGGCGTACGCTGAAGGCACCGGCGCCTGGATCGCGTTGGGGGGAACACACGACGAAGCGCGCGCGGAGCTCCCCGCATGAGCGTCGGTGCGCTCACTGCCGCCAGCCTCGATGAGATCGTCGCGGCAAAGGCGCGCATCGCCGGCACCGTGCTCCGCACACCCCTGGTGCGGCTGAACGTGGACACGCCGCGAGAGATCTGGCTCAAGCTCGAGTGCCTGCAGCCCATCGGCTCGTTCAAGCTGCGCGGCGCCACCAACGCGATGCGCCGCCTCGCCGAGGAATCGCCGGAGCGGCTGTCGAGTGGCGTGTACACGGCGAGCGCGGGCAACATGGCGCAGGGAGTCGCGTGGGGCGCTCGTTCGTTAGGCATCCCGTGTACGGTGGTCGTTCCGGACACGGCGCCGGCGACGAAGCTCGCGGCCATCGAGCGGCTCGGCGCGCGCGTGGACAAACGGTCCTTCGACGCCTGGTGGCGCGTGATCGCCGAGCACGGCGATCCGCGCATGCCAGGCATGTTCATCCATCCCTTCGCCGACGCGGATGTGATGGCCGGGAACGGCACCATCGCCCTCGAGATCCTGGAGGAGCTGCCTAACGCTGAGGCAATCCTCGTTCCGTACGGTGGCGGCGGGCTGGCGTGCGGCATCGCGGCGGGTGCGCAGGCCGCGTGGGCAATGCAGGTGCCGCGAGTGTTCGCGTGTGAAGTCGACAGCGCGTCCCCCTTCGACACCGCGCTGCGTGCGGGCGCACCAACATCGGCCGCCTACGCCCCGAGCTTCGTGGACGGCATCGGCTCGAAGCGGGTGGCGGACGAGATGTGGCCGCTGGCGAGCACGTTGCTCGACGGCTCGATCGTCGTGTCGGTGAAAGCGGTCGCGGAGGCAGTGAAGCTGCTGGTCGAGCGGGCGCGAGTCGTGGCGGAAGGCGCCGGCGCCGCGGCCGTCGCGGCAGCGCTGACGGGTGCGTTACCAAACGGCCCAATCGTGGCGGTCGTCTCCGGCGGCAATATCGACTCCTCGAAGCTTGCGACGATTCTCCGAGGGGATGTGCCCTAACGATCAGGCGAGGGTGCCTTTCGGTGCCATCGGTTGGCCTTCGTGTCGTCGGAAACACAAAGTCGTTGCGGGTTCACGCCTTACTGACCCGAATTCACCGTTTTCCTATCGGGTGAAGTCGCGTTCGTGTCATGCGGAGCGGCGTTCGTGTCGTGCGAAGCCGGCTTCGTGTCGTGCGGAGCCGCGTTCGAGTCGTGGGTTGCCGCGTTCGTGTCGTGGGTTGCCGCGTTCGCGTCGTGGGTTGCCGCGTTCGCGTCGTGGGTTGCCGCGTTCGCGTCGTGGGTTGCCGCGTTCGCG
>DASXPH010000052.1:0-15781 GCA_036493735.1 Gemmatimonadaceae bacterium
CATCGGCATCTTGGCCGCGATCGCGATCCCGAAGTTCGCCAACACCAAGTCGAAGGCGTACGTGACGGCGATGAAGTCCGACCTTCGCAACCTCGTGACGGCTGAGGAAGCGTTCTTCTCGGATTCGACGTATTACACGACTGCCACGAACCTGATCACCCGCAACACCTTCAAGAACTCGTCAGGCGTGGGCGTGCCGGCAGTGACCACGGGCGCTGGTTTCTGGAAGGCGACCGTCACCCACAGCCAGCTGGCTGGTGCCACCTGCGGTATCGGCGTCAACACCACGAACCCGATCATCACGACGGCGGGCGACGGTGAACCCAGCTGCTACGTGCCGTAATAGAGAAGATTGTGTGGGGCCTGGGACGACACCCAGGAAAGGGATAAGTCGAGAGGGCTCGAGCCAGTTCAGCGGCTCGGCCCTCTCTTCTTATTGCCGCTCAGGGTTCGGCAGTTCGCTGCGCGACGGCCGCAGGGTCATCGTCCCCGGCGCCTGGAGCGCCGCGAAGAGCGCGCCCCGCAATCGACGTTGCATCGCTGCGCTCCAAATGTAGTGAACGCCATCATAGCGAGCGCCGGAAAAATAGAAGGTGACCATGTCGTCCACCTTCGTGTAAACGAAGCTCGAGCGATACACGACGTCGGCGAACGCCATGCTGGCTCCTCGCTGGAGCACGGGACGAGGATACGTCGTCCACTGCACGCCATCGGGACTCGTCGCGAGATAGACAGCCGGCGTCACACAGTTCCCCGAATTCTTGAGATTGTAGAGCGCCCAGTATTCATGGAGTGGCGCGATCCACTTCACGTCGATGTGCCATGGGTAGCCGCCAGGCTGGTCGAGCGAGACCACCGTTGGGTCGCCCCACTGGATACCGTCCGCCGAGCGCCGGAGCTCGACATGGGCATCGGGACCCGCACATCCGAGCGTCCCACCGCTGACCGACCACATGAGCCATTCCGTCGCCGATCGCCTAACGACACTCGGCGAGATCAACAGATCCGAGGGCACACGGACCGTCTCGCGCTGTTGGCTCCATTGAATGCCGTCGCCGGTGGTGACGAGCCAGATGATGTTGTTGCCATTCGCCACCTGGCGATAGTACATGCGAAGCTCGTGCGACGCGTCGTCGAAGACGAGCGCCGGGTCGGAGAAATAGCCCGCCGTCGGCGAGACGACGGGATTCCTTCCTGCTGAAAGAGCAGTCCATGCGGCACCGCCGTCGCTCACATAAAGCGAGGGGTTTTCCTGGCGAGGATCACCGTACGGATATGGCGTGATGGCCATCGCGAGTCGGGCGCTTCCACCATCCCAGCTACGTGGCAGGAACATCACGTCGGGATGCACGACCTGCCCGGAGCCATCGAACGTCGTGAGCGGCAGCGGCACCAGACTGTCGATCGGGATCGGAGGCGAGAGACGCAGCCTCCCACGGAACGAGGCCTCTGTCGTCATGAAGGAGGCGTTCGCGCTCTGCGACACCGCGTCCTGGCCAAACTCCCATGACGTACGCGCAAGACCATCCGCATCCGTCAGCGCACTGTCGCTCCGAACGCTCCCGCCATTCGTGGCGCTCCACGTGATCCGCATCCCCGGTATCGGCTTGCCCGACTGGCTCAGGAGTGCCACGGTGAGCGGCTCCGCTCCGTCCGCCCCGGGCTCACCGTTCACCTGATCCCCGTAGAGCGCAACGAGTCGCGCACCTGTGAGGTCCGGCGGCTCCGCGCTCGACACCGCATCGCCATGACAGCCAACCAGCGCAATCGCGGCGAGAGCCGCAATGGCGCTTATTTCTGAGCGGTGGCGCTGAGTTCGGCGAGGGGACACGCCGTTAGTACTGCTCCGTGAGACCTAACGCGTCAAGATGGAGAGAGCGGAAACAAAGGCGCGGACTTCCAAACGGCGTGCGGCACAACGAACGAAGGCCGACGGCGCTAGCCGTCGGCCTTCCTTATTCCTACCCTCTACCCACAACCCTCTACCCGCACAACCCTCTACCCGCGGGCCTCGTCGTCCCATCTCCGGCGTGGTGCGTTAGGCGCACGCGCGCCCGATGGCGCCCGCGGCGATGCCTTGCGCAGCAGCTGCACCAGCCGGTCGTCCGCATAGTCCACCCAGTCTTTCGGCCAATCGGGGAGATCGATGTTTCGGACGCCGGCGGTGAAGCGTAGCACGGGCGGACCGGCGCCGTCGCTCTCCGCGACACTCGCCACCCAGATCCGGCCCCCCGGATACCGGAAGGTGCGCAGCGCATTCAGGTCCGTGACGTCCGGCGTCTCGTCTTTGGCCATGGCCCGAGCGCGCTCCGGTTCCTCGATCGCCGCCTGGCTGAAATCAGCGGCGCGATCCACCGCCTCGGCCGCCTCGGCGCCGTGAGCGCTCTTCTCCGACCGGAGCTTCCGTCGCGGCACCACTTCCGCCTTCTCGAGCAGCACGGCCAGCTCGGCGTCGGGCAGTTCGTTCCAAGCCTTGGGGACGGGATAAAGCCGGCGCTTGTCATCGCCCGCCACAGTCTCGAAGACGATCCAGCCGGTGTGATATAGCTGCGCGAGGTAGTCCTCGTCCTTCGTGCGCGGATTGAGGTCTTCCGGGATCACGTCCCAGGCCCGCCACTCACGTCCGGCGCTGTCGGTGAATTCACGAACTGCCATTGCTCGTCTCCCATCGTTCCCAAAACGGGCCCATGCATGTTTCTGGCCGCGGTTTGGCGCGCTTTTTTCGTGACAACCGTCGCGAACTTCTTCTCTAGGGTGGTGAGCGCCTACGATGCGACAGTTTCGGGATGAGACAGGGGTCGATTGGAAGGTGTCGCTGACACCGCGCGGGAGCGACGCCGTCTCTCGAGAGAATTATCTGCCCGAGGCCTATCGCGGGGGCTGGCTGGTGTTCGAGTCCGCGCAGGAGAAGCGGCGATTCGCGCCCGTTCCGCCAGACTGGGAGGCGCTGTCGAGTGAACAGCTGGCGGGACTCTGCGCCAAGGCGTCCACTCAATCGACGCGCCCGCGCAGCTCGGCGGAGAGCAAAGGCGACAGCGCTCCCGCGGCTCGCAGCGCCGAGCCCCTTCGTCCCCAGCTGCAGAAAGCAGAGCAGCAGCTCGACCGAACGCTCGAAGAGGTCTGTGAGACGCCGGTGGCGGCACGCCTCGACACCGGCGAGCTGATTCGGGTGGAGGAGTCGCTCGCCCTCGCCGCCGAGGCAGCGAAGGAAGCGGTCTCGCTTCGTCGCCGGATGCACGCGGACCGGCAGCGGACCGACGGCGGCGCGCGCGATGTGCCGCCGGAGCACGGCGCGTCGACCGGCGACAACGATGCGGAGGGCAGGACACGCTGAGCCGTTAGGCGGCGTCGACGGCGACGCTGGCAGCCCATCACCGCCAACCATCCGAATCATGGCGCAACGCGACTTCACCGATTCCAAGGGCACGCACTGGTTGGTCTGGAGCACGATGCCGTCTCCAGGCTCCGTGCTCGCGAGCGACATGCAGAAGGGGTGGCTCACCTTCGACTCGGAGCTGGAGCGCCGCCGCCTCGTACCGGTGCCACGAGATTGGGAAGACGCCCCCCCCGAACGGATGGAGCTCTACTGCCGCGCGGCGCAGCCGGTGGCACGGACAACACCAATCCGCGGCATGCCGCAGCAGAACGAGGAGCAGGAGAGTCGTTAGGCGACATGAATCCTTCCCCGGCCGAGCTGCTCTACGGTGACTTCAATGGCGAGCACGCCGCCACCCGGCGCATGCTGTCACGGTATCCCGACGGCAAGGGTCAATGGCGTCCCGACGAGAAGTCGCGGCCACTCGGGGCGCTCGCGAGCCACGTTGCCGGGATCGTGAGCCGAGGCACGATGGTGCTGGAGACGGAGGGGTTGGACGTGAGCTCGCGGCAACCGCCACCAGTGCTCGATGCCGCCTCGGAGCTTCTCGCGTACTTCGACGAAAACGTCGCGCGCTTCAACGAAGCGCTGGCCAGAGCGGATTTTGCCAGCCTCGAGCAGCGGTGGGCGATGCGGCGCGGCAGCCAAGTGCTGATCGAGCAGTCGAAGCGCCACCTGCTGCGCGTGATGATGATGAGCCATCTCGTACATCACCGCGCCCAGTTGGGCGTCTACTATCGCCTGCTCGGCATCCCCGTGCCGGGAATGTACGGCCCATCGGCCGACGATTAGCGGACCCGAGCGAGGACTGGCCTGGGTTCTGCCTGTGTAACGCCAAAGCCGAGCGCAAGGTGGTGCGGCGCCTCGGCGATGACGAACCAGAACCAGAATCCCCCGATGTCCTCCATTCGTAATGCACTCGCGAGCGCCGCGGCGCTCTTGCTCGTGACGCTCCCACTCCGCGTCTCGCGCTCCCAGGATGCGCGTTTAGAGCTCACGCAATTCCCGCTCGTCGCGCCAGCGTCGCTGACGGCGGGTCTTCCCGACAGCGGGCGCGCGCAGAAGACGCTCTTCACGCGTCACGATCTCATTCCGATCGCCGGCGCGGCGGTCGCCACCGGCGTCACGGCGATCTTCGACAAGCGGATCGCCGCCTGGTTTCAATCCCCCCACGTCCAGGGGAGCAACTCCTTCAACCATGATATCGGGCAGCTGACGCGGATCAACGAGACACCGCTCGCCATCGCCAGCATCCTCACCTACGGCGTTGGCCGGTTGGCGCATTCGCAGACCACGGCGGACGTGGGGCTTCACTGGACGCAGGCGCTGCTCCTCACCGACGTGATCAGCGAGGTGATTCGCGGACCCGTCGGCCGCGCTCGGCCGCGTGTATCGATGGACGACCCATTCAAGTTCCAATTTGGCGCGGGGTTCACCAAGTTCGAAAATCGATCGTGGCCTTCCCTGCACGCTGCCGTGGGCTTCGCCACGGCAGCCTCGCTGCTCGAGGAGATCCAGGTGCGGAACCCCGGCGCAGTGAAGTACGCGGCGGTGCCGTTGTACGCGTTCGCGATGGTGCCGGGGCTCACGCGCATGTATCTCAATCAGCATTGGGCATCGGATGTCGTCGCGGGCGCGTTCATTGGCCAGTTCCTTGGCCATCGGGTGGTGCATTACGCGCACACGCACAAGCGAACGAAGCTCGACCGCGCGCTGCTGGCGACGTCGGTGATGCCGGGTGGGTACGGGAACGCGATCGTCTCGATCGACGTGCAGAAGCTGTTCAGCTCTAATGACCACTGAGCTGATCAAGAAAGAGTTCGCAAAGCTATCGTTGTAGCCGGGAAGGATCGCGCCGGCTACCACGACAGCTTTGGGAATCAGCCTCTGACATTTGACGCCCGCTTCCTTGCCGTTCTCAGCCTCGACAACTTGGTTGTGCCAGGCTCCATAAGGCCGCCAAATGTCCGTAAGCGCCCCGACACGAACCAGTACCGCTCTCACCGACACCCACCTCGCTATCAGCGTGGGGCCTGATCTCCGCTTCCTCGCGCGTCTCGAAGCGGGGGCAGCGCCACTCACCTGCGCGGCGTTCTTGTCTCTCCTTCCATTTCGGAGCCGCCTTGTCCAGGCTCGCTGGAGTGGTGAAGCGGGATGGATCCCGCTCGGTGACCTTTCACTGAACGTCCCGTTCGAACACCACACGAGCTACCCATCGCCGGGACAGATTCTCTTTTATCCCGGCGGCTACAGCGAGACTGAGATCCTCGTGCCCTACGGAGCGACGGCGTTTTCGAGTAAGCTCGGCACGCTCGCCGGCAATCATTTCCTCACAATAGTGGAAGGTGTCGATCTGCTGCCGGAGCTCGGCCGTCGACTGCTGTGGGAGGGCGCTCTCGATGTGCTCTTCGAGAAGGGTGCGCGCGACGGGGCCTGACTGCTTCAGCGAGGTCGCGAACCTTCCTCCTTCAGCAACGGCCCTTCGTGGGCCGTTTCGGTCTCTACTCCGTCAAGGGCTTCTACAGCCACCAGAACGCCGCGTGGTCGAGACCAGTCGAGGCGCTGACGATGCGCTGCGCCACGTGCAGGCCTCGAGAGCCATTCGTGAAGATGACGATCGCCGATCGCGTCGCCGGATGTGCGAGCACGAAGTTCTTCCAGCTGCCATTATCGCCCCAATGCCAGATGAAATTCGCGTTGGTTGCGCTCTGCGAGCGGGCACCGGCCATCGTTAGGCTTCGGCGCTCGAGTCCCCAGCCAAGGCCCCACGCAAGCGCGTCGTCGATCCGGATCTGTGGGCTGAGCATTGCGTCGTCGAGCAGCTGAACCCCGAGGCGTTGCCAGAAGACCGTGTACGACTGATCTCGGTCGTGACCGGCGACGACGCGCGAAGGCATGTCGGCGCGCCACGTATACGTGGACGACGTCATGCCAAGCGACGCGAACACGGATTGTTCCATGAATTGCTCGAACGGCGCTCCGACGACGTGCTCGACGACACGCTCGAGGTAAAAGAAGCCCTCACCAGAATACCGAAAGCGCGAGCCTGGCTCGAACTGCGGTACGAGTTGTTCCGAATCATCGTCGCGCCAGTTAGGCAGACCCGACGAATGGCTGAGAACATGGCGAGCGGTGATGCGGTTGGCCCTCGGCTCGTTAGGTGTGTATCCCGGCAGATATCTACTGAGCGGCGTATCCAGGTCGATCTTCTTCTCGTCGACCAGCCGGAGAACGGCGAGTGCGAAGACCGGTTTCCCGAGTGACGCGGCCGGCCACAGGGTGTCCGTCGAGACTGGCTTACGAGTCTTTATATCAGCTATCCCAGCATGATGCTGCCAGACGACGCGCCCCTCTCGTACGACGCTCATCCCGATCCCGGGCACTTCAGCCACGTCCATGAGGAGCGGGAGACTCTGGAGCAATTCGCTGCTCGGCGGGTCGACGCCTCTGTCCGCGGCGAGCAGCACGCTTTCGATTTGTCGCGCGCTGGACAGCTTGATGAGCGCTGGGCTCAAAAGCGAAAGCGCGAAGTCTCGACGACGCATTAACGGGTGCGCGAGGGATGATTGGCTGGCGTGCTCGGCGATCGAACCATAGACAGACGTGTCGTCAAAACCGTTGGCCGCTTCACCCCCCGCCAGCGAATGTGAAAAGAGAACGGCGCGCGGCGCGCCGTTCTCTTCACGACTACGTGGGTCCTACTGCTTCCCGATTTGAGTTCGGGCCGGCAAGACGGCCAGCATGTTCTCTTCCGACGGCAACGTGATGTCCATCACGCCGCCCGGCAGGAGAGTGAACGCACCACTGGCGATGATTCGCGAGCTCGGGAAGACGCGAGCAATGATGTTCACGCGATCGCTGGCGCTAATCAGCGGCACTCTCAGGCGGCCCGTCTTCTGGCCGTCGACAGTGCCAATTCGGATGGGGTCGCCACCGGGACCCATCGCGTACACATCGGCCTCGTCAATTGACTGATTGTGAAAGAGGATCTCGGACTCCTGCTGCGCGCCGCGGTGGAACGGACCACATGCCGCTATCATTGCCGCGGATAGAACAGCCCACGCCGGAATTCGACGAAGTGGAGAGCGCATGGTGTCTCCTCGGATGTAAAGGTTGTTTTACGATTGCTCAACCGAATGCAGGAGGCATGCCTCCAACCGTGCATTTACCCGAAAGGTGACTACTGAAGGCTCTTCTTAATCCCGCAATATTCGTGTCGTTCTTCAGCTCAATGATCCGTCGGCACGCGTGATGATCCATTGTCGCGTTGCTGCCAGGTGCGGATGCGATCGCGGTCTACCGGCGGAAAAGTTTTGGCCAGCATCTCACTCGAACCGCAGCTGCCGCGACTCGCAGACCCTCTCGTATCCGATGCGCTGGTAGATCGCGTTCGACGTCGGATTCGCGAGGTCGGTGAAGAGGAAGCAGAACCCATATCCAACCGAGAGCAGCTCGGCGGATACGTCGGCGACCAGCGACATCCCATAGCCACGGCCGCGATACTCGGGAGGCGTGTACACCGGCCCGATTCTGATTCCGTGCGGCGTGCGTCCGCTGAATCCGCATAACGAGACGGGCTCGCCGCCGCGCTGCCAGAGTCGGAAACCAGCCGCGGGCGAATCGAGGCGCCGTTGCACCTGCCGCTCGATGTCCGATGCCGGTGGCGCTTCGTTCAATGCCTCACGATTAAACGCCATCGACCAGGAGATGATGAGTGAATGATCATCACTCGTCGCGGGACGACAGACCCCTTCCGCTCGCGGCACATCGGCGACATCGCGAAGCGCATAGATTGCCTGCTCGAACACCACGCGGGTCGCCAACTGTCGCCGCTCACACCAGGCGGCCGCGAAGACATCCACCTCCGGCACCGCGCCCTGCACACCCGGGAGCTTCTCGTCGATGTAATCAGCGAGCGCCGCGAGCATCGCGTCGTCACGGGGACGCGCGATCACGAGATTGTGTGGCGGCGTCCGCATCGCCGCGCCCACGACGTCCCCGCCATCTCGCACCAGCCAGAATGAATGGTCGGGGTAGACAGTGGGGTTGCTGCGAATCGTGTCGGCGAGCCCCAATATGAGATTGTGCCGTGCCTCGTCGGCGAGGAGCAGCGAGCTCGCGTCGGTGAGAAAGCGCGACGCATCGTGAATGCGCTCCACCTCTCGGGCCGCGCCGCTCATGGCGCTCTCACCCGCTGCCCTCGCGGATTTAGCATGGGATTCGACATGAGCGTGATCATTGAACGCTACGGGTCGAGACTGGTCGGCCTCTCGCACGCTTGGAAGGACTGGAAGCGTCACGTTGACTACTGCGCACGAGCGTGGCGCCGCACCCCGCACCCACGAGCGAGAGGAGAGCCGCCACACGACTCACGATCGGGAGACCGCTCGCGAACGCGTTTCCCGTGAGAATGCCGACGCACGCGACCGCGACGAGACTCGCGACGCGTGAGGTCGCGTTGTTGATGGCCGAGGCAAGCCCGGCGTGCCCTTCCCTCACCGCGGTCATCACTGTCGTCGTGAGCGGAGCGACGCTGATCGCCATGCCGATGCTCGTTACCAGCACGCCCGGCAAAACGGTCGACCAGTATGGTCCTGGACGCACGGCGCGAGCAAACAACAAGAAGCCACCAGCCGCGACCGCCGGACCTAACGACAGCGGCAGCCGCGGGCCGTAATGGTCGGTGAGCCAGCCGGCCCAGCGGGACAGCGTTGCCATCACCACGACGAACGGCAGCATCGCCGCCGTCGCGCCGACGATGGTGTAGCCGTGAATTTGAATGAGGGTGAACGGCAGCGCGAAGGTCGTTGCGCCAAGCGCCGCGTACAGACACAGGGTCAGCAGATTCACCCCGGTGAACGTCCGCGATCGGAACATCGACGGCGGGATCATCGGATGTCGGCTCGCGTACTCGACCGCGATGAATGCGAGCAGTGAACAGCAGGCGATCGTTAGGCCGACGACGACGCGCGGGGCCGCAAATCCGTGCGTCGACGCGTCGATCAGAGCGATCACCAGCGCGGCCAGCATCGTTGTCGCGAGCAGTGCGCCGACCCAATCGATGCCGCCATCCTGCTCGCCGCGACTCTCGGGCACCTTCGCGAGACAGATGGCGATCACCAATGCCGCGAGGGGAACATTCACGAGAAATATCCAGCGCCAGCTGAAGCGGTCGGCGAGCCAGCCACCGACGAGCGGTCCGATCCCCGCCGCAATCGAGGTGAGCGCGGCCCAGCTGCCGATCGCCCGTCCGCGACGCTCCGTTGGGAAGTTCGCGCTGATGAGCGCAAGGCTGCCCGGCACGAGCAGGGCGGCGCCAATTCCCTGCACTCCTCGCGCGATGATGAGCTGCGCGACGTTAGGCGCGGCGCCGCACCATGCAGAGGCAACGGCAAATACCGCCGTGCCGGCGACGAATACCACGCGTCTTCCCCATCGATCGCCGAGTGACCCGCCGACGAGGAGCAGCGATGACAGCAGGAGCATGTACGACGCGACGATCCACTGCGCCGCACTGGGGCTCGCGCCTAACTGGACGCGCACGATGGGCAGTGCAGCGTTGACGACGGAGCCATCGATGAACGTCATGCTCGACGCGAGAATCGTCGCGCCGAGTACGGCTCGGCCAGTCTTCGTCTTGTCGTTCACAGAGCGCGCCCTCGCGAAAGGCGGGGATTCTTTACCGACGTGCTCGCGAAGATATGCGATCGAGCGCAAGCGCCGCACCCGTGCCGGCGAGCGTCGCGACGCCGACCGTCGCCAGGCACGTCAGCGTCGCCCCGTATGGAGCGCCGAGGCCGAGCACCAGGACGACCGCGGTGAACGGCAACCGATAGCCGCCGGCGATGCCCCCTGCCGCTCCCGCCGCCCCGGCGAGCTCACTCGCGACACCGAACGCTGGCGCGAACGCCCGTCCGGCGATGTCGCCAATCGCTAAGAACGGGACGAATACGCCGCCGCATCCTCCCGCCGCGACGGCAGCCGTTGTCGCTGCAGCGCGGAGCAACGCGACCGCGAGCATCGTGACCATCCCGGCGTTGGTCGTCGACGCCCAGGCAGCGGCGCCAGCACCGGGACCGACGGCAGCGGACGGGATGGCGATGACCGCGACGGCAAGCGAGGCAGCGAGCACCGCCGCTCCCCCGGCGGCGAGACGGAATGTCGGGAAGGAGTGCCATCCTCGCACCTTGTAGATCGCGATGCCCGTCAACGACGCGATGATGCCGGCGCTCGCACCGGCGACCAGCGCCGTCGCCACCGCGTGCAGAAGATCGCCAGGCCCGATCTCGGGCACGTTCAGGCTGATCAAGTCGAGGTTGAACGTGTCGTTGATCGCCCACCCGATCACCCCGCCCATCAACGCGGCGATCACGCGCTCGGCGCTCAACGGAATGTTGCGGCGTCGACCAAGCTCCAACATGAAGACCGTGCCCACCAGCGGGATCCCGACGAGTGCGGCCACGCCCGCGGCGCCACCGCCCACCCCGGCAGGCCTAACGAGTTCTCGCCACCGTCGCCCGCGATCCGTGAGCCACACCCCGGCCGCGACGCCAAGGTGCGCGGCCGGTGACTCGGTCCCCATCGGTCCACCCAAACCGACCGTGGCCACGATGGCGAGCGCGCGGATCGGTGCCAGTCGCCAGGGAAAACGTTCTTCCTCCCCTGCGGTCGCGAGCACGTCGGCCGTGAGATCGGCGCGAATGACGTCACGGGGATCCTTCCACTTCAGCCTCCAGCGTGCCCGAGTGGGGGGATAACTCGGCGCCGGAGCAAGGGACTGCAATGCCTTGCCGTGGTCATAGCCATGTAGAATCACGACGGCGAGTGCGAGGCCGACGAGCGGCAGCCCGAGCAGTCCCCACGTACCCTGACTCGCCACCACTGCCAGGATCCGTTTGATGAGCGTGGTCACGAGCACCGCCGTTGTCGCCCCGGCAAGCCCGCCGAGCAATCCACCGAGCGCGGACATGGCGATGGAATGAGCACTCGAGTACGGCTCGAGAGGTCGGCTAGCGACGTGTCCTGATACCACTGAGTTGCTCCGCATCGACTTTGATTCGTAGTCGACAGCAGAGCGGCGCGCGAGGGTTTGAGGGTCTACTGGCGCGCTCGAAGAAGCACCACACGTGTGCGCTATCGCGTCAGACTACCACACGCCGGGAATCAGTCGAAAGGGCACGCGCTCCGCGTACGACGCGTAACCCGGCAATTCGCGCTCGAGTAAGCGCTCTTCCAGTCGGAGCCGCATGACCATGAGCGAGACCGGTACGACAGCGCAGAGCGCGGCGACGTACGATTCCAGCCACACACTCATGCCAATGAGGATCAGCGAATCTGCGGCGTAGGCCGCGGCAGCGCATGCCATCGGAATGCGTCCAGGCCGGCGATGCCGGGTAGGCCCAGGAACCCGGTCGCCAGCACGCCAAGCAGAAGTATCCGGTCCGCCCAGATCTGTTGTCGATGAATGGGGAGGCCAGCGCGCTGACGCATCAGGTCGGGATTTGCGCGGTAGACTGAAAGTGCGCCGACCGTGCGGACGACGAACATCACCGCGAGGAGCACCCACGCTCGCGGCCAGGCGATGGTTCCCGCTGCGACAAACAAGAGGATCGCGACGAGCAGTGTATCCGCGACGAGTCGGACCATGATTTTGATCATCGGCGTCGCGTGCATGCTCCGGCCATGCGCGATTTCAAATTATTCGAGATCTGGCAACGGGCGAGCATCTCTCGTACGACGTTTCTCTCAAAGGCCAATCTCCGGCATGTCATAGACCCAGAAACGTCTCGTCGCATTGCGCAGGGTTTGGAGGTATCCAAAAACCCTCTCATCCTTCAGCGCACCGGCGAGCTTACCAATCTTCGCTTCGTTCACCGCGCTCTCCATATCCCGCAGGAACTGCCCGCGGAGGCCCTGAAACGCCCTCGTGATCGCCTTGGTGCCAAGATTGTAATTGCCGGCTCCCCCGGCGCGGATTCCCGCGCTCCTATCGTAGGCCCCGATCGCGTGAGGCATCCCGATCTCCGTTCGTACCTTGACGCCGGGCGCATGCAGCATGTCTTTGACGTCGTCCGCCACCGCCGATCCGATATTGAGCTCGAAGGGTGCGCCCTCGCCGATGAAAAGAGTCTCAATGCCCTGCAGTTTGAGGTCGGTCGGGTGGTAGATGTAATCGCGCCCGCAGAGAAAAAAGAGGACGGTCTCATGGCTCTGCGCCTTGATGGCGGCGACGAGCGTGGGATGCCGCGCCGCCTGTGGCGCGAGTCCCAACTTGTCGCAGCGGGCCAGAAAGGCTTCTATCGGATGCTTGGTCGGGGCAGAAGCGGTTGCTGGGGCGGGATTTGTCATGCTCTCCTCATTGAGGGCGACGATCCGTGAGTATCACGCTCGCTCCCACCGTTCGTCAACCTCTGTCGACTCTGAGCACCTCGTTCACCAGAGAAGAATCCTCGACGTCGCGATTTTTCCTCGGGCTGAGCAGACGCCATTTATTGCCAGATTTTTCGCTGACGAGGCCACGTCTTCCATGGGCAACTTCTACACGAACATTGTGCTTCGAGACGACGACGTCGATGCAGTGGCGACGACGCTCGATGGCATGAAGCGCCGATCGTATGTGGCGTCGGCGGCGACGGCAACGATCGTCTTCGACGAGGCCAGTGACAACCAGGGTCTCGGCGAAATCGAGCGACTCGCCGCGCTACTCTCACGTCAGCATGGGCGCTCCGAACGCCGCGCCGACGTCGCGGCACTCCTGCGGCGCCGCCACGCGGAAGTCGGGCTCGAGATCGATCGACATCTCGATCTGTGTCGTCTCCTCGATTTGCCCACCGAGAGCGTCGGCCTGGGCTACACCTGTCGCGCGGGGAGAATTCGCGAGCGCGACCGGCGTTCTCAAAGCTGCCGGCGGCGCGCCGGAGCCGGGCGCTGAAGCGCGCTCGCCTGGGGACGCGCATCTGGCCGGTACGCCTGCGAGTCTGCTCGTGGAAGACATCGCCGCGTTGCTACGGAGCGAGATCGACATCCCGCCCAGATTCTCACACGTGCTCGGAAGGGGCCGCGTGAACGCAATGCTCGCGCTCGAACGGCTCAAAGGGTACATCGCGTCGAATCGCATGATCGCGGCCGGGCCCCCAACCAGTGTGACCGGCGACGCCTTCACCGAGGAGGTGCTCGGCGTTCGCGATCTGCGCTTCGCTTCCCTGACACACGTCTTCTGCCAGCGCTTCGGCGTGCCGCCGCTCACTGACGAAGAGAAGACGGCCATGGCAGCGGGCGACGGAGCATTTCACCGGCGACAGGCGGACGCCCTCGTGCGGGTCATCGAGCAGCGGGAACGCGATGTCGGGCGCAAGTAGTGTTTGTCCGTCAGCTCACTCGCTGCGATAATACTCCTCGATGCACCACGTAATGACTTGCTGAAAAAGGCGTCGCCTCGGCTCGATATCATCGCCGCGTACTTCGCCGATCGTGCTCTTTAACCGCACGAGCACACGTTCGGGAGGAAGGTTTTCGTCCTTCAGCTCCCGAACGAAGTCGCGGATCGTCTCTCGAACATCGCCGAGCTCCGCGTCTGTCGGTGTCTGACTCGTGGCCTGCAGGAGTCGACTGAGGCGTAAGACAGCTGGAGTCGACGTCGAAAAGCTTTCTCGATCGCTCGACGACGGACGCGACTCGTCGGGGAGCGGATTTCCCTCATGCATTCAAGCTCCCACACTGACGGAATCACGCGTGAACGGCTCTGTTGGGACGTTTCCTCTCACAAGAGCATAAGGTCATTAGCGACAAGGCGCCAGGCCTCGACAGCCGACTTTAGTGTTCGCTAACGCTCATTCGACGCTTACCGCCGTCCGGAGCAGGCCGCGCTCCAGTGTCGCCGGAGGGACGTTATCTCACCGGCCAATCGGTTCCTGGCAGACCGAGGCCCTCGCTACGCTCTCGTCACTTGACGATGGCAGGTGCCGACGTGCTGAGCGCTTCGTTCACCAACGCTGTATCCGTGGCCGCGCCGACGCTCATCCGCCAGATACCAGCGGCGAAGAACGAGTTGAATCGAAGACTGTCATGAGGCGCAATCACCATCGACGGCGGCCCGTACACACACGACGCAACCGGTCCGACATTGATCCATTTCCCATCGAGGAACTGTTGGGTGCCCATCGCGGGCAGTGTGCCACATAATGGTACGAAGACCTTCACGCTGCCGGTGTTCTTCAGCGTGATCAGCCCCAAGTGATTGAGCTCCGTGCTAACCGGATCACACCCGCCGACGAGACACTGGCCCGGAACCGACACGGACACCAACAGCCCGTTCGCCGGTGTCGCGACGTTGGTCAGACCGGTCAGGTCGCTCCCGCTACAGCCGCCGAGCAGGACGAGCAGGGTGAGCGAGCACACGATACGTGCCGTCATTACTTCCTCCGAATAGTCCCAGAATCAAGACGTTAGTATCTCGCTCATAGCAACTCAGAAACTCGCTCAAACGTTCGCCGAGCCCCCGCCGCATGACGCGGGGAGCTGATGAATAGTTCGCCCCTCTATTAGAGCGCTTTCATGATCCGCGCCCCCCTAGCGTTAGGTCAGTCTTCGAGCCACGTTGTTCGCCTACGCTTCTGTGAGGCCTCCTATGCGTAAGCTCGTTCTCTCTGCACTGCTCGCCGTGCTCGTCGCCTGTGGCGGCGACGCGACTGGCCCGAACGCTTCCCTCTACGGCAACTACACCCTGCGAACGGTGGACGGAAACAACGTGCCTGCAGTGGTCTACCAAGACACGTTGGAGAAGGACGAGCTCACGGCCGGCAACATCAATCTCAATGGCGATCTCACATGGAGCGGATCGCTGTCAGTGCGGGCAACACTCCTTGCGACTGGCGCCATCGCCACCCTCAGCCTGCCCGCGAACGGGACCTATACCACAAGTAGCGGAACAATCACCCTTACGGAAACAAGCGACGGTGCGCAGCTCGTCGGCACGGTCGGCGGCGGCACTCTGACCCTTGGCGGTGACATTGGCACCGGCTCTTCCACGACGCTCGTGTTCAAACGCTAAAGCCAGGCAGGGCAGCTAATACAGCATGTCGAACCACATCAGAG
Source organism: Gemmatimonadaceae bacterium (assembly GCA_036493735.1). Lineage (GTDB taxonomy): Bacteria > Gemmatimonadota > Gemmatimonadetes > Gemmatimonadales > Gemmatimonadaceae > AG2. Next base: position 15,470 of record DASXPH010000052.1, read on the forward strand.
CATCTCTGGAATCGAAGCGGAACGCCTCGAGAGATAGAAGTCTCTCCTGAAGAGATATGAGTCTCTCCTGAAGAGACAGCACGAACCGCCGCCCTAACTAGTCGCCGTCCCGCTCTATTACGGGGACGCGCCAGAGTAACCGCTCACGCGTCCGGCGCAATTGCGGCGCCACCGCGGCAACCGAGTGCCGGGCCGCGACAATGGCGCGGCGTATCGAACGAACTGTTCGCCATACCGAACGAACTGTTCGCCGTACCGAACGAACTGTTGGCCGTACCGGAGCAACTGACGCGCGTACCGAAGCAACTGACG
>DASXPH010000053.1:0-9178 GCA_036493735.1 Gemmatimonadaceae bacterium
AATTTGGAATGAGCGCATCGGAGCACCTCGGGTGCATCAATGCTCGCATTCCAAATTTGGCCTGGATGCCGCCTAGCACCCCCGATCGACTGCTCTTCGGTCGAGATCTCTCGCTATCACTTAGGTCAGCCTCCGCCCGTGCCCACCAAGTCCCGCAAATCCGCATCCGAGCGCCTCGCCGAGACAGTCGGCATAATTCCGAAATATCTCGACCAGACCGGCACCGAGTGGCGGAAGTGCGCGCCCGAATCGCGCGCGGCCATTCTGTCGGCGATGGGCCTCGATGTCTCGACCGAGTCGTCCGCGGAGAGGGCGCTGCGCGCGCTGCGTCAGGTGGAACGGGCCGAGCTCATCGCGCCCGTGCACATCGTCCAGCGCGACGACGACACGGCCACCCGGCACGTCGAGGCTCGGCTCGCCTCGCCGCCTAACGGTGAAGCACGCTGGCAGCTCACGCTGATTCTCGAGAATGGGGTGACGCGAAGCGCGGAGGGGCGCTGGGGGCGGGGGATGCACGCCGAACTCCCCATTCCCTGGCCGACCTATCCGCCGTTGGGCTATCACCGGCTCGACCTCACCGTCACCATCGCCGGCGAGGAGCGCACTGGTGAGCAAACGCTCATCATCGTCCCGCCGCGCTGCGTCCAGCCGTCGGAGAAGCTCGGGAACGCGCGCGCCTTCGGCGTCGTCGCCAACCTCTATACCGTTCGCAGTGATCGAAACTGGGGCGTCGGCGACGTGAGTGACCTCAAGCAGCTGGCGCAGTGGATGGGTGACGTTCACGGCGCGTTCGTCGGCGTCAACCCACTGCACGCGCTCGCGAATCACGGCAAGGACATCAGCCCGTACAGTCCCGTCAGCCGATTGTTTCGCAATCCCATATACATCGACGTCGAGAATGTCCCCGAGCTCCACGTCGCGCCACGGATCGCGGCGCGCATCGACCATCCGGAATTCGAAGCCGAGCTGAGTGCCCTGCGCGAGAATCCCGAAGTGCAGTACGAGGAAGTGATGGCGCTCAAGAGGCCCGTGCTCGAGGAGCTGCATCGGGTGTTCGTCGAGCGGGAGCAGGCAACGGGCACGGCGCGCGGCGTCGCCTACGACGACTTCGTGAAAGCGCAGGAGCCGGAGCTCACCCGCTTCGCCACGTTCAGCGCGATCGCCGAATCACTCGAGAATTGGCACTGGCAAGAGTGGCCGCAAGAATTACAGAACGTGCACTCCGATGCCGTGCAGCGCTTTCAGCGCGAGCATGCGGAGCGCGTCGACCTGCATCGCTGGATCCAGTTCGAGCTCGACCGTCAGCTGCGCGAGGCGGCGAACGTGGCGCGTCAGTCTGGATTGCCGATCGGACTCTATCAGGATCTGGCGATCGGTACGTCGCCGACGGGCGCCGACAGCTGGGCGCAGCCTGAGCTCTTCATCCAGCACGCGAGCATCGGCGCGGCTCCGGACCCGTACTCGTCGTCTGGTCAGAACTGGGGCTTGCCGCCGATCGATCCAATGGCACTCCGTCGCGACCGCTACCGCTACTTCATTCGCCTCGTGCGGAATGGCTTCCGTCATGCCGGCGCGCTGCGCATCGATCATGTGATGGGATTGTTCAGACAGTTCTGGATTCCCGAGGGCATGACGGGGAAGGAGGGCGCGTATGTCGCTTATCCGTCGGACGATCTGCTCGGCATCCTGGCGCTGGAGAGCGTACGACAGGACGCGCTCGTGGTCGGTGAAGATCTCGGTACGGTGCCTGACGACGTGCCCCCCGCGCTCGAGCGCTGGGGCGTGCTCTCGTCGAAAGTGCTGTACTTCGAGCGCGAGAAGGGCGGCTTCAGCCCGGCGGAGAAGTACGCTCCGCTGGCGCTGGCGACGGCCAACACCCACGACATGGCGACTCTCGCCGGCTTCTGGGCGGGTCGGGACATCGAGCTCCGCGCGCATGTCGGGCTCATCGAGAGCGACAAGGCGCTGAGCGAAGCCCGAGCGGCGCGCGAACAGGACAAGGGCGCGCTCCTCGCCCGGCTGGCGAAGGAAGGCGTGCTCGACGAGGCAGCCGCGCCTAACGATTCGGCGGATCTCCGCGGCGCGATTCATGAATTCCTCTGTCGCACGCCGGCGGCACTCGTCGGCCTGGCGCTCGACGACCTCGCCGGCGAGATGGACGCGGTGAATCTGCCGGGTGTTGGACCGGACAAGCACCCGAGCTGGAAGCGAAAGATGGGCATGACGATCGACGACATGCGCGCGAGCGAAGCAGTGAACAAGGCGCTGCGGTGCACAGAGCGGCAGGCGCGGGGCGCGTGACGCGCCACCCCCTCTCCGCGACTTACCGCGTTCAGCTCAACAAGCAGTTCACGCTGAACGACGCGCGCGAGATCGTCCCATATCTCGACCGGCTCGGGATCTCTCATCTCTATTGCTCGCCGATCCTGGCTGCTCGACCCGGCAGTATGCACGGTTACGACGTCATCGATCCAACGCGCGTGAATCCGGAGATCGGCACCGTCGATGACCTCCGCGCGCTGGCGGCCGCGCTGCACGAGCGGGGAATGGGCGTGATGCTCGACATCGTGCCCAATCACATGGGCATCGGCGCGGTGAACCCATACTGGGACGAGGTGCTCGCGCATGGCGTGCACTCTCGTTATGCGCGCTGGTTCGACATCGACTGGGCCGCGGCGGACAACAAAGTCGTCCTGCCTGTCCTCGGGGACGAGCTGGACAAGATCATCGACCGCGACGAGCTCGCGCTCGACGTCACGGAGAAGACTCCTCGCCTTCGCTATGGCGACCGCTCGTGGCCGATCGATCCGGCAACGATGCCTGACGAGCTGCAGGTCGTGAAGCTCGATCCGACGTCGGTCGCCGACCCGTCCAGCGTATTGCGGGGCGCGGAGGGACGGCAGCGCCTTCGCCGGATGCTTGACGCACAACACTATCGCCTGACGTTCTGGCGCCGCGGGCCCTCGGAGATCAATTACCGACGATTTTTCGACGTCAATGATCTCGCGGCGCTGCGGCAGGAGGATCCCGAAGTATTCGCAGCCACGCACGATCTCGTGCTCGACCTCGTCGCCGAAGGTACGCTCGATGGACTGCGAATCGATCACGTCGATGGTCTGCTCGACCCGTTAGGCTACCTCGAACGCCTCCGTGCCGAGGTGGAGCGGCGGGCGGACGGCGGCACCTTCCCGATCGTCGTCGAGAAAATACTCTCGCCGGGCGAGAAGCTGCGGCGCGGCTGGCCGGTGCAGGGCACCACTGGTTATGAATTTCTGAACGACCTCGAGGAGGTCTTTCTCGATCCGGATGGCTACGCGGCGCTCGAGCGTGGCTACCGGTCGCTGCGGCGCCTGACGAGCGACAGCTTCTCCGACATCGCGCACGCCGGGAAGGTGAAGATTCTCGAGGGGCCGCTTGGCGCCGACGTGAGTCGCCTGACGCGGCTGCTGCGGCCGTTCGTGCACGGCTCGGCGGTAGAAGGAACGCTGAGGGCCGGCATCGTCCAGTTCATTGCCGCGCTGCCCGTCTACCGCACCTATGTGGATGGCCGGTCGCCGAAACCGGATGCCGACGACGCGGCTGTCGTCACGCGGACGCTGGAGATCGCGCACCACCGAGCGGGATCCGATCAGACGCCGACCGTCGATCTCATCGGCGACGTGGTGCTCGGTCAGAATTCCGACCCCGAGTGCGCCGAGCGACTCGGCTTCGTTCAACGACTGCAGCAGACGAGCGGGCCAGCCGCGGCGAAGGGTGTGGAGGACACGGCGCTCTATGTGTACCTGCCGCTGTCGTCGCGCAACGAGGTCGGCGGCGCCCCGGACCGTCCGCTGGACGACGCCGTGGGCCGGCTACACAAGGGAAGCGCCGAACGGGCCTGCTCGTGGCCTCTCGGGCTGACGTGCACGAACACTCATGACACCAAGCGCAGCGCCGACGTCCGGGCGCGGCTCGACGTGTTGAGCGAATGCGCACCGGAGTGGCAACGCTGTGTCGCGCGCTGGCGGCGGCTGAATCAGCGTCATCGCACGACCGTGAAGGGACGTCTCGCCCCGGATACGAACACCGAATACCTGCTTTATCAAACGCTCATCGGCCTCTGGCCGTCGCCACGGAGTGGTCGCCGCATCGACGACCTGCCGGATCGCAGCTGGCTGGAATCCGCGCGGCAGCGCGTCGAGCAGTACATGCTCAAGGCGGTGAAGGAAGCGAAGACCCGCACCAGCTGGACGGAGCCCGACGAAGGCTACGAGAACGCGCTCAAGCAGTTCATTGCCGCCATTCTCTCCGGCGGCGAGGATTCGGCATTCCTCGGCGACATCGCTCGATTCGTGGGGCGCATCGCGACGGCGGGGCACTGGAACGCGCTGGCGCGCGTCGTTCTGCAGCTCACGTCACCGGGCGTGGCCGACACGTATCAGGGCGACGAGCTGTGGCTCTTTGCGCTGGTGGATCCAGACAACCGGCGCCCGGTGGATTACAAGCGTCGACAGGAGCTCCTCGCGACCGTCTCCGCGCCCGGGGCGCTGCACGCTCTCGAGCCGTGGGACGAGCGACTGAAGCTCGGTGTGGTGCAGCGCCTTCTCAACATGCGACGCGATCGCGCATCGCTTTTCACCGGTGGTGGCTACCTCCCGCTGCAGGTTCAGGGCAGCCTCGCGAGGCACGTCGTCGCCTTTGCGCGGACGAGCGGAACCGACCGGGCCATCGTCGTCGCACCTCGATTGATGCAATCGGCAACGCCCAGGAACAGCGCTCGCCCGGACTGGCAGGACACCGCTCTGCTGCTTCCCGAGCCGCTTCGCGGCGGATCGTTTCGCTCGGTTCTTGGCGACGGCGAAGTCCGTTTGGTGGAAGCCAGTACTACACTTGCGCTCGGCGCGCTACTCTCGAATTTGCCGATGGCAGTATTGCTGAGCCTGTGAACGGCGCTCATAATCGTTTCTCAACCGGGCATCGATCGTCTCCAATTTTGTCGAAGGAGAGACGTTGCTCGGACCGGGCTTTCCGACGCAGGGGCCCGCAAAGAATGAAGTTGCCGATGCGATTCAGCGTCGTTCAGTCCGCCTTTCTTGCCCTCCTGGCACGGAATACTCATCAGGTGGTAACGTGACCGGTGAACGGTTATCTGTGAACAGTGATCGGTGAACGGTGAACAGTGGTCTGGGAGCTGACAGCTACCGACCACCAATCACCGACCACCGATCACCAATTACCGACCACTGGTGTATTACCGCTCGAGCTTTCTGTAGTATTTGAGGCATACAAATGACTTTGGTTTCCATAAATTCGACCGTCGCCTACTTCTCGATGGAGATCTGCCTGGAACAGGCGGTCCCCACGTATAGCGGCGGCCTTGGTGTTTTGGCGGGTGACACGTTGCGCTCTGCCGCCGATCTCGGCGTTCCGGTGGTCGGCATCACGCTCTTGCACCGCAAAGGCTATTTCGAGCAACACCTCGACGCCGCCGGCGGACAGACAGAGCAGCCCGTAGCGTGGGACCCAGAGGACGCGCTCGATCTTTTGCCGGTGAGTGCGACCGTTCAGATCGAAGGCCGAAATGTTCGCGTCCGTGCCTGGAGGTACATCATCCGTGGCGTGTCCGGGCATGAGGTACCTGTTTACCTGCTCGACACGGCGGTTTCGGAGAACACCCCGTGGGACCAGACGCTCACCGACTACCTCTACGGCGGCGATAGCCACTATCGCCTCTGCCAGGAGGTTGTCCTCGGGATGGGCGGCGCGGCGATCCTCCGCGCGCTCGGCTACAACGGTGAGGTGCACTATCACCTCAACGAGGGGCATTCGGCGCTGTTGACCCTCTGCCTTCTCGAGTGGCAGCTCGACGGGCGCGCCGGCTTCGAGCTCGACGAGTCCGATGTCGACGCCGTTCGCCGGCGCGTCGTTTTCACGACGCACACCCCAGTGCCCGCGGGCCACGACAAGTTCCCGGTGGACATGGTGCGGCACGTTCTCGGCGCCGACGCCGTGTCGCTCCTCGAGGCGGCTCAGTGCCTCGATGAGGGAACGCTCAACCTCACGCATCTCGCGCTTCGCCTGTCGCGCTTCGTGAACGGGGTGGCGATGAAGCACCGTGAGGTGAGCCAGGGCATGTTCCCGCACTACCCGATCAACTCGATCACCAACGGGGTGCACGCCTCGACGTGGACGTCGCCGTCCTTCCAGACGCTGTTCGACCGGCGCATCCCCGAGTGGCGCGCCGACAACTATTACCTGCGTTATGCGATCGGCGTCCCGCTGCAGGAGATCCGGGCGGCGCACGCAGAGGCGAAGCAGGTGCTCCTGAAGGAAATCGCTCAACGCAACGGCGTCGAGCTGGACCCCAAAGTCTTCACGATCGGCTTCGCCCGTCGCGCCACGCCGTACAAGCGCGCGGATTTAGTAATCTCCAACACCGACCGGCTGCTGCAGATCGCCGACTCCATCGGACCGATCCAGATCGTGTTCGGGGGCAAGGCGCATCCGCACGACGTCGGCGGCAAGGAGCTGATCCGTCGCATCCACGAAGCGTCGGTGAAGCTCGCCGACGCGGTGAAGATCGTCTACGTCGAGAACTACGAGATGGAGATCGCGGCGAAGATGGTCGCGGGTGTCGATCTCTGGTTGAACAATCCGATGAAGCCCCTCGAGGCCTCCGGCACGAGCGGCATGAAGGCGGCGCTGAATGGCGTGCCGAGTCTGTCGGTGCTCGACGGCTGGTGGATCGAGGGCCACATCGAAGGCGTCACCGGCTGGTCGATCGGGACGTCGAGCGCGGAAGGCGATCAGTCGAAGGACGCGTCGGATCTCTTCCTCAAGCTGGAGCGGGTGATTCTGCCGCTCTTCTATGGATTGCCGTTCGCGTATGCTGAAGTGATGCGCTCGGCGATCGCGTTCAACGGTTCCTTCTTCAACACGCAGCGCATGGTGGAGCAGTACGTTCGTAATGCGTACTTCCCGGCGGCGGCGATGGTGGAAGAGACGGTGGCGTGAGGCGCGTCACGCGTCACGCTCTCTCAAGTTCCTCTTCGAACTCATCCGTTTTTCTCACCGCCCTCAACGCTACCCCACCCGCGATGATCGCCCCGAGGATGATGTAGATGTAGAAGGTGTAGAACCGCCACCAGAGCAGCGCCGCCGCGAACGCATGTGGCGGGATCACGCTCCCGAGGGCGGCGCGGAACGCGAGCTCCACGGCGCCGCCACCGCCGGGAGCGGGGACGACAGCCGCGCCGTAGAGAAAACCCAGCGGCCAGAGCGCCAGCGGCTCGATACGAACTTGCTCACTGACCGCCGGCAGCACGAGCGCGGGCAGAACACACAACCGCATGCCGACGTGGACGACCGATGCGAGAAAGGCCGCCACGGCCCAGGCAACGTTGACGTTGCGCACTGCCTCGACGGCCATGCGTACCTTCGCGAGCCAGTCTCGGATCACCCGCCAGCGGCCGGCGCGCAGTCCGATGCGCTCGGCCCAGCGCGGCGGCGTGAAGGCGACGTCGCGACGCGCGAGCACGATGGCAAGCATGGCGATGCCCAGCACGAAGCCGGCGTAAACGCCGACGACGCCAATCAGTGCGCCGAGCACCCTGCCCGCGTTGCGAAAGACGATTGCAATCACGACGACGACGGCGGCCAGGGAGAGCGCCTCGAGCAGCAGCTCGGCGAAGAGAACGACGAGGGCATTCGTCGCCGCAATGCCCGCCTCCGCCAGCACGAGAAAGCGCGCCGGCTCGGCGCCCGATCGCGCGGGCGTTATCGCGCCCCCGAAGTCACCGGCGAGACTGGTGCGCACCGACACACGGAAGGGAAGCAGGATGCGCACCGACTTCGCGCTCCAGGTGAGCTTGAGGGAGCGCGCAGCGATCTCGATGACGACGGCGAGTGCGGCGAGCGCGTGCGATTCGAGGGGCAGCGCGAGCGATCCTCGATCCCACCAGTCGGCGATCATGTAGACCGACACGCCGAGCACGGCGGCGAAAGAGAGCCCCGTGAGCAGCCAGTGCTTCATCGGCCGCGTCACGGGCCGTGCATCTCGTGCGGTTCGTGCAAATCGAATCGATGTGGAGAAGGTTTCGGTGTCATCCTGCGCGTCGCTCAGGATGACAAGCGACGGGTCGCGCGTCAACCGCGCGCTGGGCCCGTTTTTGCCAATTCACGAGCCCCATGGAACGCGGCAAATTAGCGACGGACGTGCCTGGCGTCGTGACCTCCAGTCGGGACGTCGCGGGCGGACATCGCGTCACGCTCGAGCTCGAGGGGGAGCGCGAAGCTGTTCCCGCAATCCTCCTCCTTCCCGACGCGACAACCAAGAGCGGTCGCGTTCCAGCCGCGCTGCTGCTGCATGGCTACACATCTCGCAAGGAAAGAATGGCCGAGGGAATGGGGCGCGCGCTGCTGAAGCGCGGCGTCGCGTCGCTCGCGATCGATCTGCCATTTCACGGCGAGCGAAAAGGCGGCATTGATCAACTTTCGTTCCGCAATCCGCTGCAGCTCGTCGGCGGCTGGCGACTTGCCCTGAACGAGATCAGGCTCGCCCTCGACTACCTCAGCGATCTGGCCGCCGTCGATGCGCAGTGTCTCGCGATCGTCGGCTACTCGCTTGGCTCCTTTCTCGCGGTGGTTGGGGCAGCGAACAATGCACGCGTGCGCGTAGTCGCACTCGCGTCAGGCGGCGATCTGCCGGCCGAGACGCCATTCGCGTCGGTCGTCCGCGCCGCGGCCGACCCGCTGCGCGCGGTGCGGAAGCTCGCGGGGCGACCATTGCTGATGGTGAATGGCCGCCACGACCGCACGATCAAGCCGTCGCAGGCGGAGCGCTTGTTCGCCGCGGCGGGAGAGCCGAAGGAAATTCGGTGGTACAACGGCGGACACTGGCCTCCGCCGTCCGAGGTGGACTTTGCCGCGGATTGGCTTGCGGGGCGACTACGAAGCAGCCGAAGCGCCGAGCGGCGGGCGTGATTGTCATGACAGCCTTACTTACTTCGTTGCGTACACCTCGATCCAGGGCGCCCACTCCGGCTTTCGGCGCGCGGCCATGCCTAACGCGAACTTCACCACGCGCTCCTCGACGCTCGCCCAGTGGCGCGTCCATTCGTCGGCGATGGGGACGAGGACGTCGCCCTCGACGCGGCGGATGGTGAAGCCGACGCGCTCCAGCAGACGGGTGAGCGAGCGG
>DASXPH010000054.1:0-53381 GCA_036493735.1 Gemmatimonadaceae bacterium
GGCGAAGGATGCGGCGCGACGTTGAACGGCCTCTACATGCTCGATGGAGCGCAGCACTGCGATCATCAGACGATGATCGAGCACTCCCAGCCCAATTGCTTCAGCCGCGAGCTGTACAAGGGCGTGCTCGACGGTCAGTCACACGGCGTGTTCAACGGGAAGGTGTATGTCGATCCGATCGCGCAGAAGACGGACGGCAAGCAGACGAACAACACGCTGCTTCTCTCCGAGCGGGCGCAGGTGGACACGAAGCCGCAGCTCGAGATCTTCGCCGACGACGTGAAGTGCACCCACGGCGCGACGGTCGGCCGCCTCGACGAGCAGGCGCTCTTCTACATGAAGAGCCGCGGCGTGGGCCGAGACCTCGCTCGCCAGCTGTTGACCTATGCCTTCGCCGCCGACGTCCTCGAGACGATCGAGCTGCAGAGCGTGCGCGAAGAGCTCGAGCGCATGACGCTGAAGCGGTTTACGAAAGTGGAGGGCCCCTAGCCCCTCTCCGTGAGCAGCCTCGACGCCCTCTATCAGGAGCTCATTCTCGAGCACAATCGTCGGCCGCGGAATTATCGGACGATGGAGGGGGCGAGTCGCGTCATCGAGCGGCACAATCCGCTGTGCGGGGACGCGTTGACGTTGTGGCTCAAGGTGGATGATGACCGCATCACCGACGTGAGCTTTCAGGGGAGCGGCTGCGCGATCTCGCGCGCGTCGGCGTCGCTGATGACCGAGGCCGTCAAAGGGAAGACGCGAGCGGAAGCGGAGGAGCTGTTCACCCGCTTTCACGACCTCGTGACCGGGAAGCTCGACATCGAGAAGGATGCCGGCGCAAAGAAGTCGTTAGGCTCGCTGCGCGCGCTCGGCGGCGTGTCGCGCTTTCCGATTCGCGTGAAGTGCGCGAGCATGGCGTGGCACGCCCTGCGCGCGGCGTTGACTGGGGAGGGCGGTGCGACGCCTGACGAGTCGGAGAGCGCGTCATGACCTCGATCGGTGAGGCGCCGGGCGGCGGAGCCTCCGCGGCAGATGGCGAGAGCTTCGAAACGGTCGCCGACGTGAGCGAGCTGCCTGAGGGGTCTCTCCTGGCTGTGCGGACGGCGTCGGGCGACGAAGTCTGTCTGTTCAACTATCGCGGCCGGATCGGCGCCGTGCACAACGTCTGCACCCACGCCGAGTTTCCCTTGTCGGATGGCACGCTCGGAAACGACGGCACGATCGAATGTGTCTGGCACGGGGCGCGCTACTTCTGCCTAACGGGCGAGGTACGACGTGGCCCGGCGATCGATGCGGTGCGTGTATACGACGTTCGTGTCGAGGACGGCAAGATTCAGGTCGGCGAGCGGAGGTCGAATTGAAGGCCCGTGATGAAAAGGCGGAGCCGAGTCTCGCCCCGCGCGCCGATTTCCCTCTGCTCGCCGGCGACCCAGCGCTCCACTACCTCGACTCCGCCGCGACGTCACAGAAGCCGGGCGTCGTCCTCGACGCCATGCGGTACTACTACGAGCACGACAACGCCAATCCGCACCGCGGCGCGTACGCACTCTCGGTGCGCGCCACCGACCGTTACCACGAGTCGCGAGAGCAGATCGCGCGCTTTCTCGGAGTCGCGGATCCGGCGCGATTGATCTTTACGCGGGGCACCACGGAGTCGCTCAACCTCGTCGCGACTGCCTGGGGCGTCGAGCACGTTGCGCGCGGTGACGAGATCGTCGTCACCGGTCTCGAGCACCACGCGAACTTCGTCCCATGGCAGCAGTTGGCTCTTCAGCGGAGCGCGACGCTTCGCATCTGTGGTCTCACGAGCGACGGGCGCCTCGATCTCGACGAGCTCGCGTCTTTGATCACCGCGCGGACGCGCATCGTCGCTTTCAACCACGTTTCGAACGCGCTCGGGACGATCAATCCCGTCGCGGAAATCGCGAAGCTCGTGCGGCGCCACGCGGCGAAGGACGCGATCGTCGTCGTCGATGGGGCGCAGGCCGCCCCCCATCTGCGCCTCGAGCTGGATGGAGGTGAGCTCGGTGACGTGGATTTCTATGCTTTCAGCGGTCACAAGATGCTCGGTCCGATGGGGATCGGAGGTCTGGTTGGACGGCGACGGCTGCTCGAAGCGATGCGGCCGTACCAGATGGGCGGCGACATGATCGAGATCGTCGGCGACGAGAACACGACCTGGAACGTGCTGCCGCACAAGTTCGAGGCCGGCACGCCGAACGTCGCCGACGCCGTCGGCCTGGCAGCGGCCTGCGGCTATCTCGAATCGTTAGGCATGGATACGGTGCGACGGCACGAGCTGGCACTCCTGGAGCGGGCGAACGCGCGCCTCTGCCGGATCGAAGGCATCGCCCTGTACGGTCCCGCGGACACGCGATATCGGAGTGGCGTCGTGTCATTCACTCTCGCCGGCGTACACCCACACGACATCGCGACCATTCTCGATCAGGAGGGGGTGTGCGTGCGCGCGGGGCATCACTGCGCGCAGCCGCTCATGCGCCGCCTCGAGGTGCCGGCGACGGCGCGGGCATCGTTCTACGTCTACAACGACGAGCGCGACGTCGAAGCGCTCGTCTCCGGAATCGAGAAGACCAAAGCTCTCTTTGCGGCCGACTAGCTGATACTCACAGAGGCGGCGCCACCTCTGTGAGTATCTACGAACTGGTCATGCCGCCGCTGCGGCGGGCGAGCCTCCACCCTCCGAAAGCGGTGTTGCAGCAACTGCGACTACAGGTACTGCCGCCGGCGTTGCTGCTGCCGACGGGGCGGTTGCGGGCGTCGTTGCCGGTTCGGTAGCACCGGCGCGAGCACCTGGTCGCCGCCGAATGCGCCGAGCGGACTTCCATGCAGCCAACAGCGCCTCGTCTTTGCCCACGGCCTGTTTCACCAATGCATCGAGCACGCTCAACACCGTCCGACCGTTGCTCTCCTCGGTGCTGAGTGCCTTGGTGGCGTGGATGTGCTGACTGCGCTTCTGCTCGCGTGTCGTCAGCGACCCCTCGAGATTCGTGATCGCAGTCGTGAAATCGTCGAGGAACGTCGCGGGCAGTCCATGAGCAATGAGCGTGTCCTTATGGATGGTCGCGGCAGCTGCCATACCGCGAGCGCTCGCCAGAAATGCCTGGCCGAGAACCTTCGGCTTCGGCAGCTTGAGCGCGGTGAAATCCGGGACGGTGCGGAGATTCCGTCGCGCGATGAGCGCCACGGGCTCCATCTGCTCCTTGCGCAACTTGAGGCGGAGCTCCCGCTGGATCGCGGTCTCGCCTTGTGCGCCGCGGCTCCCCAGGTCCTGATCGAAGGCGTGCGAGCTGAAGCTTGCGGCCACCTCGTCGAGTCGCTTGCGAGCCGTTGTGAAATCCACGCTCGTCAGCTGTGCTGCGTTCTCGTCGAGGAAGCCCTGCGCTCGAATGAGCGCACTGGATAAGGCATCCTGTCTTCCTAACATATGATCTCCTTTGATGAATTGATTGCTTGGACGCAAAGAGTGCGTTGGCCACGCGCGCGTCCGTTGCGGTGACCGGTTTGGAGTGAAATGCTGTCCGTCGACGTGAAGTCGTTGTCGGCGAATCAGTTGGGTTGAAAGGCGGCGGGCGCGCGGTGAGCGGCAGGATGAGGAACATGATCGGTACGGGATGGAAGGTCAGCGGTAATGAGTGAGCACTAATCGGAACGGAGTGACCGGTGATCGGTACGGCCTGCCCGATGAGCCGCACCGGAGTGAAGGTGATCCGCACAGCGATGCACGCGAGCGGTACGCAGTGAGCGGTCGTCGGAACAACATGTACATCGATCGGTACGGGGTGACCTGTCGTCGGTACGGAGTGGCACACGATCGGAACAGCGTGCCATGTCGTCCGCACGGAGTGGAACACGATCGGTACAGTGTGGCACGTCGTCCGCACGGGGTGGAAGGCGATCGGTACAGCGTGGCACGTCGTCCGCACGCCAAGCATTGCTCGCGGTACGATAGTGAACATGATCAGTACGCCGTGCCCTGCGGTCGGTACGGCGAGGAATGCCATCGGTACACGCTGCCCTGTCGTCGGTACGCCGGTGAACGTGCCCGGTACAGGGTGGAACATCATCGGTGCGCGTGGGAATGCACGCCGCACAGCGATGAACGTTGTCCGCACAACGATCAACATCATCCGCACAGAGGTGAATTGAGTCTGTACGGAGGTGAATTGACTCGGTACGGCATCGCCTCTCTTGCGCGAAGCCAGTGATTGTCGCGGCGCCGTGATCGCCTGGATCGTTAGGAGCCATACGGTCGTTGGTCATACAAGGGATTGGTGAGTGAGCCTTCCTACTATGAGTGCTTTTTCGGATCGTCGTTCAGGCGGAGAGCGAGAGGACTCTCGGCAGAGTCGCCACTCTTCCCCCTATTCTCTCTAGACGGAAAATCGACCCCTTCGCGCAAGAGGCAGTTTTTTGACACCTCGCGCGACGCCGCTCGGGAGTCTGCAGCGTCCGCTTGGCTACGGCTGGCGGCGCTCCTGGCACCGAATCCACCACCAGCCGTATGATTGCGGTGCACCACTCTCGGAGCCTGCCATGTTCGTCTGGTCTTCCTTCCTCGACCTGCTGCGCGTCTCGCTCTTCGCCCTCGCCCACGTTTGCGGCGGGAGCCTCGGCGGTGGCATTCTCGTCTTGTCGTTGATGGTTCGGATTGCACTTCTGCCGCTCACCCTGCGACTGGCGATTCGCGCTCGTGAGCTGGAGCAAGCCAAGCGTCGGCTGCAGCCGAAGTTGGAGGCACTTCAGAAACGGTACGCATCGCGTCCATTGGAGCTGATGATCGCGACGCGCGAGCTCTACGCGGCCAACGGCATCGACGCGGCGCCGAAGGGGATGTTCCTCGGAACGGCGTTGCAGCTACCGATTGCGACCGGGATCTATCAGACGATCGGGTCGGCGGCCAAAGGCATCGTACGCTTTCTGTGGGTCAAGGATCTGAGTCGCCCCGACGCGCTCGTGGCGTCCGTGGCGGCCGGGTTGGCGGGAGCAGCCGTGATGGCCGGACCGGCGTCGCCAACATCGCGAACGGCGGCCGGCCTTGCGGCGGCGGTCACCTTTCTCTTCGCGTGGCGGCTGAGCGCGGGAGTGGGATTGTACTGGATCGCCTCCAACGTCGTAACCGTGGTGCAGTCGCTGCTCGTGCGTCGTGCGTCATCGAAGCAAGCAGCCTAACGCGCAGAAGAGCACCATGAGCAAAACGAGGCTCGAGGCGTTCAGCGATGGCGTGATCGCGATCATCATCACGATCATGGTGCTCGAGCTGCACGCGCCGCATGGCGCCGACTGGTCAGCGCTGCGACCGGTGATCCCTTCCCTGCTCGCCTACGTTCTGAGCTTCGTCTTTCTCGGGATCTACTGGAACAACCATCATCATCTGCTGCAGGCGACGGAGCGTATCAATGGTGTGACGCTCTGGGCCAATCTGCACCTGCTCTTCTGGCTGTCGCTGATTCCCTTCGTGACGAGCTGGATGGGCGAGAATCACTACCAATCCGCTCCGACGGCGGTCTATGGATTCGTGATGTTGATGTGCGCCGTGGCGTTCACGATTCTCATCCGGACGATTCTCGCCGCGCAGCACGGCCTGAACTCCCGCCTCGCCGCGGCGATGGGCCACGACAGGAAGGGCAAGCTGTCGCTTCTCATCTATGCCGTCGCGGTTCCGCTCGCGTTCCTGCACCCGGCGATCACTGACGTGCTGTTGGTTGTCGTCGCGCTGATCTGGTTCATTCCGGATTCACGAATCGAAGCCCGACTAGAGGGCGCGCCGGAGCGCGATCGCGGTGCGGAAGTCAGATCGCGCGGATGACCTCGAGCGGGTCGGCCTGAGCGGCGCGTCGAACAGGACCGAGCGAGGCGACGAAGGCGACGACGAAGAGCAGCGACTCCGAGGCCACGAGCGCGACGACAGGCGCGTACGGCACCGACACAACGTCGAGGCTGTCGATGATCGGCCGGGTGAACCAGAGCGCGACGAAGGCGCCGATTCCAATTCCGGCGAGTGCGGTAACGGCGGCGTCGTGAACGACGAGGCGTATGACGTCGCGGCGCCGCGCGCCTAACGCGACTCGCACGGCGAACTCGCGAAGTCGGCGTGTTACGGTGTAAGCGAGTACGCCATAGAGGCCGACCGCGCAGAGCACGAGCCCGAATCCCGCGAAGGCACCGAACAGCGACGCCATGAACGCTGTTGCGTCGCGGGTATTCTCGTAGTGATCGAGCCATGGTCTCACCGAAATACTCCCCTGCATGCGCGTCTCGATGACCTTCTGTACTGCCAGCGAGAGTAGCGCTCGGCCGTGATCGGCATCGACGCCGTCACCGCGGACGATCAATTGTCGACTCTGAGTGCCGTCGTTGGGGACGAGTACGTAGACCATCGGGTCTGGCGCGAGGTCGAATTCTCGGGGCGGCGCGTACTGGATTGCCTGGGCAACTCCCACGACGCGGATCCATGGAGCGTTCGATTCCTTGCGACCGAGCTTGAGCATGCGACCGACCGGATTCCTGATGTCTGGCCAGAGTCGAGCTGCTGCGTTTTCGTCCACGATGGCGATCGGCATCGCACCTCGCGCATCGCCAACGACGAAATCGCGGCCGCGCAGGACGGAGATGCCCATCGTCCGGAAATAATCCGCGCTGACGATCTCGTACACGTTCGAATTCATCCAGGTGTCGCCGGCCTTATCCTCCTCCGCGATAATCACCCCCCCCTCGGCGGTCCCGCCGCCGTGGGTGGCTGCGGAACGTGCATGAGGCAAATGCGCCACCGCGGCAATCAGGTCGTCATAGAATCTCGACACTTCGGCAGGCTTGATGCCGGGCGTGAGGTCGGCAGTAACGAGCTGTTTCGCCGCATAACGAAAGTTGAACGCGGCGTACCTGACGACGACGATGAGGAACAGCGCTGAGCACATCAGAAGTGCAGTCGAGAGCGCCGCTTCGATGATGATGAGGGGATTGTACCCGCGCAATCGACCCGTCGTCGACGCTGATCCTTCCTTCATCGGCTCGGCGGGATCCGTCGACGCCGCGCGCCACGCCGGCAGCGCGCCCGCGGACAGAATCGTCGCCAGCGAGGCCCCGAGCGCGAACGCGAAGACGCGCCAGCTGGGAACAGGCTGAAGATCCCCGAGCGTCGGCACCCACGGTATGGTGAAGTGGGGCAGGATGTAGAGCGCCCACCAGCAGAGCAGGATACCTAACGTCAACCCGAGGAGGCCGAGGAGTAAACACTCACACAGAACCTCACGAATGATGTCGCGCCTCGCGGCTCCGACAGCGATGCGAATTGCTGTTTCGCGACGTCGCGCGGTCCCCCGCGCGATCATCATCGTCCCCAGATTGGCGCAGGCGATGATGAGCACCATGACCACCGTGCCGAAAATGAACGGTGGGTACATGGATTGGCCCACAAACCACCCACCAACGCCCACCTCACCCCCAATCATGTTGGAGTAGAGCGGGTGATCGGGCGTGTATTCGGCAGAGAGGCGCCTGGCGACGAGCATCAGCTCGTTGCTCACGGCCTTTCGTGTGACACCAGGCCTGAGATGGAGGACCGGAATTGGTCCGTAGCTTCGCACCGATGGATCTGCTGGTAGCGCATCGAGTGGCAACCAGATGTCCGTGTTGTCATACGGAAAGTGAACGCTGCGCGGCATGACGCCGACGATCGTGTACCGTGCGTGCGCAACGTCGATGGTCAGCGTGTCGCTCAGTGGCCGACCATTGAAGAGCCGATTCCAGAGCCGGAAGCTGATCACGGCCGCCTGTGAGCCGCCGTTCGATGGGCCGAAGAGCCGGCCGACCATGGGCCGGACGCCGAGCACATCGAAGAATTCCGGTGAGATACCGGCAGCCCCTTCGTATTCCGATTTGGTGCCTGTCTGTACCATCACCGCCCTGAGCATCTTGAAGGCCGCGATGCGGTCGTACCCGTGGACGCCATCTCGAACCGCGGCGAAGCGCAGGTCGAGAGGGACCCATGCCTTCGGGTCGCCGCCGCGGAACGTGGGCACGGCGTTGCGATCGGGCTCCGGATAGGGCACATACGGATGCACGACAGCATCCGCGAGCGCGAACATCGTCGTGTTGAGCGCGAGCGCGAGGCCGAGCGAAACGACGGCGACGCTCGTGAAAAGCGGCGCTTTAACTAGTGCTCGCGCGGCGCGGCGGAGGTCGAAGGCGATGCGGCTCATCGCATAACGACTGCTCACGTCGAGGCCGAGCAACGAGGGCGGGCAAATCGCCCGTCATGCGATCATCCTTGAGCGCGGAGGCGCAACAACAGATCCCTCGTCGCTACGCTCCTCGGCATGACAAGACGTGCTCCTCGGGGTGACAGGGGCTAAGGCTTCACCCCGAGCTTATCGAGCGTGCTCTTCGTCTGCCGATCGTTTGGATTGATCGTCAGCGCGCGCTGATAACTCCTGATCGCGGCGGCGGTATCGCCGGACGCGAGCTGCGCCTCCGCCGCCTGCCGGAACGCAAACGCCGAATTCGGCAGCAACTCCGTATTGAGCACATAGAACCGCATCGCGTCCGCGGTCTTGCCACGCGCGCGAAGCGCATTGCCGACATCGGCGAGCGGAACCTCGCCGAAATCGTACGACGCGCGGCCGTAATAGCGCGTCCGAAGCGCGTTGTAGACGGCGAGCGCGGAGTCCGCGCCGGCGGAGTCGTACGTTGTCAGCACGATCTGCTGGATGGGACGCGGCAGCGCTACGCCGCGATGACACGTCATGCACGCGACGTTGATCTGCGGCGACCGCCGATCGACGAGCTTCGTTAGGTAATCACCGTTGATCGCGCCGACCATGCGCAGCATCTCTCGGGCTTTCGTCTTCTCCGGCTTCTTGTCCGACTTGAAGTCGAAGCTCGACAGCGGCTGCCCCTCGTCACCGACATGGCAATACGTGCAGCGCACACCGAGGGCGCGCGTGAAGCTCTGCATCGTGTCGATCAATGCGCGAACCGGGATGTCCTTCGGGAAGACTTTCAGATTCTCGAGCTTCGTCGGCGGAAACTGCGCGCTGGCGGTTTGCGTAGCGAACGCGATGAGGAGCAGAGGAAGCAGTCGGCGCATGAGGTCGGTGGCGGGGTTGGAAGAGGCGATGGCCAATCAAACCGGCGTGCAATCTCATAAGAACGTGGACAATCGCAAGATCCGCGGTGGCGAAACGAACCCTCGCGGGCCCAGCCGTGTCTTACGTTCGTTGCGGAACGGGGATCTCGACACCTCGCATTAACGGCTCATGACCAACATCAAGCTCGCCCTCCGGACCCTCTTCAAGACGCCATTCGTCACAATCGTTGCCGTGGCGTCGCTGGCGCTGGGCATCGGCGCGAACGCGGCCATCTACTCGCTGTTCGACCAGATGCTTCTGCAACCGCTGCCAGTGCGCGCACCGAACGAGCTGGTAAATCTGGGCGCTCCCGGGCCGAAGCCAGGGTCACAATCGTGCAGCAACGCCGGCAGCTGCGATGACGTGTTCAGCTATCCGATGTTCCGGGATCTCGAGCGACAGCAGACCGTCCTCACCGGAATCGCGGCGCATTACGGATTCGGCGTCAACATCGCTTACCACGGGCAAGCGCAAGGCGCGGACGGCATGCTCGTGTCGGGCTCGTACTTTCCCGTACTCGGGCTCAAGCCGGCGCTCGGAAGACTGCTGTCGCCACAGGATGATCAGACCGTTGGCGCGAATTTCGTGACGGTGCTCAGCTATGCGTACTGGCAGAGCCGCCTCGGCGGAAATCCCGCGGTGATCGGCGATCAGATCACGCTCAACGGTCAGTCGATGATGATCGTCGGCGTCGCGCCACCGGAGTTCGATGGCACGACACTCGGCGAGCGGCCATTCGTGTTCGTGCCACTGACGATGCAACGCTTGATGATGCCGGCGGGGGGACGCGACGTCTTTCAGAATCGCACGGCCTATTGGCTGTATCTCTTCGGGCGACTCAAGCCGGGCGTCACCATTCAGCAGGCAGCGCGCGGGCTGAACGCGCTGTATCGGCCGATCATCAACGACGTCGAGGCACCTCAGCAGGGGAACATGAGTGCGAAGACGATGGCGAAATTCCGACTCAAGGAAGTCACCGTCGAGCCGGGAGCCCGTGGCCAGAGTCTCATGCACCAGAATACGCGAACGCCATTGCTCCTCCTCATCGGGATCACCGGCATCGTGCTGCTCATCGCCTGCGCGAACATCGCGAACCTCCTGCTGGCGCGCGGCGCGAATCGGGCGATGGAGATGGCGGTGCGTCTCGCGTTAGGCGCCAGCCGGCGTCAGCTCTTCACCCAGTTGCTCACGGAATCGCTGGTGCTCGCGCTCCTTGGCGGTGTCGTTGGTCTGGTCGTCGCGCGCCTGACATTGCATGGCGCACTCGCCCTGCTGCCCGCCGATACGGGAGCCGTGCTTCACGCCCAGCTTCGCGCACCAATTCTCGTCTTCGCCGCGCTGATGTCGATCGGGACCGGATTGCTCTTCGGCTTCTTCCCGGCCCTACACAGCACTCGGCCCGATCTGGTGTCGACGATTCGTGCCAACACCGGGCAGCTCTCGAGCGCCCGCGCGAGCACTCGCTTCCGCAGCGCACTGGTCACGGCGCAGATCGCGCTCTCGATGGCGTTGCTCATCTCGGCGGGACTGTTCATCAAGAGCCTGGCGAACGTGAGCCGGGTCGATCTCGGTATCAAGGTGGACAACATGGTGATGTTCGGCATCTCGCCGCAGCTCAACGGGTACACGACATCGCGTTCGCTAGCACTCTTTCAACAGACGGAGAGCGCGCTGGCCACCGCGCCAGGCGTCGACGGTGTCGCGGCCTCGATGGTGCCGCTCCTGAGTGGAAGCAGCTACGGCACGAGCGTCTCGGTGCAGGGCTTCGTGAACGGACCCGACGTGGACAACGGTGCGTTCTTCGACGAAGTCAGCGCCGGATATTTCCGTACCCTCGGTGTGCCGCTGCTGGCCGGCCGGGAGTTTACCGCCAGCGACGCAGCGGGCGCGCCGAAGGTAGCGGTGGTGAACGAGGAGTTCGCCCACAAGTTCGGCCTCGGCCGCGACGCGGTCGGTAAGGTGATGGCACTTGGCGGCCGGGCCAAGTCACTCGATATCCAGATCGTGGGCCTCATCCGCAACATCGCCTACTCCAACGTGAAGAGGAAACCGGGCGCCCTGTTCTACACACCGTACCGGCAGGACAGCACCCTCGGATACATGCACTTCTACGTCCGCTCCGCACTGCCCCCGGCGCAGATGCTACGGGAAGTCCCAATCGTGATGAAACAGATCGATCCGAATCTGCCGATCGGAGAGCTCAAGACGATGCCGCAGCAGATTCGCCAGAATGTCTATCTCGACCGGATGATCAGCCTGCTCTCGACGGCCTTCGCGGCGCTCGCGACGCTGCTCGCGGCGGTCGGGTTGTACGGCGTGCTCGCCTACACCGTATCACGGCGGACGCGGGAGATCGGTGTCCGCATGGCCCTCGGCGCCGACGCTTCGCGCGTCCGCGGTATGGTCCTGCGACAGGTGGCGATGATGACGTTCGTCGGCGCTCTGATCGGCCTCGGCGCGGCATTCGCGTTAGGCAAGACGGCGCAGTCGTTGCTGTTCGGGCTCTCGCCGTATGATCCGCTCGTTGTCGTGGTATCGGTTCTGGTACTCGCCGCCGTCGCCTTGGCGGCTGGATTTCTGCCGGCATACAGGGCGTCGACGGTGGACCCGATAAAAGCTCTGAGGTACGAGTAGCGAACGCACCGGGCAAGCCACTCGGCCATTGTGTGGGTCACAGAAGTCACAGAATTGCACAGAGTACACTGCAACTGCGGAAGATCTTGTCGAATGATGACACCGATGTTCTCTTCTGTGCAATCTGTGCTCATCCGTGAGTTCTGTGACCCATTCGCTTCCCGAAAGGGATGCCTAACGCCGGCACAACGATGCGTTTCCCTCTTAGCTGCCTCCTACTGATCGTCGCTGGACCTCTCGCCGGGCAGCAGTTTCCCGCCAATCCAAAGGTGGACAAGATCTTCGCCGAGTGGGACAAGCCGACGTCCCCGGGCTGCGCGTTAGGCGTACTGCAGAGCGGCCGCTTCGTCTACGAGCACGGCTACGGGATGGCGAATCTCGACTACGACATACCGAACTCGCCGAAGCTCGTCTACTACGTCGGATCGGATTCGAAACAGTTCACGGCCGCCAGCATCGCGTTACTGGCGCTCGATGGGAAGATTTCGCTCGACGACGACATCCGGAAATACATCCCGGAGATGCCCGATTACGGGACGCCGATCACGATCAATCATCTCATCCATCATACGAGCGGGATTCGCGACATCTACACCCTGATGTCCCTCGGCGGACTTCGCCTGGAAGACGTCTTCTCCGACTCGGAGGAGATCGCGCTGATCGCGCGGCAGAAGGAGCTGAACTTCAAGGCTGGCGACGACTATCTCTACAGCAATTCCGGCTACTTCCTGCTCGCCGAGATCGTCAAGCGCGTTACGGGAAAGTCGCTCCGCGAGTTCGCGGACGAGCGGATCTTCCAGCCGCTCGGCATGACGCACACGCACTTTCACGACGACCCAGGCCACGTGATGAAGGGCCGGGCAATGAGCTACGAATCCGACGGGATAGGCGGCTTTCGCATTTCGTATTTGCAGAACTTCGACAAGATCGGTGCGGGGGGGCTGTACACCACCGTCGAGGACCTTCGGAAGTGGGACGAGAACTTCTACACGCATCGGATCGGCGGCGACGCGCTGCAGAGGTTGATCCATACCCGCGGCATATTGAACAAGGGCGACACGATCGTCTACGCGTTCGGCAATAACGTCACGACCTATCGCGGGCTCCGCGTCGACGAGCACGGCGGTGCATTGATGGGATACAAGGCGGAGATTCTCCGTTTCCCGGATCAGCATTTCAGCGTGCTCGCGACGTGCAACCTCGGCTCGATCAATCCCCAGCCGCTCGCCGAGCAGGTGGCCGAGGTGTACCTCGGCAGCAAGATGGGTCCAAAACCCGAGCGTTCGATGGCGTCGCGTCGCGACCGCAGCGTGGCTCTCGCCGCGCAACTGAGCGCCGCGGAGCTGGCGCCGTACGCCGGCGACTACTACTCGAACGAGGTGGACGCGACATACCATCTTGCCGTCGTCGACGGCGCGCTCGTGCTCACCGCGCACCACATTCCGGCGCAGAAGCTCGAGTCCACGAACACGGATCTCTTCCGCACGTCGACCGGATTGACGCTGCACTTCGAGCGCACGGGGAGCGCGGCGCCTAACGCCTTCACGATCGAGGCGGGGCGGGTCCGGAATATCAGGTTTGTGCGACGCTAACCGGCTTCTCGGCCGGTAAGACTCTTCTTGAATTGACCGCGGAGGGCGCGGAGTGCACGGAGGGCACTCCGCGCCCTCCGCGTCAAAAAAAGACAGACTCGCTGCTATTACGAAGCCAAGTTCTAGCGCCCCGATAGCTTCGCCGAGAGTTTCCTGACCGTCGTGATACTTCTCACCGTCATGTCAGTCGCGAGTGCGCGAGCCAGCGCCGGACCCTTGATCTCAGTCTCGCTGTAGCGCACGCGGCAACCCCAATAGAGCTCGCGCTTGTGGATGTGCAGCTCGTCCACCGTGGTGCGTAGCGCGACGACCTTGCGTATCGTCTCGGCAGTCGGCTTCGCGCCGAGGAAGCCGATGTAGAGCGAGTGCTTCGCCGGATTGATCACGTCAATCGGAAAGGCTTCATGGCTGGCGACCGCGGCCAGCTCGGCCGGTGTCCGTACGAAGGTGCCGACGGGATAGCCGAGTGCTCGCTCGAGCTCGAAGGCGATGCGCTCCTCGAGCGAGCGCGCCGGCTCCGTCGCGTCGAAGAGAACGTTCCCGCTGGCAATGAACGTCTCGACGTTGCCGAAGCCCATCTTCGTAAAATGCTTGCGCAATACCTCCATCTTCACGACATGGCCGCCGACGTTGATGGCGCGAAGCAGCGCGACATAGCGGATTGTGTTCGCGGGCATGGTCAATCGATCTGGATATTCTCGATGCTCTTGTCAATCACGGGATAGCGCAGCTTCAGCTTGTCGAGCCGATCGGCGATGGTGCGCGCTACGAGCCAATCCCGCACTTCCTTGTCGTCGGCTGGCACAACATACCACGGTGCCCATTCCGTGCTCGTGTGCTCGAGGATCCCGCGATATGCCTTCGTGAATTCATCCCATCGAGAACGATCGTCGAGATCGCCAACGCGGAACTTCCAGTTCTTCTTTGGGTCGGTCAGTCGCTCCTTCAGCCGTCTGGCCTGTTCGTCCCGCGAGATGTGCAGGAGGAACTTGAGGATCACGACGTTGTTCTCGGTGAGCATCCGCTCGAAATCGTTGATCTGATCGTAGCGCTCGGACCAGACCTTCTTGGGGACGAGCTTATGGACGCGCGGGACGATGATATCCTCGTAATGCGATCGGTTGAAGATCCCGATCATGCCGCGTGCCGGCACCTGCTGATGTACTCTCCACAGATAATCATGATGCTTCTCGAGCTCCGTCGGTTCCTTGAAGCTCGCGACGGCGCATCCCTGCGGATTGACGGCGGTGAAGACTTTTCGAATGGTGCCGTCCTTGCCGGACGCATCGCGGCCCTGCAGGACAATCAACAGGGCGTATCGCGCGTCGGCGTAGAACACGCGCTGACACTCGGAGATGCGGTCGGTCTCCTTGTCGATCGCCTGCTTCAGCGCATCGCCCTTCTTCGCGGCCGCCGGACGCCGAGCGTCGGCGTCGGAAAGCCGCGTGGAATGCTTGCCGTGGACGGGATGCAGTTTCATGTGGGCTGTCGAGAGGAACGACTAACTCTCGGAAGCACAAGGCAGGCCGTCAATCGGCAGTGGAGCTCAGTTCACGACGACACGTCCAGTCATTTTAGGGTGAATCGAACAGAAATAGTCGTATGTGCCGGTGTTCGTGAAGCGATGGGTGTAGCGCTGGTTGGTATCGAGGACCTTCGATTGGAAGCCTCCCTTCACGTCCACGATCAGGTGTGGGACATCGTCGTTGTTGATCCAGGTGACATCGGTGCCGGTGGCGACGCTCCGAACCGCGGGCGTGAAGGCGAAATTGTCGATGCCGATCTGATTCGGGGAGAGCGGGACGCTGGCGCGCTTCGTCCCGGTAGCCATCCCGTCGTGCGCGGACATCATCATCGCGGCGGGTGGCTCGCCGGAGAGGGTGGCGTCGACAACGGCGAGCGCATGGCTCCCGGGCACGAATGTCACACTCGTTAGGCCGAGGACGCTGCGGAGGCGCTCCGGTGCCACCGTCATCGGGCCCGGGGATGGAGCGCTGCCCGGCGCGGGCTGCGGAAAGGCGGTTGACAGGGCCGTGTGAAAGGAAATGTTCCCTTCCACCTTCTGCATGATCTGATGAATGTGGCCGTTGAGCACCGTGACGGAACCGAAGCGCCGGAGGAGCGACAGCGCCTGCTCGGAATCATCGGTGCCCCAACCCCATTCCGGGTACACGGTCCAGAGCGGGATGTGCGCGAACACGACAATCGGTGTGCTGGCGGGAATCCCCTGCAGGTCGCGGCGCAGCCACTCCAGCTGCTCGGCGCCTAACGATCCGAGGCCCCCGGCTTTGAGGTTGAGCACATTGACGAGCGCGACGAAGTGGACGCCGCTGTGATCGAAGCTATACCACCCACCTCCGCGCGCGCCGAGCGACTTGCCGTACCGCGCGAGGTAGGAGGCACCGTTGTCGTTCAGGACATCGTGCTCGCCGGGCACGAAACAGATGCGCTGTGTCCGCACATCCTTCAGTATCTGGTCGGCGGTATCGAATTCGTCGGGTCGGGAGAGCTGCGAGATGTCGCCGGTGTGTAGCACGAAGGCGGGCCGCTGCGGGAGTGCGTTGAGCTTCGCCACCGCCTCCCGGAGGGTAGCCGACACATCCTTGTTCGCTTCCTTGCTGAAGCCGATGTGACTGTCGCTGATCTGGGCGAAGAGAACGCCGTCCTTCATCGCGTCGGAAGCACCCAGCTGGCTCAAGGCGAGCGAGCGCGGAATGCCGCCCTGAAGGGTCCAGAGGGTTGCGGTGCCGACCCACGCCATGCATTTGAGGAAGCCTCGGCGGTCGATACCGTCTTCGTCGTGATCGTCGGTGATGTAGCGGGACATTGTGGTGGCCTGTGGTCGGTGGTCGGTGATCTGATGGCGGTGACCTTCGCACATCGTCGATTATTCCCGGTGTCCGATGGCGACGCGGCGGGAATAAATCGGCGGCGGCGGGAGTTCTATGAGCGTGGCTGAGAGCCTTCTCGATCGTTTCGAGCAGCGTGTCGTGCCGTTAGTGGACGATGCGTACACGCTGGCCCGACACCTCATGCGCGATGAGCACGACGCGCAGGATGTCGTGCAGGAGGCGTATTTGCGCGCGTGGCGCTACTTCGCCGGCTTCCGCGGCGGCGACGAACGCGCGTGGCTCCTGACCATTGTTCGCAACTGTTGCTACACCTGGCGCCGATCGCGCCGCAATCAAGACAATGTGCCCTTCGACGAAGAGCAGCACGGCGGAGAGGAGGGGAGTCGCTACGACGCCGACGCGCGGGTGATCAACGACTCGGAGCGCGGCGCCCTGGCTTCCGCGCTCGACGCGCTGCCCTCCGAATTTCGAGAGGTCCTGGTGCTGCGGGAGATCGATGGATTGTCCTATCGGGAGATCGCGGGGATCACAGGTGTGCCGATTGGCACGGTGATGTCCCGGCTCGCGCGCGGGCGCGAGCGGCTCAAACGCGCGCTGAAGCGCACTGCCTAACGCCTGCCATGACGGACAGCGTGCATATGTCGCATGAAGAGTTGAGCGCATACGTGGACGGCGAATTGCCGCCCGTGGAGGCGACCGCCGTCGCGCGGCACCTCACGACGTGCGCGCACTGCTCCGCCGAGTATCAGATCGTGCTCGACACCGTGTCGCTGCTTCGCTCCGAGCTCGAACGCTACAGCGCGCCGGACGTTCTGCGCGCCCGCATCCGTGGCGCGATCGCGGCGACGCCGACCGAGCCGGTAACCGATTCACCGGTACCCGCTGTCGCGCCGAACACGCCGCGGCATGCATCGCGCTCGTGGACACGACCGGCGGCATGGGCGGCAAGCCTGTTGCTCGCTGCCGCGTTGGGCAGCGGCCTCACCTTCATCGCCGCGAGCGGGAATCGCGGTGCGAACAGCACGGCGGATCAGGTGCTGGCGAGTCACGTGCGATCGCTGATGCCGGACCATCTCATCGATGTGCGGTCGTCGGACCAGCACAATGTGAAGCCCTGGTTCAATGGCCGATTGGACTTCTCGCCGACCGTACCTCGGCTCGACGAGCAGGGATTCCCACTCGTCGGCGGTCGGGTGGACTACATTGGCGGCCGACCGGTGGCGGTCGTGGTGTACTCGCGGCGGCAGCACATGATCAATGTCTTCTCATGGCCATCGCCCGGCCGCGAAGAAGGGCTGACGGCAAGCGCCGCGAATGGTTATAACATGCTACACTGGCGCACGGCTGGTACGGAGCGATGGGTTGCGTCCGACTTGAATGCAGCGGAGTTGCGCTCGTTCGTGACTTTGCTGGAGCGCGCCGATTCCCCACCCGCTACCGGTCCATCACTCGCCCCGTAAGCAAGTCACCGCACTCCAGCCAGGGCGGCGACGATGAGGGCAGCCCATTGCGGGCCGAGCCAGCCGTCAGGGCCGTCGTCGTAGGTCTCACCTAACGAATGCGCGCCGGTGCCGCGGCCCCCGCCGTCGATCGTGATGGCCGGCACGCCGAGGCTCATCGGCAGGTTCGCGTCGGTGCTCGAGGCCCCAGTGCGTGGGGAGAAGCCGAGCGCGCGCCCCGCGGCGAGCGCCGTCGCGACGATCCGCGACGAATCCGTCTGGGTGCTGTTGGCGGGACGAATGCCGATTGTGTCGATCTCGAGCGAGAGCTTCGCATGCTCGGCGCGTGCGCCCGTCTGCTTGATCCAGCGTCCGTTCTCGGCATCGAGCGCGTCGTGCAGAATCCTGAGCACCTGCCGATCGACCGCGTCGAGTGCGTCGGCGGTTTCCGAGCGCATGTCGAGATCCATCGCGCCTGAGAATGGAATCGAATTCACTGACGTTCCGCCGGAGATGACTCCGACGTTGAACGTCGTCTTGGGAGAGGCCGGCACCTGGACGTCGGCGATGCCCGCGATCGCCCTGCCCAACGCGTGAATCGGATTGGGGATGCCGAACGCGCCGTAGCTGTGGCCGCCGGGGCCCTTGTAGGTCACGCGATAGCGCTTGCTGCCGACGCCGTGATGCTTGAGGTCGAGCCCCGTGCCGTCGACCGAGATGAAATAGTCGATCTTGTTCTTGAGGGAGGTGCTGAAGAGATAGCGGGTGCCGCGGAGGTTGCCCTGCCCTTCCTCGCCGACGTCGCCGACGAAATAGACGGTGCCTAACGTCTGCACGTTCGTCTTCTGAAATGCGCGTAGCACGGAGAGGACGACGGCGAGGCCGCGGCAGTCGTCACCGATGCCCGGGCCGGCGAGGGAGGTGCCGTTGCGCTTGACCTTCACGTCGGTGCCTTCAGGGAAGACGGTGTCGAGGTGACCCTGGATGAGCACCGTCGGTCCCGTACCGACGCCCCGACGCTCGGCGATGACGTTGCCGACGCTGTCGATGCGCACGTTCGTCATGCCTAACGCCTGGAGCCGACGCCGGAATTCCGCCGCGCGCGTCGCTTCCTTATATGGCGGAGCGGGGATCTCGCAGATCGACAGCTGCTGGTCGATCGTCCACGGCTCCTGGCCCTTGATGGTGTCGAGCGCCGCGCGAAGACGGGCGTTGTCGTGCGGAACAGGGAGGGCCTGACCGGCCATCGCGCTCGTGCGGCCCGCGAGGACCGCCGCGGCGGTTATCAGCGTTATCGAGAATCTCATCTCAGTGGCGGTTGGGATCCGGTGATTGCTCCCCATACCTGCATGGAGAGCTCTCGGCAACGCCGTGAGCTACTGTACTAGTACGAGAGGCTCGCGTCGAGAGTCACCATCGGCCTGTGTCGCAGGTCCATCGTGAAGACACCAAGCCGGCCGCCCACGCCGAGGAAAAGGAGTTGAACCTCGGCGCCGCCGTAGTTGCCTGCCGGAACATGCGGACTTGAGGTGCGGACGCGCAGGAAGCTCGCCCGGATGTTCGCGGCGAGCGCTGTAGCGAGATCAGCGCCAGTCTCCGTTCCCGTACCAACGCTTACGCGATCCGCGTGCTTACCAGGCTCGATGAGCAGAAAGGTCGTTCTCTGGAACTCGCTGCGCTGGTAGCGCTCGGCGCCTAACGCCACGGACCACCCGGCAGGCGCGCCGAGATGAAAGCCCATCGCGATATCGTAACCCGTGGAGTCCATCCGCCGGCCGATTCGAGCTTCCTGGTGCACCGAGTCCGCCGCTTGCGCTCGTGAAGCCTTCGGCAGCAGAGCGCCGCCGGCGGCAGCCAGGAGCGTTAGGAGTACGGAGCATTTGCATCGCATGAAACACAGACGACTCAGCTTCGTAGACTTCACTCGGCCATCCGTCGTCCCCTTGTTTATCTACAACACGGTCGCCATACTCGTCTTGTAGATAAACAAGGCATCGCGCGCCACGCTGCATGACCAAACCCACCGACCTCGTCCAGGGCACTCTCGACCTCCTCATCCTGCGCACGATCGCCACCGACCCGCTCCATGGCTGGGCGATCGCGCAGCGTATCCAGTACCTCTCCAAGGACGTCCTGCAGGTCAACCAGGGGTCGCTGTATCCCGCCTTGCAGCGACTCGAACGACAGGGATGGATCACCGCCGACTGGGGCGTCTCCGAGACCAACCGTCGCGCGCGCTTCTATCGCCTCACCGCCGCCGGCCGCCGGCGACTCCAGCAGGAACGCGCCGACTGGGATCGCCTCTCGGCCGCGATCTCACTCGTCATGCGCACGGCCTAACGCTTTGCAGGGAGAAGCAAATTCATGCGGATTGTCCATCGCATCGGCGCACTCTGGCGCGCCCTGTTCCGGAGCGCGCGCATCGACGCCGACCTTGCCGACGAAATGCGCTTTCACGTCGAGCGCGAGGTTCAGGCCAACATTGCGCGCGGGATGGCGCCCGACGCGGCGCTGCGCGCGGCGCGCCTGACCTTCGGCAGCATCGACGCCGTGCGGGAGCAGTCGCGGGACGAGCGGCCTGGGGCATTTGTCAGGCAACTCGTGCGCGACCTGCGCTTCGGTGGCCGGCTGCTCGCGAAATCGCCAGTGTTCGCGCTGAGCGCTGTCGCCATCGTCGCGTTGGGCATCGGGTCGGCCACCGCGGTCTTCAGCGTTGTCTACGGAGTGATGCTGCGGCCGCTGGCCTTCCGGCAGCCGGATCGTCTCGTCACCATCTGGCTCGATCACGGCACGGGGCGCGCCTTTCCGACCGCCGCCGACGCCGCCGAGCTCCGCCGGCTCCAGGGTGTGTTCGACGACGTCGCGATCATACGGAGCAGCACGAATCTGAACCTCGTCGTCGGCGAGCAGCCGCGAAGGCTCCTCGGCGCCCGCGTCTCTCCGAACCTCTTCTCGGTGCTTGGCGTCTCTCCATCGTTAGGTCGGGCATTCACCCGGCAGGAGGACCAGCCCGGAGAGGATCGCGTGGTAGTCCTCAGCGACGCGCTCTGGCGCGCGGTGTTCGCGGCAGATCCCTCGATCGTCGGACGGCAGGTTCAGATTCAGGGGGCGATGTATACCGTCGTCGGCGTCATGCCCCCGGAGTTCCATTATCCACTGTCGGAGGTCGAGGCGTGGACTCCCGCAGTGCTGGAGCCGGGAGAGCTCACCCGCGAGACGACGAACAACTATCGCGTGGTCGCGCGTCTCCACGCGGGCGTGACGCTCGAGCAAGCCCGTCGTGACGTTGCCACGCTCGCGCAGCGGCTCGCGCGCACGTACAAATCGAACGAACGCTCGAGCATCACGGTGAGCTCGGTGCTCGAGGATGCCGTTGGCGAGGTCAGGGCGACGCTGACGCTGCTGCTGGCGGCCGTCTCCTTCCTGCTTCTCAT
This sequence comes from Gemmatimonadaceae bacterium, assembly GCA_036493735.1. Taxonomy (GTDB): domain Bacteria; phylum Gemmatimonadota; class Gemmatimonadetes; order Gemmatimonadales; family Gemmatimonadaceae; genus AG2. Next base: position 21,083 of record DASXPH010000054.1, read on the forward strand.
CGCCTGCGTGAATCTGTCCAACCTCTTCGGCGCGCGGGCGACTTCGCGCAGTGGCGAATTCGCCATCCGCCTGGCGCTCGGCGCCTCACGGCCGCGTCTCGCCGTCCAGGCGATCGCCGAGTCGCTTCCGGTGTTGGCGTTAGGCGGTGTCGTCGGTGTCCTCCTCGCGCAATGGGTCGTGAGCGCATTCGTGGCTGCCGCGCCGCCCGGCGTGCCGCGGATCGACAGCATTGCGCTCAGCGTACCAGTCATCGGGTACTCGATCGCGCTACTCGCCCTCACCGGAATTGCCACGAGCCTGTCGTCCGCGGCGCAGGCGTGGCGCTCGGACTTCACGACCATCACGAAAGACGCAAACCGTTCGTCGACCGCGGGACGAGGACGCACGTTGGCACGTCGTATCGGCGTCGTGACACAGGTCGCCTTTGCGCTCCCGCTGCTGGTAGCCGCGTCATTGCTCGTCAGAAGCGCGATCAACGTGAGTCGCGTGGAGCTCGGTTTCCATCCGGATCATGTCGCTACCTGGTCGTTCGAGGTCTCGCGCAACAAGTACGCGACCGATCAGGCGATAGCGGACTACTACGCGCGATTACTCGGCGCAGCACAGGCTGTTCCTGGCGTGGAGCACGCGGCGATCGTCAATCGGATCCCCTTGGGCGGCAATCAGACGAACACCGTTCAGTTCGAGAATGCGACCGGCACGACGGAAGGACAGACTGACATCGATTCGCGGACGGTGAGCTCGGACTACTTTGCCACGCTCGGTGTGCGCCTCGTCGACGGTCGCCTCTTCACCGATCGCGACGACGCGGCGGCGCCGACGGTGGCGATCATCGATGACCGCGTGGCACGCGCGGTCTGGCCAGGCGAGACAGCGTTAGGCAAACGGCTTCGGATCGCGGGTAGAGGGTGGGCCACGGTGGTCGGCGTCGTCGGGCATGTTCGCGCCGTGACCCTGGAGGTGGATCCTCGACCGCAGATCTACTGGAGCTATCGTCAATGGACACAGAATCGCGCCGTGCTCGCCGTGCGCACCGGCATCGACCCTCGGAGTCTCTTCGCGCCGGTGATCCGCGCGGTGCATACGGTGGATGCGGAACAGCCCCTGTACGACGTGCGGACGATGCGCGACGTGGTCGATGTTTCCCAGGCGCAGCGCCGCCTCACGACGCTGCTGATGATCGGATTCGGCGGGTTGTCGCTGCTGCTCGCGGCGGTGGGGATCTATGGCGTCGTCGCTTACGGAGTCACCGGGCGGATGCGTGAGTTCGGCATCCGTGTCGCGCTCGGGTCGACGCGCGCCGAGGTGACCGGCCTCGTGATGCGGCAGGGGACGTCGATGGCGATCGTCGGTGCGCTCATCGGAATCGCGCTGGCGCTCACGGCGGCGGAGTTGATGAGCAATCTCGTTTACGGCGTGGCGCCCCGCGACATCGTGAGTCTGGCCGGCGCGACGCTCGTCTTGATGCTGGTGGTGATGGCGGCGAGCTACATTCCCGCTCGCCGCGCGGCCTCGGTCGATCCGGCGCTGGCGTTGCGGGCAGAATAGGTGTCACGGAGAAATGGCGCGTTGCGCCCAGAGCTGGCGATCGGGGGTGCTAGGCGGCCCCATGCCGCCGTGCACCCCCGATCGCCAGCTCTTCCCTAGCAGATGTGCACCGCCGCCGCCTTGAATGACGCGACGACTTCTCGCCCGATCTCGAGCCCCAACTCGTAAACCGCGCGCGTCGTCACCGCCGCGACGATCGGCGTCCCGCTCGCATTCACGGTGACCTTGCTGAGCGCGCCCGCGGACACGATCTCCGTCACACGCCCGCGAAACTGATTGCGCACCGACGACGCAATCGCCTCCTTCGACAGCATCACGTCTTCGGCACGAAGAATCGCATGTACCTTGCCGGGCACGACGTCGCCTAACGCATACAACGTGAGCGCGCCGGTGTCGAACGCCAGCGGATGCTCGGCGAACTGGCCGACCGCGGCGTCCACCCAGTCTGGCGAAGCCGCGCGGATCGGACGAGCCGTACCCGCGTAGATGTTTTCGGCGCCGAGAAACGACGCGACGTATGCGTTGGCGGGACGCCGGAAGAGGTCGGCCGGGTCACCGGCCTGCAGCAGACGGCCCTTGTCGAGAAGAACGGCGACGTCGCCGACGAGGCCCGCTTCGTCGAAGTCGTGCGTCACGTGCAAGACGGTACATCGGCGGTCGAAGTACATCGTGCGGACCTCGCGGCGGACGGCGGCGCGGCGGCGCGGATCGAGCGCGGCGAACGGCTCGTCGAGAAGCAGCACCTCTGGTCGCCGGGCGAGTGCTCTGGCGAGCGCCACGAGCTGTCGCTCGCCGCCGCTAAGCGACCGGACGTCACGCTCGCCAATGAGCTGTAGCCCGAATCGGTCCATGGATTCCGCCACCGCGGCGTCGTCGATGGCGCCGTAGGCGACATTCGCGCGGACGGTGAGGTGCGGAAAGAGATACGCGTGCTGGTAGACGAGGCCCACCGGACGCCGCTCCGGCGGAAGCCGCGTGACGTCGGCCCCGCGCAGCCTCACGTGTCCCGCGCGCAACGGCAGCAGACCGGCGATCGCCTCGAGCAGCGTCGTCTTCCCCGCACCCGCTGGACCAATCACCACCCCGTATGCGCCGTTAGGCACGGTGAATGAGACGTCGTCCAGTGTGAAGTCGCCGAGCCGAACCGTGATACCATTAACGTCGATCATGCGGTCGAATCGTCGCCGCGGAGCGCGCGCAATGCGGCGAGCGGCAGAATGGCTAGCAGAACGAGCACGGCGGCCACAGGCAGCGCGCCACTCAGGCCGAACGTCGTGAAACGATCGTAGCTCAAGACGCTCACCACTTTCGGGTTGTAGGTGAGTATCACGATCGCCCCGAACTCGCTCACCGCACGCGCCCACATCACGATCGCCGACGCCGTGAGTCCGCGCACAGACAATGGAAGTGTCACGCGACGAAAGGCGCGCCACGCATCGTCGCCAAGCGTACGAGCCACCGCTTCATAGCGACGGTCCACGCGCGCGAACGACTCACGCGCTCCGGCCACGTATAGCGGAGCGGCGACGAACAGCATCGCGCACACGACGCCGAACACCGATCCGGTGAGCCGCAGCCCCGCGCCAAACAGCACACTTCCTAACGGGCTGCCGCGCCCGAGCACGAGCAGCAGCGCGATGCCGGCCACGGGATGGGGGATGAGCAGCGGCAGATCGAGGATGGCCGCAACGAGGGCGCGGCCGGTGAATTGTCGTCGTGCGAGCAGATACGCGAGTGGAGTGCCCCCGAGGACCGCGAAGAAAGTCGCCGTCGTAGCGGTCAGGACCGTGAGCGCCACCGCGCCGCGCAACTCGGGGTCGCTGAAAAGCTGGCGAACGCCGGCCGCTCCCCCGGCGCCCACGAGACCGACGAGCGGCGCAACGAGAAAAAGGAGGAAGAGCGAGGCGAACAGAGCACTTACGACGCTTGCGGCGTATGTACTTGCGGAGCGCACGAGGCAATTATCAACAGCGCAGGCCACGCCTACAAGAGTCCGGCGCTCCCGGATCGAAACCCGGCGCACCACGCCCCCGTTGATCTGATCGAAACCCCCACCCTCCGCTCGGAGCTGTACTGTGCCTGTACTACAAGCCCGACCGACCTCTCCGTATCCCCCCTCGATGCAAGGCAACGATCTCGCAATCGATGTACGTGGCATCACTAAGCGGTACGAGGAGCACGTCGCTGTGCGCGACCTCTCGCTCCAGGTACCGCGCGGTTCCGTCTACGGGCTCCTCGGCCCGAACGGCGCCGGCAAGACGACCACCATCCGCATGCTGCTCGACATCATCAAGCCCGACGCGGGCTCGATCGCCATTTTCGGGCGGCCCAGCACCGAATCGGGACTTCTGAATCGCGTCGGCTACCTGCCCGAAGAGCGCGGATTATATCGGAAGATGCAGGTGCGGCGCGTTCTCCGTTTTCTCGCCGAGCTCAAAGGCGTGAAGCCAGCTGACGCCGACAAACGTATCGACGAGTGGCTCCAGCGCTTTGGCCTCACGACAAAAGACAAGGATTGGGGCAACTCGAAAATCGACGAGCTGTCGCGCGGCATGCAGCAAAAGGTGCAGTTCATCGCCACCCTGCTGCACGACCCGGAGCTCGTCATTCTCGATGAGCCATTCAGTGGCCTCGATCCGATCAATGCGCAAGCGCTGAAAGACGCCGTCGTCGAGCTGAAACGGCGCGGCCACACAGTCATCTTCAGCACCCATGTGATGGAGAACGCGGAGCGAATGTGCGACGCGGTGTGCATCATCGCACGGGGTGAGAAGGTGCTGGACGGTCTGGTGACGGAGGTTCGTACGAGCAGTGGCCGGCGAAACGTCGCGCTGGCGCTCGCCGTCGACAGCGGCACTCTCGCCGCGCGCGAGAACGGCGTCGGCCACGTTCTCAGCGACCCGCGTCTGGTCAAGCGCTTCGACGATAATAATCGCTACTTCGAGATCGAGCTGGCGCCTGGCGCGGACGCGCAGGAGCTGCTCCACAAACTCATTGAGGCGGGCGCGCGCATCGAGCGCTTCGAGCTCGTGCTGCCCTCACTCCACCAAATCTTCATCGAGCGTGTCGGCGCCACGGGCGTCGAGACGGGGATGTCCGGCCATGGATAAATTCTGGGTTGTCGCGAAGCGCGAATATCTCGAACGAGTGCGCTCGCGCTGGTTCGTCGTGATGACGCTGTTCGTGCCGGTGCTCATCACCGCGACCTTTCTCGTTCCCGCGTGGGTAGCGGCGAAGGCGGCGTCTGGCACGGCAGCACACAACATCGTCATCCTCGACGCTACCGGCACGGGACTCGGCCAGCGCGTGGCCGACATTCTGATGCACGATACCGCCACGGCGGCCGCGCGCCGGGCAGCCGCAGCCGAGCCGGGCCCGCAGGTGCGGGAAGTGACGCAGGCGCAGCTGGCGGCGGCGGAGGATTCGACGACACGCGAGGTGATGAAGCCGAATTCGGTCGTCGGCTACCTCGTCCTCGACGACAGCACCATTTCCACGCGACGGATTCGCTATGCGGGCCGAAACGCGTCGTCGATCGTGGACATGGACAAAGTGCGTTCGGCGGTGAGGCAGGCATTCACCGGTGTGATGCTCCAACGCGAAGGGGTGAAGCCGGAGACAATCTCGTTGATCAGCAATCTGTCATTGAACATGTCGCAGACGCGGATCGACGAGCGCGGCAAGGGCGGCAGTGGCCAGGCTGCGATCTTCCTCGGCGTCGGCATCGGCGTGCTGCTCCTGATGTCCATCGTCTTCCATGGCCAGAACGTGCTGCGAGGCGTGCTGGAGGAGAAGTCGACTCGCGTCGCCGAGGTCGTGATCTCGAGCGTGAAGCCGGAAGTGCTGCTGGCCGGCAAGGTCGCGGGCGCCGGCGCGGTGGGATTGACGCAGCAGGTGCTATGGATCGCGATCTCTGCCTATCTGCTCACGAACTTTGCGCCGATCGTGCTGCGCTCGGCCGGCGCGCCGATAGCGAGCGGCAGTTCCGCCGCGATAGGGATCTCCTTCGGCGGGCTGACGATCGGGCTGTTCATCGCGGTGATTCTGTACTTCCTCTTCGGCTTCGTGTTCTACGCGTCGCTCCTGGCCGCCGCGGGCTCGATGGTGAACAGCGAGCAGGACGCGCAACAGGCGGCGATGCCGGTGATGTACCTGCTCATCGGCAGCTGGCTGTTCGTGAATTCAGTAATCGTGAATCCGACGGGGACGACGGCAAAGGTGCTGTCGTGGCTTCCCTTCTCGTCACCGATCATCATGCCCATGCGCATGGGACTGTCGCCGGTGCCCTGGTTGAGCGTGGCTGGCTCCCTGGCGGTCTGCGCGTTAGGCTGCGTCCTGGCAGTGTGGCTGGCGGCGCGGATCTATCGCGTCGGAATGCTGATGTACGGCAAGAAGCCGTCGCTCGCCGAAGTGGCGAAGTGGGTTAGATACGCGTAGTACGTGCCCGGCACGCGTAGCACGTGCCTGGGCTTGGAATTATCGCGGAGGACGCGTTCCAGCAGTTAGTCGGCGCGTCCCGGTTGCACGTTCGTCAGGTCAGATGACGTTGGCCCAACTCCGTAGCCGCCGGAGGTGGCAACCATGCCGGGGCGACGCCTCGCGGTCGAAGTCCCGCGCGGCGCGCCGATGGCGGACTTGAGCTCGTCCACCCAACCGTCGATCCGGTCCTGCAGCGCGCCGTGAACGCCGGTCATCATGTTCGCGACAATATCGTCGAGCGCGGCGCCGATCTTGGTGCGCGAGCCCTTCGTCGCGGCGACCGTCGCCGCGGCGGCTTTGGCGTCGCTGCCGGTCGCGCTCAGCGCCAACCCCGCGCCGAAGGCGAGGGCGAGCACCGGCCACGGATGGTCGCGCACGACCTGCATCACATTCAGTCTTTGCTCAAGTTCGGTGAGTGTGGTAAACATCCGCTCGCGCGTCTGTTCGATGTCGCGCCGGACATCGGCCGTCGTCTCAGCCATTGAAGGCCTCCACAAGAGGGGCTCGGTTGTTGATTCCAGTCACGTGGTCGCGCGCCTCAGTGCCTGACGGCGGCGACCAGTTGGTCTTTCGTCTCGCGAAGCGATGTCACGGTCTCGTCAGGCGCGAGCTCGTTGGGTGCGAGCAACGACAAGCCGCGCCTCGCGAACAATCCCGCTAACGCCCCAGTGATCACGACCACTATGAGCGCGCCGAACCAGTACAGGTCACGTGGCAGCCATTGATCGCCGATGAGCAGAATCAGTCCCGCCAGGAGCGCGAGTCCGCCCAGGAGCGCCAACACAGATGCCGTCGCGACGAGTGCCGCGCCTCGGCCTATCCCATTCAACGCCTCGACCGTCTCGATGCGCGCGAGACGAACCTCGTTTCGCACCAAGCCCACGCCCCCCTCCGCCAGATCGCGGAGGAGAGCGCCGACCGAGCGACGGCCGTTCTGATGTACGCCGACCGTCATCGGTGACTCCTACTTCCGAAAGGCTTTGCCGAGCAGATAGCCGAGACCAACCGCGATGAGCAGGGTGCGTCCCGGATGGTCTTTCACCTGACGCTCGACGCCTTCGCGCAGGTTGTCGAGGTCAGCGTCGCGCAGCCAATCCGCCGTCGCTTGCATTCCACCAGCGACGCGATCGGTGACCTGATTAGCGGCGCCGTTGCTGTCGATCGCGACGTCCGCTGAGCCAGTGGAACTGCTCAGCTGGCCGGAGCGACCGCGCTGACGCAGCTTGTCAGCGCCCGACTCGAGTGCGTCGGCGAGCTTGTCCTTCGCCGAGCCCGCGCCTTCGCGCAAGTTGGACCCGACATCCGCGAGCTTATCCTTCGCGTTGCCGGCAAGATCGCGCGCGCGATCCGCAATCCCACTCGCTTCACTACCACCAGTGCTCGAGCTGCCATAGCTCGAGGTGCCGGAGCCGCTAGTGCCCGCACCGTAGCCGGCCGAGCCGGTTACGTCACCTGAATTGCCATAACCACTGCTGCCTTGCGATCCCGCGGCGCCAGCTCCACCCGAACTGCCGCCCGTGTACCCGTCCGCGTTCCGCTCCATCGCATCCTCCAGAAGTTGGCACACACGTCTGTGCAGGGGGCGTGCCGGTCGTGGTGGCTGGTGGTTGGTGGCTGGTGGTTGGTGGCTGGTGGTTGGTGGTTGGTGGCTGGCTGGTGATCACGGAAGGCGGCGCAAAGCGCCGCCTCGTCTCAGTTCACCAATCACCAGCCACCAATCACCAATCACCAGCCACCATAAGGAACACGAGTTGCACGCACGGTCCCCGTTTCCTAAAGAGGAGAGACGGGCAATGCCACGAGGAGACAAATCACGCTACACCGACAAGCAGAAGCGGATGGAAGACCACATCGAAGAGGGCTACGAGAAGCACGGTGTGGGCAAGCCAGAGGCCGAACGTCGGGCGTGGGCGACGGTGAACAAGCAGACCGGAGGCGGCAACAAGCCCGGCGGCTCCGGCCGCGGTCAGCGCGACTCGAGCGCGGGAAGCATGACGCACGCCGAGCGCAGTCGCGCCGCGAAGAAGGGCTGGGAGACAAGGCGGCGAGAGTCCTAACGACGAAAACCTGGTACTCCGTCATTGCACCAGAATGGATCGGACGTCGCTGGACCAGTCCAGCGACGTCGCGATCCCTCCTCAGCGAACAAACGTTCGCCACCGTGCCTAACGACTCTCGTCGAGCATTTGCACGGTCCGGCGAAAGGCGGCCATGCCGGCGATCAACAGCGCCATCGTCAGCAGCATCCCGATCGCGTTCACGAGCACGAGTGAATAGCGCAACGCCGCCGGGTCGCGAAAGACGCTGTCGGTGAAGAAGGCGACGGACGTCGGACCGAGGGTTCCCGACACGAGACTCAGCAGCAAGAAGTAGAGCGCGACGCCCTGCGTTCGGATCGGTGCCGGCACGATCTCGGCCGCGGCGGCGGATGCCGGCCCCCACGGAAACGCAGCGAAGAAATTCACCGCGACGAGCCATGCGACGGCGAGGACGGCCGTCGGCATCAGCGGGTAGAGGGAGGCGCTGACGAGCATCCCCGCGGCGCCGATGATTCCGACGCGCAGGGGGGCATCGGTGTAGCCCCGCCTAACGAAGACGTCCGCCGCGCGGCCGCCGGCGATCGTTGCCGCGACGCCGACGGTCATGGTGAGCACGCCCTGCACCACACCGGCGCGCGCCGGCGTCCAGCCATAGGTCCGCACGAGAAAGGTCGCGAGCCACGCGGCGATGCCGAAATTCACCGACGCCGACAACGCGAAGCCAATGCTGAGCGTCGCGAAGGTGCGAAGGTGATCACGCACGTACGGGATGATCGCGGTCGCCTCGCCCGGCGCCGCGCGCGGGACATCGCGCCGGCGAGGGTCGCGCACGGTGAGCAGCAGCAGCGCGATGAGGAAGCCTGGCGCCCCGACCAGCACGAACACGAGCTGCCATGATCGCAGCTCGCCGACCACGGGAAGCCGCGCCGGACCAGAGGCGGCCGCGAGTCCCACGAGCCAGCCGCCGATCAGGTAGGCCAGCCCCGATCCGAGAAAGCTGCCTAACGACCAGACGCTCATCGCCAGACTGACGCGTTCACGGGGGAAATAGTCCGCGATGAGCGACACTGAAGGCGCGTTGAGCGTCGCCTCGCCAATGCCCACGCCGATACGCGCGAGCAGCAATCGCGAGTACGTCGTCATGAGACCGGAGACGGTCGTCATCACGCTCCAGAGGGCGACGCCGCCCGCCATGATCGCGCGACGACTCGCCCGATCGGCCCACCACGCGATGGGCAGTCCGAGCACGGTATAGAAGAGCGAGAAGGACAGGCCGATGAGATAGCTCATCTGCGTGTCGCTGATCCGCAGGTCGCGCTCGATGGAGGGAACGAGAAGGCTCAGGACCTGCCGATCGAGGAAGCCGGAGACATTCGCGAGCGTGAGGACACCGACGACGTACCACGCATAACGAGTCTCCACCGGCGCGGCCGCGCGCGACGGCGTGGCCAGCGGCACGGGAACGGATGGAGTCGGACGCATCGCTGGAAGCTACTGCCGCCAGCCCCGACTCTCGCATCGCGAGGCGGCGATCGTCGCGGTCACGCCCCGCCGCCACCCACCGCAACGTCGTGGCGTCCTATCTGACCGCGAGCGATCTGTGCCCTGACCCTCAACCTACCGGCCCCCGAGCATCGCCACTGCTAAGATTGCGCTAAAACGCTCAGGGCTCGGAGCTCGATCAACTCGCAGCCGCCTGTTCCTCCGCCTCTTCGATATCGACCGCGGGAAGCTTCAGCACGAACACGCTTCCACCTCCTGGCCTCGGCTCGTACGTCAACGAGCCTTGCTGGATCTCGGCGAGGCGCCGAGCGATCGAGAGCCCGAGGCCCGCGCGGCCGACATCGGGCGCGGTGTCCGCATGGCGATAGAACGGTTGGAAGATCCGGTCCGACTCCGCACCCGGTATCCCTGGACCTCGATCGGCGACGGTGAATACGAGCGCGTCGCCGTCGCGTCGCACCCCCAGCTCCACACTGCCGCCGGGCGGCGTGTAGCGCAACGCGTTTTCCAGAAGGTTGCCAACGATGCGCAGCGCATGGGTGAAATCGAAGCGTCCGACGAGTGCCGGACTTTCGAGGTCCACCACCGTGCGGATGGTGCGACCATCGCCGAGGAGTCCCTGCGCCTGCCGCTGCGCGGCGCCAATGAGGTCCTCGGCCGTGTTGATGTCCGGCGCGGCGTGGAACGCGTCGCCCTTCATGCGCGACAGGTCGAGGAGGTCGGCGACCAGCCGCGTTAGGCGGTCGGCCTGCTCCTCGATCGCCGCGGCGGCCGTGTCGCCGCGGAGCGCCTCCGTCTGGGCAAGCGCCTTGATCGTCGTCAGCGGCGTACGGAGATCGTGCGAGACCGACGCGAGCAGATTGTCCTTCATCCTGTCGGCCTCGCGCAGCGCCGCGGCATGCTCGGCCTCGCGCACGAGCCGCGCCCGCTCCACGCCTAACGCGGCATAGTACGTGAGCGCGGCGAGGAATCGCTGCTTGGGCGGATCGAAGACGATTGGCTTCTCATCCGAGAGGACGAGCACGCCCACGACGCCCGACTTGGCGCCGAGGGGGAGAAACAGCTCGCGCGTGCCGGGGGCGGTGCGCTCGTTCCCGAGGGCGCCGTCGACGGACAGCGTGAGCGGCTCGCCGCGTTCGGCGGCCCGATGGACGAGGGAGTCCGGCTCGCGACGCTTTGGTTCGATGCCGCCTCTCGTTATACACTCGCCGAAGCCGCGGTCTGGCATCCATGGCCAGATCGCGCACGACGTCACGCCGAGCGTCGACTGGATGACATCCACCATCTTCACCAGCGCGTCCTCGGCGCGGCCGGCGTTGAGCGTCTCCGACGCCAGCCGCGAGAGCGAGGTCACCTCGATCGCGCGTGTCCGCGCTTCGCGCGCCTGCGCCTGCGCGTGGGCGAGCAACTGCGTGGACACGATCGCGGTCGTCAGGAACGTCACGAGCACGAACAGGTCGAGCGGCTTGTCGTTGAAGAAGTCGTAATACGGCTGTTGGAAGAAGTAGTCGATGAGCAGGAAGGAGACGAAGGCGAGCGTGAACCCCAACGCCCGTCCCCCGCTCGCGCTCGCGCCGAGGACGATGAGCAGGTAAAGAAGGACGACGTGCGCCTGATCGATGCGCGACTGCACCGAATACATGGCCACCGTCGCGGCGGCGAGGATCGCGAGCCACACGACCCAGCCCAGTACCGGGCGCGAGCGGTAGAGGCGCGCCAACGCCAGTGGTCCGAACCGGCTGGCGAGTCGGCTGCCTAACGACGGTCGCGCAGGGTTCGTCGACAGCGTCGTCGTCACGTCAGCGGACGACGTCGGCACGATAACCGACGCCGGGCTCGGTGATCACGATGCGTGGAGAGGCCGGATCGCTCTCGATCTTCCGCCGCAAATTCGTGATGTGCACGCGCAGGTACTGCTGCGGGCTCCCGAACTGCCGGCTCCATACCGCGTCGAAGATCTGCTGGTGGGTCAGCGTTCGGCCACCCGCGCTCACCAGTGTGTGGAGAATCTGCCACTCGATCGGCGTCAGATGGATCTGGCGTCCGTCGCGATCCACCCGGCGCGTCACGGGATCGATGCTGAGGCCGTGTATGGTCATCGGCGACGGGCTCGCCGGCGACGCCGTCCGCGCGCGTCGGAGCTGAGCGCGGACGCGCGCCGCAAGCTCGAGAACGCTGAACGGCTTCGTAACATAGTCGTCGGCGCCGGCGTTGAGAAGCGAGACCTTCTCGTCCTCGGAGTGGCGCGCGGAGAGCACGATGATCGGCGAGGCGAGCACGCGGCGCAGCTCGCGGCACACGTCCACACCCGCGCTATCCGGAAGACCGAGGTCGAGCACGACCAGCTCGGGGCGCTCGGCCACCGCCACGTTCAGTCCTTCAGCGCCCGTCGCTGCTTCGCCGATGCGGTCCGCGACTTCGCGAAGCGCGTTGCGAACCGCGCTCCGGATCTGCTGCTCGTCGTCGATGATGAGAATACTGGCGGCCTTGTCCATGCCGATGTCGCCTGATCATGGGCTCGCCCGCTCGCGCCGGCTTGCCGTAAGAAGCACGTCGATCTCGTCGGGCCGCGGATTGATGAAATCGAGACGCACGCGCCCGTCCGCGGTCTCGCTGATCGTACCTGGTGTTGTGCTGTTCGTGACATACCAGCCCACCGGCAGCACGACAGCGTTCGCGGGCCGACCAAACGACCGATGCCACACGAGCTGCTCCCCGTCCAGCCGATAGCGGGCGCTGTCGGTATACGTCTCGTACATACGCAAACGCACCGACGTTCCCGGCCTCACCGCACTGAAGTGAAAGACCACCACTTGGGTGGAGGGCGTCACGTCGGAAACGTCGAGACCGGCGCGACGAATGGCGTCTCCGGTCAAGACGTCCCATTTCAGTTCCTCACCCGTATCAAGAACGCGTGCCGACGGATGGGAGACGAAGCTGCCCGTACGCACCACGTTCAGGTACTTGTCCGCGCCGACGCGCGACTCGGTGTAGTCGTGATAGAGATCGAATGCGTGCGTCTCCGGCTGCTGCAGGAAGTAGACGATCTTGCGGCTCTGGTGCGCGCGCTCGTCGAGCGCCACCACAGCGGGCGGGGGAAGCGGTGTTGGGGCGGCGAGTCGAATCGCGAACCCCTGGTCGGCTGCGGCGCGACGCTCGCCCTGAAGTCGCTGGATCGCCTGCTCCGAGAGACGTCGGGCTTTGATGACGAGCGGCGCCTCCGCCGGCAGCGCGTTCCAGAAGCTGATCGACAGCCGTCCATCAGGCTCCCGAATGATCTGCGACGGAATATCACACGTCACGATTTCGTACCCGAGCGGCAGAACAATGGCGTTGCGCTTGATGCCGAGCGGGCGCGCGAAGACGAGCGTCCCGTTCTCCTCGTAGTAGCTCTTCGGGTCGTAGTACGTCTTATCGATGAGAATTCGCGCTTCACCGTCCTTTGGGACGGAGCGCGCGAGTCGCACACGGATGTACTGCGACGAGCTGTCGGCGTTGCGCACGCCACCCCCGCGCGCGACGTCGCCACTTACGACGTCGAACGCGAGCGGCGCGCCGGTGTATCGATCGTAGACGTGCTCGTCGCTGGCGACGCTACCCTTTCGGATTGGATTGAAGAACTCCGTCGCTCCCGCGGCCGTCGCCGTCACCTCGTAGAGGATGCGAAAGCGTGCGGTGCCGGGAGCGAGCAGCTCGTAGCGGGTGTAATCGTCGGCCTGCGTCTGAGCCGTCGGTTGCTGAGCCGCCGCCATCGAGGTCACGAGCAGTGAGAGGCAGACAGATGCGAAGCCGAGGCATCTCACACGTGGGCCGCTCGCTGCGGCGCATGGCATGCGGCATGAACTTGACGGGAGAGGCGTTGTCCCGTGATAAGGGCGGTAAGACATGCGCGGTTCGGCGGTGATCGGTAAGCGAGCAATACGGAGAGCGAGAACTTTGCTCTTCGCAATGCTGCTGTCGAGCTGCCAGAGTCACGGGACGAAGTCGGCCGGCAGCACGGCGACAAGCGCTGGCAACACGGCGGGAACTGTCGCGATTGCTCCGGCGTCTCCGACTCGACCGACGACCCCAGCGCCAAGGCCTGTGATGGCCGCCGGTCTCACTCCGGCCAAAGCTCCAGCGTCAGTTGGGGCGACGCCGAACACATCATCGGTCGCAAGTGCCGCGCGTGCGGAGTCGACTGTCACGGCGAGCACGAGCACAGCGCCGGCCGTCGCGCAGCCGCCAGCGGCCGCGCAGCCAACGCCGCCCGCACCATCGCGACTCGCTGTCGCGCTTGCGCGGCTGCCATTCAAGGACAACGAGCGGCTCGAGTATCAGGTGAAGTACGGATTCCTGGGGGTTGGGAGCGCGGTGCTCGAGGTGCAGGGGCTCGACAGCGTTCGCGGGATGCCGGCAATCCATGCGTCGTTCAGAGTCTCGGGCGGCGTTCGGTTCTACCGAGTGAACGACGACTACGAGAGCTGGTTCGATCCCGAGACCTTTTCGACCCTGCGCGCCGCGCAGAGCATCGACGAAGGGTCGTACGATCGCCAGCGGACGTTCGAGTTCTTTCCCGATCGGCAGGTCTTCATCGAGAACGGCAAGCCGGAGGCGCCGACGGTGCCCGATCCGCTGGACGAGGCTTCGTTCCTCTTCTTCGTGCGCAGCATCCCGCTCGAGGTCGGGCAGACGTACGAATTCCAGCGGTATTTCCGGCCCGACAAGAATCCGGTGCGGGTCGTCGTCGTGCGCAAGGAACAGGTGAAGGTGCCGGCGGGCACCTTCAACGCGATTGTCGTTAGGCCCGTCATCAAGACGTCGGGCATCTTCGGTGAGGGAGGACGCGCCGAGGCGTGGTTCACCGACGACAGCACGCGGACGCTCGTGCAGCTCAAGTCGTCGCTCAAGTTCGGATCCCTGAATCTCTATCTGCGGAGCCGGCGTCCGGGCACACCGTGGGAAGGCGCGCCGCTGCAATGAAGTTGTCGTGGCGCATCGGCCGGATCGCGGGGATCGGCATCTACGTTCACGCTACATATCTGTTGATCCTCGTCTGGATCGCGGTCCAGGAATACGTGTTCGGGGTGCGCGCCGTCGCGGGCGCGATGCTCTATCTGTTCACGCTCTTCTCGATCGTCGTGCTGCACGAGCTCGGACACGCACTCACGGCGCGACGCTTTGGCGTGCAGACGCGATACATCATCCTTCTACCGATCGGGGGCGTCGCCGGACTGGAGCGAATGCCGCGCAACCCACGGCAGGAGCTGCTCGTCGCCCTCGCCGGCCCGGCGGTGAATGTCGCTCTGGCGATCGTGCTCTTCGCGGCGGTGCGGCTCACCGGCCCGCTGCCGACGCTCTCGATCTACGATTTCGACGTGCTGTCGTCGGTGCGGGGCTTCGTCTTCCAGTTCGTGTTCGTGAACATCGTGCTCGCGCTCTTCAACATGTTGCCGGCGTTTCCAATGGACGGCGGCCGCGTGCTGCGTGCGCTGCTGGCGATGCGGATGAGCAGTTACGCGCGCGCGACCGGCATCGCGGCCTGGGTTGGGCGCGTGCTCGCCGTATTGTTAGGCGCGGTAGGTCTGTACGGATTCCGGAATCCCTTCTGGGTGTTGATCGCGCTGTTCGTCTGGATCGCCGCGCGGAGCGAGGCCGCTGCCGTTCAGTCTTCGTAGTACTTGTCGATCGTCCGCCGAACGATGTGGTCGTAAAGGCCGGCGAGCTGCAGCCGATCGTGCTGGGAGAGCGCAAAGTCCCGCCACAGGGCGCGCAATGCGATCAACATCCGCTCAGGGGTGAAGCCCTTGTCGCGCGCGGCGGCGACGAGCTGGGACGAGATGAGCTCCACGTCGCCGTCCACCTCGCGCCGCCCATCGAGCCGCGACGCGATGAGGCTACGAATCTGTGTGATCGTGGCGGCGGAGATCCAGTTCTGCTCTCCAGCTGTTGCCGCCAGGTTCTGTCGAAACGGACGGTCCACGCTCGCTCGATGTTATGAGATTGCTAATGTGGGGAAGGCAAGAACAATGCCTGTGGTTGGTGGTCGGTGGTTGGTGGATTCGGATGAGCGGCGAGCGGAGCTCGCCGCATTCATCCTTCACCAGCCACTAGCCACTAGCCACCAACCACCATTCTTGGGAACACCGTTTGCCCCGTTTCATTCCTGTCCAGGCCGGGGGGCTGATGAAAACCGGAAACGAGAAGCGTCAGCGAAGACGATCCACGCGCGTCAGGCGCCCGACGAAGACGACCGAGAGCGACAAGCCGACCTTTGCGACCGGCGAGTCCAGCCACGAAGAGGCACGCGAGCACTACCGCCGCGAGAAGGCACGGCGTGCCGCGAAGGTCCGTCATTCCGAGCATCCCATGGAGCAGGCGCGTCGGGCTTATCACGCTCTGCTCGCCGCGGACGCCGAACGGTCGAAGGGTGGACGGCCGAAGAAAGTCACCGCGTCGCCCGCACCCAAACCCGCCGAGTCGGACAAGGACGCTGAAAAGGAAGAGTAGGTGCTAGTTTCGTCACGTCCGACGTAACCGTCGCCGGGCTCTGCGAGTCATAGTGCGAACGGAGCGACACCAACCGACGCGAGGACGTGATGGTGACTGATGGCGGGCGGACAGCAGCTCCGCCGGAGCTGCTGTATCTGCTGCACGGAGATCCGAGCGAGCTGGCCGAAGCGCTCGCGGGCATGCGCGCCGCCGACGTCGCGGATGCGCTTCGCGACCTCGGCCCCGAGGCGGGCGCAAAGGTGATGGCGGCCCTGCCGTTCGATCTCGCGGTCCAGGTCTTCGACGAGCCCGAGCTCGATCGCCACCGCGCCGCGATCATCCAGCGGATGGGTCCCGACGAAGCCGCGGCACTCGCGGAAGCGATGTCGGCCGACCAACGGACCGATCTCGTTCGCGAGATGCGCGAGCCGAATCGCGCGAAGCTCCTGAAGCTGCTCGACACGCCGACGCGTCGATCGCTCGAGATGCTCCTCGAGTATGCGCCGGAAAGCGCCGGCGGCATCATGACGACGGAGTTCGTTGGTGTTCCGGCGACGTGGACCGTCGAGCAGACGCTGCGCTATATCGGCGAGGTCGGCCGGGCGAAGGAGACGGTATATGCCGTGTACGTGCTCGACCCGAATGACACGCGCCTGGTGCACGTCGTGTCGTTGCGCGAACTGATGACGGCGGATCGGCAGGCCGTCGTCCTTGCTGTCGGCGATCAGCGAAAGCCGTTGAGTGTTCGGCCGCTCACCGACCGCGAAGAAGTCGCGCGGCTGATCTCGAAGTACAATCTCCTCGCCGTGCCGGTCGTCGACGAAGGCGGTCACGTCCTCGGCATCGTGACGGTCGACGACGTGATCGACGCGATCGTGCATGAGCAGACTGAAGACGCGCAGAAGTTCGGCGGTATGGAAGCGCTCGACGCCCCCTACATGGAGATCGGACTCGGACGAATGATCAAGAAGCGCGCGGGTTGGCTGTGCGCGCTCTTTCTGTCCGAGATGCTCACCGCGACGGCAATGCAGCACTTCGAAGGTGAGATCGCGAAGGCGGTCGTGCTCTCGATGTTCATTCCACTCGTTATGAGCTCGGGCGGCAACTCCGGATCGCAGGCGACGTCGCTGATCATCCG
The DNA here is from genome assembly GCA_036493735.1 of Gemmatimonadaceae bacterium. Classification (GTDB taxonomy): domain Bacteria; phylum Gemmatimonadota; class Gemmatimonadetes; order Gemmatimonadales; family Gemmatimonadaceae; genus AG2. Next base: position 38,262 of record DASXPH010000054.1, read on the forward strand.
CGCCATCGCGCTCCACGAGATCCGGCTCGGCGACTGGTGGCGCATTGCTCTTCGTGAGCTGCCCACCGGTCTCGTGCTCGGCTCGATCCTCGGTGTGATCGGCATCGCGCGAATCGAGATCTGGCAGCACCTCGGCCTGTTCGATTATGGCCAGCACTTTCACCTCGTCGCGTTCACCGTCGGCTTCGCGCTCATCGGCATCGTGTGCTTCGGATCTCTCGCGGGCTCGATGCTTCCATTCCTGCTGAAGCGAATCGGCTTCGACCCCGCCAGCGCCTCGGCGCCATTCGTCGCGACCTTGGTGGACGTGACCGGGCTCGTGATTTATTTCTCGGTCGCGCTGATCGTGTTGCGTGGCACGCTGCTGTGAGTGGTTCGCGTGCGATGCACGCCGCTCGCCCGTGCGATATCATATTCCCATGCGCGCGTTCGGTCTCATCCTCATGCTTGTCATCATGCCGAGCATCGTTAGGCCGCAGAGTACGCTCGCCCCTGACGAATGCTACCGGTTCGCGTTCAGTGCGTGGGACCCGCCGCTCAACAGCGTTGCCAACACGTACAATCCCGGTCACGATCCGACGACCGGTGCGCCAGCGGGCGCGCCGCGTGACTGGGCCGCGCGACTCGGCGACGGCAAGACAAAGGGTGAACCATCGGATTCCGTGCTTCTGCTCTTCCCCGCCTGGTGGCCCGCGGGGGTTTCGATCGATTGGCGCGAACAACATGGCGACACGCTCCTCGGCCGCGCCATCGCACTCGTCGCCGACGGCCGAGTGAAGAATCCAGTGAGCACGGTGCGGGCGACGCGGGTGCCGTGCCGGAAGCCGGAGCCGGGCCGGCCCGATTCCACCGGAGCTCGACCGCGGTGACACGACGTGTCTTTACCGACCGGAATGGCGTTCGGTGGGACGTCTTCGACGTCATCATCGCGCCGCCACCCGGCGCGATGCAGCCGGCGTACTCTCACAAGCTGCAGGCGACCCGCACCTGGCTCATGTTCGAGAGTGAACACGAACGTCGACGTCTTTCACCGCTGCCCCTCACCTGGACGGATGTGTCCGACGAAGAGCTCGAGCGCTTGCTCAGCCAGGCCACCAGGATCAGCATGACGCTGCGGCCTAAATAGAAGCACCGCCATGGCAATTCGAGAGTTCAATGATGACCGAGGTCGTAGCTGGCGCGTGTGGGACGTCTATCCATCGCTAGTCGAGCGACGGCTGCGCCGTGGAGGACCGCCGCCAGGCATGCCGGAGCGACGCCTCTCGGATCAGCCGCGGGCGCGTCTTCGCAACGACCTGACCCGCGGCTGGCTCGTGTTCGAGGCCAGCGACGGTGAGCGCCGTCGGTTCGCGCCTATCCCTCAACCCGAATGGGCGGACGCGTCGGATCATCAGCTCAGGCGATGGTGCATGGTGGCCGAGACGGCGCGGCTGACGAAGCGCCCGACGAAGTAGCCGGTCGTGACGTTGGGCCCCCGGTCGCTGTCCATTGAGTATGCGACTCGACCGAAAGTTCTTTCTGATTGCGCCAACGCTCGTGCTCGTGCTGATAGTGGCCGGGATGTTCTACACGGCCACCCGGCTGCGGCTGATCGTCGAAGGCAGCGACAACTGGCAGCACCGGAGCGACTACATCGCCGCCGTCGAGCAGGGCAAGCGACCGATGACACACGAGAAGGCACTGCAGATCGTCCGCCTCTCGCTCGAGGCGGAACGACTGCGCACCGGCGCCATCATCGCGACGAACGAGCTGCTATTGACGCTCGGCGCCCTGACGCTCGGCTGTTGCGCGATGCTGCTCTGGGCAATCCGCGGCGTGCCGCGGACGGTGCCGATTCGAGGGCGGATTCTCTTCGGCGGGAAGAACGTAGTTGTGCCCAGCCAAGGAGCTGCCAGCGCCTGAGCTGCGACCGGCCGTCTTACTTTTCCTTGATTGAGCGAATCGTAACGGCGAGCCCGGGGTACTTCGCGGCCGCTGTCTGGATCATGTCGCGCACGGCATCACTCGTCGACTTCGCAAAGTCGTGCGCTGGCTCGTCCTCGCCTTCGATCCAGAGCGTGACGGTAATCGAGATGGCCTTCTTCATCGTCCGAGCCTCGTGGTAAAGGGCGATCGACGCTGCGACCGAGCTCAGATCGGGTTCCACCGCCCGTCGCGCAGTACCTCGACCTTCATCACTGGATGGATCTCCCAGAGCGTGCCTCGTGTCTTGCCGAGCTGCTCCGGATGCTCCTGATCGAAAAGCAGCCAGCCGCTGACGCGCACGAGGGTGCTGTCCCGCACGAGTCGGTGAATGTCGTTGATCGACCAGTCCGCGTGCTGGGCGCGAATCGCTGGCGTCGTCTCGACGACGATCGAGCGGCGGCGATCCTTGCCCGGTGTCGCGGCGAGCCACAGATGCCAGTCGCGGAACTTCGATTCGGCGCCATGGCAGTTCGTCGCTTCCGGGCCTTCCGTCTTCGCGCCGACGAAGTAGCCCTCGATGGCGATCGGGAGTCCCTCGCTTCGAGCAACGGCGCGCCTGTCGGCCCGGCTCCATTCGTCGCGGGTTCGCCTAACGGCGTACGGCGGCCACGTGAGCGACAGCACATTCGCTATGGGAGTCGGCGCCCATTCGGTGCTGTCCACGCGATTCTTCAGCCGATTGAGCGTGCGATCGCCACCGTCGCCGTCCGGAGGACACCCCTCGAACCCGGGACTCACCGGCGGCTGGCGGTGCGAATCCTCTGAGCTTCCGCCAACGCCTTCGGCGGCGCCGCCGCTTTGTGTGACCGCGGGAAGGTTCACCCACCGCTCCGCGAGCAGCGCGACGCCCGCGATGGCGACGACGCCGAGGAAAAGCCGCTTAACGCCCATACATCGCGGCCGTAACGACGACGATTAGCGCAACGACACCGCTGCCCGCATACGCGAGCCAGCGCCACATGCGGTTCAAGAATTGGCCTCGGGGGGAGAAGACTGGAGGTTGGCGCGACATATTTAGCGACGACACTTGCCGCGCGCCATGAGCACAACACGCCTGTACTACACGGATTCGTACCTCACGAGTTTCGAAGCTCACGTCACTGATCGGACGGAGGAAGGACGCCGGGTTTATCTCGACCGCACGGCGTTCTATCCGACATCGGGGGGACAGGCCCACGATCTGGGCAATTTGAACGGCATCCGTATCGCCGACGTCATCGACGAAGGTGAACGGATCGCGCACGTCCTCGAGTCGCCGCTCGACGCGAGCGATGTCACGGGCGAGATCGAGTGGGAACGCCGCTTCGATCACATGCAACAGCACACCGGTCAGCATCTGCTGTCGGCGGTGCTCGAGGACGCGTACGGCTTTCACACGGTGAGCGTGCACTTTGGCCGTGACTATTCCTCACTCGATCTCGACGTGGACGCCGTGAGTCCGGAGCAGGTCGTGGCCGCCGAGGCCCGTACGAATCTCATCATTGCCGAGAATCGTCCGGTGACGACAAGCTTCGAGGACGCGGCAGCGGCAGCCGGCCTGCGCAAGGAGAGCGAGCGTTCCGGCAGGCTGCGCATTGTCACGATCGCGCATCTCGACCGGAGCGCATGCGGGGGCACACACGTGCGCGCCACGGGTGAAATTGGCGGGCTGCTCATCCGTAAAGTTGAGCGTGTGCGAAAGTCGGCGCGCCTCGAGTTCGTCTGCGGGCTGCGCGCCGTGCGGCGCGCGCGCGCCGACTACGAGGCGCTGACGCGGATCGCCGGAGTGCTATCGGCTTCACTCGACGACGCGCCGGCGTTGGTGGGCGCGCAGGGCGAGCAGCTTCGCGCGGCTGAGAACGAACGGCGGAAGCTCGAGCGCGAGCTGGCGACCTATCGCGCGAAGTCGCTGTATGACGCGGCAGCCACCGACGCTCGTGGACGCAAAGTCGTAAGGCACGAGGCCGTATCGATGGACGAGCTCCGCACCGTAGCGCAGGCGATGGCCGCATTGCCGGGCGCGGTGCTCGTGGGCACGGTCGCCGAGCCGCCATCGCTCCTGCTCGCTGCCGCCGAGGACACGGGCATCGACGCGGGTCGCACGCTGCGCGAGGTCGTCACGAAGTTCGGTGGCCGCGGTGGTGGATCACCACGTGTCGCGCAGGGTACCGTCCCTGATAAAGGCCGACTGGCGGAAGCGGTCGCGAGCATAATAGTGGCTGGTGGCTATTGACTGGTGACTGGTGACTGGTAAAACAAGGACTGCGGGCGCAGAGCGCCCGCCAATCCGAATTCACCAATCACCAACAAGAAGCCACCAGCCACCACAGTACGGAACCCATACAGCCTCTGCTCGGTATCACCGTCGCTAGGCAACTTGGAGTTCCTTCCATAACTTTCGTTCTGCCCTCAACATAGGACCCGCATAGTGACTCGGATCTCTCGATCCTCGGCGCGGGCGTACAGGCGCGGCTCGATCGCGGCAATACTCGCCGCATTGATCGCCGCGCCGTCGGCGCCGGCGCAAAAGCCGGCGAGCCACGCGTCTCGCAGCGAGATCACCATCCCGTTCGAGCATTATCAACTTTCGAACGGGCTCAACGTGATCCTCTCACCCGATCATGCCGTACCGACGGTCGCGGTGAACCTCATGTATCACGTCGGCTCGAAGAACGAGCTGCCCGGCCGCACCGGCTTCGCGCATCTCTTCGAGCACGTCATGTTCACGGGCTCCGGTCACGTACCCTATGGCATGCATGACAAGCTGACGGAGGGCGTGGGCGGCTTCAACAATGGCTCGACGTTCAACGACATGACGACGTACTACGAGATCGTGCCGTCGAACTACCTCGAGTCCGCGATCTGGTTGGAGTCCGATCGAATGGGCTTCCTGCTCGACTCGCTCAACTCGACGAAGCTGAACCTGCAGCGCGACGTCGTGAAGAACGAGCGTCGGCAGCGCGTGGACAATCAGCCATACGGGCGCTCGAGCGAGATCCTCGACGCCGCGCTTTATCCGAAGGATCATCCATACTCCTGGCCCGTGATCGGCAGCATGACGGATCTCTCCCAGGCGTCGCTGGACGACGTGAAGAATTTCTTCCGGCTGTACTACGCGCCGAACAACGCGACGATCACGATTGCCGGCGATTTCGATCCCGCGCAGGCGAAGAGCTGGGTGCAGAAGTATTTCGGCGACATTCCGCGCGGCAAAGCGATCACACGTCCAAAGGTCCCTCTCGTCGCGCTCGCCGGCGAGAAGCGGCTCGTGTTCGAGGATCGCGTCCAGGTGCCTCGCCTAACGATCTCCTGGCCGACGGTGGGTGAATCACACGTCGACGATCACATCCTCGACGTGCTGGCGAGCGTCCTCGCCGGCAGCCGCACCTCGCGGCTGCAGAAAGAGCTCGTCTACGACCGTCAGTGGGCGACCGCCGTGAGCGCGCGCCAGAACACGAACGAGAACGGCGGGCAATTCCAGATCACGCTCACCCCACGGCCTGGGCATTCGCTCACGGATCTCGAGCTCGCCGCCGACTCGATCATTCAGCGGCTGCAGCACGAGGGTCCAACGGACGAGGAAGTCGCGCGCGCCAAGGCGGGCATCGAGCTTGGCTTCGTCAGCGGACTCGAATCCAACCTGAACAAGGCGTTCACCCTCGCGACGGGCGAGACCTTCCATAACGATCCCGCCTACTATCAGAAGGAGTATCGCGAGGCGCAGAGCGTGACCGGCGCCGAAGTGAAGCGCGTCGCCAATCACTATCTCACGAAGGGACGCGTCGTGCTCTCGGTCGTACCGTTAGGCAAGAAGCAGGATGCGGCCAAGGCCGAGCAGAGCGTGACCGTCACCGACGATGGAGGCAAGTGATGAGCGTATATACAAGCATGCGACGCGTCGCCGCGGGCGCGGCGATGGTGGCCGGCGCCGCCGTCGCGAGTCCCTCGTCGGCGCAGAAGGCCCCGGCAAAGACCGCCGCCTTCGACCGCACCGCGATCCCGTCCCCCGGGACGGCCCCCGCGTTGCGCGTACCCACCTGGTCGTCGATGAAGCTCGCCAACGGCGCGCAGCTCATCGTCTCGTCGCGCCATAACCTTCCGCTCGTCTCGGTCGACATCAACTTCGTCGGCGGCAGTGACCAGTACGATCCGGCGGACAAGCCAGGGGTCGGCGAGTTCGCGGGCGCGATGCTCAGCGAGGGCACCAAGACGAAGAGTGGCGACGACATCTCGAATGCACTCCAGCTCCTCGGTACCGGCGTCCGCATCGGCATCGGTGGCGAGGCCGGCTCCATCAGCTTCCTCGCAACGACCGACAAGGTCGAGCGAGTGCTGCAGATCGTCGAGGACATGCTTGTCAATGCTTCGTTCCCGACCGAAGCGATCGAGCGCTATCGCGCGCGGCGATTGGTGACGTTGACGCAGGCGAAGGACCGCACCGCGGTGATCGCGGGACGCGTCTTCGCCAAGACGCTCTACGGCACGGCGCACCCGTACGGGCGCACGGTCTCGGAGCAGTCGGTCCAGTCGATCACGCGTGACGACATCACGAATTTAGCAAAGTCGTACTTCACGCCTGGCCACGCGATCATCACCGTTGTCGGCGACGTCGAGCCGGCGGCGGTGCAGGCGATGATGGATCGCGTGCTCGCGCCGTGGAACGCCGGCGGCTCCATGCCGAGCTTCGATTATCCGACGGTGACTCCGCCAAAGGCGACGACCGTGTATCTCGTCGACAAGCCGGGCGCGGCGCAGTCCAGCTTCCTCATCGGGTTGCCAGGACCCGCGCGCAGCACTCCCGATTACTACGCGCTCGAGGTCCTCAACACGATGTTGGGCGGCATGTTCCAGTCGCGACTCAACGCGGACATCCGCGAGCAGAAGGCCTATAGCTACGGCGTGTCGTCGGACTTCAGCTACGGCAAGGGCCCGGGCTCGTTCAGGACGGGCGGCGACATCGTGACCGCGAAGACCGACAGCGCGCTCATCGAGTTCATGAGCCAGCTACGCGATATTCGCGGCACGCGTCCAGTCACCGACGACGAGCTGAAGATGGCGGAGGACAATCTCGTCCAGAGCCTACCGCAGAACTTCTCGTCCGTGGGCGCCGTGAACGGCTCGATCAGCGATCTCTATCTCGAGCAGCTGCCGCAGGACTATTATCAGAACTACGCGCGCAATGTTCGCGCGGTGACGAAGGATGACGTCACGCGCGTCGCCAACAAGTACATCGACGTCGATCACGTCGCGATCGTGATCGTCGGCGATCGCAAGCAGATCGAGCAGCCGCTCAAGGCGACGAACATCGCGCCAGTGGTGGTGTTGGATCTGAATGGAGACCCAGTCGCGGTGCCTTGAGTGGTGCCTGGTTGCTGGTGACTGGTGGTTGGTAATCGGAAAATGAAGGCCGGCGAGTCCAGCTCGCCGGCCTTTTCGTATTCCACCAGCCACAAGCCACCAGCCACCAACCACTACTTCACGTCGATCTTCCGCGCCCGCGACTGCTGCGGCGGCTTTGGAAGCGACACCTGCAGCACACCGTCGCGGAAGCTCGCATTGCACTGGCTCGCGTCGATGTTGTCCGGAAGCGGAATGGCGCGATAAAAACTTCCGTAACTCCGCTCGCTGCGATAGTAGCCTTCCTGCTCGTCGTCGACATCGTTGTGCCGCTCGCCGCGGATGATCAGCGTGTCGTCGTCGATCTCCACGTCCACGTCTTCGCGCGAGAGACCGGGCAGTTCGGCGCGGATGACGAGATTGTTGCCACGCTCGAAGACTTCCACCTGAGGCGCCCATAAGCTGCGTAGCGCCGCCGGTGAGAGTCCTTGCCGTTCACCGCGCTGCAGCCCTTGCCGCGACGATGTCGGCGAGGCGCTCTGGCCAGCGGGCGAGCCGCCGCCGATGGCGTGCTGCGTCTGACCCGTTCCCCAGTTGCCGGGGTTGAGGACGCTCGACGCGAACGCACCGGGATGCGAGAAGCCAAAATCGGAGAAGAGGCGATCCATGTCCTCCATCATGCGACGCATCATCGCGAAGGGACTCGCTGACGTGAAGATCGGCGCCCATTGTCCGCCGCCCTGCGGGGCGCTATTGCCGCGCTGACGTGCTGCCGCGGGACGCATGTTGCCTTGCTCTTCACGCGATGTGTGCAGCTCTCGCTCCTGGTCGCTGCGCGGCGACGATGTGCTGGTGCCCGCACTGCTGCCGCTCGTGGTACTCTGACCCGCGGTGTTGCTCTGGGCCGCGGTATTGCTTTGACCCGAGGTGCTGCTCTGACCCGAGCTGGCGCCCTGACCCGTGGCGCCGCTTCCGGCTGGCGACGCGCTCGCGCCGCTCGAGGTCGGCGCATTCGGACGACGCGCCGCGTTGGAGCTGGCGGTATTCGTCCGGCCACCGGCGCTCGTGCCACCGCCAGTGCCGCTGCTCGGCCCACTGGTGCGACCAGCGGTCGCGTTCCGGGCTGAGCCGCTCGTGTTGCTGGTGCCAGCGTTTGCACGTGTGCTGGTCCGATCGTTGTTTCGTCCGCCGCTTCGTGATGCCATGATGTGTTCTCCTTTCCACGCCCATCTCACGTGACCAGAGTTGACGATTTTTTCATCAATGACTGATCGCGGCAAACGAAGTGCCATGAAGCGCGCGCCATTGTGCGCCGCTCCGGTGGCGCGTACATTGTGCGGACCGTTGGGCGACCTCCGCCCAACCCCTTCGATCAGCCGATGCGCAAGAATCTCACGACAACTACCGCTCTCGTATGCGCCAGCGACGCCGCCCGTGGCGTGTTCGCGCGCAGACGACTCATGCACTGATCGATCGACCGCTCGCCAGAGCCTGTAAGAAGGGGCGGCACCGATCTCGGTGCCGCCCCTTCTCACATTCAGATCACGCAAGATTATGTCATCCGAATTCACGGACGCACTCGACGGGCAGTCACTCGCGCACGCACCCCCTGCCGAGGGATTCTGGTCGGGTGTACGCGAGGCGCTGCGTGGATCGCGCCGCGACTACACCGAGGGCGCGATCGGCCGCGCGATCCTCGTGCTCGCGGTCCCGATGGTACTCGAGATGGTGATGGAGAGCGTCTTCGCCGTCTGCGACGTCTTTTTCGTGTCGCGACTCGGCGCGGAGGCCGTGGCGACTGTCGGCCTCACCGAGTCGTTGCTCACCATCATCTACTCCCTGGCGATGGGACTCGCCATCGGCGCGACGGCGATGGTCGCGCGCCGCACCGGTGAGCGCGACGCCGATGGCGCGTCGCTCGCCGCGATGCAGGCGATCGTGCTCGGGGTGCTCGTCGCGGTCGTTCTTGGCGTCAGCGGTGTGCTGCTGGCGCCACGTCTGCTCGAGCTCATGGGCGGCTCACCGTCATTGTTGGCGATGGGCTCGACGTACGCGCGGATCATGCTCGGCGGCAACGCGACGATTCTGCTCCTCTTCCTGGTCAATGCGATCTTCCGCGGCGCCGGAGACGCGGCGATCGCGATGCGCGTGCTCTGGCTGGCAAACGCGATCAACATCGCGCTCGGCCCGTGCCTGATCTTCGGGCTCGGGCCCTTCCCCGCGCTCGGCGTCAAGGGCGCGGCGATCGCGACGAACATTGGCCGTGGGACGGGCGCGCTGTTCGCGCTGAGCCGGCTCTTACGCGGCAGCAGCGCCCGCGTGTCGATCCGCAAGCGTCATCTGCGGATCGATCCCAAGGTCATCGCACGATTGGTTCAGCTCTCGGCGAACGGGACGCTGCAGACGCTCATCGGCACGGCGAGCTGGATCGGCCTGATTCGCATTCTTTCATCGTTCGGCAGCGACGTGCTCGCCGGCTACACGATCGGCATCCGGGTCGTGATATTCGCGCTGTTGCCGTCGTGGGGGCTGTCGAACGCCGCGGCGACGATGGTGGGCCAGGCGTTAGGCGCGCGCAAGCCGGAGCGGGCCGAGCGCGCGGTGTGGATCGCGGGGTTCTACAATATGATCTTCCTCGGGGTGGTCGGGGCGGTGTTCGTGCTGTTCGCGCATCCGATCGCGACGATCTTCACGACGGATCCCGGGGTCATGCCCTACGCGGTGGACACGCTGCGGATCATCGCCCTTGGCTTTTTGTTCTATGCCTACGGGATGGTGCTCGCGGCGGCCTTCAACGGCGCGGGCGACACGACGACGCCAACGATCCTGAATGTGGTGGTGTTCTGGCTGTTCGAGATCCCGCTCGCCTTCGTGCTGTCGAAACCGTTAGGCTACGGCCCGCGTGGGGTCTACGTCGCCGTGGCGGTCGCGTTCTCGATGCTCGCGGTGGTGAGCGCAGTGCTCTTTCGGCGAGGAAGATGGAAGGTGCGGGCGGTCTGATGGCGGCGCCTCAGACCGTCCGGTCGTGCCACTCAGACTGTCAGGTCGGCCACTCAGACCGCCCGACGATTCTTCGTAAGGCAACACATCAACTGTTTGAAACGCGGACACGGCAGGACACTGCGCGGAAACTGCCGCGGTCCGCTCCTCATTCCGTGAAGGTTCCTAACAGAACGAGCCCGGACGATTATTTAGTTGTGAATCGTTCGGGCTTTTTGCGCAGGGAGCATCACGAGCCGAGGAACAATCCGCGGCAGTTTCGCGCAGTGTCCGGACGTGTCGGCGTTTTCCCCGTTGGTCTCTGCCGCCAGAACACCCCACGTGGCGGCAAGAGTGATCCGTAACTCTCGGTGACGGCGATCCGGTCTCTATGGAGTCTTCGTCGGCGGAGCCTTTGTCGCGCCCCCTGAGCCTCCACCGCTGCCGCCCGAACCGGAGCCCGATCCGCCACCGGAGCCGCCAGTCTGGCCTGGAACGTTGACGTTCAGGTTTGTGGTGCTCGACCGATGTAGACCGCCACCCCAGACGAGCCACGCAATCACCAGTAGCAGAATGACCACGACGATCGCCCAGACTGCGCCCGAGCCGCCACCGCGCGATTCGCCTGACGGCGTTTGCTGAATGTTGACGTCAGCCATTGTTCCTCTCCCGAGTTCGAGTGCTCATCGAAGCTGGTGTCCCCCCTCCCACCCGCCGTGCAGGCGGGCGCCGGCCAGGCGCTCGTGGCTGCCGAGCGTCTTGCCGGTCTCGTCATATGCGTGGCGCGTGCCAGAGATCGCCAGGAGCGGCCTCTTCCGGCATCTAGCCGCCGACGCGCGTGGCGTGCAGCCTTATCCCCGATCGAATCCACTCGGGAGACGCCATGCGCCGATTCATTGCTTTCGTGCTCGTATTGCTCGCGCCCGTCGCGGCGAGCGCCCAGGAGACGCCCACCGAGCGAGACGCCGCGCGCTCCGTGGTCCGCAAGCTCGACAGTCTCGAGCGTTCGCTCGACGTCACGGCGATGGTCAACAAGCTCACGGCGCCGAGCGGCGCGCGTGATGCCGTCGTCGCACGGGCGAAGGCGCTGATGGACAGCGAGCTGCTCGCGATGGGCGACGACATCACGCGTCACCCGGAGATCGGCTTCGAGGAAACACGCTCGGTGCAGATCCTCGTCGACTACCTCCGCAAGCACGACTTCGATGTGCAGATGGGCACGGGCGGGCTCAAGACCGCGTTCGTCGCCCACTACACCAAGTCCTCCGGCTCGCCCAACCTCGGCATCATCCTCGAGTACGATGCCTTACGAGGCACGAAGGGCGCGTTCCACGGCGACCAGCACTCGACCCAGGGACCGATCGGGATGGCCGCGGCCGTCGCCATCGCCGAGTACCTGACGCGTACGAAGACGCCGGGGAGCGTCACGGTGTTCGGCACGCCGGGGGAGGAGATGATGCCGCCTAACGCCAAGACGGTGATGTTCGACTCCGGCGCGTTCAAGGGTGTTGACGTGCTGGTGCGCAGCCACTCGACGAGCGCGACGTCGCGCGCCGCGCCGGGCTTCGGCACCTGCTGCATGAACATCGACGGCGCGAAGTACACCTTCTTCGGCGCGCCGGCGCACCAGCTCACGGCCTGGAACGGCCGGAATGCGCTCGAGGCGGTGATCCACCTCTTCAACAACATCGACGCGATTCGGAGCAATCTGAGGCCGGAGGCGCGGATTCAGGGTGTCATCACCGAGGGCGGCGCCGCGCCTAACGTCGTACCGGACAGGACGGCCGCCGATTTCTACATCCGCTATCCGGACGAGGTCTACCTCGCGCAGGAGACGGAGATGGTGGACAACGCCGCGCGCGCCGCGGCGCTCGCCACCGGCACGCAGGTGAAGATCGACCACTATGGCCACAACCGCGACGGCATCGGCATCGCCACGCTCGACGAGCTCGCGTTCGCGTACGAGAAGAAGTACGGCGCAACCAGTGTGTTGCCCGAGCCCGGCAAGCCACAGGGCTACGAAGAGACAGGGAGTGTGTCGAGCAACGTTCCCGGCGTGGGCTTCAGCGCGAAAACTTCGAACGCGCCGAATCACACGTACGAGATGGAAGCCGACGCGCTGACCGAGGTGGGTCACCACGGCTTCATCGTGGACGCGCAAGCGATGGCCGCGCTGCTGTTCGACTTTGCGACGCACCCGGAATACCGCGCGGCGGTGAAGCGGGAGTTCGACACTCTCAAGGGGCTTCACGAGGAATATCTCGATGCGCTGCGGCGGGTGTATGTCACTCCGAAGGTGGTCGGTGATGCGCGTTGATCATGCTTCGTCGCGCATTCAGCTCCCATGAATTTTTGTCGCGGAGGGCGCGGAGTGCACGGAGGGCACTCCGCGTCCCCCCGCGATAAAACATTGTAGATGCCGAACGGTCCCACGAACTTGACGAGGGGCGAAACACCTAGTCTGCGGCGAACGATCGGGCCCGTGCAAGCAACAGCGATGGTCGTCGGCACGATCATAGGAGCGTCGATCTTCGTGCAGCCGTCGTCGGTCACCGGCGCGGTGCCGTCGGTGGTCGGGATCGTGGCCGTGTGGCTCCTCGCTGGGCTACTCACGTTAGGCGGCTCGCTCATCGCGGCCGAGCTCTCGGCGATGTTCCCCGCCACTGGCGGCGTCTACGTCTATCTCACGCGCGCCTTCTCGCCAGCCGTCGGATTTCTCTGGGGTTGGGCGATGTTCTGGACGATGCACACCGGCATCATCGCCGCGATCGCGACGGTTTTCGCGCGGTATGTCGGCGTCCTCGTGCCGATCACCGACGCCGGCCAGCGCGTCGTTGCCGCGGCGGCTATCGTCGTGCTCTCGGCGGTGAATTACGTCGGCGTTAGGCAGGGGAGCGCACTCCAGACGGCGCTCACGATCGCGAAGGTCGCCGCCATCGTCGCGGTGATCGTCGCGGCGTTCGCATTGGGTCCATCTGTGCCAGTCAAGTTGACAGTGAGCGAGGGCGGCACGACCCGGGGCGTTCTCCTCGCCGTCGCGGCCGGCCTCTTCGCCTTCGGCGGCTGGCACATGGTGACGTATGCCGCCGGCGAGACGGTCGCGCCCGAACGCACGATTCCACGCGCGTTGGTCATCGGCGTCGTGCTCGTGACCGTGTGTTATGTACTTTTGAATCTCGCGTACCTTCACGTGCTGCCGATGAGTCGCGTCGCCGCGTCGACGCGCGTTGCCGCCGACGCCGCGGACGCGGTGCTCGGCCGCGGCGGAGCGGCGGTCATGGCCGCCCTCGTCACGGTGTCGAGCTTCGGCGCGTTGAGCGGGATCGTGCTCGCCGGGCCGCGCGCATATCTGGCGATGGCCCGCGATGGTCTCGTCTTCCGCCACCTCGGCGATGTCCATCCACGCTATCACACGCCGCATCGCGCGATAATTCTCCAGTGCCTCTGGGGATGTGTGCTGGTGGCGACTGGCAGCTACCGGGTTCTCGTGGCGCGTGTCGTGTACACCGAATGGATCTTCTTTGCCCTGATGGCGGTCGGACTGCTGCTGCTTCGGCGGCGCCTGGACCGGAGGCCGGCATTTCGCGCCCCGTTAGGCGCGGCGCTCCCGATCGGATTTGCCGCGGCGGCGCTGCTCGTCGCGGCCAACCAGATCGTCTCCGCGCCGATGGAGAGTCTCACCGGACTCCTGCTCGTGCTCCTCGGTTGGCCCGTGTTCCTTCTCTGGGCGCGACGCGCCGCGCCCGCTACCCAACCCGTCTGACCGCACATGGTGAACGACGTCCACAATCATTTCTATCCGCCTGAATACCTCGACGCGCTGCGTGGCGGCGATAGTCTCGTCCGCGTGACGATCGATCACGAGGGCAACCCGCGCGTCCACTATCCCGGCGATTACAACGTCGCGGTGCGTGGTCATCGCGACATCGCCTATCGCGCCGACGTCCTCGCGCGGGAGGGGGTCGATACGCAGGTCATCAGCCTCACGACACCGGGTACTCACGTCGAGCGCCCGGAGCTCGCCATCAAGCTCGCGCGGCTCGTCAACGACGCGTTCGCAAAGATCGTCCGCGAGCGTAGCCCGCGCTTTGCCGCGCTCGCGACGCTGCCGTTGTGCGACCCGAAAGCATCGGTTGCCGAACTGCGGCGCGCGGTCGAGGAGCTGCGATTCCCCGGCGCGATGCTGTTCAGCAACGTCAATGGCATCGCCCTCGCCGATCAACGGTTCGAGCCGCTCTACGCCGAAGCGAACCGTCTGGGCGCGGTGCTGCACATTCATCCCACGAGTCCAGTCGGCGTGGAGGCGATGACGGAGTTCTGGTTGATGCCGCTCACCGGGTTCCTGTTCGACACCACGCTCGCGGCGGCGAAGCTCGTCTTCTGCGGCATTCCCGAGCGGTATCCACGCATCAAGTGGGTGTTGAGCCATCTCGGGGGCACGATTCCCTATCTGGCCGAACGCCTGGACCGGGGCTGGCGCGCGTTCGATGAATGCCGCGTCAACATCAAGCGGCCGCCGAGTGAGTATCTGCGAAACTTCTACTTCGATACGGTGAACTTCGACCCGCGCGCGCTCCGATTCGCCGCCGACTTCGGTGGAGTGAGCCAATTGTTGGGCGGCAGCGATTATCCGCACGCCATCGGTAGCATCGAGCTCATGAAAGAGAGCATCACCAGCGCATCGTTCAGCGCGGCGGAGAAGAAGCAGATTCTGGGGGAGAATGCTTCGAAGGTCTACGGTCTAGGTACCTAACGGTCCTGGCGTGGATGTATCTCGAACGGTCAGGTCCCGGCATCTACCGCGGAGGGGGGGGGGGGGGGGGGGGGGGGGGGGGGGGGGGGGGGGGGGGGGGGGGGGGG
>DASXPH010000055.1:0-2049 GCA_036493735.1 Gemmatimonadaceae bacterium
AGGCGATAGCTCGCCCGCGTCCAGCCTCGTCATTGAATCGAGCAAGTCGGCAGTACGGTTCTTTACCTCAAGACCGAGAATTACGGAGTTGCTCTCAATAATCCAATCCAGCGTGGTATTCGCGGGACCAAATCCCTTCGCCTCGTGCCGAACGTGCGCGCCGGCAGGAAGGCGCATGATCGGCGCGAATTCGACAAGCGCGTCCTGGTGCTTGCGGGGCATCCCGAGGCGAAGCAGATAACCGCGACTACTCTCGCCGGTCAAATGCGTTCTAACACCCTGGAGCACTTGGAACAGGATTTCAACTTCAGGAAATGTTGTGGTTCCTATGAGCCGCCGGCCACCGGGAAGTGTTAGAGCGTCGCCGAAATCATATCGCCACACTGATGAGAGTCGATCGAGAAAACAGAACACCTTAGCCATCGCTGGCGGGATCAAGCTGACTACTGAGTCAGCTTCACTAAGAGTGACGTGACCCCCCGAAACCTGATCCAAGGATAATGTTAGTCCTCGACCGAGAGGACGATGAAAAAGAGTCGGTTTTCGGAGGAACAGATCGTCGCCGTGCTGCAGGAATGGGACGCCGGCGCCAAGATGGCGGATCTCGTGCGACGACACGGCGTGACGGAGCAGACGCTCTATCGCTGGAAGAAGAAGTACGGCGGTCTGCAGGTGAGCGAAGCGAAACGGCTCAAGACGCTCGAGGAGGAGAATCGGCAACTCAAGCGGCTTGTCGCGGATCAAGCGCTCAATCTCCAGGTCGTGAAGGATCTGCTGGGAAAAAAGTGGTGACGCCCGCGGATCGGCGGACGGCCGTCACCCACGCGATGGACACCGCCGCGCTCTCGGAGCGTCAAGCGTGCCGCTACACGGGCTTCGCACGCGCCAGCCAGCGATACGTGCCGTGCCGGCCGCCGCGCGCCGAGCTGCGGGCGCGGTTGCACACGCTCGCGACCTTGCGTCCGCGCTGGGGCTATCGACGCTTGTATCGCCTGCTGCGTCGCGAAGGGACCGTGGTGAACAAGAAGCTCGTCCAGCGCGTCTATGGCGAGGAAGGGCTCGCCGTTCGTCGCCGGAAGCGGAAGCGCGTCGCGGTGCCACGCACGCCGCTCCCCACGCCCACGCGAGCGAATGAGCGCTGGAGCATGGACTTCGTGAGCGATGCGCTCGGCGATGGTCGGCGGTTTCGCGTCCTGACCATCGTCGACAACTTCACGCGGGAATCCCCAGCGATCGCCGTCGATACGTCGTTGCCCGGCGAGCGCGTGGTTCGTGTGTTGGAGCAGCTGGCGGCGTCGCGCGGCCTGCCGACCGCAATCGTCTGCGACAATGGCCCGGAGTTCCGCGGTGAGGCCATGGATCAATGGGCAGATCGCCGGCGCGTCGCCCTGCAGTTCATCCAGCCGGGCAAACCGATTCAGAATGCATATGCGGAAAGCTTCAACAGTCGACTTCGTGATGAATGTCTGAACGAGAGCTGGTTCGTGAGCCTCGCCGATGCGCGCGAGGCCATTGAGGCGTGGCGGGTCGACTACAATGCCGCTCGGCCGCACAGCGGCCTCGCCGATCGAACCCCGGAGGAGTTTGCCAAAGAACTGCTGATGACCACACCTTCACCCAGCCAATCACCGGACTAACACGACTTCTGGTACAGGATTGGGGGTCACGTCAAGAGGAATCCCCCGTCCCTTGCAGATCGCTCGGAACAGTTCTGGGAGAACAGAGACGCCTCCAATGAGCTGTGGAGGAACGCGAGCCCTGAGTTCTGCCGCCGTTACGCCCGAGGGAAACGACGATTCGTTCGAGCTGGCCATTGTGATTCTCGTCGTTGCGCGGATGGCTCCCGAACTATTCGAAAGGCCCGGCCCGAGCGCCGTGGGGAAGTCCGTCGGGCGAGCAGCTCGATCAAAGCAGCTCTCCCTGCTCAGGTATGGCTGGAGCTGCCAGCGGAGCCAGAGGAGCCGAGGACGAAACGGCACCAGCAGCAATCAGCTCATCACGCGAGATCGTCGGAGCCGAGCAAACTCTCTCAAGCACGGCTGCCTGTAG
>DASXPH010000056.1:0-4439 GCA_036493735.1 Gemmatimonadaceae bacterium
GCCCGCATCACGATGGCGGAGAATGCCAGCCCAGAATGCAGCATTTTCCTCGTCGCTCAGCGGCCGACGCGGGTTCTTCCCCTTCCCGTCAATTGCAACTTTGGCGGAGTTGCTCATGCGGATTTCCTGGCGTGTATAGGAACGCAGCGCTTACGCGAAGCCTCACACCATAAGAACACCGGGAAGCGAAAAGTCCCTAGTGAGAAACGAATCCGCCAGTCCCTGATTCAGTGGGACCCGAATATGGGGCGACGGGCGACGGGCGACGGGCGACGGGCGACGGGCAATAACGAACGAAGCGTCGATCTGGTGTGAGTTTGTTCAAGCACTCACCACCATATCGACGCTTCGTTCAGTTTTCGCGACGCACCACGCACCACGCACCGCGCGCCCCGCCTTACGGCGTCATCGACACCGTCGGCCGTCCGTTAGGTGCATCCTCCACTGACTTCAGCACATCGCGCCACTGGAACTTCTTGCCGCTGTGGCGAACCCAGTAATCCATCCACGCCATCTCACCCACCGACTTCAGATACTGATTGCGCGGATCCGGAATGCCGTGCGAGTTGCCAGGATAGACCCAGAACTCTGTCGGAACACCCAACCGCTTGAGCGCCATGTGCAGCTCCTCGCTCTGCGGGCGCGGCACGCGCGGATCGCCATCCACGACGTGGATCATCGTCGGCGTCTTCGCGTTCTTGATGTACGCTGCCGGCGACTGCTTCCACCAATGCTCCATGTCGTCGTACCACAGCTTGTCGCCGAGGTACCACTGACGCAGCCGCTGCGTATCGCTCTCACCGTACATCGAGATCCAGTTGAAGGTGCCGGCGCCGGTGCTGATCGCCTTGAAGCGATTCGTGTGCGTCAGAATCCAATCGGAATAGTGACCGCCGGCGCTCCACCCCAGGGCGCCCATCTGCGTGCTGTCGACGATACCCTGCGCGATCAGATAATCGACGCCGGTCATGATGTCGTCGAAGCCCTTCGTGAAGTAATCGCCCTGGCTCTCGATCTTGAAACGCTGGCCATAGTTCGTGGATTGGCGATAGTTAGGCATGAGCACCGCGTATCCGGCGCCCGCGTACACCTGTGAGCCATAACCGCCGTTGAAGCTCAGGATGTCCGCCGCCGCCGGCCCACCGTGAATGGCGACGATGAGGGGATAGCGCTTGCCTTGCTGGTAGCCGACTGGCTTGAGCAACACGCCGCCGATCATGCGGCCGTCCTTCGATTTCCAGGTGATCTCCTCTTCCTCGCCGAGCTCGATGCCATTCCGAACCCACGGATTCGGATCGGCGAGCTGCACCCATTTACTCCGGTCGCCGATGTCCGCGGCCGACGCGACGGTGAAGAGCGTCGGCGGCGTCTTTGGATCGGAGTAGTTGATCGTTAGGCGACCGCTCTCCGGGTCCTGAGATACGCGCACTGCCGCCTGTTCATGGGTGAGCTGCTTCACGTCGCCACTGGCGACGTCCAAGGAGCAGAGCTGCTCCGTCGCCTTGATCCCTTCGTTGTAGTAGATGGTCCTGCCGTCTTTCGACCACCAACCGATGGTCACGTCGCCGTCGCGCGTGCCGCCGAGCTTCCGGAACTGTCCGCCGCGATTCGCGACGTCGCGCACGTAGACCTTCTCGAGGTGCATGAACTGGAAGTCGTCCGGGGCGGTGAACGCGACTAGCCGGCTGTCAGGCGAGAAGCTCACCTGCCCTTCGGCGATGTCCTTGTTGTTCGTCAGACGCTCGATCTTCCCGGTGCCGACCTCCAGCAGATACAGGTCGGCATTGTCGTTCTGCTCGAGAATATTTCGTTCGTAGCGGTTCGGCGACATGCCGTGAAAGCCGATCCACTTCCCGTCTTCAGAGATTGTGAAATTGCCGACGCTGTAGCTCGTGTCATGGGTGAGACGCGCCGTCTGCTTGCCCTCGAGGTCCACCGCCCAGAGGCTCGAGATTGGCGACTCCGGGTTCCGGACGCGCACGTCGAAACGCTTGTCGAACCGCGCGCGCTCGTCCTTGTCGACGGTATCGGCGGTGACGAAGTAGATCCGCTTCGAGTCGGGTGCCAACTGCCAGAGGCCGACGCCCGTCTGCTGATGCGTCAGCTGTATCGGTCGCGCCGAGTCCCCGGCGGCGAGCGCCGCTGACGACAGAGCGTAGAGCTGCTCCTCGTCCGCCTTTCCGGATCGATAGACGAGCCACCTGCCATCCTTCGAGAAGGAGTAGCCCGAGACACCATCGCGGGCGTCCGTGATCTTCCGCGCCTCGCCGCCGTCCGGATGCATCAGGTACAACTGGTTGCCAGGGCCGCCGCCGGTCTGTGCGGCAAACGCACCGCCGGCGGGCAGGTTCGGCGCCGCGACTGCGCGCGGTGAAACGGACCCGCCTGGCGCATTGTCGCGTGTCGACGCGTCACGATCGGATGCGAACACGAAGAAGGTGCCGTCGTGCGACCAGCGGGGCTGCGCTTCGCTCTTGTCCTTGGTGAACGTGAGCTGCCGCGTACTCGGGACGCCGCGCTCGGTACTGACGAGGTAGATGTCGGACTGACGTCGCGCGTCCTTCCAATCGGGCACGCTCACAGTGTAGAGCATCCAGCGACCATCGGTGCTCAGGTCGGGCGCCGCGATCTGGCGCATGTTCTGGGCGTCGAGGAAGGTCATCGGGCGTCGCGTCTGTGCCGATGCCGTGGCCGCAAGGACACTCGAGGCGCTGACGGCGAAGACGCACGCGCGCCGTGCGGAGCGGACGAGAAAGTGGGTGCGCACGGAAGTAGTGGTTTGGGTGAGAGATGGTGGGCCTTCTACTTAACGCATCGGCATCGAGGAGTGCTAGGAGGGTATTGCGTATGGATGAACTTCGTTCTCGAGCCCAGCTAAGAAGCGGCCAGCGCTCGCGGGCTCGTGGTCCATAGGATCTCACCTAACGATCGACTCGATGCTGCACGCTGCGAGCTCATAGCGCTGGCGGCTTCTCAGCTGGGCTGAAAAACCGCAGTCGGTCGGCAGAGGTGAGATCTGAGTGCTGAGATCGGGCCCTTCGGAGCCCAATGGCGAGCGACGAGTCCTCCCGGGTGACCGCCGCCCCGGGAACGCGGTTTAGCTTCCCTGAGACCACCCTATGTCCCGTCCATTGCCCGACCGCGCCCCGGCTCCCCCGCCTGTACTGGATTCCACGCTCGTCAATCGGGCGAAGTTGGGGGACATCAAGGCGTTCGAGTCCATCGTCGAGCGGTACTTCGGCCGATGTTTGCGTTTCGCGCTCGGCATGCTGCGCGATCCCGGCGAAGCGGATGACGTGGTCCAGGAGACGTTTGTTCGGCTGTACCGCGCTCTGCCGCGGTACGAGGAGCGCCAACGGTTCGATTCCTGGCTCTTTCGAATACTCGGCAACTGCTGCCGGACGGCGAATCTGATGAAGCAACGTCGCGACTCCGTGGATGCACGGGACGAAGCGACCATGCTCGCGCTGCCGTCAGCGGACCGGACCGACGCCATGTTCGACTACGAGTGGGGCGACGAGGTTCGTCGCGCGCTCGCCGAGGTGCCGGAATACAATCGCGAGATTTTTCTGCTCCATTACATCGAAGGGTTCTCGTACGAGGAGATCGAGCGCATAACGGGGATACGTCAATCGGCGCTCAAGATGCGAGTGAAACGGGCCAGTGATTTTCTCCGGACGCGACTGGCGGGAGTGTACCGTGGCTGACGGCCGAATCGACCGTGACCCGATCGTCGATCATGCGATCGAATCGCTGCGGGCGCTGCCGCCGAGCCAGCCTGAGTCGGTCGCGCGAGTCGTCGCGGCCGCGGCCCGCGCCCGCGCGCAGGACGTCGCGCCTGACGAGGACGATCTCCTTGCGGACGGCCTCGAGGAGCCGAGGGGTCGTGCGCGCCGTCTGACCACGATCGCGGCCATCGCGGCGGGCATCCTGCTCCTCGCCGGCGGCTTCGCGCTCTGGCGCGTCGAGCACTCGCGCACCGACGTTGCGACGGGAAGCCCCGTCTCGGGGCACGGCGCGGCGACGAGCTTTGCCGCGGCGCAGGGCACGAATGGGGAGAACTCACTCGATGCTCTCTTGATTCCGACACAGTTCGTTTTCGATGGTCGTGCCCGACACGTCTCTCTCGTCGGTGACTTCAACAACTGGGACGAGGGCGCGACACCGCTGGAACGTGAGCCCGGCAGCACCCTCTGGTCGGCGACGGTGCCGATCCAGCGCGGCCGCCACATCTACGCATTCATGGTTGATTCTGTCTGGACCATCGATAAGCGCGCCCCGGTCGCGCGCGATCCGGACTTCGGCGTCACCGGTTCCGTGATTCTCGTGGGCCGGCCATGATCACACGGACTTGCCTATTCGTCGCGGCGCTCGCCCTCCCGTTGCCGCTCGTGGCGCAGGATGCGCGAAGCGCGCGTCTCGATGGTCGTCTGGATGGC
>DASXPH010000057.1:0-78924 GCA_036493735.1 Gemmatimonadaceae bacterium
GTGTACAGCCACTCGATGTCCTCGTCGCGAAGTCGGACGCACCCATGAGTAGCGGCGAAGCCGATCGATTCCTTGTCGGGCGTGCCGTGGAGGAGATAGCCCTCACCGAGGTCCAGGCGATACTTCCCGAGCTCGCCTTCCACGCGGCGGTTCTTCGTCCCGGTGGGCGGAACGAAGAGTGTGCTATCGAACACGATGTGCTCGTCGGTTGGCAGCTCGTAGAAGTGAGCATCCTTGCCGATTACGCCTACCACTGAGTCTCGCACGACGAGGTTCCGGCCATCTTCGAGCTTGATTGGTTGCCCGCGCTCGATCTTCCGGAGCTTCAGATTGTACTCCGTTGCGACCTCGGCGTAGAGCCAATCCGGCGGAATCCATATTGGATCGGACTCCTTACGTAGCACCGTGCGAACACCGCGCGGCGTTCGGAAGGTCCATTCGCGCTTACCATATTTCAACGTCGTGCCCTTCGCCGTGGCGACGGGCGCGTTGAGCACCGTGTCCTCGCCGACGATTGCCCACAATCTCTTGTCCTGTAGCGAGACGATGAGCCGGAAACCGCTCGAACGGTCCGCGAGGTTTCGTGCGGATGCCCACGCCAGGCTGTCGGCGCGGTTGCGAAAGCGCTTCTCGGAAACATCTGGAGCGGCCGGTGCCTTCTCCGGCACTGGCGACGTGTCCTGAGCCGCGAGCGTCACAGTGCGTCTCGGCGCTTCGTCGTCGGCGCGCGCCGGCCCAGCATGCTGGGCCGATGCGCAGGACGGCAGGAAAGCCAGGACGAACAGAGCAAGCCGTTTCATGGATTCGCGCTGCGGTTTCGTGGTCTCCATGACCGTGAAAGATAACCGTGCCGCCCCGCAGGAGCGCGGGGCGGCACGGTGTCCAAAGACTACAGTAGCCCCGCTTGCTTAGAACTGGATTCCCAAAATCAGCGGGATGAAGTGTGCCTCACTGTACGGGAAACCCTGCTGTGCCGACGGCGAGAAGCTCATATATCGCGACTCGACGAAGAGGCCGGTCATGCGCCCGAAGTTGAAGTTGAAGCCTGCGCCAGCGTTCCAACCCCAGTTGTTGCTCGCGTTGCCGAACGACACGTTGTTGGTGCCGCCAGTTGCGAGTGCACTGTTGTAACCATAGAACCGGCTGACTCCGCCACCACCCAACACATAGAACCGGCTCCAGGTGCGGCCCAACGGAACTCGCAGTTTCACGTCGCCGTTCAACGAGGCGACCGTCACATCAGACGGATGGAAGCTGCTGGCGCCGCTGCTGAAGTTGTTCGCCGCCAGGCGACCCCACGACCCATCAACACGCAGACCGAATGGGTTGCCGCTGAAATCCCACCCCAGTGGCACCGTGATGTTCCAGCCCGTGCCGTAGCCACCGCTCGGGTTACTGCCGCCGAGACCGGTCGAGCTACCCAGCGAGCCCTGCGTAAACGTCGCACCACCGGCGATGCCGAGGTACGGACCACCCGACCATCGACGCAGGCGAAGCGCCAGCGCCTCTGCTCGGGCAATCGAATCCGCGCGGGCGATCGAGTCCTGCCGCGCTTTCTCTACTGCTGCTACGGAATCCTGCCGACGTCGCTCCGCTGCGGCGATCGAATCACGCCGCATCTGCTCGATTCGAGCAACGGAGTCCTGCCGGGCGCGCTCAGCTGCCGCAATGGAATCCTGCCGTGCGCGCTCTGCCGCGGCGATCGAATCCTGATTCACCGTCGGCGTCGGGGCCGGTTGCGCCGCCACCTCTCCCGTGGAGGTGTTCCGATCCTTGCTGATCGGAATGCGCTGCGAAGAACTTGTAGTACGATGCGTTCGCTTCGTACGGGCGGTGTGGTGAGTCGTATCTGTCTGCTGTGCCCTTGCAGTCGACACTCCTCCCACGCTCAGGGCGATCGCGAGGCCGATCGCACAGCTACTCGAAAACCCAATTCGCATTTTCTCCTCCCACTATGCCGCCCTCCGCGTTCAGCCCCCGCGGGCGACCTTGCGGGCGGAGCGACGGAACCGGTCGGGCTTTCCTCATTCGATTCGGAAGAGGTGGGGCTCACCTCCGGCATCCCGCATCATCGCGGTAATGCTCCTAGCGACCTTTCTGCTGTTGCGGCCGCCCCGAGTCGAAGCGAGTGGACTGCCAATGCCGGTCGCGCTCCGAGCGACGACAATCGTCGCGGCACCGCCGGACAGAGGCATCCCTCGTGCCGTCGCGCACCTGAATCACTGACAGGCCAGAAGCCTCGCCCCACTCTAGGCGGGGCGAGGCATAATGGTGAGGTAGCGCTCGCTTAGAACGTGACGCCGAGCACTATTGGCACCCAGGCGGCGTTGTTATACGGGAAGCCGCTGGTCGAGTTCTGGTTCAACCACATGTACCGTGATTCCACAAACATTCCGACCATGGAACCCCAGTTGAAGTTGAAGCCACCACCGGCATTCCAACCCCAGCTGCTCGTGGTGCTCTGCTTGTTGGTCGGCGCGTTCGGGTTTGAGAAGTCTGTAAACCAGCCGTTCATTCCGCCCCACGACGCGCCGCCGAGGAGGTAGAAGCGACTGAACGTTCTGCCGAGAGGTACGCGAAGCCGCGCGTCGAGGTTGAGATTCCAGATATCGACATTCGGCGCGCTGAAGTTCGAGTTGAAGTCCTTTCCGTTCAACTGATCGAACGTGCCGTCGAGGCGGAAGCCCAGCGGGGAGTGGCTGAAATCATATCCAACCGGAACTGTGACGTTCCAACCCGTGCTGTACCCACCGTTGTTGAAGCCGGCGCTCGTTATGCTTCCTGTCGGAATGCTCGCGCCGAATCCGACGCCGAAATACCAACCGCCGTGCTTGCGCATCAGCGAGATGCGCTCCCTCTCCGCGCGTGCGATCGAATCGGCGCGTGCGATCGAATCCGAACGCGCTCGTTCCGCGGCGGCGACTGAGTCTGCTCGTCGACGCTCGACCATCGCGATCGAATCGCGCCGCAACTGTTCCATGCGCGCGATCGAATCCTGTCTCGCGCGCTCGTTCGCCGCGGCGATGGAGTCCTGCCGGGCACGCTCGGCCGCCGCGATGGAATCCTGATTCACCGTTGGCGTGGGAGCTGGCTGCGCGACTTCGCCGGCGTTCTCTTTGGTGACCGGGATGCGCTTTGTCGAGACCGTCGTTTTTCTCTTCGTGGTGTGCGTCTTCTTGACGGTCGTTTTCTGAGTCGAGTCCGGCTGTTGCGCGTTCACAGTCGACACGGCTCCCAGCGCGATGGCGAGGCCGATCACACAGCTTCTTGCAAAACCAATTCGCATGTTCTCCTCCCTCCAAGCCGAAGCGAGTTGACCGCGCATGCCAGTCGCGCTCCGAGCAACGACCCATCGTCGCGGCACCGAGAACATGGGCATCCGACGTGCCGCCACGCGTCTGACATGTCAGCGAACGCGCACCACGTCGATGCCTAACGATTCGCGTAGCCCCTTGGAGTGATCGCCGCGGCGAGCAGCCATTGGACCAACGTCCAACACGAGCGTGGGGCCAGCGACGTCAGCATTTACTCATCCCGCATTACGCGCACCGTCGTCGAGCGACAATCGGAACGTCGCGACGCAGCCGGACCTGCCCTTCCGGTTCTCGAGCTGCAGCGATCCGCCGTGGGCTTCGGCGATCTGACGCGACAAAACGAGCCCGATTCCGGAGCCCTGGGGCTTCGTGGTGAAGAATGGGACAAAGAGATTCGCGCTGCTCGGAAGTCCGGGGCCTTCGTCCTCAACAATGATCGCCACCGTGCCGTTTTGGCGTGTCCATCGGATACAAACCCGGCCGCCAGTCTCCAATGAAGCGTCGACTGCATTGCGCAGGACGTTTATCAGCAGTTGATCGAGCTGATCGCCGTCCGCTCGAATGGTCGTCGGCGGACCGCCTTCGACGCGCACCGGCAACCGCGTCTCGAGTGCTGTGACGCGGCGCACCCACGTACCGACGTCGAGCGGTACGCGTTGAGGCGCAGGAAGTCGAGCGAGTCGCGCATAGGCCGACATGAAGCGAATGAGTGCTTCCGAGCGGCCGCCGATCACCGACAGACCACGTCGCATATCTTCGTCGACGTCCGCGACGCGTGTCGACCGATCGAGCAGCGTCTGCAAGCTGCCGGCAATGGACTTGATGGGCGCGAGCGAGTTGTTGATTTCGTGACTCAGGACACGAACCAGTCGGCGCCACGCCTGCAGCTCTTCTTCGCGCAGCGCCTTGGTGACGTCCGCGAGCACGAGCAGCGTGTGCGGCCGCCCGTTTTGCCGGAAGGACCCACGGCGTACCTCCCAGCGGCCGGCGCCACCGGGAAAGGTGACATCCATCGTGCGCGGCGATTCCCCGACGAGACAGTCAGCGAGGCCGACCTGCTCGGCCGTGCGGCCGAGCAGGCGCTCGGCGGCATGGCCGAGGAGTCGCTCACCCGCGTTATTCACGAGTCGTAAACGCTCATCGTCGTCGAAGGCGAACACCGCGACGTCGATGTCGGCCATGACGGTGCGGAGCAGCGCGGTCGCCTCCATCGCGCCGAGTCGCTGCGTGCGAAGCGTCTCGCCGAGCAGGTTCGCCTCGAGATACGCGAGACCCAGCGCGTCCTCGCGCTCGGCACCGCGCGCGCGAATCGAGTAATCGCCCTCACGCAGCGCGGCGAGCATGTTGGAGAGTGTCTGCAATGGCCGGACGACGCGCTCGCGAAGCAGCCATGCAATGATGAGCCAGCAGCCGATCACGAGAATGCCGAGCGTCCACTGCACCTTCGCGCTGTAGTTGCCGTGCCAGAGCAAGGCGAGGGTGACGACGATGCCCGGCAGGCCCGCGAGGAGCGCGAGCTGCATCACGCGTCGCTCGTGAGGCGCGAGAGGCTTATCGTGACGGTCGGGCATAGTGCGGTGGTCGGTGATGGGCGATGGGTAATCCGTAATCGGTATTCGGTAACACTGCCAATTCACAGACCACCGTTCACCGCCCACCGACCACCCTTCATAACTCGTACGTCGCGATGCGACGATAGAGCGCACTCCGCGAGAGCCCGAGTGCCTGAGCGGCGCGGCTCACATTCCCGTCGTACCGGCTGAGCGCCTTCTGAATGAGCAATCGCTCTACTTCCTCGAGCGTGAGCTCTTCCAGGCGCGGCGCCGCGGCCGTGGCGCCGCGGAGCGCGAGATCGGCGGATCGGACCTGCTCGCCCTGCGCAAGCAGCACGGCGCGTTCGATGGCATGATCGAGCTCGCGGATGTTCCCCGGCCAGGAATGCCCGAGCAGGAGCTGCATGGCACCGGGATCGAATCCGGCGAGGTGCTTGCGATAGCGTGCCGCGTGCCGCCGGAGGAAGTGCATCGCGAGCGGCGGAATATCTTCGCGACGCTCGCGCAGCGGCGGCAGCTGCAGCTCGATGGTGTTGATGCGGAAGAGCAGATCCTCGCGAAAGCGGCCGGCCGACACCTCGTCGTGCAGCCGCGCGTTGGTCGCGGAGATGACGCGCACGTCGATGTGGCGAGCCTTCGATGAACCAACGCGCTCGACGTCGCCGGTTTGCAAAACGCGCAGCAGCTTGGCCTGAAGGGCGAGGGGCACGTTGCCGATCTCGTCGAGGAAGATCGTGCCGCCATCCGCCAGCTCGAACCGGCCGACGCGGTCGACTTTAGCATCCGTGAAAGATCCCTTCACGTGGCCGAACAGCTCGCTCTCGAACAATCCCTCCGAGAGTCCGCCCATGTTCACCGGAATAAAGGGCTTCTGTGCGCGTGCCGAGGACGCGTGCAGCCATTGCGCGACCAGCTCCTTGCCCGTGCCGTGCTCTCCGGAGATGAGCACATTCGCATCGGACGGCCCGATCCGCTCCATGAGCTGGAGCATGGGCTTCATCTTGGGTGACTCGGCGATGAGCCGTGGGAGATTGTCGCGGCGAAGCAGCCGATTCTCGCTCTCGAGGCGGCGGGCGCGACGCAGCGCCCGGCCCAGCTCGACCTGCGTTCCGAGAATCGTCATCAACCGCGAGTTGTCCCAGGGCTTCTCGACGTAATCGCGGGCACCGCGGCGCATCGCTTCGACCGCACCCTCGACGCTGCCCCACGCCGTCATCACGATGATCGGGAGGTCCGGCTCGAGACCGTTCAGCTGGTGCAGCAGGTCGAGTCCTTCCTTACCCGACGTCGTGTCCCGCGTGTAGTTCATGTCGAGCAGCAGCGCGTCGTAGTCGCGTCGCTCGAGCGCCGACAGCGCCGCGCCCGGCGAGCCTACGGTGTCGATGTCATAGCCGTGAGTCTTGAGGAGCAGGCGCAATGCCTCGAGAACGTCCGATTGGTCGTCCGCGACGAGAACGTGGGGTCGAGATGGAGCGTCGTGTGGAGGCATGTGCGGAAAAGCTGTTACGAAAACACGAAGAGCGGAACGGTATGCCCATTCCGCTCCCGCGATTCCCAATCGGTTGGACTCAGCGCGCGACCGGGCCTTCGGTGCCGGTGATCCAGCCGTCCTTCAACTCGACGATCCGATTGCCGAAGCGCGCATTCTCTTCGGAGTGCGTCACCTGGATGATCGTCGTGCCCTCGGAATTCAGCCGGCGGAAGAGCTCCATGATCTCGCGGCCCTGGCTCGAGTGGAGGTTGCCCGTCGGTTCGTCGGCGAGAATGAGCTTGGGCTTCGCGATCACGGCGCGCGCGACCCCGACGAGCTGCTGCTGGCCGCCGGACAGCTGCCGCGGATACAGGTCTTTCTTGCCCACCATTCCGAAGCGATCGAGCGCGTCACCGACAATCGCCTCGCGCTCCGATTTCTTGACGTTGCGGTAGGAGAGGGGGATGTCGAGGTTCTCAGCGACGGTCAGGTCGTCGATTAGATGGTACTGCTGGAAGACGAAGCCGATGTGCTCCTTGTTCAACGCGACGCGCTGCTTGTGGCTCATCGCGTGGACCGGGTGGCCGACGAAGTAGAACTCGCCCGTCCAGGCGCTGTCGAGCATGCCCAGGATCGAGAGGAGCGTCGATTTCCCCGCGCCCGAGGGCCCCATGATCGAGATGAACTCGCCGGGCTGTACGTCGAAGGTGATGCGTCGCAGGACGTACATGCGACCAGCGGGCGTCTCGAAGACCTTCTCGAGGTTCCGCATCGCGATGAGCGGGCCGGTGATCGGCGCGGGCTCGGCCGCGGCCAGGCGCGATTGCGTGGAGGAAGAGAACAAACCCATGGGAAAGCTCCGGGATCTGCGAGGGCGGTGTGCGAGTCTCAGAAAACTAGTGGAGCGTGACGCGTGATGCGTGGCGCGTTGAGGCGCGAGAGCGCGCCACGCCTCACCCGCCACGCCGGAACGAAAAGGGCGGGTGTTTAGCGGCCGCTAAACACCCGCCCTTCTCGTTCCTCACCGCATCAGGCGTGGGCCTGGCCGGGACGGCTCTCCTCGACGACGCGACCGTCGAAGAGATGGACCGAGCGGTCGGCATGCGCGGCGTAGCGGGGATCGTGCGTCACCATGCAGATCGTGGCGCCGCCGCGATGCAACTCGCGAAGCAGCTCCATGACCGCCTCGCCGTTCGTCGAGTCGAGGTTTCCCGTCGGCTCGTCCGCGAGCAGGATGAGCGGATCACCAGCGACGGCGCGGGCCACGGCGACGCGCTGCTGTTGACCGCCGGAGAGCTGCGCCGGATAGTGCTTCATGCGGTGACTCATTCCAACGCGCTCGAGCGCGTCCTGAACGCGCTGCTTGCGCTCGCTCGCCGACATGCCGCGGTAGGTGAGCGGCAGCTCGACGTTCTCGTATACCGTGAGGTCGCCGATCAGGTTGAATGCCTGGAAGATGAAGCCGATCTGTCGGTTGCGAATGCGCGCGCGCTGGGAGGGCGTGAGCTGCGCGACGGGCTCCCCAGCCAGTGTGTACTCTCCGTCGGTCGGCGTGTCGAGCAAGCCGAGGATAGAGAGCAGCGTCGTCTTGCCGCAGCCCGAGGGGCCGGCGATGGCGACGTACTCTCCTGGCTGCACCTCGAGATGAATGTCCTGAAGTGCGTGCGTCTCCACCTCGTCCGTGAAGAAGATCTTCTTGAGTCCAGCAAGCCGGATGAGCGGCTGATTGCTGTCACCAGTCATCGTGCCGGTGCTGAGAGACGAGGGAGATTGCTTGGCTGCTGACTCAGGCATGGTCAAAAGGGACTAGGGGTGAGGGCCTAGGGGTTTGGGGCTTGGAGCGGAGTGACTACTTCAGCTTGACGCGGGCGGTGTTGTCCCACGTCGACATATCGGAGATAATGACGCTATCGCCGACGGCCAGGCCGCTGACGACCTCGATCGTGTTCACCGAAGCACGGCCGAGCTTCACGTTCTGGCGGTCGGCGAAGCCGTTGTTCTTCTCGACCTTGAACAGGCCAACCGTGCTCTCGGCTTGACCATATGCCGGACGTCCGACGTAGAGCACATCCTTCAACCGATCGATTTCGATTGTGCCGTCAACGCTGAGATCGGAACGCGCGCCCTGGGGGAGTGGTCCATCGAGAGCGACTTCGACCGTGACGGTTCCCGCCTGCGACGACGGGTCGGAGCGGATGACATGGCCTTCGATGATGCCGTTGTTGTGCAGATCGATCGTGGCGCGCTGGCCAACCGCTACATCTTTGGCCTGTGTCTCCGGCACGCGGAGGACCGCCTTGAGTCGCCCTGGTTGGGCGACGCGAGCGAGCTCGATGCCAGAGTTGACCCACTGGCCGAGCTCGAGTTGCGGATTCCCTAACGAAAGAAGCTGACCGCTCTCGCCCGCCGTGACGCGCATCGAGGAGACGCGATTCTTCTGCTCCTGCAGGATTTGCTTGAGGCCGTCGATTGACTGTTGCTGCAGATCGAGCTGCTGCTTCTGCGACGCCTGCATGTCGGCGTACCGCTGGCGCTCGAGATCGAGGCGGCGCTTCAGCTCAACGACCTGGTCGTGCGCAGAGGCGAGCTCGTTGGGGGAGGACAGCTTCTTCTTGTCGAGCGAATCGACGACGGTGGCGTTACGGGTAGCTAGCTGATACTGCGTGACGAGCTGCGCCACCACGCCTTCCTGAGACATCAATCCCTGCTGGAGGGACGTCTTGAGCTGGGCGAGGGTCGTATATGCCTGGGTGAGCTGCTGCTGGTACTGCAGCGTCTGCAGGTCGATGTCCGGGTTGCTGAGCGTGAGAATCGTCTCGTCAGGCGTGACGTTCACGCCCGGAAGCACGGGCAATGTCTCGACGCGGCCACTCGTGACGGCGACGATGATGCGAACGTGTTCGGGCTCGAGAGTGCCCGGCGCGTTCACCGAGCGCACCATCTCGCCTCTTTTGACGGTATCGATCCAGAGCGTCGCACGCTCTACCGGAGGTGCCGCCGGCCTGAGGCGGCTGATGAAGGCGGAGATGACGAGCACGCCAACGATGACAACGCCTCCGGCGATGTACTTCTTCGTCTTTTTGGGTGGCTCGCGTTTGATGTCCAACGGAATCCTCTAGTGCTGGAATGCGAATGGGGTGGGCCTGAATCCATGGAGGCGTAAGGAAAGGACCATGCCGCCTCTGATTGCCGCCTAACTGTTTGCCGGGTATTGCGTTTAGTACACTGCGATCACAATTCCCGCGTAGCCTTTGGTCGTATGTGGGATTCGCTGTCCCACAATCGAACACTGGATTCGAGCCACTTCAATCCGCAGCCAGCGACATCGCTGTTTCCAAGATCTCTGTTTGACAACCGGATCCGACAATAGGTTGTTGTTTGTCGTGGCTGGTTGCTGGTTGCTGGTGGCTGGCGGACAAGGACCACGGCGAGCACGATTCGCTGCCATCGGGAATCACCAGCCACAAGTCACCAGCCACCAAGTTATTCGGACAATCGATTCATTGGGTTTCAACGCGCGCAAGCGCGTGCTGATAGCATCTTAATGCCTCGATCGCTCCGCCACCGCCGCCGCCACGGAGCGTGAACAGCTACGGCGAGACGATATTCGAGAACAATCCCATCTTCGTCACTCCCGATGGCCGCGTGCTCGTCGACCTCGGCAATGATACGAGCACGTTGCCTTCTGCGTATGGCTACGACTGCCAGAGCTACGGCTATCCGGCGGCGCCGCAAGCTCCCGTCCTGAATTATCCGCCGATTTATGTCCCGCCTCGTTATGCCCCTCCCGCGTATGGCGTTCCTGTGTACCCGACGCCGCCCCAGGCTGGCTACGACCCCGGCACGCGTCCGCCCGGCTACGTTCCCACCGGCAGCTATCCACCGTGCATAGATCCGTCGAGGTCGCCAGGGACCTCGGCGGCAATGCCGCCCGCCGCGGGAGTGCAATCGGGGACACCAGCGCACACGGGAAGCTCGGCCAAAGCGCCGCGCGTCATTCATCGCTGAGCGGCGGCTCGTCGCCGCGAGTGAGACGCCTGACGTGGCGGCGACTCGATGTCGCGGCAATGCTTGCCCTAGCGGCGCTCGGCATCGCGCCGCGGCGGAGCTCGGCCCAGGCGCGCGATACAGTGACTCGCACCGACACCGTGGCGCGGCGCATCGACACGACGCTCCGTCGTCCGGACACAGCCGTGCGTCGGCCCGATACGACGAGGACGCCGATCCGACTCTGCGCCGGCGGCGACGTGACGTTAGGCACGAACCTCGACACGTTGTGGGCGAAAACGGCGGCGAAACGCTTGCGCGCCGAATTCCAGATGAGCAGCGCGCCGGAGTCGTTGCTTGCGCCGCTCAAGCCGTTGTTCGCCGACGCTGACGTGGTACTGGTCAACGTCGAGGGTGCGATCGGGGCTGGGTTCGTCCCATCGAAGTGCGGCCGCCACGCGTTGAACTGCTTCGCGTTTCGCCAACCAATCGAGACGGCTCGAGCGTTGCGCGCCCTATCCGACAGTGGCGTCGTTGTTGGCAACGTCGCAAACAATCACGCGCGTGATGCTGGTGACGATGGGTTTCTCGCGTCGCTCGCGCACCTCGCGCACGCCGGGGTGGTCGTAACGGGCGCCGACACGCTCGCGACGCCTGTCGTCACTCGACGAGGGGACACGATCGCGGTGATCGGCTTCTACACGTCGAGCGACAGTCCGGACGCGCGCGATCTCGACGCCGTGCGCCGTCACGTTGCGCGCGCCGTGGAGCGATGGGGAACGGTGATCGTGACGATGCACCTTGGCGCCGAAGGCGCAGCGGCGCAGCGCACGCGCGACTCCACCGAGATGTTCCTCGGGACGATCGATCGCGGCAATCCCGTCGCGTTCGCCAATGCCGCTCTCGATGCCGGCGCGACGATGGTGATCGGGCACGGACCGCACGTGCTCCGCGCGGCGGAATGGCGCGACGACCGGCTGGTTCTGTATTCGTTAGGCAACCTGCTGACCTATGGCCCGTTTCGCCTGGCCGAGCCGATGAATCGCGGCTCGGTCGTGTGCGCCGACATCGACTCGGTACGGCGTGTACGGGCGGCCTGGATGCGGCCCACGATGCAGCTCGCGCCGGGGGTGCTGCGCGTGGATACGACGGCCCGCGCGACGATGCTCGTCGACTCGCTCAGTGCGCTGGATTTCCCAACGACGGGAGTACTCGTGGGCCGGGAAGGCGTGCTTCGACGTCGTATCGCAACCGATTCGACGCGCCAGAGGGCAGAGGGTAGAGGCCGGAGGGTGGAGCGAAAGGGGTTGGAATAAGGAAGGCCGACGGCATTGCCGTCGGCCTTGGTACCGCTTTCACCCTCTACCCGTCACCCCTTTACCGCTTCTCTACCGCTCCGGTGTCGCGAACAGCGAAGCCGACGTGGTTTGGGAGTCATCGGCCCAAGGAATTCGCGCGACGCCTCGCCATACCTTGATCTTCGGCGCGGGAGCCCGGTTGAGCGGACTCTCGATGACGCGACCGGCGACGCTGCTCGCGTGGACGAAGCGGCCGTCACCCACGTAGATACCGATGTGGCTGATGCTCGCGCGGCCCGTCGAGGCGAATGTAAGGAGGTCGCCGGGGCGCAGCAGGGAGGTGTCCCGCTCGACCGGCACGCCGACGGCGGCCTGTGCCTTCGCCGTCCGAGGAACGATCATGGCGAAGCGCGCCATGACGTATTGGACCAGACCGCTGCAGTCGAAGCCTCGCTGGGGGGAAGCACCGCCGTGACGATAACGCGTGCCGATCTGTGCGCGCGCCATCGCGACAATCGAATCACGAAGCGAGGAGGCAGAGGCGCTCATACCGGCAAGGACCGGGATCGGCGCTTGAGCAGCAACAGAGCGCACCGGCGCGGCGCTTCCGAGTACCGCGAGCACGACGATAAGACGCATCGAGCGTCGAATCGTCCTGCGGCGCACTCTGTTGTGGTTCATGCGTCACCTCAATCGGAAATACGGTTGCGCTCTAAGACGAGCCAACCGCAGCTGTGGAACGGACCCCAAGCTGCCGCCTGCGAACACGGGAAGGATGTGACCGGCGGCACAAAGCAGCCGGTAGTACGGATCAGCGTAATCCTAAAATCTTGTGCGTCTGGAGGCTAAGCCGCCAACGCGGGTGCTGCTGACAGTATCGAACGGCTGCCCGCGTGTTCTCGACCAGTGCGGGCCCGTCCATAGGCTGCAAAAAATAATGCTCGAACGCCAGTTCCTCGTACCGTTCGGGCTCAGCCCCTACCTGTGGATAGACAAGTTTGAGCTCGTTTCCGTTTGCAAGCACCAGATCCGCGCGCGCCTTGGGGCTGACGCAGATCCAATCCACCCCCTGGGGTGGAAGCCTCGTGCCGTTGGTCTCGATCGCCACCAGGAAGCCTCGCGCGTGGAGCGCACAGACCAGTGGAGCGTCGAGCTGTAGCAGCGGCTCGCCACCTGTGCAGACGACAAAGCGGCCTTCACCGTTGCACTCGATGGGCCAGCTACTGGCGACCGCGTCGGCCAATTCGTCTGCGCTGGCAAATCGACCGCCATCCGGGCCGAGGCCGACAAAGTCCGTGTCGCAGAAGGAACAGATGGCGCTCGCGCGATCGGACTCGCGCCCCGACCACAAGTTGCAGCCAGCAAATCGACAGAATACCGCGGCGCGGCCGGTGTGATAGCCTTCGCCCTGCAGCGTGAAGAAGATCTCCTTGACGGAGTAGTTAGGCATAGCGAACCGGATCTCCTGCGCCAGCTCGCGCAAATGCCTCGAGCCGTAGACGGCAGGCGTCACACCGTCCGCAGGCGACACCGCTCGGCGACGGATCGTAGCAGCTCGACGTCAGTCCGTAGTCGACGCCGAGTCGCAGGCCGAGCTCGATGATCTCCTGCTTGGTGAGATTGATGAGCGGCGCACGAATGCGAACCGGGGTGGTTCCTTCCACGGCGCCACGCGTCGCCAGATTCGCCATCCGCTCGAACGCCGCGACGTACTCGGGGCGACAGTCCGGATAACCGGAATAGTCGATGGCGTTCACGCCTATGAAGATATCGGAAGCGCCGAGCACCTCCGACCAGGCGAGCGCGTAGGAGAGGAAGATCGTATTTCGCGCCGGGACGTAGGTGATGGGAATGCCGTGCTGCATCTCGTCGACGCCGCGATCTTTCGGGACCTCGAGGTCACTCGTCAGGGCCGATCCGCCGAAGATGCGGAGATCGATGTCGACGATGATGTGGTCGCGGACTCCGTGCGCACGCGCGACTCGTTGCGCCGATTCGATCTCGATGGCGTGCCGCTGGCCATAGCGAAAGGTCATCGCGTGCGGGACGAAGCCCGCGTCAACCGCGTACGCGAGAACGGTGGTGGAGTCGAGGCCGCCGCTGAGGAGCACGACGGCCGGAGCGCCAGCACCGTTCGCGGTCATCGCAACGCCTGGTCGAAATCCTCGATCAAGTCGTCGATGTGCTCGAGCCCGGCGGAGAGTCGGAGCAGGTTCTCGGGAGCACGCGTGCCTGGCCCTTCGACGGAAGCCCTATGCTCGATGAGGCTCTCGGTGCCACCGAGACTGGTCGCGCGCGTGACGATGCGCAGACGCGCGGCAAGCGACATCGCGGCGTCTCGTCCACCGCAAACCTGCAAGGACATCATGCCACCGAACTCGGACATCTGCCGAGCGGCGATCGCGTGTCCCGGATGTTCGGCCAGCCCCGGGTAGTGGACGGCCTCGACGCGGTCATGACTCGTTAGGTGCCGCGCGAGGGCGGCGGCATTGCTCGAGTGCGCGTGCATGCGCCAGGGGAGCGTGCGGATGCCGCGCATCGTGAGCCAGCACTCGAACGGGGAAGGGACGGCGCCGATGGAGGCCTGGATTGCCTTGAGGCGCTGCGCGAGCGGACCCTCCTCGCGCCACACGAGGGCGCCGCCGAGAATGTCGCTGTGGCCGCCGAGATACTTGGTGACCGAATGCATCGCGACGTCGGCACCTAACGAGAGCGGCCGCTGGAGCACGGGCGTCCCCCACGTGTTGTCGACGACGCACAGCGCCGAACGGGCATGGGCGAGCTTGGCGAGGGCGGCGATGTCGGTGATGCGGAGGAGCGGGTTCGAGGGCGTCTCGATCCAGACAAGGCGCGTGTTGGGCCGGAAGGCGCGCTCGACACAGGTCAGGTCCGTCATGTCCGTGACCGTGACATCGAGCTTCCACGGCCCGAAGATGTCGCGCATCAGCTTCGTGGTGCCGAAGTACGCGTCATCGGGAGCGATGACGTGGGCACCCGCCTCGAGTGACTGGAGCACGGCCGCCGTCGCGGCAGACCCGGACGAGAAGCACGCCGCCCCGGTTCCCGCCTCGAGCGCGGCCAGGCACTCCTCGAGGGCTACGCGATTTGGATTCGCGTATCGCGAGTAGACGAGTCCGGCGCGATACTGGCCATCTGCCTCACGCTCAAAGGTCGTCGAAAGATGAATGGGCGGGGTGACGGCGCCTGTCGCCGGGTCGGGGGCGTGGCCGGCGTGAACGGCAAGCGTTTCGATGCGCATGGTGCGATCAGCGTAGTGGCGGAGGCAGGTCGCCAATAGGGCGGTGCAATCAGCGATATTGCGGTGACGAACGTTTTGATGCGTGTAGCGTGTAGCGTGTAGCGTGTAGCGTGACGCGTGGAGTGTGGCGCGTAATGAGGAATCAGCCCATCCCGCGCCACGCAAAACCCTCCACGCTCTAACCTAGTACCGACCTTCCTCCAGTCGTGCAGCCCATGTATCGAAAACGCATTGCTTTGTTCTGCGGCATCGTCTTCTCGACGACGCCGAGCCTCGTTCTGGCGCAGAACGCTCCGTCAGCGAGTGCTCCACTCCCACTGAAGCACACGCCTCAGCCGACGGCAGCGGCGATCACGCCGGGCGATCTGATGACGCGTCTCTATATCTTCGCCGACGACTCGATGGAGGGCCGTGAGACAGGAACACGCGGCCATCTGAAGTCGACGGCGTACATCGCGAACGAGCTGCGGCGTCTCGGCCTCAAGCCCGCCGGCGACAGCGGGACGTACTTCCAGAACGTACCGATGATCCGGCGCGCCTTCGATGAGAAGTCGACGATCACGGTCGGCCAGACAACGTTGCACGGCGGCACTGACTTCATCGCGACGGTCGCTACCGGTGCGGTGCCTTCGGTCGCGCCGTTGGATGTGGTCTTTGGCGGCCGAGCCGGCGATACGACCGCAGCACTGACGCCGGAACAAACGCGGGGGAAGCTCCTCCTCCAGTTCCCAGCGCAGCGGGGTGCAGGACGTGGTGGCTTCGCCGGCGGTCGCGGCGGGCGCGGCGGCGGTGCGGCAGCGACAGCGACGATCGAAGAGATCACGCCACAGGCGCTGCAACTCGCGACTCATCCGCGCGAAGGTGCAGTGACGCTCAAGACGCCGCCGGCGGGAAGCGCACCCGGTTTCCTGACGCTCGTCGTGACGCCCACCGCGGCTCGCACTCTTCTGGGCGCCGATCCCGCGTCGGCGACTCGGGGACAGGGCGGACCGAGTGTGACGCTCAACCTGGTTTTCGACGAGCAGTGGGCTCCGGCGCGAAATGTCGTCGCGATCATCCCCGGGTCGGATCCGAAGCTCAAGGGCGAGTACGTCGCGCTCGGCGCGCACAACGACCATATCGGCTACTCGACGACCGGACCGGTCGACCACGATTCGCTACACGTCGCTCGCCAGGCGCAGTTCGCGATCAACGGCCTCGTTCGGCGCGGCCAGCAGCCTTCCGTCGAACAGCAGGCGCAGCTCCGTTCGGTCCACATCGATTTCGACAGTCTGCGCCGCGCGCATCCGGCACGGCTCGACTCCATTCGCAATGGCGCCGACGACGACGGCTCGGGGTCGGTGACGCTGCTCGAGGTCGCGGAGGCTTTCGCCAGGACGTCAGCGAAGCCAAAACGCTCGCTGCTCTTCGTGTGGCACACGGGCGAAGAGAAGGGGCTGCTCGGCTCACGATGGGTGACCGATCACCTGCCGGTGCCGACCGATTCGATTGTCGCGCAGCTCAACATGGACATGGTCGGACGCGGCTCGGCAGCCGACATTCCCGGCGGCAGCGAGAGCTACCTGCAGCTCGTGGGATCGCGCCGTCTCTCCACCGAGCTTGGCGACATCGTCGAGCAGGTGAACAAGACGGAGAAGATGCCATTCACGTTCGATTATCAGTTCGACGCGAATGGTGATCCGGAGAACATCTACTGCCGCAGCGATCACTACAACTACGCGCGGTTAGGCATCCCGGTGGTGTTCTTCACGACGGGTCTGCACGGGGACTACCATCAGGTGACGGACGAGCCGCAGTACATCGACTACCCGCACATGGCGCGCGTCGGCCAGCTCGTGCACGATGTCGCGCTCTCGGTGGCGAACCTGAATCATCGGCCGGTGGTGGACCACCCGAAGCCCGATCCGACCGCCCGCTGTCAACAGTAGTTGCTGCGCGCTTGCTCCCGCTCCTTGCGTTTGATTCGCGCCCAACGCCCAACGCCCAACGCGTCACGCCACTCGCAGCACGCGAACGACCTGCTGTAATTGAGTGGACCCCTCCAGCAGGACATTGCTGGCTGAGGTCATTTGTTCGCACGCGGCGCTCTGTTCCTGAGTAGACGCGTTCACCTGTTCGGCAGCGGCGGCGTGGCCTTCGGCAGTGCGGGCGATGGCTTCGATGCTCGATGCCGCGCCGTGTACTGCTTCCAGATTTCGCGTCGCGGCGGCGGCGACGCTCTCGGCGGCAAGGCGAGTGCGTTCGGCCGCGCTCGTTATGCTGCGGAGGGCGTCTTCGATTGTGCCCGAGAGATTCTCGATCTCGACCACCCGCGCCGCCCCGACCTCCATTGTCCGAGCGCTCGCGGCAACGCGAGCAGTGACGACGTCGGTCACTTGCATGATGTCGTCGGCTGCCGCCTGGGCCTGAAGAGCGAGCTTGCGCACTTCGTCAGCGACGACCGCAAAGCCGCGTCCGTGTGCACCGGCGCGAGCCGCCTCGATGGCGGCGTTCAGCGCGAGAAGATTCGTTTGATCGGCGATCTTCGCGACCATCGCCACGAAGCGGTGAATCTCGGCCGCGGTGTCGTTGAGGGCGATGACCTCGGTCGCCGCGTGCTCGACGCTCGACTTCACCTCGCGCAGCATACTGACGGAGCGCTGCACTTCCTGCCGCTTCTCTTCAGCGGAGCTCTCGATCTCGCGCGCGAGGTCGTTCACCTCTCTGGAGCCGAAACGTACGCCGTCGGCTGACTGCCGGATCTCGCCGAGCATGTCGTCCACCGCGCGAAGCTGCTGTACCTGCGTCTCCGCGCCGTGCGAGACATCGGTCATGGCGTCGGCCATCTGGCCAGCAGAGAGTGAGATCTGCTCGGAGACGGACGCGAGATCGTGCGCGGAGGTGGCGACACTCTGCGCCGTCTGGGCCGCGACGACGACAATGCGGGAGAGGGAATCGCCAGTCTGATTCATCGCCTTCGCGAGGATCTCGAATTCATCGGGGAGATCGCCGTCGCTGCGAACCGTCAGGTCACCTTCGCTGAGTCGCTGCGCCTGGTGCACGAGAATACCGAGCGGCGCACCGATCGACGACACGGTGACGACGACGATGCCTAACGCGATGATCACGGCACCGACGATGAGGCCGAGAAGCGTCGCGGCGCGCTGATGTGTCTCGTCCGCGAGACGTTGCGACGCGGCGGTGACCCGTTGCGCCTTCACGAGGCCAAGTTTGTCGATATTCGCGAGCAGCTCGTCGACATCACTCTGGGCGGTCGTGGCGGCGCTCTGCGCCTCCGAGAGGCGACCGAGATCGGCGAGTCGATGGGCGCGTGCATAACGAATCTCCATCGCCGAGAGCTTGGCGTCGATCAGGGCGACCGTCGCGACTTCGTCGGCGGTTCGGTCAGGCCGCGCGTTGATCGCCCGCTGGATGTCATGCGCATTCCATCCGTGTTGACGGAACGCCGCCTCCGCGTTGGGATCGCGGGTGTCCAGGTAACGTTCTCCTGCCTCCACCGCCTTGGCGGCGTCGCTCGAGAGCTGCGAGGCGAGGCGAGACTCTGTTTGTACATCGCGCAGCGTCGCCGTGATCTCGCGCGACATCGTACTCAGGGTGCGCCAGGCAACCGCGCCGGCGATCACGAGCAGCGCAACGACGACGAGTGATCCCATCCACAGGCGCCCGCGAATCGAGCGCGCAGCGGCGGCCAGGCGCGTGAGGGACGTGAACGAGCGCGCTCTCGAGAATGGCGCGAAGTTCACGTGCCGCTCTCGAGGGTGAGGGCACCGCGTCGAATGCGCGTCATGACGATCGTTTTCCCCGTGGGATCGCCATCGGCGGAGAAGGCTATCGTTCCGGTGACTCCCCGATATCCTCCCCGTTCGCCAAGCGCCGCGAGATATTCTCGGAGGCGGGAACGGTCGGGGCCGACTCTGCGCGCCGCATCGGCGAGGAGCATCGTCGCGTCGTACGCCAGGGCGGCATTGCCATCGGGAGTCATGCCGTAGCGCTTTCGGAAACGCTCAACAA
The DNA here is from genome assembly GCA_036493735.1 of Gemmatimonadaceae bacterium. Taxonomy (GTDB): domain Bacteria; phylum Gemmatimonadota; class Gemmatimonadetes; order Gemmatimonadales; family Gemmatimonadaceae; genus AG2. Next base: position 18,894 of record DASXPH010000057.1, read on the forward strand.
AGAGACGTGCTTCGGGGCGGCCGTCTTCGGCGGTGAATGGCGCGCCGACGAAAACGCCGTCGGCGAGCGTGGTATCCGCGGTGAGCACGCTCCAGCCGTCGCCACCGACCAAGTCCGCGGCGAGCGACTGCCGGCGCGCTTCGCGAAGGAAGGCCAGTCCACTCGCGCCGGTGCCGGCGACGAAAATCACGTCCGGCTTCTGCTGCTTGAAATACGTGACGAAGGGCTCGAAATCCTGCGTAGCGCCTTCGCCGATCGGGTCCGTGCTGACGATCTCGCCCTTGAAGCCGCGCACGAATGCATCGGTGAGGCCGCGCCCATAGGGATTGTTCTCATAGAGGATTGCGGCGCGCCGCCGGCCGCGTCGCATGACGAAGCGCGCTATCTCGAGGCCGTTCATCGAGTCGCTGGAGATGACCCGGAAGGCCCAGGGCGAGATCCCGGTGAGCGCGGGCGTCGACGCGGTCGTCGCCACGGCCGGAAGATGGCCGTCGTAGACACGAGCGGCGGCGACCATTGCGCCGGAGTTCACATGCCCGACAACGCCGACGATGTCGCGCCGATCGACGAACTCCTGAGCAATCGCCGCCGCGCGCATGCCGTCGCCGGCATCGTCACGGAAGACAACCTGCACTTGAGGCGATCCAGCGCCAACGCGGGAGTTCAGTTCGTCGAGAGCGAGCTCGATGCCGCGTCGATTCATCGCGCCATAGTCCTCGGTCCATGGACCAGCGGCACCGAGGACTATGGGCGCGCTCGTCGTCACGCGGCACGCGACGAGGAGCGACGCGAAAAGGCAGGCGATGAGCGGTCGCTTGAACATCTCTTGGCGGACTGAGACGGAGCAGCTTCATCGCCGCCGAGAGTGACGACAAAGTGCGACCTACGTCACTTTCCGTCCGCCCGGTAATTCCTTGTCGAATCCGAGGTTGCGCTGGAGAAAGTCGACGGTCCGCTTCCACGCTTCCTGGGCGTCGGTACGGCTGTAGACCTTGAGGCGCGTGTCGTTGAAGAAGGCGTGATCGGCGTCGTAGAAGTATGCCTCGACGCGCTTTCCTGCGACCTGCACCTGCCTAACGAAGTCGCGGGCTCTGTCGGGCGGTGTGGCGTGGTCTTTCTCGGCAAAGTGCGCGAGTACCGGTGCGTCGAGCCGGTCGAGCCGCAGGGAGACCCTTGGATGAATGCCGTAGAAGTCGACGCAGGCGGCGATGCGTTGGGGATACTCGCACGCGCCGTACAGTGCGAGCTGACCACCCATGCAAAAGCCGACGATACCGACCTGCTTCGGCGTCACGTCGTCACGCGCGATGAGCGCGTCGGCCGCGCCGCGCAGGTCCTTCGCGGTCTCGGCGATGTTAAGCGCCATCATCAATTTGCCCGCGTCGTCGGGACTCGTGGCCTTCTCGCCGTGATAAAGGTCCGGCGCGAGCGCGACGAAGCCTTCGGCGGCGAAGCGATCGGCGATACCCTTGATGTGGTCGACGAGCCCCCAGTACTCCTGGATGACGAGGACCCCATGGCCGCGCGGCGACGCTGGTCGTGCGAGATAGCCGGTGGCGGTCCGGCCATTGGCCTTGAACTCGATCATCGTACCGGGCATGATGCCGCTCCCGTTAGGCGATGGCGCCAGTCAGCCGAGGCGAGGCTGCTGCTGCGTGAGACAGTGCAGCGTGCCGAGCCCCCAAACGAGGTCCACCGCATGAACGCCGACCACGTGCCGATCAGGCATGAGGTGGGCGAGCGTGGTGAGCGCGACGCGATCGTTCGGATCGTTGAACGTCGGCACGAGAACGACGCCATTGGCGATGAAGAAGTTGGCGTAGCTCGCCGGCAAACGCTCGCCGCGCATCATGACTGCGCGCGGAAAGGGCAATTTCACGACTTTGAACACCCCGTCGGCGGCCCCGGCGAGCTCGAGGCGCTCCATGTTGTCCACGGAACGGCGATGGTTCTCGTCGTCGGCGGGATCCTCCTCGTACGCCAACGCTATGATGCCGGGGGCGACGAATCGCGCGACGTCGTCGACGTGGCCGTGCGTGTCGTCGCCGACGCAACCCTCGCCCAGCCAGATCGTCTGGCGAATGCCGAGATATTCGGCGAAGATCCGCTCGTAGCCGTCGCGCGTGAGACCCGGATTGCGTTGCTGGACGGTGGACAGAAGGCATTCCTCAGTGACGAGCAGAGTTCCCTCGCCGTCGGCATCGATTGCGCCGCCCTCCAGAACGACCGGCTCACCTGTGTCGGGGCGTAGCGGCTGGATGCGGGCCAGGCCCGTGATCTTCGCGATGGCGCTCCCGATACGCGCGTCCTGGGCGTAATCGTCGTACTTCGCCCACGCATTGAAGCGCCAGTTCACGAGATTGACGCGTCCGTCGGCGCCCACCACGGCCGTGGGCGCGGAGTCGCGGAGCCAGGCGCGATCGTTAGGCACGACATGAAGCCGGTAGTTGCCGGAGACATCGTGATCGCGAAGCTGCGTCGCGGCCGCGTCGCGGACGGACTCGTCATGGCAGAGAATCTCGACGCGCTCGGTGCGGTGGAGAATGCGAACGATCTCCGCGTAAACCCACGGGATGGACGCCAGCTTTCCGGGCCAGTCGGCCTCGTGGTGCGGCCAGGCGATCCAGGTGGCCTCATGCGCCTCCCACTCGGCGGGCCAGCGCTGCACCGCAGATCTCGCGGAGCTGGCCCGTGTGCCGCGTCGTGGCGCGGGGTCGAGATCGCGCGCACTCGTGGTCTGCGCGTCGATGTCCCCGATGGGTCCTATGACACCACCACCCGTCGTGTCTTCAGTCATGTCGCGCGCCGTTAGGCGGCGCCGAGGTAGCGGCTGAGGATCGGCGCGTAGGCGTCGATCCGGCGGTCGCGCAGGAACGGCCAGTTGCGGCGCGTTTCCTCGATCAGACGCGGGTCGCAGCGCGCTACCAGCACCGCGGGGTCCGTACCTGCCTCGGCGAGAATGCGGCCGAACGGATCGCAGATGAAGGAGTTGCCGAAGAACTCCAGTCCCTTCGTCCCCGGCTCCTCCTCGAACCCGACACGGTTGGGCGAGGCCACGAAGACGCCGTTGGCAATGGCGTGGGACCGCTGGATGGTGCGCCACGCTTCGACCTGGACCGTTCCGAACTCCGATTTCTCCGCCGGATGCCAGCCGATGGCGGTGGGATAGAGCAATACCTCCGCGCCGAGGAGGCTCGTTATGCGCGCCGCCTCCGGGTACCACTGATCCCAGCAGATCAAAACACCGATGTCCGCATAACGAGTGTGCCAGACGCGAAAGCCACTGGCCTGCTTCGCCGTCTCGCCGATCTGGTCGATGCGGTCGTCGGTCGTCGCATCGCCAGGCGTGAAGTAGTACTTCTCGTTGAAGAGTGGATCATCGGGGATGTGCATCTTGCGATACACGCCGAGCAGACTGCCATCCGCGTCGATGATCGCCGCCGAATTGCGATACACGCCACGAGCCTGACGCTCGAACAGCGGAACGACGAGCACGATGGCGAGCTCGCGCGCGATCTTCTGCATGATCTCGGTCGTCGGCCCAGGGATCGGCTCGGCAATGTCGAATCGCTCGCACTGCTGCGACTTGCAGAAGTACGGGGCGTTGAAGAGCTCCTTGAGGCAGACGACCTGGGCGCCGCGCTCGGCGGCCTCACGAATGCGCGGAATCGTCGCGTCGATCGTCGCTTGTCGATCGTCGGACGCGGCATCCTGAATGATGCCGACGGTAAATGGCTCTGTTCTCATGGCGCCGTGAAAGCTGTCCGGTTTGGCGCCTATGTGGTAGTTGGCTGCTGTTGGTGCCTGGTGCTAAGGCGTGTCCACCACGCCGATGACGACGTCCATGACGTTGGTGCCAGTTGGCCCAGGAGAGAACAGCGCATTCACGGCGGCGAGCGCGCCGTGGGACGCGTGCTGCGCGAGGGCGTTTTCCGGGTCGAGGCCCGCTTTCAGAATTGCATTCCACGTCGACGGATCGACGTACGCGCCGGCCGCGTCGGTCGTTCCGTCGCGGCCATCCGTGCCGGCAGCGAGCAAGGCGATTCCATGAGCGCGATCGCCGGCCTCATGTAAAGTCCTGGCAGCGGCGAGCGCGAGCTCCTGACAGCGCCCACCGGGCGGGCTCGCCGGCGTCGTGCCGCGTCGTGAGGCAGCGCGCAACGTCACCGTGGTCTCCCCGCCCCAGATGGCGACGCGAGGCGCGTGCGCGCCAGCCGGGGCGCGATCGCGCAGCTCGAGTAACCAGCGAGCGATGTCCTCGCCCCGTGGCGCCGCCTCACCCGTGAGGGGTGCGTCGACGACGTAAACCGCCGCCGCGCCTAACGAGCGCGCCCGTTCGGCGGCGGTGTCGAGCGCACCGCGATTGTTGGCGATCACGCGAGCGGTGCCGTGAGCAAATGCGGGATGTCCGACCTTGGGCGTCTCCGGCTCCGCGCCGCGCGAGACGTCGGTGAGATAGCGATGAAACGATTTGGGGATCCGATCGACCAGCTTTGCTTCTTCGAGAATGTCGAGCACGTCGTCGGCGGTGGTCGGATCGGGAACGCTCGGGCCCGAGCCGATCGTCGCGAGATCGTCGGCGGGGACGTCGGAGACGGCGAGACAATGTGCGGCCGCCGGTGCGATTGCCAACGCCAGGCGTCCGCCGCCCCACCGTGTGAAGCGTCGGCGAACAGCGTTGACGGCGGCGATATCGAGCCCCGACGCGAGGAGCAGCTCGAAGAGCTGAGTGAGCTCGGGCTCCGTCATTCCGCGAAGTGGCGCGGCGATGAGACTCGATGCTCCGCCGCTGACGAGAACCAAACCAACATCGCCGCTCTTCATCTTTCCGGCGATCTCGCCGATGCGCTGGGCGGCCGCGAACGAGCGCGCCCCGGGCACCGGATGGTCGCCTTGCATGACGGCGATCGTGCCATACGGGGAGCGTCCCTCGTTAGGTGCGACGATCAGTCCACCGGCGATCTGATTCAACGCACGCTGCAGCGACGCGACAGCTGCCGCGGCCATGGCATGCGCCGCTTTGCCGAACGAGAAGACCCAGACGCGCCGGTCGCGCGGGATGCCCAGGGCCTCGACGCCGCGGGTCGTGACTGGACCGGTCGCCGCTCCGGCGACGGCGGCTTCATACAGCTGCGTGAGCAGGACGCGCGGGATGGGCACTCGACTATCAGTCTTTGCGGGAAGGGGAAACAGCAAAACCGCCGGTGAAGACGCACCGGCGGTTTGTGTTGTAACCGCCCTCAGCCCGTTTACTTCTCCGTACTCGACGTTGTGACTCCTGATGCTTTCGCCACGGCACGTCCGAGCGCGGCGTACTCGTCCTGGGACAGCACATTCACCGGAGTCTGTTTGAACGCGATGCGCCCATCCGGACCGATAACGAACAAATTCCGCGTGTCGAGCTTGCCGCGCGTCGAGCCGTAGAGCTTTCCAACCTTCTGGTCCGGATCACTGCCGAAGAGCACCGGAAAGCTGGATTCGCGGGCCCAGTTCGCGAGCATCGTGTCGGGATCTACGCTGACGCCGAGGACGACGACTTTCTTCCCGTTGTTGAAGAGCGTGGCGTACTGATCACGGTACGCCTCCATTTGGATCGTTCAGCCCTTGGTCCTTGCCTGGAAGAAGAAGGCGAGGACGACCGTCTGTCCGCGCAACGCTGACAGCCGAACAGAGTCACGCAGGAGGCCGTAGCGGGTGGCTCCGGCGATTGTGAAGTCGGGGGCCATCGTCCCGACTTCGGGCGTGGGGGTCGCAGGCGCCGCGGGCTGTTGGGCTGGCGACAGGCGAGGTGCAGCGAATGCAGCGAGGAGCAACGATAACGTTGCCCACGTCCGTCTTCCATTCATAGGCTGCTCCGGTGAGGGTGGAGAGAAGATAGAGGAGGCGCGCTCCACACGGCAGTCGAGTAAACGTATCCTGATCCCGCGAGGGGACATATAAGCGTCCTCCAGCGGGACACGACACGCCGCTAACCCGGGGACGCGCTACTTAATTCCGGGAATGGACCCTGCCTCGACAGTGGTCACCGCGCAGAGGGGCGACTCATATTGTCGCGCGGCGAACTATTGGGGGGAGATATGTTCAGAAATCACAGGACGAAGACGGCGTTGACCATGTGCGCCGCGGCAATGCTTGTCGCCCTTGGCGCCTGCGGACGAGGCAACCGTAGTGCGTCGGATGACGCGCTGAAGAACGACCTCGCGCTGGCTTCCCAGGCGCAGGCCTACCAGCCGCAACAGTTCATGTCGCCAACGGAGCAGGGGATGAACCCGTATGCGAACCCCTACGGCAACCCGGCCGCGAACCAGCCTTACGGGTATCCGCAGCAGGTTCAGACCGTTGCGCGGTCGCCGTATCCGGCCACGACAACCCGCCGCAGCTCGAGCGGAGTGTCGCGTTCGTCTGGCTCGTCAGGTACATACTCGCGCCAGCCGGCCGAGCCGGTTCGGAACACGAAGCGTGACGCCGTGATCGGCGCGGCTGCCGGTGCGGTGCTCGGGGCCACGACGAGCCGCGACAAAATGAAAGGTGCGATCATTGGCGCGGCTGCTGGGGGCATCCTCGGCGGCATCATCGGCCACACGGTCGACGTAAAGAATCCTTAGCAAGTCCTGCCCGCGAGGCGCATCGAGTGGCCCCTGCCGCGAAAGCGGCCGGGGCCATGTGTTTTTTGGGTGACGAGCTTCCCGCTTCGCCGTCCTCAAGTAGAGGCACCCGAGCCGCCGCAGCGCGAAAGGAGAACACCGGCATGATACCGACGCAGATCGCCCAGCAGCTCGATGAGATCCTCGACCAGCTCGTGAAGAACGTCGAGGGATCGGTGCACGCCTTTTATCGCGGCGACCACAAGCAGAACACGGGGCAGGTTCGAAGCGATCAGTTCCGCAAAGTCGCGCGAGAGTCTCTGATGTCGATGCTTGGCGGGTCGATGACGCCACGGCCTGGATCGACGCTCGGTGCGTTAGGCGGCGGTTCGCGCGGCAACGCAGCGATGCTCGAGGCCGATGAGATTGCCGCGATCACGCGGTGCATCATGGGCTGGCTGCCGATGGGGGCCCCGAATGCTGCGAGCGCGCAGTCGCGTTGTGTTCCCGCGGCAAAGGAGCTGGCGCCGAGCTGGGGAGAGCGCGAGAAGGCTCGCACGTCGCTGAAGCGCGCCGCGGGCTAGATAGGACCCCGCCGCGCGCCTAGCGTCCGTATTCGTCGCGCACCCAGGTGCGCCAGACGCGCTCGAGCTCCGCGTCATTCTGAGGAACGTGGCGCGATTGCTTGATGACATCGCGCGCAGTACCGCCGGCCAGGAAAGTGTCGGTCATCTTGCCAACGATGCGCGGGCCTTCCTTTTCGACGAGAAACAGAGTGAGCGCCACGCCTTGGGCACCAATCAACGAACGCTGTTCGCGGGAGGTCGCGAGGGTATCGGCGGGTCCGCTAGCCGGCGCGTGCATATCGAGCAACGTCGAGAGCGGCGGTGCGTTTCCGAGCCGGTCTCGTAGGTAATCCATGACGCGATCCGGCGCACCGGGATCGCTGAGGAGCGTCACGACGGCGTCGACGTACCAGGCAGGCATGGGATCGAGGTGATAATCGGCTGCATGCGATCGCGTCTCGACTTCAGGCGCCTGATGGCGACGCGCCGCGACGTACGCGGCGAACAGCTCGCGACCGACGCGCGCCGACACCGGCCAGATTTCGTCCTCGGGGGTGTCCGGCGCGACACCCTCGATGTCGCGGAGATTGTGCGGCCGGACATACACGAAGCTATGGATGCGGCGATGCGCGAACGCGCCGGCATCCGTGGGGGAAATAGCGAACTCGCTGTCGGCGATGACGATCGCCATTGGCGGTCCCTGGGCGCCGAAGTGCTTGGTGAATTCCCGGTAGGCTCGGTTCACTTGCTGTTCGGCCGTGCTCACCGAGACCGCGGTTGGACCGTAGATCTCGTACTCGTCCGACCGGTAGATATGCACCGTGGTGCCGGAGAGCGTCGTCGTCGAGTCACCGATGGCGTTCGCGACGAGCACGGGCCGGTACACGTACTTCCGCAGGAAACAGCCGCCAAGGCTGGACGTGAGGCAAGCGAGAGTGACGAGCGCGAGGACTCGTGCTGCCCGGGGGCGGCGCATACGCTCCTCCTCGCGGCCTCGCCGGCGCGAGGAGGAGACGTTGTACGACGGTACGATCATCGCTTTCCGACGAGTTGGCGCAGGACGTAGGGCAGGATACCACCATGACGGTAGTACTGCATCTCCTCCGGCGTATCGATACGAGCGCGCACCTTGAACTCCTTCGTCCCGTTGGCGCCCTTCGCGCGAACGACGAGCGTCGCCCGCGGCCGCAACGACTCATCGAGGCCAGCGATATCGAAGCTCTCGAATCCCGTCAGGCCTAACGACTGGCGCGTCTCGCCGTTCGTGAACTCGAGTGGGATGACGCCCATGCCGACGAGATTCGAGCGATGGATGCGCTCGAAGGACTCGGCGATGACGGCGCGCACCCCGAGCAGGATGGTGCCCTTGGCCGCCCAATCACGGGACGACCCCGTGCCGTATTCCTTGCCAGCGATCACGACGAGCGGCGTACCTTTCTTCTGATAGTCCATTGCCGCGTCGTAGATGAACACGGGCGTGCCCCCCTGCTGCATGGTCGTCAGGCCGCCCTCGGTACCGGGCACCAGCTCGTTGCGCAGGCGGATGTTGGCGAACGTGCCGCGCATCATCACCTCGTGATTGCCGCGACGCGCGCCGTAGGAGTTGAAGTCCTTTCGCTGCACGCCGTGCGCGATGAGCCACTCGCCGGCGGGACTCTTCACTGGAATGTTGCCTGCCGGCGAGATGTGGTCCGTCGTGATCGAGTCGCCGAGCATCGCCAGCGCGCGGGCGCCGGTAATGGCACGAATGCCCGGCGGCTGCATCGTCATGTCGGCGAAGTAGGGCGGATTCTTCACGTAGGTCGACTTCTCATCCCAGGCGAAGGTCTGGCCCTTCGGCACCCGCAGCTTCTGCCAGAACTCGTCGCCACGGAACACGTCCGCGTACTGCGTCTTGAAGAAATCACTCTTGACGCTGCGACCAATCTCGTCCTGGACCTCGCGCGGTGTCGGCCAGATATCGCGGAGGAACACCGGGCCATCCTTGCCGATGCCTAACGGTTCCTTCGTCAGGTCGATGTCCATGCGGCCGGCGAGGGCGTACGCGACGACGAGGGGCGGCGACGCCAGGTAATTGAATCTCGTCAACGGATTGACGCGGCCCTCGAAGTTGCGATTTCCAGACAGTACGGCGCAGGCGACGAGCTTGTTGTCCTCGATAGCCTTGGCAATGGGATCCGGCAGGGGACCAGAATTGCCGATACAGGTCGTACAACCGTACCCGACGATCTGGAAGCCGAGCTTGTCGAGATACTCGATCAGGCCAGAAGCCTTGTAGTACTCCGTGACGACGCGGGACCCCGGTGCCGTAGACGTCTTCACCCAGGGTTTTACCGTTAGGCCACGCTTCACCGCGTTGCGAGCGAGGATCCCGGCGGCGAGCATCACCGCGGGGTTGGAGGTGTTCGTGCAGCTCGTGATCGCGGCAATGACAACGGCGCCGTGACGCAGGGTGAAGGTCTCGTCCTTGTACGTGACCTTGACGCCGGTCTGTGCCGCTGCGGACTCCTCGAGCACGGCCGTGCTTGCCGAGGCCGAGCCCCCCTCATGCGACGCACGAATGGCGTCGCCCGTTCCGACCGGGGAGCCGAGCTTCGCGAGATCCGTTTCGAGAGCGTCGCGGTACATCTGCTTGGCGCTCCTCAGTGGCACGCGGTCCTGTGGACGCTTGGGCCCGGCGAGACTCGGCTCGACGGTGGAGAGATCCAGCTCCAGGGTATCGGTGAAGAGCGGATCTGGCGTGGAGTCCGTGCGGTAGAGTCCCTGCTCCTTCGTGTACTTCTCGACGAGCTTCACGTGCGGCTCGGGGCGGCCCGTCATGCGCAGGTACTTCAGCGTTTCCTCATCGACGGGGAAGAAGCCCATCGTCGCGCCGTACTCGGGGGCCATGTTGGCGATCGTCGCGCGGTCGGCGAGGGGTAGCCCGGTGAGGCCGGTGCCGTAAAACTCGACGAACTTCCCGACGACCTTCTTCTGCCGCAGCATCTGCGTGACGGTGAGCACCAGGTCAGTCGCCGTAGCGCCCGCGGGAAGACGGCCATGCAACTTGAATCCGATGACTTCGGGGATGAGCATCGAGACGGGCTGACCGAGCATCGCCGCCTCCGCTTCGATACCACCCACGCCCCAGCCGAGCACGCCGAGGCCATTGACCATCGTGGTGTGCGAGTCCGTCCCGACGAGCGAATCGGGGTAGGCGATCGTCTCGCCGTTCTCTACCGAGGTGAAGACTGTCTTGGCGAGATACTCGAGATTGACCTGGTGACAGATGCCTGTGCCTGGAGGAACGACGCGGAAGTTGCGGAAGCCGTCCTGGCCCCAACGCAGAAAGACGTAGCGCTCCTGGTTTCGATCGACCTCGAGTCCGGTGTTGATGAGGTATGCGGCGTCGGTCCCATATTCGTCGACCTGCACCGAGTGATCGATGACGAGATCGACCGGTTGCAGTGGATTGATGCGCTGAGCATCGCCGCCAAGCTTCACGATCGCATCGCGCATTGCCGCGAGATCGACGACGGCGGGTACGCCGGTGAAGTCCTGCAGGAGCACGCGGCTCGTGCGGAAAGCGATCTCTTTCTCGGTCTGGCCCCGGACGTTCCAGGTCGCCATCGCTTCGATGTCGGCGCGCTGCACGAAGGCGTCGTCTTCGTTTCGAAGCAGATTCTCGAGCAGGATTTTGAGGCTGAAGGGGAGTCGGTCGGCGGTGCTGCCGGGCAGCTGTCGGAGCGCGTCCAATCGATAGATCGTGTACCGCTGGCCGTCGACGTCGAGCGTCGCTCGGCTGCCAAATGAATTGGTGGAAGGCATTGCTGTTCTCGCTACGGCCCTTCGTGGCCGCTTCGCGGGTGCAGACGGAGCCACTGCCGCCGGCGCACAGCCAGGCGACAGGCTGAGACGCAATCTAGTTGGTGGCTGGTGGCTGGTGGCTGGTTCTTGGTGCATTCGGATGAGCGGCGAGCGCATCTCGCCGCAGTCATTGTTTACCAGCCATCAGTCCCCAGTCACCAGCCACCAACTAGTATTCCCGCGATGACAGACCTCGAAGTGATCGACCCCGTCGATCTTGCCGCGCGGCTCATGGAAATCGACTCCACGAGCGGCCGCGAGGGAGCAGTCATCGACTGGATGCACGTGTTCCTCGCCGAGCGAGAATGGTCTGCCAAACGAATCCCGGTTTCGTCAGGGCGCGACGACGTGTTCGCGACAGCCAATGGCGACGAGCCTCGCATCGTGCTATCGACGCACCTGGACACGGTGCCGCCGTACATCCCGCCGCGCATCGATGATGGCGTGCTCTGGGGTCGCGGCGCGTGCGATGCGAAGGGGATTGCATCGGCAATGATCTGCGCGGCAGAACGACTTCGCGAGGGCGGCGTCGCGGTCGGTCTGCTCTTCGTCGTCGGTGAAGAGGTGACCCACGATGGCGCCCACGCGGCGAATGAATTTGCCCGCGCTCACTTCCGCGCCGATCGCGATTCGCGAATACTCATCAATGGCGAGCCGACCGACAGCACCCTTGCTGTCGGGACGAAAGGGGCGATGCGCGTGTTCATTCGCGTAACGGGACAGGCGGCGCATTCAGCGTATCCGCATCTGGGGAAGTCGGCGACGCGCGAGCTGGTGCATCTACTCGGCGAGCTCGACGATCTCCAGTGGCCGCGCGACGACCTCCTCGGGGAGACCACGGTGAACATCGGACACCTCGCGGGAGGCGTCGCGGACAATGTGATGGCGCCCGAGGCGGAAGCCCGCCTTATGATTCGACTGGTGTCGACGGCGGACGAGACATGGAGTCTCGTCGAGCGATGGGCAGAGGGACGGGCGCAGGTGGAGCGTGGCCCGACCGTACCGCCGGTGCGCCTCGGTGTGTTTCCAGGCTTTGCCACATCAGTGGCGGCGTTCGCGACGGACATTCCAGAGTTGAGCAACTGGGGCCGCCCGCACCTGTTTGGCCCCGGGTCGATACACGTCGCTCATCGGGAAGATGAGCATGTACGAATCAGCGAGCTGCGTGACGCAGTGGACGCGTACGAGCGCCTGGCCCGCACGGCGGGGGACGAGAGCGACAGCCGTCAGGCGGCGTCGGCTTCCGTAGGACCGCGCTGAGCCGGGTTCGACGACGACGGCGTCAAGCGCTCGATCTTCTTGACCTCGATCGCACAGGTCGGGCAGTGGTGCACGAAGTCGCCATCGGCGGTGGACCAGTCGGCGGTCCGCGAGCGCGCGAAGGCTTTGCCGGACGGGTCCATGCCCATCACCGCCGGCGCGAGCGCGACGCAGAGGCCACAACCGATGCACTTGTCCTTGTTCACCTCGATCGACACCCGACGGCGGGGATAAACGCCCCCTGGCTGTTCGAGGACCGCCTCGAAATCCTGAAGCGCGAGTGAGGCCTTCCGATACCCTTCGTCCATGCTCGCCCCAGCATTCGCAAAGCTGAGCCAGTCCTGGCCGAGCTTCGGTCGGATGAGCAGCATCGGAGGGCCATCCCAACGAACGAGCGGGTATTGCTGCAGGGCGTGCATCATGGTGGTCGCGGCGCGCATGTAAATCGACGCAAAGCCCTGCGTTACGATATCGTTGGTCGGCGCCAGATCGGAGCTGCCGACGTCCACCGCGATGACCACGTCCGCGTCGAGCGACGACGCAGCGACAGGAAGATTGTCGATGACGCCGCCGTCCACACATAAACGGCCGCCCACTTCGCCCGGCGGGAAGAAACCAGGCAAGGCGCACGACGCGTACACGGCATCCTGCACCCAGACATCACGCAGGCCCGGCATTCCCCACACCAGCTGTGTGCCCCGGGTGATGTCCACGGTGTTGACGAACAGCGGCGACGCGAGATCGCTGAAGCGCAACGCGGGCACGATGCTGCGGCAAAGATCTCGCAGCGGTTCCTCGAGATAGATGGCGGGTGACCGCATGCGCTCGAGGAGCATGCCGAAATGGTTGATGCGGAAGAGATCGCGGCGTCGCAAGCTCTCCGCGCGACGCGCCATCTCTTCCACCGGCATGCGGCCAACCGCCGCAGCGGCGATGAGCGCGCCGATACTCGTGCCGGCGTAAATCGTCGGCCTGATCTTTCGCTCCTCGAGCGCGCGGAGCACACCGATGTGTGCAAAGCCCTTCATTCCGCCGCCGCCGAGCACGAGCGCTACGCGCTTACCGCCACTGCTGCCGGTCTGCTTTACCATCGTCGCGTATCTATCTCCATCTACTCGTCAGGCTCTGGATCACTGCAGGTACTTATACAACCCGTAGAGCCCAACGACTGCACCGCCGATCATGAAGACGTCTCCCGCGTTGCCGCCGACGATCGCGCCGACGAGTATGGCGGCGCCGCCGACAATCATCATCGCTTCGCTCTGGCCAAGACCAGCGCTTCCGCGAGCTGAAGGTGCCGTCGGCGATGCTACTATTACTGGCCGCACGCCAACGGCGAGCGCATCGGCCGTTGGACCAACACGGGGACGCTCGACGTCGGGAAGGGTGACCGGGGCGACCGGAGTGGTCGGAATGAGAGTGTTGGTCGTTTGAGCCGCGCCTACGGGAGCACGCAGCACGAGTGTCAATGCGCACAACAGCAGGGCAGCACGAGAGCTGACGTTCATTGCTTTCTCCTTTCGAGGTCTCGTGAAACGGCGAAAGATCCGCGCCATCTGGCGAATCTGCCCAGAAAGATGACGCCCCACCCGCCCGTTGCGTCAACGGGGTTCGCGCGATGGTGACGAGATGTCCGTGGTGGCGCGGGCCGGCGACGGGTTCTAGAGTTGTGGGCGATGCGCGCCCATGACCGCGAAAACAAGCCCGAGGTCGAACGCGACGGTGCACTGATTCGGGCGTTTGGGACCTGGGGGCTGACCGCCGCCATCGTCAATGTCACGATTGGCGCGGGCATCTTTCGGCTGCCGTCCAGCGTAGCGGCTTCGCTCGGGGCGGCCGCACCGGCGGCATATATAGTCTGCACGGTTGCGATGGGCCTGATCGTGCTCTGCTTCGCCGAGGCAGGGAGCCGCGTCGCCATGACAGGTGGCCCGTACGCGTACGTTGAAGTGGCGTTCGGACCGCTCGTTGGTTTCGTCAGCGGCGTGCTATTGTGGGCGGGCGTGACGGCGGCCCTCGCCGCGGTCACCAGCTTCTTTGCGGATTCGCTCGCGGCGCTCCTTCCATCGCTGGGCAGCGCGCTGGCAAGGGTGCTGGTGATCGGCGTCGTTCTCTTCGCGCTGGCGGCGCTGAACGTGCGCGGCGTACGGGACGCCAATCGCTTCAATGTGGCGATGACCGTGGCGAAGCTGCTGCCGCTGGCGTTGCTTGTAGTCGCAGGCTCCTTCGCGATGCATCGCGAGAATCTCGCCTGGCAGCAATCGCCGTCAGTGATGTCGATTGGTCGTGCGTCGGCCCTTCTGATTTTCGCGTTTCTCGGCGTCGAGACGGCGCTGGTGCCGAGTGGTGAAGTGAAGGCCCCCGCGCGCACGGTGCCCCGCGCGGTCTTCCTCGCGATCGGTTTCGTGGCGCTGCTGTACGTCGCCCTGCAGATCGTCTCCCAGGGCGTGCTCGGTAGCGCGCTGGCGTCGACCAAAACACCCGTGGCGGATGCGGGAGGCCAGGCACTGGGCGCGTGGGGGCGTACGCTGATCCTGGTCGGCTCGACAGTGAGCATGTTCGGATATGTGAGCGGTATGACCCTCGCGGTGCCGCGGATGCTGTTCGCGTTCGCGCGCGACGGTTTTCTCCCGCGTGCCGTCGCGGCGATCCATCCTCGATTTCGTACGCCACACTGGGCGATCGCGATTCAGACTCTGATCGTGGGAATGCTCGCGACCACGGGCAGCTTCGAGCGGCTCGCGATCAACGCGAACGGCCTGGTGCTGCTCGTCTACGCAGCGTGTTGTGTGTCCACGGTCCAACTTCGTCGGCGCGACGTTCGAGCCGGCGGAATCCCATTTCACGTGCCAGCGGCGAATATCGTACCCTGGCTCGCGCTCGCGGTGATCGTCTCATTGCTTGCGACGCTTCGGCGCGGTGAGTGGATTGCACTCATTGCCGTCGCGGTCGCCGCGGTCCTTGTATATGGAGTGACCTACGCGCGACGGAGTGCACCGGTGCCGGCTCCGGCAGGAGACTGATGACCGATCCGCTGCTGGCGTTTCGTGGCGAGTTCCCGATTCTCGAGCGCACGACGTACCTGGTCTCGAATTCGTTAGGCGCGATGCCGCGGGGGGTGCCGGATCGCCTCGCCGAATACGTGGACGACTGGGCGGAGCTGGGGGTGCGCGCGTGGGCACGCGGCTGGTGGACGAAGCCACTCGAGGTTGGCGACGAGATCGCGCCGCTGATCGGCGCGGGGCCGGGCGAAGTCGTGATGGTGCCTAATGTGACGATCGGCCAGGCGACGGTGTTGTCGGCGCTCGACTACACGCCGCCCCGAGACACGATCGTCATGACGGCGCTGGACTTCCCATCGGTGCGGTATGTCTACGACCAACTCGCGACGCGACTGGGCGCGCGCATCGTCGTCGTCCCCAGCGAGGATGGCCTTGGCATCGACCTGAATCGACTGCTCGAGGCGATCGACGAGCGGACGCGCCTCGTGGCGATCTCGCACGTGCTCTTCCGATCGGCGTACATCATGGAGGCGGAGGAAGTCTGCCGGCGGGCGCATGAAGTGGGCGCGCTGGTGTCACTCGACGCGTTTCACTCAGTCGGCGTCATGCCGGTGGACGTGCGCCGAATCGACGCTGACTTTCTCACGGGCGGGGTGCTCAAGTGGCTCTGCGGTGGTCCCGGCGGGTGCTTCCTCTACGTCGCCCCCGAAGTCTCGCGCCGCCTAACGCCGTCGCTGACCGGCTGGCAGGCGCACGCGCGCCCATTTGCGTTCGAGCCGGAGATGGTGTACGCGGAGGACGCGTTCCGGTGGTTGACGGGGACCCCAGTGATTCCGGCGCTCTACGCGGCCAGAGAAGGACCGCGGATCGTGAAGCGCGCGGGGATCGATCACATCCGCGCGAAGAGCATGCGGCAGACGGCGCGGTTGATCGAGCTCGCCGACGCACGGGGCTATCGCGTGACGGCGCCGCGCGACCCCGAACGGCGTGGCGGGACGGTGGCGTTCGACGTGCCGAACGGCCTCGAAGTCTCGGAGAAGCTGCTCGCGAACGACGTGCTCGTGGATTATCGGCCTAACGCGGGTATCCGGGTGGCGCCGCATTTCTACACGACCGACGAAGAGCTCGAGCGCGTCGTGGAGATGATAGATGAATTCGTTGCGGGGCGGCCCTTCCGGAGCCGTGCCGAGAGGATAGGATAAACCGATATGGAGTCGCGCCCGCTGTTCGCGTGCGCTCCCGCTCCTCGCGCCAACGCACGAACTGAGTTAGCTGCCCCTCCTCTCACACAAGACTCATGAAGCGCGCATTCTGCCTAACGCTCTTTATCACGATAATTCCTGGCCTCGCCGCCGGTGCGCAGAAGTCGCTCGCGGCTCGAGCCGATGCGGCGCGTCCTTTGGTTGGGTTCGCGCATGCCGACACCGTGCCACTGCATCGGACGCTCGACTCGCTGGCAAAGCACTATCGCGGGGTACTCGGCTACTCGATCAACAACCTCGATACCGGCCAGCGGCTCACGCTGCGCGGAGATGAAACGTTCCCCACAGCGAGTCTCATCAAGGTGCCGGTACTGGTCACGCTCTTCGATCTCGCGGACAAGGGAATGATCTCGCTCGATGATCCCCTAACCCTGCTCAAGATCGATCAGGTCCCTGGCTCCGGCGTGCTCCAGTTCATGCATCCCGGCATGACGCTCAGTGTGCGCGACGCGGCGGTGCTGATGAGTATTCTCAGCGACAACACAGCGACCAATTTGCTGCTCGACAAGGTCGCCATCCGTCGCGTCTGGCAGAAAATGGAAGCGCTCGGACTGCCGCACACCAAAGTGCACTCCAAGGTCTTCCTGCGCCTGGCGAGCGTCGCGCCCGACAGCTCGGCCAAGTACGGTCTGGGCGTCACCACACCCAACGAAATGGCGCGACTGTTCGAGATGCTCGCGAATGGCAAAGCCGTAAGTGCCAAGGCGGACTCGGCGATGCTCGAGATCCTCGGCGATAACGAGGACATGGAGCTCATGCAGCGGACGGTTTCCGGACTTACCGTCCCCCATAAGACCGGAGCGACCGACTCCGTTCGCACTGAGTGTGCTTTGTTTCGACTGCAGAGCCGGGTCGTGGCGTGCGCGCTCACCAAGGCCAACGCGGACACCCGGTGGGTGGTAGATAACGAAGCACAGCTCGCGCTGGGAAAGATTGGCGAGGCAATTATCCGAACCTGGCCGCGAAAGCCGGAGCACGCTGACGATTCAAAGTGACCGCTCGAGACCGGCGGGCCACTCCAGAAAAGCTGGACCGCAGCTAGTGAAGCCGGGCACGACCTATGCCTCGATAGGATGCAATGATTAGGAGGTTACAGTGACGCTGCGTCAGGCTACGACAACAATTCTCTTCTCGGCCGCGACTCTGCTTGCGCCGTCAGCGCTATCAGCCCAGTTCACGACGTTCGTCGCGCCGCCGCAGAAGCAACCTGTCGCCACGCCAGCGAAGCCGACCGTGGCGAGCGCGAAAACCAAAGCGGACTCCGTGCACCGGATGACGCTCACCGATATGAAGGCATGGGTTGATTCAGCGGCCGGCACGAGCACGCAGGTCGCGGTGACCGACACCATAATCAACGCGAGCAATCCGGTGCCGTCGCTGCCGCCGGCGCCTATGCCAGAGCGTCGCACGACGTCCTTCTCCAACGGAGCGGTAGCGCCGAGTACTGCCAGCGCGCTGCCGACCTATCTCGTGGGAGGCGTCGCGATCTTCGCGGCAGGGCTATTGTTGCTGCGACGACGCCAGGAGAGCTGACCTCCAATGCGAATCGGCCGGGACAGCGCGATTCGCATCGTCGGAGCGGGCCTGTGTGTCGCGGGCACGCTCATGGTTGGATACGCGGGCTGGCAATACGGAGTAGGCGCGTTGCGCGCCGATGCTGCGCGCCGCCAATGGGAGGAGCAACAAGCCCACGCGACGGTCGCGCTCGCGCGTGAGCGTGTGTCGCGCGGGAGTGCCGCTGCCTTCGCTCAGGTCGCGGCAGGATCGCCAGTCGCGCGGCTTCGGATTCCGCGAATCCGTCTGGACGAGATCGTGCTCGAAGGGGTCGGCGACGACGAGTTGAACGCGGCGCCCGGTCATTTACCGGGAAGCGCCCTGCCGGGAATGCGGGGGAATTCGGTGATCTCCGCCCATCGTGATCGACACTTCAGCCGACTCGCCGAGCTGCAGCTCGGCGACACCATCTTGACGGAAACAGGCCAGTCGGCAGGAAAGTGGGTGATTGTGGGTAGGCGAGTGATTGGCAAGGACACGCCCGCGCTCTTTCAAACGAGAGGGCCGATGCTCACCCTCACGACCTGCTGGCCGGTCCAGTACTTTGGGAGCGCACCCGATCGGTTGATTCTCAGCGCCAAGCCGATCGATGGAGGCGGCAAGGCGACACTCACCGCTACAGCTGGCGGTATCTAGAGGCCGACGACCTTACCTTATCGGCGTGCTCACCCCAGACACGCTGGAGTTGTCACCTGACGTCCGCGAGGCATTGAATCGCGGCGCACCGGTAGTCGCGCTCGAGAGCTCCGTACTGGCGCAGGGGCTGCCAATTCCCGCCAATCGAGACGCCGCGGAGCGCATGGTGAGCGCGGTTCGTAGCCACGGCGCGACCGCGGCGATAACAGCGGTCTCACGCGGACGCCCGACGCTCGGCCTCACCGACAGCGACCTCGAGCGATTTCTTTGCCGAACTGGTGTCAGGAAGGTCTCGAGCCGCGACCTTGGGGTTGCGGTGGTCCAGCGTGCCGACGGCGCGACAACGGTCGCCGCGACTCTGGTGCTCGCTCGAACCGCCGGGATCGAAGTATTCGCCACGGGAGGAATTGGTGGCGTACATCGTCGGTCGGCGACAGAGATTGCTCGGAACGCGCAACTGCGGGACGAGTCCGCGGACCTTCCGGAGCTGACGCGTTCACGGCTTGTCGTCGTCTGCGCTGGAGCGAAGTCGATCCTGGACCTGCCCGCCACGTGGGAGCGCCTCGAAACGCTGGGGATTCCTGTTATCGGCTATCGAACCAACGAGCTACCGGGCTTTTTTACCGCCCAGACAGGGATAAACCTGCCTATGCGTTGCGATTCGGCCGCCGAGATCGCGAGCGTGGCCCGTGCCCACTGGTCGCTCGGCAACGGACAGGGAGTGCTCGTGGTTCAGCCCCCGCCGGAGCGGTACGCCATGTCCGGCGCGGACATGAAGCGAGTCGTCGAAAGCGCGCTCAGCGACGCGGAACACAAAGGGATAGAAGGACCGGCTACGACGCCGTTTCTCTTGGATGCTGTCAGTCGTTTGACTAACAGACGGTCGTTGGATGTGAACCTCGATCTGCTCGAGAACAACGCCGCGCTTGCGGGCGACATTGCGTGCGCACTGGCGAGCCAGACGAGAGATTCCGAGTGACAAACGGGAGGTGTTTCGAGGGAAAACGGATGGTGAGATCGGCGCGTTCAAGACGCTTGGAGAATGGCAGAATGGAATGAGTTGCACGTTGCGCGACGCGTCGATTCAGCACCAGGAATTACCATTGAACTTCGCGGAATCGCCGGGTACTATAGGCAAGTAACACCCCTCTGAGCTGGAGGCTTGCTCACGATGCCCACTCCGTTCCTGAGTTCGGAAGAGTACGACGAGCGCGCCCATCAGCTTTACAATGAAGGCCAATACGATGAAGCGCTTCGTGTTCTCCGAGAGGGACTCGCACTCTACCCAAACGCGGTAGAGCTGCACATCGGAGTCGGTTACGCGCAGCTTGCTCGTGAGGAGTTTGCCTGGGCGCGCCGGAGTTTCGAGGACGCACTCGTCCTGGAGCCCGAGCACGAGGACGGCCTCGCCGGACTTGGGGAGTCGGTGCTCAAGCTTGGCCAGGACGACGCAGCCCTTCGCTGCTTCAATCGAACCCTGGAACTAGGCTACGGCGACGACATCGATCTGATGCTCCAGGTCGGCCGCGCGCTCTTTCGCGAGGCGTCCATCCGAGAGCGTTCCGATCTCTTCGAAGGAGCCAAAGAGTTCTTCGAGGCCGCGGTGCAGCAGGCGCCAGATTCCGCCGAAGCTATGTCGTGCGTGGGGTACACACAGCATCGGTTGGGAGATGACGATGGTGCTATCGCCACTCTTCGGCGGTCACTGCAGCTCGACAGCGATCATTCCGAGGCGCGCATCTACCTCGCGAACATCCTCTACGATCGCGCCGAGTACGAGGCGGCACTCTATCATCTCGAGCAGACCACTCCCGACGATCATTGGGACGAGTTGGGGATCTGGCGTCTGATCGAGTTGAAGAAGACGCTCTACAAAGTCTCGGAACAGGATCCCGATCTGAAGCCGTGGGACGATCGGCTCACTGAGCTCGGGAGCGAGCTCGATGAGGTGGACGAGCTGTTGATGGAGCTCGACCCGCGTAACGCGATTGACGAGGCGAGCCGGGAGGCGCAGATCGCTCGTGGTCAGCTCGAGTTATTCGGCACTTTGCTGAGCGGCCTCGTGGATCAGAAGGAGGAGGCCACTGCAGCGCATCAGATCGTCGCGCGCGACGGAACAAAGTTCGCCGGCTCGTGGGAGGAGATCGTCATGCGGATGCGGGACTCGTTGGGCGACCCGACGCATACGATGGAAGACTTCATGCGCCGCACGGCGCGGCGTGGCTTCCGGGAGACCGGTGTTCAGATCCCGACGCACGACGCGGAGAGCTTCATCAAGGGCAGCGCAGACGCAGGATTACTCCGAATCGTACGGTGACCGACATCGCGCGCCGCAGCGCGCTGGCTGCGCTCGATCGCGCGAGACCCGCGATCGCGCGTCTGGACCAGTCGCGGCACTTCGAAGAGCTGGCGGCGGATTTGATGGAGAGTTGGAGCGCGGTGGAAACCGCGCTCCGTTCGCTCGTGGGGGGCACGACGCAGGGTGGCCAGGCGCTCATTCGCGAAGCCCGGCAGCGGCAGCTCCTGTCGTTCGAGCAGGCGAACGCACTGGCTGAATTCCACGCCGCCAGCGAGCGCGCCCACGCTACCGATTACGAGCCCACGCCCGCGGATCTGAACGCCGCGCGGGACGCGTTTCTCAAGTTTGAATCAGGATTGATGTCCGATCAGGCCGGGGCGGTTGCATCCGCGCCGATGGCGCTCAATACCGAGGGCATGCGAAGCTCACCCCTCGGCGCGCCCGAAATGGTCCCGCCGCCCCGTGACGGATTGGAGCCGTGGGTAAAGGGCGCCCTGGCCGCCATAGTGCTGCTTCTCGTCGTCGGCCTTGGCTTCGCGGGCTACTCGCAAGGCTGGTTCGGTTCGCGAGACGACGCACTGCAGCGCGGGATCGACGACTATCGCAAAGGTCAACGTGAGGCGGCCGTTGGCGAGTTCACGAAGGCGTCGCGCGACAACCCGAACGATCCACTGCCGCATGTTTACCTGTCGCGAATGGCGCGAGAAGTCGGCAACATGACCATCGCCTCGCAGGAGGCGCAGATGGCGGTGAAGCTCGGTCCGGACAACCCCGTTGCCCTCCGCGAGCTGGGGCTCTATCTGCTCAGCGCGGGAAACTACGATCTGTCTCGCCGCTTCCTCGTGCGCGCCGTTCAGGGCGATACGAGCGATCGCATGTCGATGGGCTACCTGGGCTGCGCGCTGGTGCGTCTTGGGCGTCCAACGGAGGCACAGAGCTGGTTCAATCGCGCCGGTCAGGGTGATTGGAGTCGTTGCGCGATGGTGCCGCCGACGGGAGTCCCTGGCGGGCAGCCCATTACGCCAGGCATGGCGATGCCCCCAGCGGGAACGCCGCACCCATAACAAGCCCGTGGCTCAGCCGCTGACGGGCGGCGCGTTCGTTCAGCTCGAGGGGGTAGGCAAAACCTACCGGGGACTTCGCCGCCGGGTGCCAGCGGTAGTTGACGTCACGCTCGATATCAGGCTCGGCGAGGTCTTCGGGCTGGCCGGCCCTAACGGCGCGGGCAAGAGCACTCTCATCGCGCTCCTACTGGGATTTCTCAAGCCCACGTCGGGCACGCTTCGCGTCGGCGGCTACGCGCCGCGCACCTTCGTCGAGCGTTACGGCGTCGGGTATCTCTCGGAGCTCGTGACCATACCACCGCGCTGGCGGCTCGAGGAGGCGCTCTCGCGATACGCTTTGCTCGCCGGCGTCGAGCCGGATCGGGTGCAGTCGCGCGTCCTGGGGCTCGTCGATCAGCTCGGGTTGGCCGAGCATTGGGGGAAGCAGATCCGGCAGCTCTCGAAGGGGAACTTGCAGCGAGTGGGGCTGGCGCAGGCCCTGTTGCATGATGAGCAATTGCTGATCCTGGACGAGCCGACGCATGGTCTCGATCCGGTATGGACGCGGCGCTTTCGAGAGATCGTCGGCGAGCTCCGGTCGCCGGAGCGTGCGATCTTCATCGCCTCGCACAATCTCGACGAGCTGCAACGCATCGCCGATCGTGTCGCGATCATCGATCATGGTCGCGTACAACGGGTCGTGCAGACTCGAGGCGCGGGCAACGCATCGGTGAGCACGCCGTATCGTCTCGTGCTCGCTGGTGAGAGCGACAAGGTGCGCGATCTGCTGAGCCGCGCGACTCAGTCATCGCCTAACGAATTCGAGCTGTCGCCCCTCTCCGTCGAGGAGCTCAACGTGCTGCTCCGCGCACTGCTCGACCGAGGCGTACAGATCGCCGCTGTGTCGCCGTTGTATTCGTCGCTCGAGCAGCAGTTTCGTGAGGCGGTGGACGAAGCCGGCAATCCTGAGAGGGCTCGTTGATGTCCATTGCCCGGCGGCACGCGCGCCTCGGCCGCTATTTCTGGTGGCAGCTTCACGATTACATGTTGCACCAGGCACCGGCAACCATCGCCATCATGCTGTTGTGGTCGTACCTGACGCTCGCCCCTATCCTCAACGGCTCAATGACCGCTGGCCGGCGCTTCACGATCGCGACCTTGCCTGAGAATGTCGTTAGGTCCTTCTTCGCCGACTCGCTCGGCTCGTTGCTGCTTCTCGCGACGCTGTTCGCGACGAACGGCATCGTCGCTACGGACCGGCGCACGGGATTTTATCGCTTCTATTTCGCCAAGCCGGTGAGCGCGCCGAGATTCTATACGAATGCGTTCATCGCGAATGGCTTCGGCGTGCTGCTCGTGAGCCTGATGCTGCTCGTCGTTTTCGCGGCGTTTCTTCGCCCGATTTTCCCGGCAAGCTTCGTCCCCGTCGTTGCGGCGATGTATCTCGCCTACGGCGGAATTGGCTTCCTGCTCTCGACCATCTGGCGCTTCGATTGGCTATCCCTGGTTACCGTTGCGGTGATATCCACGATTGGCTGGAGCATGTGGGGCGACGATCCCGGGATCGCCGGGATACTGGTGCATCTGCTGCCGCCGATGCACCTCACCTCGTCGTTGTACACGTTCGTTGCCGGGGCGACGGACGGCTTTCCCTGGGGCGCGCAGCTGTGGTTGTCGGCCTACGGAACAGCGTGCTTTCTCCTCGGCCTCTGGATCCTTCGCACGCGTTCCCTCGCGAGCCAATGAGTGACGCTGCAGGTGTGGTTAGCTTGCTTGCATGACATCGACTTCTCCGCTGTTCGCCATCGAGCCGGCGAGCGTGCACCGTACGGTGCTTCCGAATGGACTGAAGGTGCTGATCAAGCCGGATTATTCGGCACCGGTCGTCGCGATCGTGACCTTCGTGAGCGCGGGCTACTTCGACGAGACTGATGACGTCGTCGGGATCGCGCACGTGCTGGAGCACATGTACTTCAAGGGCACACCGACGCGCGGAGTCGGCGAGATCGCGAAGCAGACGAAAGCCGTCGGTGGATACCTGAACGCGGCCACGATCTACGACCACACGAGCTACTACACCGTTCTCCCCGCATCGGGATTTCGTCAGGGGCTCGAGGTGCAGGCAGACGCGTATGCGAACTCTCTCATCGACTCCGCGGAATTGGCCCGCGAGCTCGAGGTGATCATTCAGGAAGCGAAGCGCAAGGCGGACAATCCGCCGGCAGTTGTGACCGAAACGCTCTACGAGCTACTGCACGACAAGCATCGGATCCGTCGCTGGCGAATCGGGCGCGAGCCAGGGCTTCGCGCGCTCACGCGTGAGGCGCTGCTCGGCTTCTATCGGAACTTCTATCATCCTCGAAACACTGTGCTGTCGATCGTCGGCGCCATCGATCCCGACCAGGCGATGAACGAGGTGGAGCGACTCTATGGATCGCTGCCTGCTGGGGAACCAACTCGTTCGCCGGGACCCACCGAAGAGGGCACGGGCGGCTTTCGATATCGCGAGCTGGCTGGGGACATCGGACAGACGCAGCTCGCGATGGGCTGGCGGACTCCCGGGACGCTACACGTGGACACGCCAGCGCTCGACGTGCTGGCGATGGTGCTTGGCGCGGGTCGCGCGTCCCGATTATATCGCGCGGTGCGCGAGCGAAAGCTCGCGTCGGCCGTCAGCGCATATGATTACACGCCGACCGATCTGGGGGTCTTCGTCGTGCACGCGGAAACGCCGCCGGCGACGACGCAAGGCGCCGCTGTGGCGACGTGGGACCAGCTGCGGCGCGCGCGCGAGGAAGGCCTTGGCGACTACGAGCTGACGCGAGCGAAGCGCTTGTACGAGTCGCGTTGGGTGCGACGGCTCGAAGATATGGAGGGGCAGGCGAACTATCTCGCCGAGTGGGAAGCCCTCGGCGATTGGAAGCTCGGTGACTGGTACGTCGAACGGCTACTCACGACAACGAGCGAGCAGCTGTTGGATGTCGCGAACCGCTACCTCTCGCCCGAGCAGGCGGGGATCGTCGTGTACCGCCCCAACGACTGCGAGACGGTTGCTGCCGATGCGGAGGCGATGCTGTCCCTGCTCGAGGGACGACGCGCCGAGGCGTTACCGGCGAGCACACCTTACGAACCGATGCTGCCGGCGGCCAGGAGACCCGAGATTCGCCTCGAGCGCGAGGAAGCCGGCGTGCGCGTCTATCGGGCAGCGAGTGGACTGCCGATTCTGGTCCGCCGCAAGCCGGGCGCCCCGCTGGTGCACGTCGGCGTGTTCGCGCTCGGCGGCGCGAGCGAGGAGACGGATGCGAGCGGCGGCCTAACGACCCTGATGGTGCGGACGGCACAGAAGGGAACGGTGACGAGGACCGCCCTGCAGATCGCCGAGGAGGCGGAGATGCTGGGCGGGAGCGTCGGCGGGACGGTTGGGTCGGACAGCTTCGGCTGGACGATATCTGTCCCGACGAGCTACGCGGCCGCGGCGATCGCCCTTCTCGCGGACGTCGCGCAACATCCGACGTTCGAACCGGAGGCGCTCGAGACCGAGCGTGCGGTCGCGATCTCGGACGTGATCGCCGCCCGCGACGACATGTTTCGTTATCCGATGCGTCTGGCGACACAGGCAGCGTTTCGCGGCCATCCGTACGGCGTCCCGGCGACGGGCACCGAGGAGTCGCTTCGGCGAATCGAGCGAACGCATATCGCAGTCTGGCATCGCGAGCGCGTCCTTGGACCGACTACGTCTCCGGTTGTGGCGATCGTTGGGGAGGGCGATCCCGACGCGTTGGCCGAGCTGGCGGCGCGGGAGTTCGCGGAGTTGGGCAATGCCGAGACGCCGCGACTCAGCACGCCGGACTGGCCAGCGGGCGTGGTGATCTCAGCTGAGGGCCGCGACAAGGCACAGACGGCCATGGGACTCTTGTTTCCCGGGCCGAAGCGCACTGACAAGGAGCGTTTCGCGGCGTCGATGATCGCGAGCGTGGCGAGTGGCCTCGGGGGTCGGTTCTTCGACGAGCTGCGCGACAAGCAATCGTTAGCCTACACGGTTACCGCGTTCAGCTCGACGCGGCGGGCCGCGGGGACATTCGGTGCATACATCGCGACGTCTCCGGAAAAGGAGAATGCGGCCCGAGAAGGTCTGCTGGCGGAGTTCCAGCGCTTTCGCGACCAGCCGGTGACCGCGGAAGAGCTGGAGCGGGCGCAGACCTACGCGGTGGGCGTGCACGCGATTCAACAGCAGAGTGGGACCTCGGTGCTCGGCGACGTCGTCGACGCGTGGCTGTTCGGGAAGTTGACTGATCTCGAAACTTTCGAGGCAAGCGTCCGAGGCGTGACGGCCGAGCGGATGCAGCAGTTCGCGGCGAAGTACTTCGACCCCGATCGACGTGTCGAAGGAATCGTCCGTGGAGTGGGGAAGACGGTCTAGGGTAGATGGTAGTGGGGAGAGGGTAGAGGGTGAAACCCACTACCGCTATGGCGATGGGGTCGTGACCGTGGCTTCGCGGAGGGCGCGCATGGCGCCCATGACGTAGATCGTCGCGTCGCGGAGGCGGCCGCTGGGAGCCCGCAGGCCGCGCGACTGCCCATAGTCGCCGGCCTCGTAGACGACGAGGCCCTTGATCACCGGATGTGCCGTCGCCCAGGCGAGGATGCCCCAGATCGCCTGGGCCTGACTCGCCTCACCATGCGCCAGCGGAAACCCGCCGGTCGCGAATACCCAGTGCTGTTTGGCGGGCGGAACGACACTCATCCATCGGTCGGCGGTTCGCGTGTAGGCATCGAGCGCCTCAGCGCCGCGCCGATCGGGAAATAGGGAGAAGCCGAGAATATCGATCGGCGACGCGGGCCCCGCCGCCCAGGCATAGAGCGCGCTATCGCGCGAGTCGAACGAGGAGGCGGCCAGCCCGATGCGGATGCGACGGTCGATTGATTTCGCCGCGAGGGCGGCGGCGGTGAAGTATTCCTCCCACACCGGCAGCTGCAGTCGGCCGACGAGCCGCTCGCCGACGCCATACGGATCCTCGGCGGGCAGCAGGATGTCGGGGCGCAATCGCCTAACGATGCGGCGAATCGCCGCGATGCGCGTTCGGGAGTCGAGCGGCACGCGGCGCAACTGCGGTAGCAGCTTGCCGCGGTAGCCGAGGGTCACGATGAGCAGCGTGCTGTCACGCTGCAGCTGGTCGAGCGCGCGCGCGAGTGAGTCGAGCACCTGATTCGTCACGTCCGGCACGACGACGATGCCGACGACGTCGGCAGTGAGCGTATCGGCGAGCGCGAGGTCACTTTCGACGGCGGGTGGCGGCGGCGGGCTGCCGACGTCGGGGAAGAGCTTGACCCCGATCGCGAAATCACCTTCGGGTCGCTCGGTGAGTCGGTCGGAGGCGTGCGCGCGGTAGCTGCGCACGGCCTTGATCGCGACCGGCAGCTGAAACGCAATGCCGATCGACCAGCCTAACGCGACCGCGGACAGCAGCGCGCGAAAGCTCGCCGTGACGGCCCGCAGCGCGGGAAAGGCCGGTGCGATCATCGGCACGTTGAGGTACAGCGGATTGCCGATGGCGGCTTGGGTGGTGGCGAGCGCGAGCGCCGCCGTGTGCGCAGTCAACAGGAGCAACAGCGGTTGCGCCGGCTCGAGTCCGCGCGACGCCATGTAGCGGACGATGCCGGCGGCGGCGATGATGACGTTGTAGATCGCGATGGGAATGCCCCACGCCGGATTCACGAGTCGTCGGGCGAGCGCGTAGACGGACTGTGCGGCGAAGATCGTGAGGACAGCGGGCCAGATCCAATCGACATAAAGCACCGCGCGGCCCGTGACCACGGTCGTCGATGCCAACGCGATGACGAGGGCCGGGAGTACGAGGAGCCCGGCGAGTCCCGAGAGCGACGCGAACGCGCGCGGCGCCTGGGGAATGCGGGCGATGCGCCCAGCCAGGACGATGTCCCAGACGATGATGATCAGGCAGAGCGCCAGATGCGCCGGTGGCAGCCAGACGCTCATGAGCGGATACTCAAGATCTCACGCTCGATCACGCGTTTCGCGATGCACATTCCGCGCGGTCAGACGCCGCACGAAGACGTCGACGGCGCGCGACGCGTCGATCGTGCGTGGCGCGAGGACGTCCACCAGAAGAAGCTCCCGTTCCGGGACCGCATGCACGGTAATGTGGCAATCGTCGTGCAACAGCGCCGCGGTCAAACCGCCCGCCTTCCGGTCGCGCATGGTCGGAACGCCCGCCGCGTTGATTCCCGCGGCACTGGCGGCGGCGACGACCAACCCGCTAATCAGGGCGCGATCGGCCAGTTGATTCGCCGGCACGCCCAGGAAATCAGCGACGATGTGCTGATACTCGCGAGACAAGCGCGTGAGGGCGGCGGAGGAGAGGAGTCATGAGACCGCTCGAAAACGCGGCGGCAAGGCCAAGCTAGACCGCGGCCGGAATCGGGGCAAGCGCAATGCAAAAGCCATCTCGGTGACTGGCACGGCCAGCTGGCAGCCGCTCCTCACTAACTCCATTCCGCTCCACTAGCTTTGCCGCGGTGCATGCTCCCGCTTTTTCCGCGAAATCGATTCGCTTTGCCGTCGTTGCCATCGTCGCGCTGACATCGGGCGCTCGCGCGGCCGCGCAGCAGACGGTGCGTCGCTCGACGCTGCCACTCGAGCTGCGCGTGGACGCCATCGACGTACGATCGACGGAGAACGGCACTCTGCACGCCGGCCTCGGCGCGAACCTACCGCTCGGAGACTACGTCCGCTTCGAAATCGACGGCGCCGGCGGCGTGACGCGCATTAACGACGTGGACGGGAAGAGCGGTCGCGGCGATGCACTCGCGCGCTTTCTACTCGACCCGTTCGCGGAGACGTCCTTTGGATTGTCCATCGGCGGCGGGATGAGCGCGACGTTCGGCGAGCGGCTGCGCCCGCGACAATACCTCGTGGTTCTCGCCGACCTCGAGATGCCGCGAATCGCGGGCGTTGTGCCGGCGCTACAAGTCGGGCTCGGCGGAGGCGTGCGGGTGGGGCTCGTCGCGCGCGCCGCGCAGCCCGGCCGCCGTTAGGCACGCGGCCGCGAAAAAAACGCCTCCATCGTGGTGCATGGAGGCGTTGAATCTTCAGGCCGCGGACACGTCGGCGTTGTCGTGCTTTTTCGGCGGTTGCGCGAAACGCTCACCAAGCTTCCGGAGCTCGCTGACCTGCTCGGCGCTGAGCTCGGGAAATCGCTCCGTCATGTACTGCATCGTCTCGCTGAACCACTCGCTGTGGTACTCTGGAGCGGATTCGACGACACCGCACCGCATGATGTGTTGAAACAGCTCGTCCCGCGCTTCCTCGAAAGGCGTCGGGACCGCTGGGGTCCTGCTTCGGTTCTTCTGTTTGGCCATGTACGAGTCTAAAGGGTGAAATGGCGAGAGAAAGGTAACTCTCTTCCTACAGACGCGCTCGCGAGGCGAATCGTTGAGCGTGCGACGACATGCGCAGTCACGGGGAAGAGCTCAGCTCACGGAATCGAAACGACGTGTCAAAGTGTCTCCGTGCACGAGTCGTTCCGAAGGATTCGCTCGAAATGATAAACCATCGCGAGCGCGGAGTTTCATGCGATTCGCAGCGCACACATCGGTCAGCGCACGGCACCCGCTCCATCGAATTCGAGCACGAGATTGATCAGCGCTTCTGGCGCTTCTTCAGGGACTAAACGACCGGCGTTCTGGAGCTTCGCGATTCGACAGCCGGGAATCTCCTCGGCGAGTCGCTCGGGCGCCGAACCATCGCGGCCGCGATGCGTCACGAAGCGGTCCTGCTCTCCCCAGATGATCAGAGTCGGCTGATCGATCTGTGTCAGCTCGATCTCGTCGAGATCTTCGCCGTCGATCGAGCGAGCAAGAAGCTGCAGATGGTTCAGTCCCTCGCTGCCCACGTAAGGCGCGAGATAGCGCGCGACGAGCTTGTCAGGCATGTGCGCCGGGTCGGCAACACTCTCCGTCAACAGATCCCTCATCAGCGGCGCGGCGCCGAGAATACCGCGCGAGATGCGCACCAAGTAACGAGCAGTGTTCCGCTGGAGGTCCCTCACGTCCTTGGCGGGGACGTCGTCGTACGCGATCGGATTGACGAGGACCATGCGCTCGACGCGCTCGGGTCTGGTGGCGGCCAGCCGCAGAGCAATCGCAGCGCCGAGATCCACGCCGACTACGGTCGCGCGTGCCACGCGCAGCGCGGTGAGCGCGTGATCCAGATACTCTGCCTGAGCTGCGATGCCGAAGTCGGCGTCGAAGGGACGATCCGACTCACCATACCCGAACAGATCGACCGCGAACGCGGTGCGGTTTGCCAGTGCGAGCTCGGGAGCGACATTGCGCCAGAGAAAGCTGCACGTCCCGAATCCATGCACGAGGAGGATTGCGGAGCCCCCGTGGCCGTAGCGCTCGACATGCATGGAGCCCGGACCAACGGGTATGCGCAGCAGATCGGCGTCGATGGGAGCCTCCCAGAGAAAAAAGGGTACTACACTACGAGTATCGGCGCGGCTGATGCGTTCTCTTGCCCTTGCTGGATCGTCCTCCTTACGATGTCCAGCCTGCCGCGCGGCAATGCTATTCGCGAACTGTGCCAGGTCAAGCTGGTTCGGGTGATTGGAGGCTCTGGACCCGCTGGCAGCTTGACCGATGGTGGTCACTCCATAGCTTCCCTCCCTCATTGAAGAGACGGCCAGACGTGGCGCCGCAAGCGGCCGCGGTTCACGTCGGGCGGAATCGAGGCAGCACTCTGCATGGCGGACGAGTCGAACCAGCCCGAACAGACCTACGACGAGGCGCGTGCGCGAAACCTAGAGGCGCTGCTACGGACCTTGGCTTCGCGGATACTGGAGCTCGACGCCGATGGCCGACTTCTCAGTCAAGCGGCTGAACTGATGCGCCTGATCGGTGACGCGAAAAGCGAGCTCTTTCATTACGAGGTGCGCGCGACATACGATACCCCGGAGGTCGCTGACAGCCGGCGCATCGTTCGGGACGCGCAAAAGGACCAACCGAAGTGGGAGTCCACCGAGTGGGCGCCCGACGACGATGAGGAACCCGAGTGGTAAAGCCAACTCCTTCGAAGGGAAAGGGTCGACCCGCGCCAAAGCGGACGAGCAATTCGACGCGGATCTTCTACCTCGCGCTGGTCGTGATCGCCGTTGCAGGCATCGGCGCGTTGAGCTACATGTCGCGTCGTCCCGCCGACCGTGAGGCATCACCAATCGACAGCACGTTGCCCAAGGTGCAGTCGAATGGGTACGTGATTGGCAAAGCCTCCGCCCCGATCGAGGTCATCGAGTTCGGCGATTTCGAGTGCCCGTCCTGCGCGCGCTTCGCGACGCTCACCGAGCCAGAAGTTCGCTCGCGTCTCGTCGACAAAGGAGTGATTCGTTTCCGCTTCATCGACTTTCCCCTCTCGATGCACCGCAACACGTGGCCAGCGTCGCGAGCGGCCGCCTGTGCCGACGAGCAGGGCAAGTTCTGGGAGATGCATGACGCACTGTTCCAGTCGCAGGATCAGTGGAACGGCGAAACGACGAGCAATCCGGACCCGATCTTCAAGCAGCTCGCAAAGCAGATCGGGCTGAACCAGCAGCAGTTCGATCAATGCGTCGACAGCAAGAAGACGCAGGCGAAGATTCAGGCCCACGAGCAGCTCGCCGAACAGCAGCACATCCAGGCCACGCCGAGCTTCATCATCGGCGGGAAGATCGCCGAAGGCCCGCGCCCATTCGACGAGTTCAAATCGCTCGTGGACTCGGCGCTCGCCAGGTCCGGCTCGCCGGTCGCGACGCCATCAGCTGCCGGCGCGGCGAAGTCGCCAGCGACGAAAGCGCCCGCCCGACCCTGAGGCGCTCGTGAGCAGACGCATGATCATGGCGCTGATCGCACTGATCGGCGTCTTCGTCTCGCTCTACCTCACTCTCTACAAGCTTGGGTATATCGGCTCGCTCGTCTGCGGCACGGGCTCGTGCGAGTACGTCCAGCTGAGCAAGTGGGGCAACTTTCTGGGCCTTCCCGTCGCGGCCTGGGGCGTGGGATACTACGGCGCGGTCTTCGTTCTGGCCCTGGCGAGTACGCAGGAGCGATTCGAAGACTCGCGTCGCCTAACGGGCGCGCTCGCGCTGCTGACTGCATGGGGCGTGGTCTTCACGATCTGGCTCACGTATCTCGAGCTGTTCGTCATCCACGCCATCTGCCGCTGGTGCGTCGGTTCTGGAATTATGACGCTGCTGTTGTTTGGCCTGGCGATGTGGGAATGGAAAGAGGCCCGAAAGCCGGGCCCGGGTCTCTAGTCCCTCTTCAGGCTCGCCGAATCGTCCTCTCTCTCCCCTCGGACGCCTCGCCGAGACGGAGCTTCGGCCGCTCGGATTCATCGGCTTCCTGCGCGCGTTTCCGATAGGGCACGAGGTCCTGACCGAGGACCACGAGCGTGCGTGTCGCGACCGTGCTGGCGAGTGGTTCCGGGATCGACATCTCACGGATGTAGGTATCGATCGCGCGATCGAAGGAGAGGTCTTCCGCGAGCGTGTCGACGAACATGAGCGCGTTGTCCACGTGGGCGCGGATGATAGACTCCTCCGCACGTGCCTGGGCGAGCCGAAGGCGTCGCTCCGCGGCGGGCTCGAGTTTCCGAGCGAAGATCGTTTCAGGGAACAGCCGGCGCAGGAATCCGCTCATATCGCTCAGAAAGCTATGCTAGGTCTGTGCCGGTTGGCAGCGGCTCGCGTCGCGAGCCGCTGCCAACCCGCGAGACGAGAGCCGTCGCTCGCGCCTCCAAGTCACTCACGTTCTTCGTATTGCTCCTTGAGCGATGCGACCACGTTCGGGTCGGCGAGGGTTGTCGTGTCACCCAACGCGCGGCCCTCCGCGATGTCGCGCAGGAGGCGGCGCATGATCTTGCCCGAGCGCGTTTTTGGAAGATCGGCGCTGAACAGGATGTCATCCGGACGGGCGATTGCGCCGATCTTATCGGCGACGAAGGTGCGCAGCTCCTCGCGCAGGTCCTGACTCTGCTTGAATCCTTCGCGCAGCGTGACGAACGCTGCGAGCGCCTGACCCTTCAGCTCGTGCGACCGGCCGACAACGGCGGCCTCGGCGACGGCGGGGTGTTCGACGAGAGCCGACTCGACCTCCATCGTCCCGATGCGATGTCCGGCGACGTTCAGAACATCGTCAACTCGGCCGAGGATCCAGAAGTAGCCGTCGTCGTCGCGCTTGGCGCCGTCGCCGGGAAAATACAGATCCGGACGGCCGGGCCATTTCGAGAAGTACGTCTGCACGTAGCGCTCGTCGTCACCCCAGATCGTCCGAAGCATCGAGGGCCAGGGCTTGGTGAGGGCGAGCAGGCCGCCGCCAACCGGGATCACATCGCCCTTGGCGTCGAGAAGCTCCGCCGAGAACCCAGGGATTGGAATGGTGGCACTGCCGGGTTTTGTGTCCGTGATCCCCGGAAGGGGTGAGATCGCGATGGCGCCAGTCTCCGTCTGCCACCAGGTATCGACGATCGGGCAGCGTCCGCCGCCGATGTGCTCCTGATACCACATCCACGCTTCGGGATTGATTGGCTCACCCACGGACCCGAGCAGTCGAAGCCGGGAGAGGTCGTGCTTCGCCGGCCAGTGATCGCCCCACTTCATGAACGCGCGAATGGCCGTTGGCGCGGTATAGAGGATCGTCACGCCCAGTCGCTCGCAGATGTCCCAGAAGCGGTCCTTCTCCGGCCAATCGGGTGCGCCCTCGTAGATGACACACGTCGCGCCGTTAGCCAGCGGACCATAGACGACGTACGAGTGACCCGTCACCCAGCCGATGTCCGCGGTACACCAGAAGACGTCATCCTCCTTGAGGTCGAAGACGATGCGTGTGGTCGTCGCACAGCCGACGAGATAGCCGCCCGTCGTGTGCACGATGCCCTTCGGTTTGCCGGTGGTGCCCGAGGTATAAAGGATGTACAACACGTCCTCGGCGTCCATCTTGGCCGGCTCGCACTTCGCCGACGCGTCGGCCATGAGGCGATGCCACCAGTGGTCTCGTCCCTCGCGCATCGTGGCGAAGGCTTCATCGCCGACAGAGCCGGGTCGCCGCTGCACCACGACGACGTGCTCGATCGACATGCATTCCTCGAGCGCCTTGTCGGCATTGCGCTTGAGCGGCACGATCTGACCGCGGCGGTAGCCACCATCGGCGGTGATGAGGACCTTCGCCTTCGCGTCGTTGATACGATCGCGCAGCGACTCCGGTGAGAAGCCGCCGAATACAACGGAGTGAATCGCGCCGATTCGGGTGCAGGCGAGCATCGCGATTGCGGCTTCCGGTACGAGCGGCATGTAGATCGCCACTCGGTCGCCGCGTTGCACGCCGAGCTTCTTCAACACGTTCGCGAACTTCTGGACCTCGACGTAGAGGTCCCAGTAGGTCAGCGTCCTCCGATCGCCGGGCTCGCCCTCCCAGACGATCGCCGCCTTATTGCGACGCGGCGTATCGATGTGACGGTCGACGCAGTTGTACGAGATGTTGATCTTGCCACCGACGAACCACTTCGCGCGGGGCGGATCCCACTGCAGCACTTCGTTCCATTTCTGGAACCAGTGGAGCGACTCGGCTTGTTTCGCCCAATAGGATTCCGGATTCCGAGCAGCGCTATCGTAGATCGCCGGGTCGGATACGTTGGCTTCCCGACGGAATTCATCACTGGGAGCGAACTTCCGGTTCTCTTGCAGCAGGACGTCGATGTCGGACACGATCGGCAGAGGCAGAGGGTTGAGGCAGAGAGCCAGAGGCTAGAGGCAACATCTGCCCTTCCATCGGAGCCCGCAAGACTCTCACAGCGCTCGCATCTATGTTTGGGCATGACCCATCGCGCCAGTGCCAAACCACACCGGAGCCTGCCGGGGCGATGACGCACGTGCTCGAAGCCGAGCGGTTGACGCGAGTGTTCGCGCGCCGGCGAGCCGTGAATGACGTCACGCTCCAGCTGGAGGAGGCAGAGTGTCTGGCGCTCTTCGGGCCGAATGGCGCCGGCAAGACGACGCTGCTTCGACTCTTCGCGGGGCTGCTGCGGCCGACGTCGGGGAGTGCACGGGTGAACGGACATCTGCTGCGGGGCGACGCGTCGACGCGTTCTCATGTCGGCTTCATCTCGCATCAAAGCATGTTGTACGCCGCGCTGAGCGTGCGAGAGAATGTCGAGCTCACGGCGAATCTGTACGGAATGCCGAACATCCGCGGCGCGGCGGACGAGGCGATGCGAGAAATGCGCGTCATGGACAGAGCGAACGCTCCCGTACGTGCACTCAGCCGCGGTCTCCAGCAGCGGGTGTCGATCGCCAGGGCTCTCGTCCACCGTCCGCGCGTGCTACTGCTCGATGAACCGTATACGGGTCTGGATGCGCTTGGCGCGGCGGCGCTCACGGAGATTCTGATGCGCCTGCGCGCCGATGGCGCAACGCTGGTTCTCGTCACACACAACATCAGCGAAGGGCTGGCGGTGGCGAGCCATGCGGCGGTGATGCATGGCGGACGGTTGCTGCGGCTGGAGCGTCGTGAGGTGCTCGACAGCGAGAGCTACGCCGAGGCGTATCGCGAGCTGGTGGGGGGTGGGCGATGAGACCGGGTCTTCTCGCGTCCGCCTGGGTCATAGCTCGGAAAGACCTGACAATCGAGTTTCGCACGCGTACGGCGTTTCTCGCGGTGCTCGTCTTCGCGATCTTGGGAGTCGCGATCTTCTACTTCGCGTGGGATGTCACCGCGGTTGCGGCGATGGATCTCGCGCCCGGCGTGCTGTGGGTGATCTTCACCTTCTCCGGGCTGCTTAGCCTTCAACGCTCGTTTGGCGTGGAGCTAGCCGATCGGGCGATGGACGTGCTCCTGCTTTCGCCGGTCGATCGCGAGGCCATCTTCCTTGGCAAGGCGCTCGCGAACCTGATCTTCGTGTCCGGGGTTCAGCTGCTGACGATTCCGAGCGTGGCACTGCTGTACAACCTTCCGCTAGGGCGTGCACTTCCCATACTGTTCGCTATCGCGCTGCTCGCGGCCGTCGGCCTCGTGGCGATCGGAACGTTGTTCAGCGCCATGGCGGCCAACACGCGGCTAGCAGAGCTTCTGCTGCCGATGCTCAGCCTTCCGTTCTTCGTGCCGGTGGTGTACGGCGCGGCGCAAGCGACGTCGACGTTGCTCGCCGGCAGGCCGATCTCGGAAGCGTGGCCTTTTCTGAAGTTACTCATCGCATTCGACCTGGTGTTCCTGACTGCATGCACACTCGCGTTTCCGTTCACCCTCGAGGAATGACTTCCGCTCCAATCGGCGGCGAATCATCCGCTCCGATGGACGCATCGCAGCGCGTGCCCCTGTTCGGGCCCCTGTTTGTCGTCGCTGTTCTGGGCATGGCGGCGGCGTACGTGCGGGCGATTTTCTTCACGCCCATCGAGGCTCTCCAGGGCGCGGCGCAGAAGATCTATTACATCCATGTGCCGTCGGCGTTGAGCGCCTACCTCGCGCTCACGATCGTCGCGCTGATGTCGATCGTCTATCTGTGGCTCGGTGACGAGCGCGCCGATCGGCTCGCCGAGAGCGCGGGAGAGGTTGGCCTTCTCTTTCTCACTGGCGTGTTGACGACCGGCCCGCTCTGGGCGAAGCCCATCTGGGGGACCTGGTGGACCTGGGACGCGCGCCTAACGCTGACGCTGTTCCTGTGGTTCTTGACGGCGGGATATCTGGTGCTCCGCGGCGCGATCGAAGATCGGGCGATGCGGGCGCGCTACTCGGCGGTGCTTGGCATTCTCGCCGCCGTGCTCATCCCATTCATTCACCTCAGCGTGTACCTGTTCAACACGCTGCATCCAATGCCGATCCTGTTGAAGCCGGCCAAGCCATCGATGCCCAACGAAATGGTCGTGACGTTCCTCGGCTTTTTCGCGGCCTGCGCGGTGCTCTGCATCGCGCTCATCAGGGCGCGCTATCGCTACGGCTTGGAGCGGGACGCGCTGCAGGCGATCGAGAGCGGTGGCGAGGAGGGCGACTGAGATGATCCTCCAGCCATCCGGCCCGCCCGATACGACTGGCTACTATCGCGTGGCATATGTGTGGGCGGCGCTGCTCTACGCGGGCTATGCGGTGTTGCTGTGGGCTCGCGGACGGCGTGTTTGGGAGCGCTTGGCGGCCTCGTCGCGGGAAGGCCAGTCTGGACGTGATGCCTGACGGGTCGGAGCCTCGCGTCGGCACGGTACACCTCGTCGGCGCGGGGCCAGGCGACCCGGGACTCGTCACCGTCCGCGGTCGCGAGATGATCGAGCGTTGTGACGCAATCGTGTTCGACGCGCTGGCGAATCCGGCGCTCTACGCCGGCAGCGCGGCGGAACTGCACGACGTTGGTAAGCGTGGTGGAAGCGTCGATTCGGCGCGCCAGGAGGAAATCTGCGCGCTGCTCGTCAGGCTCGCGCGCGATGGCAAGGACGTCGTGCGGCTCAAGGGGGGCGATCCCTTCGTCTTTGGACGGGGGAGCGAAGAGGCGCAGGCGCTCGCGGCGGCGGAAATTCCGTTCGAGGTCGTTCCCGGCGTCACAGCTGGTATTGCCGCCCCGGCGTACGCCGGGATTCCGGTGACCCATCGCGGGCTCGCGACATCAGTCACCTTCGTGACTGGTCATGAGGATCCCACGAAGGGCGCGCCGACGGTGGATTGGGACGCGCTCGCCCGCGCCGGCGGAACGCTCGTGTTGTACATGGGCGTGCGCGCGTTGCCGCGGATCGTTCACGGTCTGCATCGTGGCGGTCTGTCGCCGAATACGCCGGCTGCCGCGGTACAGTGGGGCACCCATCCCGAGCAGCGCACAGTCGTGGCGACGCTCGCGACTCTCGAAGAGCGCGTATTGGAGGAGGGACTGGAGGCGCCAGTAATCTTCGTCATCGGCGACGTCGTCTCACTGCGACGCGAGATCGCCTGGTTCGAGCAGCGACCTCTCTTCGGGTGGCGGGTGCTGGTGACGCGCGCCCAATCGCCGCGCTCCGCGCTTGCGGACGAGCTCACGGCTGCCGGAGCGCAGGTCCTCGAAGCGCCAGCAACGCGCATCGAGCCATTGGACATCGACCTCCTCCGAGCGACCATTTCGCACCTCGACGCGTACGATTGGCTTGTCCTGACGAGTCAGAACGGCGTCGATATTTTCTGGACGTCGCTCCGCGGTCTCGGCCTGGATGCACGCGCGCTCTGTGCCTTACGAGTGGCGGCGGTCGGTCCGGCGACGGCGGATGCGCTCCTGGAGCGCGGCATTGCCGTGGACGTGACGCCCGAGCGCTTCGTCGCCGAAGGCGTGCTCGAGGCGCTGGCGAAACGCGGGTCGATGAAGGGCGCACGCATCCTCTACGTTGCGGCCGAAGGCGCGCGTACGGTGCTGCCTCAGGGGCTGGTGGAGCTCGGCGCGCGTGTTGACGTGGTGCAAGCATATCGCTCGACGCCCGACGACGCAGCGTGCGACGCGATGCGGTCGTTCGCGGCGACCGCGGACGAGCGCGCCGTCGCCGCCTTTACCTCGGCTTCTGCGGTACGCGCTTTCGCCGACGCGGTCGGAGACGCAGGCCGGCGGGTGTGTGCGGCGAGCATCGGTCCGGCGACGTCGGCCGCGGCACGCGAGGCCGGTCTCGAGGTGCGGATCGAGGCGAAAGAGTCCACCATCCCGGCGCTCGTGAGAGCGATCGAGGCATATGCGACACACGAGCGAGGAGCGACGACGGCGCGATGAGCGAGGCGAGAGGGAACCAGGAGACTGGTGAGGAGATTCGGGTGGTCGATAATCCAGAGGCCAATCAGTTCGAGGCCCACGTGGACGGCCACGTCGCGTTCGTCTCGTACATCAAGCGAGGAGACACGATCTTCTTCACCCACACGGAGGTGCCGAGCGAGCTGCAAGGACGCGGAGTGGCGAGCGTGCTCGCGAAGGCCGTGCTCGACCGCGCGCGCAACGAGCGCTGGAGGGTGCTGCCGCGTTGTCCCTTCATCGCGAAGTACATCGAGAGACACCCGGAGTATCAATCGATGGTGAGACGGGAAGAGTGAGCGAGTGCACGCTCACGCGAAGATTCTTCTCATAGCGACGCGGTCTTCGGAGCTTGCGTTGCGACAAGCGCGGCAGGTGCAAACCGCGCTCGCGCGCGCAGGTGTCGCGGCCGAGCTCAAGACCTACAAGACCGCCGGCGACAGGAAGCTGGACGAGCCGTTGAACGCGATCGGGGGCAAGGGGCTGTTCACCAAGGAGCTCGAGGCGGATCTCGCGCGCGGCGCGGTGCAGTGCTGCGTGCACTCCCTGAAGGACTTGCCGACGGACATGGCCGAGGGCCTAACGATTGGCGCGGTGTTGTCGCGCGAGGATCCGCGAGACGTCCTGATCGTCAACAGTGTGACTGGAGCCACGACGATCGCCGACTTGCCGCGCGGCTCGCGTGTCGGCACGTCGAGCCTGCGGCGACGGGCGCAATTGATGGCCCTTCGCTCGGATGTCGAGGTCGTGTCACTCCGTGGGAACGTGCCCACGCGCATTCGCAAGGTGGACGACGGCCAGGTGCACGCCGCTATTCTCGCGGCGGCCGGCGTGCATCGACTCGGCATCTCCCAGCGCATCGGCAGCTATCTCGATGGACCGGAGTGGCTGCCGGCCGCGGGTCAGGGCGCCATCGCGGTGCAGATCAGAGGCGACGATGAGCAAATGCGAAACGTGCTCGCCTCGCTGCACGACGAGGAGACGTGGTGCCACGTCCGCGCCGAGCGCGCCTTCCTGGGCGCGCTCGAAGGGGGGTGTCAGGTGCCGATCGGCGCCCTGACGCTGCCACGCGATGGCGAGTTGACCCTCTTCGGCATGATTGCCGACGTGGATGGACGTCGCATTGTTCGGGGCGAGCACCCCGTGGACCCGCAGAACCCGGAGCTGGCGGGGATTCGCCTCGCGAACGACTTGCGCAGCCGCGGAGCCACGGAGATTCTCGAGGGGCTGAGGCGCGCCGAGCAGGTACCGGCGCCGCAGCCGGAATGACGTTCGAGCCGTATCTTCCAAAAATGCCTTCATTCCCGACCTACCGGCCGCGGCGACTGCGTCGCACCGAATCGTTGCGCCGCCTCGTGCGCGAAACCCAGCTCGAGCCGTCACAGCTCGTCCTGCCCCTGTTCGTGCGATCGGGGAAGGGCATTCGCCAGCCGGTTGGCTCGATGCCGGGAGTATGTCAGGCATCCATTGACGAGATGCTGCGCGATGCGCGCGAGGCGGAGCGGTTAGGCATCGGTGGTGTGCTACTCTTCGGTATCCCCGACGTGAAGGACGCGATCGGGTCGTCGGCATGGGACGAGCATGGTCCGGTGCAGGAAGCGGTGCGAGCCCTCAAGAAGGAGACGTCGCGCCTCGTGGTCATCACGGACGTCTGTATGTGCGAGTACACCGATCATGGCCATTGCGGAGTGCTCGAGAACGGCGACGTGAACAACGATGCGACGCTCGAGCTGCTCGCGAGGGAAGCGCTGTCGCACGCGCGCGCGGGCGCGGACGTCATCGCGCCAAGCGATATGATGGACGGGCGAGTGCGCGCGATTCGTGAGGTGCTCGATGGCGAAGGCTTCAGCAACACGCCGATTCTGAGCTACGCGGCGAAGTTCGCCAGTGGATGTTACGGTCCGTTCCGTGAAGCGGCCGAATCGACTCCGCAGAGCGGTGATCGGCGCGGATATCAGATGGACTCGGCGAACATCGACGAAGCGATGCGGGAGGTGTGGCTGGACGTCGACGAAGGCGCGGACATGATCATGGTGAAGCCCGCGGGCCCCTACCTCGATGTCATTCATCGGGTGAAAGAGGAGACGGGTTATCCGGTTGTCGCCTACCAGGTGAGCGGCGAGTACGCGATGATCAAGGCGGCAGCCGAGCGCGGCTGGATCGATGGAGAGCGCGTCATGATGGAATCGTTGATCGGCATTCGGCGCGCGGGCGCGGACGTCATCATCACGTACTTCGCGGCCGAGGCCGCGCGGCGCCTCACCCGAAACGATCAGCTACCTTAGACACATGAGATACAGAACCTTTCCCGCGGCGGACGTGACGGTTTCCGAGGTGGGCTTCGGGACGTGGACGCTGTCCACGGGCTGGTGGGGCGAGAAGAGCGACGACGATGCCGTCGCGATGCTGCGGCGCGCGCTCGACGAGCATGGCATCACCTTCTTCGACGCGGCGGACACTTACGGCAACGGACGCGCGGAGCGACAGCTCGCCAGCGCATTCAAGGGTCGACGCGAGGACGTCGTGATCGCGACGAAGGTCGGCTACGACATCTACGACGAGTCGGCTCAGCGCGCGCGACGCGGCCAGAGCGAGCTGCCGATGCGCACCGACCCCGAGTACATCCGCTATGCGGTGGATCGGTGCCTCGAGCGCCTGGAGACCGACTACCTCGACGTTCTGCAAGTTCATAACGTCAAGATGGAACAGGTGCGGCAACCCGAGCTCTGGGATACGCTGCGGGCGCTCAAACGCGAGGGGAAGATCAAAGCGTGGGGCGCGGCGTTCGGTCCCGCGATCGGGTGGCTGTACGAGGCGGTGGAGCTTATGGAGCGGGAGCGTGACATCGACACCATCCAGATGATCTGGAACATCATCGAGCAGCATCCGGGCACGGCGATGATCGAGGCCGCGCGCACCAGCGCGCCGGCGTGTTGCTTCAACATCCGGGTGACGCACGCCTCGGGTATGCTGGAAGGAAAGTACACCGAGGATACGATCTTCCCGCCTAACGATCACCGCCGCCATCGGCCGCGCTCCTGGCTCGTGAACGGTCTCAGGAAGATCCGTACGCTGGACTTCCTGACGGCGCGGATGACGCTGGGTCAGGCGGCGCTCAAGTGGCTGCTCGCGGAACCGTTGGTCGTGACGACGCTTCCGAACATCTACGACGACGAGCAGCTCGACGAGTTCGCCGCCGCGAGCGATGCTCTGGATCTCGATGAGGAGACGCTGGAGCGGGTGGCGGATCTGTCGTCGCGCAACTTTGGCGTCGAAGAGGAGCCCATGGCCTACAAAGGGACCATGCAGCGTAGCGAGTGGAGCGCGGCGCGTGGCGCGTAACGGCCTGAGCGCGGTCGACGCGTCACGCAACACGCTGCACACGCCACTACCATGATCCACCTGTGGAGAGACCTCTCGCCCGGCCGTCATCCGCCCGAAGAGGTCACTGCCGTCATCGAGATTCCATTCGGCACGCGGAACAAGTACGAGCTGGACAAGGAGACGGGACTCATCCGTCTCGATCGCGTGCTCTATTCATCGATGCACTATCCGGGCGACTACGGCTTCATCCCGCGTACACTCGCCGAGGACGGAGATCCCTGCGATGTGGTCGTGCTCGTGAACGAGCAGACCTTCCCAGGCTGCCTGATCGACGTGCGCCCGTTAGGCGTGCTGAAGATGCTCGATCGTGGCGACCCGGATGACAAGATCCTGGCAGTGCCATTGCACGATCCCTATCACCAGGAA
Source organism: Gemmatimonadaceae bacterium (assembly GCA_036493735.1). GTDB lineage: Bacteria > Gemmatimonadota > Gemmatimonadetes > Gemmatimonadales > Gemmatimonadaceae > AG2. The sequence goes on from DASXPH010000057.1 coordinate 61,461, forward strand.
TGGTTCGATATCGCCGACATTCCGCAGCACGTGCTGAAGGAGGTCGAGCATTTCTTCCAGCGATACAAGGATCTGGAGGGGAAACGGGTGCAGATCGTGGGCTGGGAGAAGAGCCTGACGGCGATGCAGGTGATCATGGATGCGATAAGGCGGTACGACCAGACGTTCCTCGCGGTGGGCCCTTAGGCCCTGGCGGTGCCTTGTGAAGGATGACCGTTCGGCGCGAGAAGCGGGGTCACTTCATAGCATAAAGTACTTGACAAGACATCGGTCGCGAGGCATCCTTTCGTCGTCTCTCGCTCGGATTGACCATGTCTGCGCTCACCTCCGTCCTCTTCCCTGAACCGACACTCCGGCGGTCGCCTGGAGCGGTCATCGGGTGGTGGGAGCGGCGGCGGCCGCTCTACAACGCCGTCGTCGGGGCGACTGGGCTCGTGACGGTCTCGCTATTGATCGCGGTCGCCGGCCCAACCCTTCTCGTACAGCCAGGACTCTGGCTCGGCGTCACGGCCTATGGTATCGCCGCGAACGTCTGTTACACGCTCGGCGCCCCACTGGAGTTGCTGCTCGAGCGATGGCTTGGGCGGGAGGCGTATGCGGTCGGCCCGACGTTGTTCCGCTATGGCCTCGTCTATTCGGTGGGACTCACCTTGTTTCCGCTCGCCCTAGGAGCATTCGCGCTTTGCGCGAAAATCCTTTTCCAGCTGTTCCGTTGAGCGCGTGCGCTCAACGGAACGTCGGTCGCTTGCGCTAGCGACACATGCTACTCGGTGTCGCCGGGTAGGCGTTCGCGACGTCGGACCCTGGTCTGCACCTCGGCCATCAGGGCCCAACCGCTGAGGCGAACCACGGTGCCCTGACGCCAGCCACTCGAATCCGTAGCGGCACGCTCCTCCGCATCGCTCGGCTCACCGCCGCCGTGGACGCTGCTCATGACCGAGCTGACACGATTCACCACCTGCAGGCCCGGCGGCACGACGATCTTCACCGTCGCCCACATCGATCGAACGTGGATGTCGATGATGCCCGTTGGGAGCGCCGCCTGAGTGAGGTCGATCGTCGTATCCGACATCACCGCGAGCAGATCGAGCCGCTGCGGCACGAGCCAGGCGCCGCGGCGGCTCGTCTCGCTCATCACCGCGAACATGCGCTCGCGATCGCGCGGGAGCTCCGGCAGTTCCGCCTCCGCTGGCAGCGGCGCCGGAACCGCTGCCGCCGCCGAGCTGGGCAGGTCCGCCGTTAGGCGCTGGAGCTCGCCGATTGACGAGGCCTTGTAGGCGAGCTCCATGCGCGACTCCATTTCATCGAGGGAGAGGCGGTCGTTTGCGAAGTGCTCCGAGAGCTGTTGGATGATGCGTTCACGCTCGTCGCTGAGCGACAGCAATGGGCGCTGCTCCGGAGGTTGCGACGAAGACATGACGCGAGCCGTTAGAGCGGACGCACCGGACCGTGGTCCACGGGCTCCGTGACGTGTGGAATGAAGAGCGCCTCGTACACGAGTGCCGCCGCGATACCGCCGAGGATCGGACCGATCCAATAGATCGCCTGGCCCTCGAAGACGCCGCTCGCGACCGCGGGACCAAACGAGCGCGCCGGGTTCATCGACGCGCCAGTGAGCGGTCCAATGGCGAGAATGTCCGCAGCCACGGTGAGCCCGATCGCGAAGCCGCCCACCTTCGGAGCGCGCGGATCGACCGCCGTTCCGAAGACGACGAAGACGAGAAAGAACGTGGCGATGAACTCGAGGACGATCGCCTGCAAGGTGCTGACGTCACCCGAGGCGAACTGGCCGCCAAGGCGAGAGCTCACGACCTCCGCTGCGGGGAAAAGACCGCGCAAGGCATATGCGGCGAGCACGGCCGCGAGCACCTGCGCGATGATGTAGACCATCGCCATCACGGGCTCGATGCGTCGGGTGACGACGAAGCCGAGTGTCACGGCGGGGTTCAAGTGACCGGAGACGCGCATCGTCGCAGTGACCATCAGCGCGAGGATGAGGCCGTGCGCGAGTGCGATCTGGGTGATTCCAGCGGGGTTTTTCGCGAGGTCGGCGGACATGATTGCGCCGCCACCGACGAAGACGAGAGCGAACGTACCAACGAATTCCGCGACAAAATGCCGGTAGGAATCACGCATGCGGAGCTCCGATGCCTGGTGGAAACGCTGGGCCGGCGAACGCGGTAAATCTGTAGAGGCTGCGGGACGGAGGGCAGAGGGTAACGGGTAGAGGGTAGAGGGTGAAAACGGAACGAAGGCCGACGTCGAAGCCGTCGGCCTTCCCTGTTTTACCCACAGTCCTCTCCCCAATTCAGTCGGCGCGCTTGAAAACGAGTGCGGCGTTGATGCCCCCGAAGCCGAAGGAGTTGCTCAGCACGAACTCGACGTCGGCGGCACGACCTTGCCCCGGGATGTAGTCGAGGTCGCAATGTTCGTCCGGGACGTCGAGATTGACGGTCGGCGGGAGCCATTTGCGGTCGAGCGCGAGCGCGCAGATCGCCGCCTCGAATGCGCCGGAGGCGCCGAGGGCGTGACCGTAAAAACCCTTCGTGCTGCTCACCTGGAGCCGCGGCGCGTGATCGCCGAACACGTGATGAATGGCGCGCGTCTCGGTGGGATCGTTGAGCGGCGTCGAGCTCCCGTGCGCGTTGACATAGCGCACGTCCGTCGGCTCCACGTGGCCATCGGCGAGCGCGCGTCGCATCGATCGCGCTGCCTGCGCCCCGTCCGGCCGCGGCGCGGTCATGTGATGCGCGTCATTAGAGTTTCCATAACCAACGAGCTCGGCGTAAACATGTGCTCCGCGGGCGCGCGCCCGGTCGTACTCCTCGAGCACGAGCACCGCGCTTCCCTCGCCCATCACGAAGCCGTCACGGTCCCGGTCGAACGGACGCGATGCACGCTGCGGGTCGTCGTTGCGCGTGGACATCGCGCGAATGATCGCGAAAGCGCCGAAGGTGAGCGGCGCGAGGGGAGCTTCGGCGGCCCCGCAGAGCATGACATCGGCGTAGCCGTCGCGGATCTCGCGAAATCCGTCGCCGATCGCGATGGTGCCCGACGCGCAGCTCATGGCATTGGTGCTGTTGGGGCCCTGCACGCCCAGCTCGATGGCGATGTTGCAGCTCGCCGCCCCGGCGAACACCATCAGCGCGAGCGCGGGGTCGAGGGCGCGGAGGCCCTTTTGCATGAAGACATTCATCTGCGACTCGGCGTACGCGACGCCACCGAGGGCACTGCCCATGGTCGCACCGATGCGCTCGCGATCCTCGCGGGCGAGATCGATCCCGCTGTCGGCAATCGCAAGGCGCGCCGACGCGACGGCGAACTGACCGAAGCGATCGAGCCGCCTGGCGCGCTTCTGCTCCAGGAAGTCAGCGGGATCGAAGTCGTCGATCTGGGCGGCATTGTGGCTGCGGAACATCGACGGATCGAAGCGCGTGATGGTCCGAACGGCCGAGCGGCCGGACTGCAATCCCCGCCACAGCCCTTCTCGAGAGATACCGATCGGGCTGACGATGCCGATTCCGGTGATTGCGACGCGGCGCTTGACGACTGACGACACGATGACCTCGCTCTGCGATGCCTAACGGATAAATCTAGATCGGCTCCTGCTCCGCGATCCGGGCCAGTCCCTCGAGCGTGCGGCTTGCAATCCCATGCACGAAGACCGGGCCGATCACGTTCGCGGCCGCTACACCACCAACCACCGGCCACGGGGGGCCGTTCCATGCATGAACGAGGCGCACCTTGGTACCGCCCTTGTCCGGATGGAAGCTCCATTCGACGTCCATTCCGGTCGTGATGCCCTCGATATGGCGGAATCGGACCAGAGGCTCGTCGCCGCCGCGGAGTGCTTTGCGTTGCACTGACATCTGAGACACCCACCAGGTGGGCCAGTTGAAAGGTCCGAAAGGCCGGTTCGCGGACATCTCAACGATGCCCCCGTCGTCGCTGGTGCGCTCGCGAAAGCGAACGAAGCGATAGTGAGGGAGTAGTTGCGGCCACCGCTCGACGTCGAGGGCGAGCTGGAAGATCGTGGCGAGCCGCGATCGAACGAATCGCTCGTCCACCGTGCGCATGCGCGCATGCCGCGACGGCGCGTGCAGCACGAATGGCTCGCGGCGGATTTCGCCTGTATTGGTCATCTCGTTAGGCTTCTGACGCTCGAGGCGTCCAGCTGGCCGTGAGTCGGTATCCAAGGCGCCTTCGAATCGCGGGCTGAACCCTCGTTGCGGTGACGACCATACCGCCTAACTCTCCTTCCGTAAAGCCGCGGAGAACGGAAATGCGGCCGTCATGTCGTGTAATCGGATGAAAGCGTAACGCGATCGCCGCCAAAGAGAACCCGGCAGCGGCAAGCCAGCTCCGCCGCAGGTCACTGATGATCACGCGGTGGCGGGCGACCCGATCGAGCTCGGCGACCACCGCGAGCGCGCGCTCGCGGTCGAAATGATGCAACAGCTGCGAACAGAGCACGATGTCGACGCTGCGGTCGGGGAAGGGAAGGGCGAGCGCGTTCCCGCAGATGCCATGGGTGAGTCGCGTGCGTGCCGCATCGACGAGACTGAGCGCGCCATCCACACCGATGGTTCGAAGGTCGAGTCCACGACGTCGCGCGATCTCGCGAGCGCGCCATGGCAGATCGGCGAGACCGGTGCCGACGTCGAGGAGGATGGCCTGCGGTCGGTGTTGGTTGGTGGTCGATGGTTCGGAGAGCTCATCGAACAATGGCCGCAACGCGAGCATCGCGGCGCGCCGGCCGCCGAAGAGCACATTTGAACGCTCGACGTCGCTGAGGGACCGGGCACGATCCGCTGGGTCGACTGAAGGATCGTCGAGGATCTCGGCGCTCTGCTCGCGCTCGGGAACGAAGAGGAATGCCACGGTGCGTGCGGTGGGCGAGTCAGCGCTCGAGCTGCGCGTAACCGCCGCGATAATACAACAGGGGACGGCCGTCGTACGCCGCGGCTCGCTCGACAGCGCTTATGACGACCGTGTGATCGCCGGCTTCGTGACGAGCGACGACTTTGCACTCCAGGTGCACGAGCGCCTCGTCGAGAAGGGCGACGCCATTTTCACCACGGGTGTAGCCGACGCCATCGAAGCGATCGGATTCCGGATCGGCGAAGCGTCGCGACAGCGCTTCCTGGTCTGTGGCAAGCACGTTGATGCCGATGTGCTTGACGCGCAGCATGAGCTCATGCATTGACGCCTCGTGGCCGATGCAGACGAGCACGCAGGATGGTTCCAGGCTCACCGAGCAGAAGGCGCTCACGGTCATGCCGTGGTCACGTCCTTCGTCGTCGCGAGCGGTGACGACAGTGATACCGCTCGCGAAGCGACCGAGGGCCGCGCGAAAAGTATCCGTATCAATCACGAGCGTCGAATAACGGAAGGACGAGCCGCGAGTGGCATCGGCAAGAGAAAGAGCGACGTAAGGTATCGCGCGTTCAGCACGGCGCGAGCCGGCACGAAATCGCCTGTGACGCCGACGAGCAGGTCCGCCATGTCCTTGCGCGCGGCGAGCACGCGAGCGCAGCGATTCATCAGGCGCGGCGAGGCGACGACCGCCCCGATGAGCCATTCGACGATCCATTTTCCGCCGAACTCGCGGCGGCGACACGCATCGTAGGACGCGAGCGCTCGATCGGCGTCGCCTAACGAGCTGGCGCCGAGTGATTCGACGACGTACGGCGCCAGCATCTCTCCGCCGCGAAGAGCGGCGTAAATACCCTCACCGGTAAAGGGATCGAAGAAGTCCGCCGCGTCCCCGACGAGCGCAGCCCCTGGCGACCAGGCGCTCCGCGCGCGTGAAGCGAACGGGCCCGTGGCGACCACCGGAGAGACGCGTTCGGCGCGGGCGAACCGTGCGGCGAGCTGTGGCCGTTCGGCGAGCCAGCCGTCGAGAAAGGCGTCTTTTCCCGCGGCGATGCGATGCGCTTCCCGCGCCGGCACGACGAGGGCTACAGTCGTTAGGCCCTGACCGACGTCGGCGATACCGACGTACCCCGAGCGTTCGACATGCATCTCGCCGCATGCGCCGATGTCGCCAACGCCTCGAAAGTGCGTGACGAGCGCGTAGCGTCGTGGCCACCGCAAGGCATGCGCAAGCTCGAGACGACGCGCGACGACGGAGCGCAGGCCGTCCGCGCCGACGACGAGCCGCGCGGGGACGTCCTCGCCGTCGATGGTTCTCACGCCACGCGCGCGCCCCGTCCGGTCGCGGAGCACGTCCACCACGTGGGTCGTCTCGCGGACTTCGGCGCCAGCATCGCGCGCCGCGTGCAGCAAGATCGCGTCGAGAACCTCGCGCCGTACGGAGAGGCCACGATCGCGGAAGCCCTTCATCGCGCAGCCGGCGAACTCGCCGACGACGCGCACGCCCGAGGGGGCGCAAATCACCATGCCCGCCAGCTGCGCCGCGCCGGACGCTTCGACCTTCTCGAGCACGCCCATCGACGCGAGCACGCGCGATGCCTGCGGACTGAGATACTCGGCGCAGGGCTTGGGTCGCGGGAAGCGCGCGCGATCGAGCACCAGCACGCGCACACCGCGGCGCGCGAGCGCGAACGCAAGCGAGCTTCCAGCGGGTCCGCCGCCGACGATCACCACGCGTTCATCGCGCGATTGGCTCATGCCCGAACTCTATCCGGTGACGGCAAGCGCCACCAATCCGCCCATTATCCCACACGCCAGATTCACCGCGTCGTTGGTGAGCCCCGCCACGCCACCGGCACTACGCGTGGTCGCGCCACAATCGTGAATCTCGCGTTCAGACGCGCGTTCGCAGCGGTCGCACCAGCGACGCCCCTGTAGCGAGGCTCCGAGGAGAGAGTCGATCGTCGAGCCGGTGAGGCCGCCCAGGGCAGCAGCGACGCCGACGCGCGTTGGCCAGCCGAGGAGAGCCGTCGCGAACGCGACGAACAGCGCGCCAGCGATCGCGGCGAGTGTCCCCGCGACGGTGATACCTCCGGATATGCCTGTGGCAACAGGCCGGAAGCCCAATATCGATCGTGGCGTTCCACCGATGAGGGTACCGATCTCCGTTCCCCACGTGTCACTCGCCGACGCAGCGAGCGCGCCGGCGCCAAGCGCGAGCCAGCCGTCGTAATGAGGAACGAGTATGGCGAGTGCGGCGGCCACGGCAAACAGGCCGCCATTCGCAACCACCTGTAGCGCGTCGCGCTCGCCACCCTTCTCGACGATGCCGGAGGTACGCCGCTCTTTCGTCGCCGCACCGATGCGCGATAACGCGCTCGAACTCGCGAAGTAGAGAAGGAGGAGAACGCCCCAGCGCCAACCAGCGAGCAGCGCTAGCGTACCGACGATCGTCGCGGCCAATGTGCCGCCGTCGTTCAGCGCGCGCGCGCGTCGCGCGACGAGCGAGATCACCAGCGCGATGAGGAACGCCGTGGCGCCGCGTGCGAGGATGCTCAACCGGCCTGTTGCGTTGCTGACGTCCGGCGACGCCGTACGCCCCGGATCACTTGCCCTGCCGACGCGGGTGACTCATGCCCTACCAGCCGCCCAGGCTGAGCGTTAGCTTGGCACTCCCACCACCCTCTCTCTGCACGGCGTTCTCGACGCATCGTGATGCTCGCCACTGTTGACGCTCTCCTCCCTCTCAGTCTGCTCCAGGCCGTCCGCAACGTCGACACTCCAGCCGACGGGCTCGAGGCGGAATATGTCGATGAATTGCGCAACAAGCGCCTGGGGTTGAGCGAGACCATCTACTCACAAATCCGGCGCTACAGCGAAGCGGTCCGGCGCCGACAACGTACGGCACAGGACGAAGCCGTGGCACTGGCGCGTCTCATTGGCCGGCGGCCAGATGCCGAAGCGGTGTTCAAGGCCGCGGGAAGGATTCTGGCCAAGGAAGCGTATCTCACGGTATCGACGTTTTCGCGACAGCTGCTGCGAGCGATGCCGACGCTGATCGCCCGGCCGGTGGCGCTGCGTCGCGCGAAAAAGATCTCGTCGCGCTATCTGAGCGGCAACTTGCGACGCGTCGGCAGCTCGCTCTTGCTCGATGTCCCGCGCTCGATCACGCTGGGCACAGCGCCCGGCAGCGTCGGATGCGCGTTCTACGAGTCGAGCCTTCGCGAGTTGCTGCGTCTTCTGATTGGAAGTATCGGCACCGTGGAGCACGTACGCTGCGAAGCGCGTGGTGAAGGCGGCTGTGAATGGCGCGCTGACTGGCGCGCGTTCGATCGATCGCAGGCTGGCGCCGAGGAAGACGACGAAATGTGACCGGTTCGCCGCAAAGGGAAATGTTGACACCTGACACGCTTCCATCCTTTCAGAGCGCTCTGGCCGAACAGAGCGTGGACGGTTGGCTGCTATTCGACTTTCGAGGCATCAACCCGATCGCGAAGGAACTGCTGCGCATCGAGGGGATGGCGACGCGTCGGGCGTTTGCCTGGGTGCCGGCGCGTGGAACGCCGGTCGCGTTCACGCACGCGATCGAGCCGGGGCCATGGCAGCATTGGCCGGCGAGCTGGCAACGCGAGACGTACAGCTCCTGGAAGTCGCTCGAGTCGCTGATCGCGCGCTATGTCGGCCAGAAGCGCGTCGCGATGGAGTATTCGCCAGGAGACGCGGTGCCGTATCTCGATCGCATTCCGGCTGGCGTGATCGAAATGGTGCGGGCCGCGGGCGCAGACGTCGTCTCGTCGGGAGAGCTGGTGTCGCGCTTCTACGCGGTCTGGAGCGACCACGACCTCGCGTCGCACGAGCGCGCGGCGGAACAGATCGCGGGTATCGCACGGGAAGCACTGGCTTTTGCCGGTCGACGCGCCCATGCGGGGCATCCGATCGCTGAGCACGAGCTGATGCGCTGGATCCTCGATCAATTCCACGCGCGCGGCCTATCCACCGACCACGGGCCGAACGTCTCGGCGGGCGACAACGCGGCGAATCCGCATTACGAGCCGTCGCCGAGTCATCCGCGACCGATCCGCGCTGGTGAGATTTTACTCATCGACCTCTGGGCGCGCGAAGACGGCGGCGTCTACGCCGATCAAACGTGGATGGCGTCAGTGGGCGAGCCGAGCGGTGAGGCGCGGAAGATCTGGCAGGCCGTGCGTGAGGCGCGCGATCGCGCAATAAGCCTGGTGCGCGACGCCGCGGCACGCGGCGACGTGCTGCGCGGCGCCGACGTGGACGACGCGGCGCGTCAGGTAATCGTGGAGCGCGGCTTCGGCGCCTACTTCACACATCGCACCGGCCATTCGATCGACTCGCGCGACCTGCATGGATCCGGACCGCACCTCGACAATCTCGAGACCCGTGAAGAGCGTTTGCTCATCGCGGGGGTGGGCTTCTCGATCGAGCCCGGCATTTACGTGCCCGGGAAGATCGGCATGAGGAGCGAGGTCAACGTCTTCCTTCGGCCGGGAGAGGCGGTGGTCACGCCGCGCGGCTACCAGACCGACTTGATCGAGGTCTGAGGGCCGGGCACCGAGCGCCCGATTCTCAACCCTGTGTTCTGAGAGCTCGAGCCTCGACAACGCCCTAACGAGAGCGGCCGATGATCGCCCAGACTCCCGGATCCTCCTGACCAAGCCTCCAGAGCGCGATCGTGTTGACGCCCTGGGCCCTCACTTCGCGGATGAGCGCCTCGATCAATCCGGCGTCGCTCACCCAGAGATCCCACACCCCGGGACTCGTGGCGCGCATCGTGGAGGTCGCGGGGTCTCGCTGCAGCGCCACGTTCGCGGCGGCGGCGTCGCGCTGAGCATCGCCGAAGGTGAGTGCCGCGGCCGGTCCAGAAGTAGGCCAGCGATAGCCGTACAACGGCAACGCGGCGACGACGTGCTGCGCCCCGACCTCGCCGACGCGGAGTGCCGTCGCGCTCCGCACCCAATCGGGCGCGGCGAGGGGACCGGGGGGCGACGTCATCCAATGCTGGTCGTACAACATCACGAGCAGGTAATCGGCGGCCGGCACGAGATCGCGTCCATTGAAGACGGTCGTGTCCACGGCCGGAACGGCGACGGCGATCGGGCCGACGCCGCGCGCGCGGGCCGAATCGGCAATGGCGCGAACGGCGGCCGTCGCGACCACGCGATCCGTCGGGGCGAACCCCTCGATGTCGATGACGACTCCTCGATATCCTCCGTTCGTTAGGCGACGCGCGATGTCCCCCGCTGCGTGCGCGAGCGCCGGTGGATCGCCGACGAGCTGGCGCACGGGATCCGCATGGAATCGCCCGCCCACAGCATTGGTGACGATGCCCATCAGCCGCAACCCGGTCGTCCGGTTGCGCGCGAGCGTGTCGCGGAACTCGGCGAAGGGCTGTCCCGTTAGGCTGTCGAGCTGGATCCACCCGGATACCACGGCGTCCAACTGGCCGGCGTGCTCGCGTGCGGCGGCACTACTCCGGCCATCCCACGGAACCGTGAACCCCCACACGCGCAACCGCGCCGGCGCACCCGAGCGCGCCGCGCCGGTGACGACAGCAACAGCGAGGATAGTCAGCAGTGCGCCGAGCTGTGACGCGCGCGGTCGAATGGTGGAGGGCATCATTGGCGAATACACGAAGGGTCGACGAGAAGTTTCCCGTCGACCCATCCGGCCACGCATGTCGCGGGCCGTCGTGCTCGCCGAGTTGTTATGCGCGCGTGTTGCTGACCACGCCGCGTTCGCGTACGAGATTGAACGGATAGACGATCGTCTCGGGCGCAAATGGGCCCTTCTCGAATCGCCAGTTCCTGATCGTCGACGTGATGCAGGATTCGACTTCGCGACGGCCGGCGCCCATCAGTGCGGAGGATGCCACCTCGGCGTCTTCGACGCGCCCCGAAGGAGAAACGGTGATCTCGACCTCGATCATACCGCCGAGGCCCGGGTTGAGACGAAGGCCTTCGGCTTCGTAACAGCGCTGTATTTCGGCGGAGTGGCGCAGCGCGACAAGTCGAATGTCGTTATCGGGACGCAGGCTGTCTGGCTGTTGCGGCATCAGCGACATACGGCTCGCGAGCGCCAGCGACAGGAAGAGGGTATGCAGCATGTGTTACCGAAGCAGCGGGAAATGGTTAGACACGCGACAACGACGTCCATCGCGTCTGCAGAGGTGACGAATGGCGTCGGCTCGCGGTCACATGGCGCACGCCTTGCCAACTCGGCCATGCGCCTCGCTCTCAAATTGATATCTCTCGTGCACCAACTTGCCATAGGCCATTTGCGACGAGCTCGTGCGCAAGGGCTCGCCACCATTTCGATGTTGTTGCTGTCCTCATCAATCTGCAGTGTCGTTGGTTGCGCCAGCGATCGCGACAGTACGGCGCAAGCCAGGACAGCGAAGCAGTCCGTGGGCGCGATCGCGCTGCCCAGCGTTGCATACAAGCCCGTAGCGCTTTCCACCAGCGGAACTATTACGGGGACCATCGAGATCGACGGCGATGCTCCGCCGGATAGCGTCGTCACTCCGACGCTCGGTCGCGAGATCTGTGGGACGGCGTATCCCGATTCGTCGATCGTGCGACGGGGCAACGCGCTCGCCAACGTGGTCGTATGGCTGACGGATGTGACGCAGGGCAAATCGCTCCCGATGGAGCGCCGGACGGAGATCATCAACGAGGAGTGCCGTCTTGTCCCACGCGTTCAGGCGGTCGTCGCCGGGACGACGGTGAACGTACGCAACGAGGATCACCTCGCGCACACGACACGCTTCCTGCTCGGCGGCGCTGGTGGCGACACCCTGGCGCGCGTGCCCCTCACCGACGACGGACAGGTCGTACCTAACGAGCACGTTGCCGCGAAGGCAGGGATGGTCGCGGTCACGTGCGCGCAACATCCGTGGACGCACGGGTTCATCGCGGTGCTGGAGAGCCCGTATTTCGCCGTCACCGATCAGAGCGGGACGTTTCGTCTGGATTCCGTTCCGCCGGGCAAATACCACCTGCGTGTCTGGCACGAGCGGGGCGCGCCGGTGGAGCAGGAGGTGGACGTGACGGCGTCGGGGACGAGCCGAGTGGATGTGAAGCTGAAGCTTAGGTAGCGGCTAGCGGGTTGCGGGCGATGACGGAACAAAGGCCGACGGGTTCACCGTCGGCCTTCCTTGTTCCAACCCTCTACCGCCACCCTCTACCCATTCAGCCACCGCCTGACGACAGAGAGCGGATGATTCAGTCCGCGTCTCTCGCGCGCCCATCGTTCGACGTCGCGCAGCAGGTCGGCGGAGGTGCGCTGTTCGGTTCTGGGGGCGGCGCTCCAGTCGTCACTCGACCAGGAACGGACGCGCACCTTGCCGTCTTGCGTCGGACGCTCGAGGAGAAGCAACAACTCCGGCTGGCCCTGCCCTCCGCCAACCATCAGCTGGAGCGTGTCAGCTGACGACGAGTTGCCGAGGTCGATCGGCGTCACCGCAGGATGAGTCGATCGGCGACCATGAGGCCGAAGAGGAGCGCGAGATAGAGCAATGAAAACTTGTACAACGACCATGCCGCCGGAATCCACTGGCCACGGCGCGCGACTCGGAATACGCCGAGCACGAAGGCCAGATCGAGCAGCAGCGCGCCGGCGAGGTAGAGAACGCCGAGCGCGCCGAACGCCACCGGCAGCAGTGTGAGTGGCACCAGCACGGCCGTGTACCAGAGCATCTGGCGAATGGTCTCGCGCTCTCCCCAAACGAGCGGTGCCATGGGAACGCCGGCGCGGTCGTAGTCGCGCTGCTTCAGGAGCGCGAGTGCCCAGAAGTGCGGCGGAGTCCAGTAGAAAATGATTAGAAAAAGATAAACAGCGAGCAGGTCGACGCGACCGGTGACCGCGGCCCACCCCACGAGGGGCGGGAAGGCGCCGGCCGCACCGCCAATGACGATGTTCTGCGGCGTGCTGCGTTTGAGCCAGCGCGTGTAGACGAAGACGTAAAAGTAGAACCCCGCGAGCCCGAGGGCGGCCGTGAGCACGTTCGCAAAGTGCGCGAGCAGGTACGTCGCGGTCGTCGCGAGGAGAATGCCGAATACAAGCACCTCGCGCGCGCTGAGGCGCCCGCTCGGAATCGGGCGGAGACGCGTGCGCGCCATGCGATCGTCGATGTCCCGATCCAGGTACATGTTCACGGCGTTGGCGCCCCCCGCCATGAGGTACCCGCCAACGAACACCACGAGCACGAGCGCCCAGCTCGGCGTGCCAGCCACGAACATTGGCGCGATCGTCGTGACGAGAAGCAGCGAGATGATACGCGGCTTCGTGAGCGCGATCAGGTCACGCACGAACCATCGCGACGTCGAGGTGGCGGCGTGGGTCATGAGATGGGACTCTGCGCCGTCTGCGACGTGGCGGGTCGCGACCGGAGACCGTTGGACAACACCTCGAAACGGACGGGCGTCGCGCGTCGCGCGATGTGCGCGAGATAAGCATATGTGAACGTACCGAGCCAGACACTGACGCCGACCGCCTCGTGCAGCGAACGCAGCACCGCGGGAAGCGTGAGCAGCACCATCGAGGCGGCGACCGTGAGTTGCAGGATCACGAGTCCGAGCGCGATCGTCGCCGCGCGGGTGACCGTCCGCGACTCGTCGCGTCGTCGCGACAGGCCGGCGACGACACCGATCAGGTGCAGAAGCAGGAGGAAGGCGAGAACACGATGAGTGAGCTGCACGTGCACGGCTTCCATACCGGCCGACGCATCGCGCCCGCATAACGGGAAGGAACGGCAGGCGATCGCCGCGCTCGGCAGCTTCGCCGTCAAGCCACCCATTGCAACCGTGAGAAATGCGAGCACGGCCGCGGCATTCGCCGCCCGAGCCACGCGTCCAGATACAGGCTCGATACGAGCGGCCGCGCCGCCGAGCGCACCGGCGCGCATCGCCGCCGCGGCGAGGGTGGCGAAGAGCGTCATCGCGAGCAGCCAGTGGGCGACCGTCGCATATGGAGTGTTGCCGAGCTTCACCGTCACCGCACCGAGAATCGCCGCCGCGAGCACCGCTGCGACAGCAAGCAGCGCCGCGCGAAGAACGCCACCTCGGCCGCCCACCTGCGGCTCACGACGCGCCCGCCACGCCACCCCCGCGAACGCGACGACCGTGAGCACGAGAATCGACGCGAGCAAGCGATGTGTCCACTCGACCACCAGGTCGGGACGATTCATGGGCGGGAACAGATGGCCGTAGCAGAGCGGCCAGTGATCGCCGCATCCCATTCCCGACCCGGAGATGCGCACGATCGCGCCGAAGACGAGGTGCGTGAATGCGACCAGGAGCGCGGCGTAGGAGAATCGGCGAAGCGCCGTTAGCGTAGCCATCGGATCAGATGCTCACGGTCAGGGCACGCCAAGTCATCACGAGCACGCAGGCAAGGACGATAGCGGGGATCACGGCCCATGCGAGCTCCGTCGGCCGGTGACGTGTCGTCTTCGACACGGAGCGCAGGATCGCGAGATGGGCGATTCCGCACGCGCAGGCGGCCGCCCAGAAAAGCAGCCGGGCGAGAAACGGTGACAGCAGAAAATTGTCCATTGTGGCCAACGAAAGGTGACGGATGCTCGGGCCTCGGTCAATCAGCGAATGCATCCTTCCGTCATTGCTGCACGCGCCCTAGCATACTGACCCATGCATGACTCAACGGTGGTCGATCCGCCATCGGCGCTCCCGCGCCGACTCGGTCTCTGGAGCGCGGTAGCAGTCGTCATCGGGACGACCATCGGGTCGGGCATCTTCCGATCGCCGTCCGGTATTGCGAACAAGCTGCCGGGTCCGCTGCCACTCCTCACGGTCTGGGTGGTGGGCGGAGCACTCGCGCTCTGTGGAGCGCTGACGTTGGCCGAAGTAGCTGGCGCGCTTCCGTACACGGGCGGCATCTACGTGTTCCTTCGCGAGGGCTGGGGCCGGCTCGTCGCATTCCTATTCGGATGGGCGGAGCTCGTGATCATTCGCGCCGCGGCGCTGGGCGCGATCGGGATCACATTCGCCGAGTATTTCCTCCGCGTCCTTGGCTTCAATCCCACCGTTGAGCCCTACCAGACGTATGCCCACTATCTCGCGGCAGTCGCGATCATCGTGATGGCGGGGGTGAACATCGTTGGCGTGAGGTTCAGCTCCTGGGTGCAGAACGTGACGACGGTCGCGAAGTATTTCGCGCTGCTGTTCATCGTGCTCGTCGCGCTCGCGTTAGGCCTGCCGAGTACTGGTGGGAACTTCACACCCGCGGCGCCGGCAGGGAGCTACTCGACGTCGGCATTTGGGCTCGCGTTGGTTTCGGTGCTGTGGGCCTACGACGGCTGGGCGGACCTGAGCTTCATCAGCGGCGAGGTGAAGGATCCACGGCGCAACATGCCGCGCGCGCTGATCATCGGCGCCGTGGCGATCATCGCGATCTATCTGCTGGCGAACGTGGGGTACCTGGCCGTAATGTCCGTCGGGGATATCAAAGGCTCCCCACTCGTCGCGGCCGACGTCGCACAGCGGCTGATCGGAGCGGGTGGCGTGGTGTTCGTCTCGATCACGGTCATGCTGTCGACGTTCGGGACACTGAACGGCTCCGTTCTGACCTCGCCGCGCATCTGGTTCGCGATGGCCGACGACGGACTGTTCTTCCGGCGTGTCGCGGCGGTGCATCCTCGATTCCAGACGCCGTACGTCGCGATCTCGATCGCCGCTGTTCTCGGCGCGGGGTTCGTGCTGCTGCGGACGTTCGATCAGCTCGCGGACACGTTCGTAACGGCGATCATCCCGTTCTACGCGTTAGGCGTTGCTTCGGTCTACGTGCTGCGCCGCCGGCCGGATTACAATCCACCGTTCCGTACGCCGGGGTATCCCGTCGTACCGGCGCTCTTCGTGCTCGCAACGATCTACCTGCTGGTGAACGCAATCCTGGATCCTGCTGGCCGGTGGGGAACGCTCGCCGTGATGGGTGTGACGCTGCTGGGGATCCCGGTTTACTACCTGACGGTTGGCCGTCGGCCGACGACGCTGACGCGCCGCGCCGAATCCGCCGCGGACTGACCGCTCGTCATACCGCAAGCGCGGGTCGTTATCCCCAACCGAGGCTACAATGCGCCTGGCACCGCTGCTGCTCGCATTCTTCGTCGCATCGGCGTCCGCACAGACGCCAAGCAATAGTGGCGTTACCCTGATCCATGCGGGCCGTGTGTTCGACAGCGAGCATGCGACATTCCTGCCCGCGCGGGACATCCTCGTCAGGCGTGGGCAGATCGACAGCGTTGCACCGCACATCGCGGCTCCCCCGGGCGCTCGGGTATTAGACCTCTCACGCTACTCGGTGTTGCCGGGGCTCATCGACTCGCACACGCACCTGCTGTATCTCGAGAGCCCGTCGGGCGACCTGACGATGCAGGGTGCGGGCGCGGTGATCGTCGAGGGCACACCGCTGCGGGCGCTGCACGGCGCCGCCCGAGCACGTACCTTTCTCGGTGCCGGCATAACGACGGTGCGCGATCTCGGCAACTCGGGCCGATTCGGCGACATCGCGCTCCGCGACGCGATTCGAGACGGGAGCGTCGACGGACCACGCATGGTCGTATCGGGACCAGGATTGAGCCCCGAGGGTGGCCAATTCCCAGGACTCCAGCGCAATTACCGGGAGATCGCCGAGGAGGAGTATCGCGTCGTGCGCGGACCGGAGGACGCCGCGTTAGGCGTGCGTGAGAACGTCACGTACGGCGCGGATGTCATCAAGATCTACTCGAACAACACGCCGAATCGCGGCGCACTGTCGGTGGACGAGATGCGGGCGATCGTGGACGAGGCGCATCGTCTTCATGTGAAGGTCACGGCACATGCGACCTCCGACGAAGCGGTCTGGCGCGCGGCCACAGCCGGCGTCGACGGCATCGAGCACGCCTATCAGGTCGCGGACTCGACGCTCACCCTCATGAAACAGAAGGACATCTTCATGGTGCCCACGGATCTCGACACGGCCACATTGCGTCGTTACGGGACGCGCACGCAGGGCAAATTGGAAGTGACGCCGGCGCTGATCTCGTCATTTCTGTCCGCGCAACACGACCGGTTGAATCGCGCGATGAAGATCGGCGTGCCGATCGCCGCTGGCTCGGATAACTACATCGACCTCGGCATGCCGCAGGGCGACGCGGCAAAGCACAATCTGTTCGCGTACTTCGAGGCGGGTATGCCGGCGTTGACGGTCCTGCAGGTAGCGACGTTCAACGCCTCACGGCTTCTCGGCCTCGAGGGGAGGATCGGCGTGATCAAGCCGCACGCCTTCGCGGACATCCTCGCGGTGGAGGGCGATCCGGCGGCCGACATTCACGCGCTGGAGCGCGTTCGCTTCGTGATGAAGCAGGGTACCGTCTACGTCAACAAGATCTCAACGGTGCGAGACTGACTAAAACTGAGAGAGGAGACTAGTCTATTGAGTCAGGAGTTGCTTGCAGAATAATCCAAGCTTGTCGAGGATTTCATCAGCGCTCTTGGTCCACACGAACGGCTTGGGATTCGCGTTGTTGCTGGCGAGGTAGTCGCGAATGGTTTGCTCGAGGTCTCGC
>DASXPH010000058.1:0-2043 GCA_036493735.1 Gemmatimonadaceae bacterium
CGTGTCGCCGCCGCGGCAGGACGGACCACCGCCTCCTTCCGCTCCCGCCACGCCCGCTCGAGCACCTGCGCGAACATCTCGCAGTTCACCTCGCGCTCGTAGCGCTTCTCGAACGCCACCCGGCCCGCCAGACCGTACTGCTGCGCCGTTTCCGGCGCTAGCGAGAGGTCGCGGATTAGCGCCGCCAGGCGCTCGCCACCCTGCCCCTCCGCGGGATCGATCACCGCGCCGCAGCCGGCGTCCATGATCGTCTCCGCCGACTCGCACTGCGTGGGGCCGACGAACAGCGCGGGTCGGGCCGACGCCATGATGCCGTACAGCTTCCCCGGCACCGAGATGCCCACGAATGGCGCGCGCAGCGAGATCAGATGCGCGTCCGCCACCGACAGGGAGTACTTGAGCTGCTCGCGGCTGAAGTAGTCACGGTACTGGAAGTTCGTGATGCCGTTCGCGCTCACGAACTCCTCGACCTCCTTCCGGCGTGGGCCGTTGCCGACGAACAAGAAGTGAATGCGCTCGTCGTCCTTCAGCAGCCGCATCGCCTCGCAGATGGCGTCGAAATCGTGGACGATACCGGCATTCCCGGAGTACATCACGACGAACTTGTCGCGCAGTCCCAGGTCGTAGATCAGCGGGTTCTCCTCGCGCGCGGTCGGCACGATCTCGTCCTTCGCGCTCCACACATGCACCGTGTGCGTCCGCTCCGTCGCCACGCCTTTCGCCACGATCCGGCGCTTCATGTAGGGACCGAGGTCAACGACGAAATCCGCGTAGCGATAACCAGTTGCATTCGCCCATTCGAGCAGCTTCGCAAGTGCGCTGCGCTCCCTGAGCATCCCCGACGCGACCTCGGCGTCGGGGTGTAGATCCATCGACCACACTCCGTAGCGCTGGCCTCGCAGGAGTCGCGCGATGGCGCCGAGGAAGCCCAGGAGCGGTGGTGTCGTGAGGAAGAGCACCCCGTCGCGCTGGGCACCGAAGAGCAGCGCGAACAGGACGCGGAGGTAGAAGGACAGGTAGTCGGCGATGCGGCCGATGTGCTTCACGCGGCCGAACGACGTGGTCCGGAGCCGGCGAATGCGAACGCCGTTGCGCTCTTCGCGCGCCGGTGCCTCCATCTTGCCGGCCACGTACTTCCCACGGCCCGTGAGCACCTCGACGTCGAAGCCTTCTCGCGCGAGGTGCTCCGCCAGGTCCGTCAGGTGCTGGCCCGTCGAGGCAACGTCAGGATAGTAGTGCTGATTGACGAGCAGGAGCCGTGGACCGAGGCGCGCCAACGGCAAATCCACGCCATCGTCCTGCTCCTCACCTTCGACCCTCGCCCCAGCCCACACCGCTCTCCCCGATACCAAGTCCAGATCCATCGGCTTCTACTCCAGCAGGGTGCATCGAGCCGCGGCATCAGCCGCGGGGCTATCTGGTTCAATCAGCGGCGCTCATTTCCTCGACCGCGGCGCGCTCGCGCAGTCCCAACAGCTCGAGGTCGACGTGATGCTTCGTCTCGCCGCCGTCGAGCTGGTACTTCTCGGGGTGACTCGCCATCTGTTCGCGAATCCACCGGTACGTCACCGCCAATCCCGCCTCGAGCGTCGTCCCCGGCTCCCAGCCGAGCACCTCGCGCAGCTGCGTGTTGTCCGAGTTCCGACCCCGGACCCCCTGCGGCGCGCTCAGGTTATACCGCTTGTTCACCGTCTTCCCGGCGGCGTCCGCGACCAGCTCCACCAGCTGGTTGATCGACACCAGATAGTCCGTGCCCAGGTTCAGCGGCTCACGGTGATTCGATTGCATCAGCCGATAGATGCCCTCGACGCAATCATCGATGTAGCAGTAGCTCCGCGTCTGCTCCCCGTCGCCCCAGACTTCGATCTCCCCGCCATCGGCCACCAGCGCCACCTTGCGGCAGATCGCCGCCGGGCTCTTCTCCCGGCCGCCGTCGTAGGTGCCTAACGGCCCGAAGATGTTGTGGAAGCGGACGACGCGGGTCTCGAGCCCATAGTCCTCGGTGTAGTGCCGGCACTGCCGCTCGCTGAACAGCTTCTCCCA
>DASXPH010000059.1:0-6666 GCA_036493735.1 Gemmatimonadaceae bacterium
AGAGTGTCGCACATCTTTCTTGCGCCGAAGTCCGTCGACACATGGTGGGGCCTCGCCGATACCGCTGTCATGATCGCGGCCGCGTGGGTCCTGTACGCCTGGTTTGCCGCTGACAACGAGCGACCGCGGCTCGGCTTTGCCACCGGTGACAATGGTCTCCGCATCGCGCGAGTGTTCTACGGATTGGCGTTGATTCCCTTCGGGGTCGCTCACTTCACGAATCTCAACGACACGGCTCCCCTGGTCCCTGGCTGGCTGCCATGGCATACCGGCTTTGCGTATTTCACGGGCGCAGCCTTCATCGCGACGAGTGTGGCGCTGCTCACCGGAGTCTTTGCGCGACTCGCTACGACGCTCTCCGTCTGGCAGGTCGGCCTCTTTACCCTCCTCGTGTGGGGACCGGTGGTCGTCACGGGCGCCACGGCGCCGCAGTGGACGGAGTTCGTCACCTCGTGGGTTCTGACGGCCGCCGCGTGGGTCGTCGCTGACTCTTATCGCGGCACGCCATGGCTGGCTGTCGGTACGTTCCGGCTTCCTGCGCTCACCGCACAGCCAGCGCTCCGGCGTTAGGCCGTAAAAAGGGCTCGCATGACGGCAACATCGCACCAGCCGCGCTCGCGCGGCGACACCACCTTCTCTCGCGACAACCCCGCCGACCGGCACGACGTCATCCGTGTGCAGGGCGCGCGCGTCAACAATCTCAAGGACGTCAGCGTCGAGATCCCGAAGCGGCGGCTCACCGTCTTCACCGGCGTCTCGGGATCGGGCAAGTCGTCGCTCGTGTTCGGCACCATCGCGGCCGAGTCGCAGCGGCTCATCAACGAGACGTACAGCGCCTTCGTGCAGGGCTTCATGCCGACGCTGTCACGGCCCGAAGTCGATCTGCTGGAAGGCCTGACGACGGCCATCATCGTCGACCAGGAGCGAATGGGCGCCAACGCCCGCTCCACGGTCGGCACGGCGACCGACGCCAACGCTATGCTGCGGGTGCTGTTCAGCCGACTCGGGAAGCCGCACATCGGCTCGTCCAACGCATTCTCCTTCAACGTTCCATCGGTCCGCGGCGCCGGCGCGATCACGATCGAGAAGGGTGACAGCAAGAAGACGGAGAAGCGCACCTTCAGCGTCACCGGCGGCATGTGCCCGCGCTGCGAGGGGATGGGCTCTGTCAACGACATCGAGCTGTCGCAGCTGTTCGACGATGAGAAGTCGCTCAACGAAGGAGCGCTCACGATTCCCGGCTATACGACCGACGGTTGGCAGGTACGGATGTTCGCGGCCTCGGGGCTCGATCCAGACAAACCCATCAAGAAGTTCAATAAGAAGGAGCTCGAGAACTTTCTTTACAGCACGCCGAGGAAAGTAAAGCTCCAGAACATCAACCTCACGTACGAGGGACTCGTTCCACGCATCAAGAAGTCGTTCCTCTCGAAGGATGTCGATGCGATGCAGCCGCATATCCGCGCTTTCGTCGAGCGCGCGGTCACCTTCACCACCTGTCCAGACTGCGCCGGCACTCGCCTGAACGCGGCGGCGAGATCCTCGAAGATCAAGGGCATCAGCATCGCTGACGCGTGCGCGATGCAGATCAACGAGCTGGCCGAGTGGGTGAGTGCTGTTGACGACCGATCGGTGGCACCACTCCTGAAAACGTTGCGACACACGCTCGACTCGTTCGTCGAGATCGGGCTGGGCTATCTCAGCCTCGACCGACCCAGTGGCACTCTCTCGGGCGGCGAAGCGCAGCGCACGAAGATGGTGCGCCACCTCGGCTCGTCGCTTACTGATGTCACCTACGTCTTCGACGAGCCGACGATCGGGCTGCATCCGCACGACATCCAGCGCATGAACGAGCTCCTGCTGCGACTGCGCGACAAGGGCAACACGGTCCTCGTCGTCGAGCACAAGCCGGAGGTTATCGCGATCGCCGATCATGTGGTTGACCTCGGACCCGGCGCCGGCGCCGCCGGCGGTGAGGTCGTGTTCGACGGCAGCGTCGATGCGTTGAAAGCAAGCGGGACGCTCACCGGCCGTCACATCAGCGATCGCGCGTCGTTGAAGCCGTCGGTGCGGAAGCAATCTGGTGTCATGAAGGTCCGCGGCGCGCGCACCCACAATCTCAAGAACGTGGACGTCGACATCCCGTTGGGCGTTCTCGTGGTGGTGACCGGTGTCGCGGGATCGGGTAAGAGCTCACTGATCCATGGATCGGTGCGCGGCCGCGACGGCGTGGTTGCGATCGACCAGACTCCCATTCGCGGCTCGCGCCGCAGCAATCCGGCAACGTACACCGATCTGCTCGAGCCGATCCGCAAGGCGTTCGCGAAAGCAAATGGTGTGAAGCCCGCGCTGTTCAGCGCCAACTCCGAGGGCGCCTGTCCAACGTGCAACGGCGCCGGCGTGATCTACACTGATCTCGGGATGATGGCGACCGTTAGTACGATTTGTGAGGACTGCGAGGGCCGTCGTTTTCAGAGATCCGTACTGAATTACAAACTGGGCGGGCTCGATATCGCCGAGGTGCTCGACCTGTCGGTGGACGCCGCCGTTAGCTTCTTCTCAACTGGCGAGGCGCGCACGCCGGTCGCGCACGAGATCCTGCGCCGCATGGCCGATGTGGGACTCGGCTACCTGCGACTCGGGCAACCGCTCACGACCGTCTCTGGCGGCGAACGGCAGCGACTCAAGCTCGCGACGCACATGGGCGAAGAGGGCGGTGTCTACGTGCTCGACGAGCCGACGTCGGGGTTGCACCTCGCCGATCTCGAACAGCTCCTCGGATTGTTGGATCGCCTCGTCGATTCGGGGAAGTCGGTGATCGTGATCGAGCATCATCAGTCGGTGATGGCGCACGCCGACTGGATCATCGACCTCGGCCCTGGCGCAGGTCACGACGGCGGACGCATCGTGTTCGAAGGGACGCCCGCGGAACTGGTGTCGTCGAAGTCGACGCTGACGGCCAAGCACCTTGCCGAGTTCGTGGGAGGACGCTCGAAGGCGGTCAAGCCGCGCTGAGCGCAACTGGTTATGGACTATACGAGGCTGACCCTCGCTGAAGTGTGCGGCGCACTCGAGGCCGTTGCCCGCGACACGCAGGCAACTTTTTCGCAGCTGGGTGATCGGCCGCTCAATTGGCGGCCGGACGAGACTCGCTGGAGCGTGGCGCAGTGCTTTGAGCATCTACTCACGGCGAATGGTCTTCTGCTGGTCGCGGCTCGGCACGCCGTGAGCAATCCGCCGAGTAGCGTATGGCAACGCGTGCCGCTGGCCCCAGCGATCTTTGGCCAACTGATGATTCGATCGCAGAGTCCGACGTCCACGGGCAAGTACAATGCGCCGGCAACAGCGCAGCCGACCGCCAGCGAGATTTCGCGTGACATCATCGACCGTTTCGTCGGCCAGCAGTGCGATGCGGCCGCCTGGATGCGGACACTAGAGCAGGGCCGCGCAGCGCGGTGCATCATGATCTCGCCCTTCGTCCGGTTCCTGACCTACAGTGTGTTGGATGGCTCTCGGCTCCTCGTCGCGCATGATCGGCGGCATTTCGAGCAGGCGTGTCGAGCGATGCAGTCGCCATGGTTCCCGGCTTCGTGGCTGTTACGTTCCAAACATGCAGAATGAAAGGATAGCGACTCCAGACGACACGGCAGTACGCGTGGCTCTCTGGCGCGCGCTCCACGTCGAAGCCGATGCGCCGCCGCACGTTCTCGAAGACGAGATCGGCCTGCGGCTCGTTGCGCCGGATGACGACTGGCGCAGCCGGCCCGATATGAGCTCGTTCACGCGCCCGTTCCGGGCATCGATCGTCGCGCGCGCCCGCTTCATCGAAGACCTCGTGGACGCCCAGGCCGCGCGCGGCGTTAGGCAGTACGTCATCCTCGGCGCGGGAATCGACACCTTTGCGCAGCGGCGGCCAGAGCTCGCGTCGCGACTCGTCATTTTCGAGGTCGATCGCCCTGCCCCGCAAGCGTGGAAGCGCCAGCGCCTCCTCGACCTCGACCTTGGCATCCCTCCATTCCTTCGGTTCGTGCCAGTGGATTTCGAGCGAGGTGATGCCTGGTGGGAGCGGTTGGCTGCAGCGGGTTTCGACTCCGGACGGCCGGCGATCGTAGCGTCCACCGGCGTCAGCATGTACCTCACTCGGCACGCGATCGAAGCAACGCTGCGGCACGTCGCAGCGCTCGCGCCTGGCTCCACGCTCGCCATGTCATTCATGCTTCCGATCGAGATGACGGACCCCGAGCTGCGCCCCGCTGTCGAGCGGGCCGCCGCCGGTGCGCGGGCGAATGGCACGCCCTTCATCAGTTTTTTCAGGCCGACCGAGATGTTGACGCTGGCGTACGATGCCGGGTTCAGCGAAGTGAAGCACATTTCGGCGGCCGCGCTCGCGGAGCGTTATTTCGCCGGCAGGCCAGACGGTCTTCGTCCGCCTAACAATTCAGAGGAGCTGCTGGTCGCGACCACGGCATGACCACTGTCGCCAACCCCTCCGTCCTCGTCGAGGCGTGCGTCGACTCCGTCGCGTCGTCGATTGCCGCGGAGCGCGGCGGCGCGCGCCGGCTGGAGCTGTGCGATGCCCTCTTCGACGGCGGCACGACGCCGAGCGCGGGAATGATCGCCGCCTGCAAGGACGCGGTGTCGATCCCGGTCTTCGTCATGATTCGTCCACGCGGTGGTGGCTTCGTCTACTCCGAGGCCGAACGCGACGTCATGCGGCGGGATGTCGTCGTCGCGCGCGAGCTCGGGGCCGACGGCGTCGTGATCGGCGGTTTGCGCCGCGATGGCACCATCGATGTCGCGCTTGTTAGGCTGCTGGTGGATGCCGCAGAGGGGTTGCCGGTCACCTTCCATCGCGCGTTCGATCTCACGCCCGATCTCGCGGCGTCGCTGGAGTCGCTCGCCGAGTCTGGAGTTCAGCGTGCTCTCACGTCGGGTGGTGCACCGACGGCCGCGGAGGGCGTGAGTGTCTTGGCGGCGCTGGTACAGCAGGCGGGATCGCGCCTCGTCGTGCTCGCCGGCGGCGGCGTCCGCGAGGAGAACGTGCGCAGCCTCGTGGCCGTATCGGGAGTGCGCGAAGTTCACGTGCGACTCACTCGCGTGACGAATAGTGGCGAAGCCCCTCGTGAGTTGCGCGTGCGCAGGCCTTTGCCTCAGGACGAAGCTGCCTGGGAAGAGACCGACGAGCAACGCGTGCGGAGCTTCGTTCAAGCTCTTACTCTCTCTACCCTCTGCCCACAATGAACAACCTCTACGCGAGAAGCGTCTTCTTCGTCAAAGACGCCGAGCGGGCATTGCGATTCTATACGGAGCGGCTCGGCTTCGCGGAGGACTGGAATTACCGGGAGGAGGGGTGCACCTTCGTGTGCCAGGTCAGCTTGTTAGGCTTCGAGCTGATACTCAATCAAGTGCACGGACGGACAGGCGGTCACGCGGGCCACGGTCGAGTCTTCATCGGCCTCGATGACGCTCAGGGTGAGCCGTTGCGAAAACACATCGCCGCGAAAGGCGTCGCGACCGAGCGCGTCGATTGGGGCCGGCCGACGCTGCTGATGAAGGACCTCGACGACAATGAGATCTTCTTCTGGCTGCCCCACGACGACTTCACCGGCTTTGGCGTGCCCGCGCTCGAGTCGAGCTCCATCTGAGAAATCGTTAGGCTCGACGCTATGAGGAGCCCATATTGTTCAGCGTTCGCTCTCGCAATGCTGCTCACCCAGGCCGTGCTCGGTCAGGCGCGCGTCGTGAGCGCGCCACCAGAGCCGTCGCTGCTCAATATCATCGGGCAATGGTCGCGCGCTTCGACGTTAGGCGATCTCCGTGAGCTGCGCGTCGGCCGCGACTATCTCGAGCTGCGCGTCTGGGGCGGCTTCGCCCTGACGACAGAGACGCAGGGCGTGGTTCTTCGTCGAGCGAATGGCCGCTGGTCGGCATTTCTCGCTCGCGTCATGCGTTGCGAGCTGCAGATCCCGAGGGCAGTCGGCGAGACCGCCTCGACCGCTACCATCCGTCGCTATACGGCGGAAGCCAGGCGACACTGTGGCACCAAGCTCACGGACGTCGGACCTGGCGCGCAAATAATCACCACTGATTCCCTCGTCGTCGATTCGCTCGGTATCGCCGAGTCGGCAATCCAGGAGGCGTGGGCAGCCGCGGAGCGCGCCGGCGTGGAGCAATTGCCGCCTCGCATCGATCGCAATCGAAGCATGGAGGATGTTTTCATGTACGTCGTCGAGCTCCGCAACGGCGGCGACTACCGTGCGTCGACAATCGAGCACGTAAATCCTCCGGCAACCAAGACGGATCAGCAGATCCAGGACGTCTACGCCGCGGTGAATCGGCTGCTGAAAGGCGATCTGCAACTGAAGCCGTGAAGGCCGAGCGCGCGAGTCGAACCGCTCATTTCGTCGCGCTGGGCCGCGCGATTGCCAACACCGGCATCTCGCGCGTCGCGGACTTTCACGACCCCACCGCGCGCTTCTTTCTCAACGACAAGGGAAGACGCAGTCTCGCCAAGATCGAGCGTGCGAATCGAGCGGGAAAGGGCGGCATCCAGCTCGGAATGGCGCGTGGGATGGCGGACATCATGGCTCTTCGCACTGTGGCCATCGACAACGCCGTCCGCGATGCAATGGCGCGCGGCGCGAAGCAGTTCGTCATCCTCGGTGC
>DASXPH010000060.1:0-31976 GCA_036493735.1 Gemmatimonadaceae bacterium
CGCAAAGAAAACCCTCAGCAGGTCGGCGCTCTCCTGGGCTCGAACACCGGCGAGCACTTCTGGGCGATGATTCAATCGTGGATGACGAAGGAGATCGGCGATGGAGCCGGCCATGCCGGCTTTGTCGTCCCATGCGCCGAACACGACGCGCGACAGGCGCGCCAGCACGATTGCGCCGGCGCACATCGCGCAGGGCTCGAGCGTCACGTATAGCGTGCACTCACTCAGCCGCCATTCACCGAGTGACGCGGCGGCAGCGCGAATGGCCAGCAGCTCGGCGTGGCCCGTCGGGTCCTGATCGCGGACGGTGCGGTTGTTCGCGCGCGAAAGTATGGTTCCGTTGCGCACGAGTACGGCGCCGACGGGGACGTCGCCCGCCTCCGCGGCCGCCCGCGCTTCGTCGAGTGCGGCTTCCATCCAGCGAAGATCGTCAGGAGAAGCTATCACGCTATCCAGAGCAAAGTGCAGATTTCTGGTGAGTGCTCCGGCGCTGCCGCCAGCGAGAAGATTTGAATCTAGTTCACTAGACTGATCTCTCATTGCCCATCACCGAGAAGAATCAATCCTTTTCTCTCTGAATCATGATGACTTCGAGATTCGTTCGTGAGGCTCTAGTTGTAACCGCACGACGTGGATGCCACTGCCGGCCCTGACGCAGCAGACCATCGCCGGGCTTTTGATCAATGAGCGTTCGCACGCCCCGATGGGGAATGCGCATCTGAGTCTCCTGGATGACAGCGGTCACGTCGTCGCGCGAACGGTCAGTGACAGCACTCGAGGTGAGTTTTTTCTCGATGCGCCGAAAGCAGGACGCTTCACGGTGTCCATCGTTGTCGGCCACGGGGGACTCTCACTGAGCCCTGCGTTTCAGTTGGATTCCGGTCAGGTGATCGAGCGGACCTTTGCCGTGCCTGAATTTTCACAGGCCGTCCTCGATGCGTACTTGCCGGATGACGTGACGAAGCAGGTGGCGATTGTACCTGGCCAGGGGCCACTCATCCGGTATCCTGACGACATGCGAGGCAAGGGCCGTCAGGCCGTAGTAAGAGTCACATTCGTCATCGGGGCCGACGGCCGCGCGGATATGGCGACATTCCGGCTACTCGGAACCGTTGATCCTCAGTTCGAGGACGCGGTCCGGGTGATGGTCAGTCGCACTCGCTACATCCCTGCTGAGCGAGATGGAACGAAGGTGTCACAGGTGTACGATCAGGTAGTCACATTCGCGTCTAACGAGGACGGCAGGCCCCATGGACCGCCAGCGAAGGACGAAATCAGCATTACCGTGTCAGGCTGTCGCCGCTGACTCTGCGAGGTCAGCCAGCTGACGGCTACAGCCGACTACTCCTTACTTCGAACTGAGAGCCTCCCGTCGAGAACTCTCCGCATCGGTACTTCATACTTTGTCTTTCGCGCCCTTTGCGACGGATCGCGACCGGTAGCCCTCAGTTTGGGAGTAGCGAGTAGGAAGCATGAAGCACCGCCGTGAGTTGCGCTTGGCGTCAGGCGCCCTACAGCGTCATCTGCGTCATTCTGCTTCTGCGTGTGAAACACGTCGCGATGGTTGACCGCGATCGAAAAGCAGATCCCTCGTCGCTTCGCTCCTCGGGATGACAGGCGAGCCGCCGCCCGCCGCCCGTCGCCCATCGCCCGTCGCCCATCGCGTCACGCACCAACAGCTTCCCGCTCCATCGGCCGATGTAGTTGCAGTTGCCCGTTAGCTCCGACGTCCACGACGACCGTATCGCCGTCGTTGAACTTGCCATCCAGTACCGCCATCGCGAGCGGATTCTGGATCAGGCGCTGGATGGAGCGCTTGAGTGGCCGGGCACCGAACGCCGGATCGTAGCCCTCCTCGGCCAACACATGCTTCGCTTCCGGAGTTACGAGAATCGTAATCTTGCGGTCCGCGAGCAGCTTCTCGAGACGCTTGAGCTGCAGATCGACGATCTTCTCGATCTGCTCCTGACTCAACGGTCGGAAGATGATGATGTCGTCGACGCGGTTGAGAAATTCGGGCTTGAACACTCGCCGCATCTCGGCCATCACCTGCGTCTCGACAATCGCCCAATCCCCGCGCGCGTGCTCGAGAATAAAGGTGCTGCCGATGTTCGACGTCATAATTATTACAGAATTCCGGAAGTCGACCGTGCGACCCTGGGAATCTGTAAGACGGCCATCATCCAAGATTTGTAGCAGAATGTTAAAGACATCGGGGTGCGCCTTCTCGATCTCGTCGAACAAGATCACGGAGTACGGCCGGCGCCTAACGGCTTCGGTGAGCTGACCGCCTTCCTCGTAGCCGACGTAGCCCGGCGGCGCGCCAATGAGCCGAGCGACGGCGTGCTTCTCCATGTACTCGGACATGTCGATGCGCACCATCGCGCGCTCGTCGTCGAACAGGAAGTCGGCGAGGGCGCGCGCCGTCTCCGTCTTGCCGACACCGGTGGGACCCAGGAATATGAACGAGCCGATGGGCCGATTCGGATCCTGTAAACCAGCTCGCGAGCGCCGGACGGCATCGGCCACCGCCAACACCGCTTCCGGCTGCCCGATCACTCGTTCGGCGAGCTCGCCTTCCAGCTTCGTGAGGCGCTCGCGCTCGCTCTCGAGCAGCCGCGTGACGGGAATGCCCGTCCAGCGCGCGACGACTTCGGCGATGTCGTCGGCGGTGACCTCCTCCTTCAGGAACTGAGGCCGGCCGTCCTTCGACGCGAGTTTCCCCTCGGCGTCGATCATCTGTTTCTGCAGCTGGGGAATGCGCCCATAGGTGATCTCGGCGGCCTTCGCCAGATCGCCCGTTCGCGTCGCCTGCTCGGCCTCGATCTTCGCCTGGTCGATCTCCTGTTTGATCTTGCCGACAGCACCTAACGATTCTTTCTCGCGCTGCCATTGTGCTTTCATGCCTGATGAACGTTCTCGTAACTCGGCGAGCTCCCGCTCTATTTGCTCTCTCCTCTCGACGGCGCTCGGATCTCTTTCCTTCTGCAGCGCCGTGCGCTCGATCTCCAATTGCATGATGCGCCGCTCGACGGCGTCGATCTCCTGCGGCATCGAGTCGATCTCGATCCGCAAACGCGACGCCGCTTCGTCGACGAGATCGATGGCCTTGTCCGGGAGAAAGCGGTCGCCGATATAGCGATGCGAAAGCGTCGCCGCGGCGATGATGGCATCATCCGTAATACGAACGCCGTGGTGCGCCTCGTAGCGCTCCTTCAGCCCGCGCAGGATCGCGATCGTGTTCTCGACGCTCGGCTCGCCGACGAAAACCGGTTGGAAGCGACGCTCGAGCGCCGCGTCCTTCTCGACGTGCTGGCGGTACTCGTCGAGCGTCGTCGCGCCGACGACGCGGAGCTCGCCGCGCGCGAGCATCGGCTTGAGCATGTTGCCCGCGTCCATCGAGCCTTCAGCCTTCCCCGCCCCGACGAGTGTATGCAGCTCGTCGATGAAGGTGATGTAGCGCCCCTCGCTCTCCGTGATCTCCTTCAGCACCGCCTTGAGCCGCTCCTCGAATTCGCCGCGGAATTTCGCGCCGGCGATGAGCGCGCCGAGGTCGAGCGCGACGAGGCTCTTCCCCTTGAGACCTTCGGGGACGTCGCCATTCACGATGCGCTGCGCCAGTCCTTCGACGATCGCCGTCTTGCCGACGCCCGGCTCGCCGATGAGCACCGGATTGTTCTTGGTGCGACGTGAGAGAACTTGAATCACGCGCCGAATTTCTTCGTCACGACCGATCACGGGATCGAGCTTGCCCTCCCGCGCGGCGTCGGTGAGATCGCGCGTGTATTTCTCCAGTGCTTGATATCGGTTTTCGGGATTCTGGTCAGTTACGCGGTGCGCGCCACGCACGGATTCCAGTGCCTCGAGAAGGCTGTCGCGCGAGGCGCCGTTCGCGTTGAGCAGCGCGCGCGACTCGCCGCCCTTCACCTCGGCCAGCGCGAGCAACAGATGCTCGGTGGAGATGTATTCGTCGTTGAGCTTCTTGGCTTCCACCTCGGCGCGATCGAACACCTGGTTGAGCTCGCGCGAGACGTTCGGCTGTGCATCGGTCTGCTTCGGGTAGCGCGCCATCTCGCGCTGAACCTGTTCCCGAAGAGCGGCGACGCTCACGCCGACCTTCTGGAGAATGGGCACGACGATACTCTCCTGCTGATCAAGGAGAGCGGAGAGAAGATGGATATCGTAGACGGCTGGATTTCCGTTGCGGCGGGCGAGGGTGACCGCGTCGTTGAGTGCTTCGCCGGCCTTCACGGTGAGACGTTCAGCGTTGATCATGACGAGCAGGGACTAGGGACTAGCGGGCTGTATGTGAGATGATGATAGCAGGGGAGGGCCGGCCTGGTGGCCGGCAATCGCCTGCTATCATCATCGCAACGCGGGTGCCCTCTCGACACGCCAATGCGGCGTATTCGGGCTACGCTAACGGGTCAGCGACGTGCCGTCGAGTCGCGAAGGGGAGGACGTACTGCCGAAGCGGCTGACCCGAACACGGACGCTCGCGCGGATTCCTGCAGCTGGACGATGACCTCGGCCGAGAGCTGCGAGAGCATCGCGACGATCGCCGGCATTGTGGCATCGGGGACGAGCCGCTCGAGGCGGGCATTTCCCGACCACAGCACGGAATCGTCGCGGGCTCGGACGAGCCGCGCGTCGAAGCGAACGGCAGCGTAGACATGGCTGCCTCGATCGACCTCTTCCAGCTCGCGCACCATGCCGCGCCAGACATACATGTATGAGTGCGGCGACGGCGGATTGAACACGACCGGGTCACGCGTCAGCGGACGTTCCTTGAAGACGTCTTCGGTGATCATGCCGAGCATCGTCGCGATCGGCAGGGCCCACTCGCGATTGGGGTAAGTGCCGTAGCTGTTCTCGTCGATCCGAAAAACGATGTTCCCGTCCCCGTACACTCCCGGCGTGACATATGGGACGATCGCGATTCCACCGGATGGCAGTCGCGGCGCCGCTACCGCGTCATGCTCCGCCGCGGCGATGGAATCGGTTGGCTCGGGGAGATGGAGCTGATAGAACTCGCGCGCGGGCAGCTTGCCGTGAATGCAGCTCGCGAGAGAGAGAAGCAAAAGAGCGGAACAGCAGATCCCTCGCTTCGCTCGGGATGACAAACGTCTGCTTTCGCTCATTGCACGCTCGGCCCCACCCGCTTGTTAGGCGCAGCGCGCTGCTTGAGCACGCTCGTGGGGTCGCGCTCGAGACGCTCGCTCAGGCGCGCGATGTTGTCCGACGCGACGCTCAGGTTGCGTACCATCTGATTGACGCCGCCCTCCTGCGCGAACGCGTCGCGAAGATCGGCGAGCAGCGTCTGAACGTCGTGCAGCGACTGGACCGCTTCGCGCTGCGTGGCGGCGAGCTGGGGACCGGCCGACCGCGTCGCCGTATCGAGCACCGCCAGCAGATGCTGTGAACGGTCCATCAACAGACTCAGCTTCGCGCTGGCGCTGTCCACACGACTGAATGTGCGATCGATCTGCCCGAAGCTCATCTGGGCGCCCGTCGTCGCGATCGCGATGAGCGTATCCATACGCGTGAGCGTCGCATCGAGTCGCTCGATGGGCGACGCATGCGCGAATCGCTCGGCGCCACCCAACAGCGTGTCGGTGCGGTCGAGGAAGTCGGAGAGACGACGCATCGCGTCCTGGAAGCTCGGATTCTCGACCGTCGGCAACGTGCTCCCGGCGGCGAGTGACGCGGCATAACGAGTACCCGGGTCGAGATGCAGGTACGGCGCGCCGAGGAGACCGATCTGGGTGATCGAGGCCTTGGTGTCGGAGCGGATCGGCGTCCCCTTCTTGACGCGAAACGCGACGATGATGCGCGTCGGGTCGGCGGGGTCGATGTCCATGCGCGTGACTGATCCGACAGGAAGCCCACCGTAGCGCACTTCGTCGCCCTTGTTGAGCCCAGCGACGCTCTTGAAGACGGCTTTGTACTCCGTGCCCGTGCGGAAGACGTTCGGATAGCGCGCAAGGACGAGCAAGGCGGCGAGAACGAGCAGCGTACCGCTCAGCAGCCAGATGATCCCGAAGCGCGTCTCGCCGATGCGGGCGGTCATTCGCGTTCCCGCCTATGCAGAAGGCCGTGGATCACGGGATCGTCGCTCTCGAGCAACGACTCGCGTGAGCCGCGCGCGATGATGTGGCCGCCGGCGAGAATGTCGATCTCGTTCACCGGACCATAAGCATGTCGAACTTCATGCGAGAAGATCACAATGCCGAAGATGTATCGTCGTTGCAGGGCCTGGAGGGTCTCGTCGAAGTCATGCGCCGCTTGCGAGTCCAGTCCCAACGTGGGTTCGTCGAGCAGTAACAGACGCGGATGGAGTGCCAGCGCGCGCGCCAGAGCAACGCGACGCTGTCCCGCTCGCCCGAGCTGCACCGGCATGGTGTCCGCATCGACCTCGATACCGACCTCGGCAAGCAACTCCTGCGCCGCGTCGCGGGCTTTCGACCGTGAAAGACGCTCGTGCTCGAGCAACGGCAGCTCGACGTTCTCCACCACGCTGATGCGGCGCAGCAGCGCGGAGCCCTCGAAGACCACGCCAACGCGCGACCGGAACCTTCGCAGCTCCTTTTCCTCCGGCTTCGTGGGATCGATGGCGAAGCCATCCACGGCGATTCTGCCGGCCGCGGCACACTCGAGTCCGACGAGGTGGCGCATGAGCATCGATTTGCCGGACTGAATCGGGCCGAGGATGAGGATGGTCTCGCCGCGATCGACACCGAGATCGATGTCGAAGATGAGCGGCGAGCCGGCCGGGCCAGTGAGGTCGTGGACCTCGAGCGCCCGCTCAGAGGACGAGAGCGGGGATGAAGTAGAAGACGGCATTGATGAGCGTGTCGGTCGCGAGCACGCCGAGGAGGCAGTAGACGACCGCGCGACTCGCGGCCTCGCCGATGGCCGTCACGCGTCGATCGATGCCGAGGCCTTCGTCCGAGGCAATGATCGCGATGAGGAACCCGAATAGAAGCGCCTTCGCGACGCCGATCACGAGATCCGACGTCGAGAGTGATGTTCTAATTTGCTCAAGATAGAAGCGCGAGTTGAAGCCGAGGAAGAACGTCGTGCCGACCCATCCGCCGAGGGTGATGAGTCCATCGGCGATGATGGTGAGCGCGGGCAACGCGAGACACATCGCCGCGAGCTTCGGGGCGACGAGATATTTCACGGGATCGAGGCTCATCGCTCGCAGCGCGTCGATCTCGCCACTGGTCGCCATCGCGGCGAACTCGCCGGCGATCGCCGACGCACTCCGCGTCACGACGAGCAGCGCGACGACGAGGGGTGCAACCTCACGAGTGGCGAACCAGCCGATGGCGAGAGCGCTCACCGACTCGGCACCGTACTGCTTGAGCTGGTAAGCGACCTGGAAGGTGGCGATCAGCCCAACGAGAATCGACGCGCTGGCGACGAGTCGTAAGGCACCGACGCCGAGGTTGTCGAGCTCGCGCGTGACGCCGCCGCTGACGACCGATCTCGGCGAGATGATGATCCAGCCGAGCCAGTGCAATGCCCCGGCGGCGACCCGGCCGCGGCTGAGAAAGCGCCCGCCAGGCCGCACCCCACGCGGAGGTCGAACCGACCATTCGCTGGTGAGATGCGCGCCGCGGCTAGAACGCGAGCCTATGTCGCTGGGCAAACTCATCATACGACGAGTTTGCAAGAGGGAGGCCTTCGGGTTGATCGTTGTGGGTTGAGCGTTGTGGGTTGAGCGTTGTGGGTTGGAAAAAGGAAGGCCGACGTCGATGCCGTCGGCCTTTATCCGTTTCTTACCGCACCACGCGCCACGCGCCACGCGTCACGCGCCACGCGTCACGCGTCACGCCCGTTATCGCGTCTCTTCGGCCCTCCTCAGCATCTTTCTCATCGCGGTCGGTCGCCCGTCGATCATGAGCTGGTACATGTATACCCCCGGCGCGGCGACGCGCTCGTTCTTCGCGAGCTTGCCGTCCCAGCGAGCGACGAAGTTGCCGCAGGGGAGCGTGAAGTTGGACAGCTCGCGTACGTTCGACGCCGGCATCGACTGATCGGCGTTCGTACTGTCGGCGAGCACGGCGATGGCCACGACCTGCGACAGGATGTTGTAGATCCTGAGCGTGACGGCGTGACTCTCCGTCCCGCTCGCGCAGGCGCCATCGCCGACGGTGAACGGGATCGTCGTGAAGTGCGTGAAGGGATTCGGCTGATTCTGGCCGAGCAAGCCTCGCCGATGAGCTCCTTCGGCACGCCGGTCGGTCGCCTGACTCGACGCGGTCGACACGAAGACAATGCACGCGACCAAGCCGAGGGCAGGTGAAGCCCAGCGGTGGACCATAGAATTCTCCGAGACTGACGAAACAGGACGGTGAGTGGTACTCCGTGAACGGTGGTCGGTGATCGGTGATTGGTAATTGTAGAGCGAAACTTACGTGCCGTGCCAGGTACGTCCACCAGTACGCCGCTGGGTGAGGCCCGATCGGTCGCAGTACTCGAGAAAGGGGATGAGAAACTTGCGGGAGAAGCCCAGCAGCTCGCGCAGTTCGGCCGGCGAGTACTCGCGCCCCGGTGTCATCCCTTTACGAAGACGATCCACGAGCGAGTCGACGCTCGCCGTCGCGTAGAACCGATCCAGCTCGACAGCGACGACTTTGCTCTCGCGCTCGAGCGCGCGCAGCAGGTCGGCCACCTGGGCACCGAAGCGCGGCTGCAGCTCCGTCACACTCGGTGGCTCCGTGTTCGCGCTGCGCAGCGTCTCCTCGATCTCCCCGAGCGCTTTGCGCTGCGCGTCGGTGAAGCGCGGCGACCAGCCCGCCGCGCGCACGACGGCCCCGCTCGCCTCGATGGCGCCCCGCGCGATCGCGCGGGCGAGCACGGCGTCGGTCAGCTCGGCCGGCGCACCCAGGCGCGACCGAAGCTCCTGCAGCGACACACCCATTTCCAGAGGCCGGCTCCGGTGCCCATCGTCGACAAGCCTAACGAGCTTCTCCTCGAGCGCCGTCGCCGCCGCGGCGTCGTACACCCGCTCGCCAATACGAAGCAGCGCTGTTGCCGAGAGGAAGTTACCGAGCTCTCCGGGCGCGACGCCAAGCCGCACCGGCAGCGATGTCACCTCCAGGCCGGCTTCGCCCGCGTCTCGTAAGGCAAGCTCGAGCCGATCTTCGGGCGGCGACTGGGCATCCGCCGCCCACGGCCGGGCGCGTCGTCCGGCGAATGGATCGATGACCGTGCCGCCACCAATGGTCGCCGGCGGCGAGGCCGCCCGCAGGACGAATCGATCGCCGGCGCGGAGCACGACGGGCTCGTCGAGCATGACGCGGGCGACTTTGCGATCACCGGGCGAAAGCGCACCGTCGCCCGTGACGATACGCGCCCCGACGTCGGCGGTGCCGATGTGGAAGCGTACCGCGGTGCGCGGGCCTAACGAACGCGGCGCGTCGTCGAGCAAGACGACGTCCGCGCGGAGCACCATGGACGGGTGCCACGCCGCATCGGAGACGAGAAAGCTGCCGCGCGAAACGTCGCTCACCTCGATGCCGGACAGCGCAACGGCAGTCCGATGACCGGGCTCGGCAACCTGTACCTGGTCGCCGTGCGTCTGAAGACCCCGAACGCGCACAACATGGCCCGCGGGGAGCACCCTCACGGTAGCGTCACGCGTGAGGCGGCCGCTCCAGACGGTGCCGGTGACGACCGTACCGGTGCCCTTGATCGTGAAGGCGCGGTCCACCGGCATGCGAAAGAGATCGTCGGCTGCACGGGCGGGAACCTCGCGCGCCGCTTCGGCGATGGCCGCACGCAGCTCGGCGAGACCCTTCCCCGTCGCCGCCGACGTGGCAACGATCGGCGCATCGCGAAATGGCGTGTCGTCGAGGAGCGCGCGCACGTCCTCGACGACCAGCTCACGCCACTCCTCGTCGACGAGGTCGCATTTGGTGAGCGCGACGATGCCCCGCGTCACGCCCAACAGGCGCAGGATGGCAACATGCTCGCGCGTCTGGGGCATCACGCCTTCATCGGCGGCAATGACGAGCAGCGCCAGATCGATTCCGGTCGCGCCGGCGAGCATCGTGCGCACGAAGCCCTCGTGGCCGGGCACGTCGACGACGCCGATGGTCTCCAGGCCCTCGATCCGAAGCGGCGCAAAACCGAGCTCGATCGTTATGCCGCGACGCTTCTCCTCCGGCAACCGATCGGTGTCCACCCCGGTGAGGGCGCGGACGAGTGCGGTCTTGCCGTGATCGATGTGGCCAGCGGTTCCGAGAATCAAGTCGGTGGACGGTGGGCGGTGGGCGGTGAGCGGTGGTTAAACCTGAACTTCGGCGCGCATGGGATCTTCCTCCCACATGTCGAAGGCGCGAAGCGGCCGATCGTCGCTCAGGTGCTCGCGCAGAAATTCGCGAAGCAGCCGCTGGTGGGCGCGGACTTCGGGCTCCGCGCCGAGCACGACGTGATCACCGCCGATCCAGGCACGGAGCGCGCCGCGCGCGCTCGACGGCAGCAGCCGCCCCGATGGTGCGAGGCGCGCGCAGCGGCCGCAAAGGGTCCCTCCGGCTGGATGGCTGAAGAGCACCGGCTCGTTAGGGTCGAGCGACGCATGGCACTCGTTGCAGGCGTCGATCCCCGGCGCGAAGCCCAACGCAGCGACGATGCGCCACGCGCCGCCAATCGTTGCCTCACGAGTCTCGGCTGCTCCAGCCGCCGAGAGGTCGTCGAGCGCCGCCGCGGTGACGTCGAAGAGCTCGGGGTCGGCGCCGTCACGACCGAAGCGAAGGGTCAGTTCCGCGATCACCGCGGCGCCGGTGAAGCGCGAGAGCTCCATCCCGATCGCCGGCCGGGCGCGCTCGACGTCGAATCGGCCGAGGG
Source organism: Gemmatimonadaceae bacterium (assembly GCA_036493735.1). Lineage (GTDB taxonomy): Bacteria > Gemmatimonadota > Gemmatimonadetes > Gemmatimonadales > Gemmatimonadaceae > AG2. The sequence continues at coordinate 10,858 of DASXPH010000060.1, forward strand.
TGTCGAGATCGCGCCCCGGTTTGACGTGCAGTTCGGCACTCCCTTCGGCGAAGAGATCGAGCGCGCTCCCGAAGCGACGACTCGAACGCCGCGCCCCCCGCGCCAACACCGACCGCACGCCGACCTCGCGAGTTACCAGGCGCAGAATGCGCGAAGACTCGAGATAGTCGAATGAGTGCAGGACGATGGCGTCGGTGACGACCGGAGGCATGTGCGAAAGATGCCCGACGGCTTGGGCAGAGGGTAGAAGCGGGTGGAGGTTGAAGCTGGTAGAGGATGGAGAGTAGAGGGTGAAAAGCAGATCCCTCGCTTCGCTCGGGATGACAGACTGTCATCCCGAGGAGCATCGCGACGAGGGATCTGCTTTTCCGCCGTTTCACCCTCTACCCTCTAGCCCCCACCCTCACCCCCCTCAGCCCGATCAGAAGGCTGCGCGCAACCCAGCAGTAAGCACTCGTCCGGGTGTAGCGTAGCCAGCCACACTTTGATAGTGCGTATCGGTCACGTTATCCGCACGAAAAGTTGCGGCAATTGGGGTCAATTCGCGCCAGAACAAATGCAACGGAAGGTTCAACGTGAGATCCAGCTTCCTGTAGGACTCGAGTGTCACCGCCTGGGTATCGTACGTCGGCGCGCCATGGAAGAGCTGATCGGGTCGTTCGCCGACGTACGTGAGTCGCGCACCGAGGGTGAAGCCGTTCACGATGTCGTAATTGACGCCGGCGGAGCCGGAGTGCTTGGGGCGGCGCAGCAGTGGATGACCTTCGGCGAGTATCGCCAGCGGCGACGGATCGAATCCGCTGCGGAGCACTTTGGTATCGAGCCAGGTGTAGCTCGCGTCGCCGCTGAAGCCATGTATCGGGGCGACGCGGAGCTCCGCTTCGGCGCCCGCCGCCCTCGCGAGCGCGATGTTCTCGTAATCGCTCTGCGCGGGGTTGGCGACGTCGTAGCGATAGTCGATGAGGTCCACGAATCGCTGGTGGAAGTACGTCGCGCCGATGGTCGCGGCGCCGGCCCCGATGTCGTGCTCGAGGCCACCCTCCCAGCTCGTCGTTTGCTCTGGACGGATGTTCGGGTTGGCGGTGGAGAAAGGCGTGTCGAAGGACTCGTAGAACGAGGGCTCGCGAAAGGCGGTGCCGATGCTTGCGCGGGCGCGGAACGCGGCCGGCAGCACGCGCGACCCCGAGAGCCGATACGTCCCGAAGTCACCGAAGGTGCCGCTGTGGTCGAGTCGCCCGCCTAACGCAGCGGTCGTGAGCCCCGCGGTGCGCACGAGCTCGACGTAGGCAGCGGCATTGTGGCGGTCATCGTCAGGCGACGTCTCGTGCTGACGCTCGAGCATGCCGCCAACCGTCATCGTCATCGCCGACGCGAGCGGCAGCGCAACGCGCAGGTCGGCCGCCTGACGGAGCACTCTCGTGCGCAGATCGGTGCCGACGTCGCCGGCGACGTTAGGCGGATCGATGCTCGCGTCGTCGGCGAGGTTGGAAGTGAGGCCGAGCGTCGCCTTCGCCCGCTGAAATCGCTGGCTCAATTCCGCGCCGAGCATGGTACGCTTCTCGGTGCGATAGGCATTCGGATCCACCGGCGCACCGGTGAAGTCAGTCGGGAAGTGGGCAATCGCATCCTCGTAGCGACCCGTGCCGACGAGCTGCGCACCCTGCCAGGGCGCGAATGTGAGCTTTCCATTCCCGACATCGTTGCGATAGCGGCTGTTGAACGCGTAGATGCCATTAGTGATATGGTGCCCCTCGCCGACATCGAGGCTGCCGTTGTTGAACGACGAGCCGGCGTTGACATCTATGTCATAGGTGCCGTAGGTGCCACCGCGGGCATCCACGGAGGCGTGGGGCTTCCCCGCTCCGCGACGCGTGAAGATCTGCACCACCCCCGCAACGGCGTCTGAGCCATAGAGGACGCTCGTCGGCCCGCGGACGATCTCGATGCGCTCGACATCATCGAGCGTGAGGAACGCGAGATCGAGCGCGCCACCGGGGTCGTTCACCGGCACCCCGTCGATGAGAACTTTCGTATAGTTGCTCTGCGCGCCCCGCGTGAAGAGCGATGTTGGCGCGCCGTACGAGCCGGATTGCACGACGGCCATCCCCGGCACCTGTCGCAGCGCGTCGGCCACCTGCGTCAACCCTTCCGCGCGCAACGCGGCGCCATCGAGAATTGTCACCGACGCCGGCACGCGATCGAGCGCGACGGGCGCGCTGGTGGCCGTTACCACGACCGGTGCGATTCGCGCGGTGTCGGTGAGGGTGTCGCGTTGTTGAGCAGCGGCAGGCGTTGCGAGTCCGATAAAAATGGCCACTGAGAGGCACGCGTGGCGCGTGATGCGTGGCGCGTGATGCGCATCGCGTGATGTGTGCCGCGCCACGCGCCACACGCCACGCGCCACGAGTAGTACAGAGACTTGCCGCATAGAATTGCTCAACGGTTAGGTGTGGCGGCGAACCCGAAGGGGCAGGAGCGCCGGCGCTCCGACCGCGGGATCGCGAGTGACGACGAGCGGCCATTCGTAGACGCGCTCGAGAATCGAGGCGCGCATCACGTCGTCGGGTGCGCCCGACGCGGCGATGCGGCCCTCATGCAGCAGTACGATCTCGTCCGCGAAGCGAGCGACGAGGTTGAGTTGATGGCTCACCAGCAGCACCGTCAGGCCGTCTGCGGTGAGCTCGTGCAGCAGCTCGAACACGGCCATCTCGTGGGCGATGTCGAGAAACGTGGTTGGCTCGTCGAGCACGAGCATGTCACCGCCCTGCGCCAGCGCGCGCGCCAGCCTCACGCGCTGCCATTCGCCGCCGGAGAGCTCCTGGAGACGCCGGCCGTCGCGGGCGAGCGCCTCGACGCCCGCGCGCGCCATCGCCCGCGCTATGGCGTCTCGATCGTTCGCGCGAGCCGCGCGCCATCCACCGAGATGCGGAAAGCGGCCGAGGGCGACGTACTCGTCGATCGCGAGCGGGAAGGCCAGCTCCTCGCGCTGTGTGACGACGGCGACTCGCTTCGCCACCTCCGCCCGCGACTCGCCGGCGATCGGACGGTCGCCGAGCAGCACACGCCCAGCCGTGAGCGGTGCGCGCCCGAGCAAAATGCGGACGAGCGTGCTCTTGCCGCTCCCGTTAGGCCCCACGACGGCCGTGAGTCGCCCGGTGTCCGCCGCAAAGGCAACACCGGCCAACGCGTCGCGCGACGCCCGTGGATACCGGACGACCACGTCCTCGAAGCGGATCATGCGAGCCGCCGAAGCCGCGCGAGAAAGAACGGAACGCCGACGATCGCAGTCACCGCGCCTAACGGGAGCTCCGCCGGCGGCCGCAGCGTTCGGGCGACGACGTCGGCGAGAACGACGAGCGTCGCGCCCGCGAGTGCGCTGCCGAGGAGGAGCGGGCGATGCCGGTGAAAACCGATGCCGCGTACGATGTGCGGCACGACGAGCCCGACGAAGCCGACGAGTCCCGCCGCCGCCACCGTCGCTGCCGCGACGAGAGCCGCCGCGGCATAGATTCGTCGCGCTGCGCGGTCGGGGTCGACCCCCAGTGCCGCCGCCGTGTCGTCGCCCAACGCCAGCACATCGATCTGGCGCGCCCACACGAGCAACGCGCCGCCGCCAACGACGAGATACGCGATGAGCCAGCTGCTCTGGGCCCAGGTGGCAGCGGCAACGGAGCCCATCATCCACCACATCGCGTCGCGAAAGACGTTCGACGGCGCGGTGCCGAGGACGAGCATGATGACGGAATTCGCGAACGCGCCGACGACCACTCCAGCCATGAGCAGGATGCGCGCGTCGCCACCCGTTCCAGCCGCGTGGGCAACGAAGAACGCGATCGCGACCGCGACGATCGCTCCCGCGAACGCGGCGAGCGGCACGAGCGTGAGGCTCAAGCCTAACGCGACGGCCGCCACCGCACCGACCGCGGCTCCGCCGGAGACGCCCAGCAGATACGGCTCGGCGAGCGGATTGCGCATCGTGCCCTGGAGCGCGGCGCCGGAGAGGCCGAGCCCCGCGCCGACGAGCGCGGCGAGCGCGGCTCGTGGCAATCGCAGCACCTGCACGACGGTGATCGCGGCCGGATCACCGCGCTCGAAGAGGGCGTTCCATACCGCTGCCGGCGTGAGGGTAATGGTGCCAAGCGCCACGGCAAGCAATAGCGCCAGGATTAACAGCACGGCGAGAAGCAACCATCGAAGGAAGGCCCCGCGTCCCGCACCCCGCGTCCCGCGCCACGCGTCACGCGTCACGCTCATCGCAATGCGCCGGGATGAAAGAGAGCCGCGAGCGATACGGCGGCCTCGCCGAGCTTCACCGACGGGCGCGCGACGAGATTCGTGTCGTACGCGATCACGCGCCCCGCACGAACGGCCGGCAGGGTACGCCATTGGGTGCTGGCGACTATGCTCGCACGTTCACGCGGACTGACGAGGACGATTTGCGGATCGCGCTGTAGCACATCCTCGAGCGTGACGACCGGTGACGGCGCGGGCAGCGACCCGTAGATGTTCTCACCACCGGCGATGGTGACGAGCTCGGACAGGAAGCTGCCGCCGCCGATCGTCATGAGGGGCTTCTCCCACACGTGCATGAAGACCGTTGGCTTGGGGAGCGACGCTGTCGCGCGTCGCACGCGATCGAGCGTCGCCGTGACGGAATCCACGACCTGGCGCGCGCGGATCGTGTCGTTCAGCAGTTTGCCAAGGAGCAGCGTGACGCGCGAGAAGTCGGCGATTCTGTCGATGCGGAACGCCGCCGTCGGCACGCCGGACGCCGTTAGGCGCTCGGCGGAGCCGCGGTCGGAGCCGCTCGCGTACATGACGACGAGATCGGGGCGGCGGCCGAGCACGGCTTCGAGATTTGGCTGCATGCCGGCGCCGACGCTCGGGACGAGCCGCGCCGAATCCGGCCAGAGGTCGTACTGGGTGCGCCCGACGACGCGCGGCCCCGCGCCGAGGGCGAAGAGCAGCTCGGTCGTCGCGGGATTGAGCGAGACGATCCGCTGTGGCGGCGCGGCGAGCCTAACGACTTCGCCGTAGTCGTCGCGAACGGCGCCCCACGTCGTGTCTCGCGTGTGGCGCTGGCGGTCGGCGGTGCAGGCGGCGACGGTGAGTGCCCCTGCAAGGAGTATCGCCAGCCGACGCGAGTCGATCGTCTCGAGAAAATGCAAAACGGGCACCGATTGTCGAGGAAGGTGCCCGTAACGCCGAACGCGGAGAAGCCGAGCCGCGCCGTCGCCACCAGTCCTCCCCCGAGGAGCTGAAGTGTGGCGCGGACGTGGGTCGTCTCCTGGCTTCGGGCCGGATGCTCGCCTTCCCGACCGACAGCGGTCAGTGGCCGATGAGCATACGCTAATTCGAGTCGCGCGCGATCGCGCGCCTGCCCGTTACAGTGGCGGGGCCGCACCGGTATCACACCGGTTTCCGTGGTCCCGCGTCCGCATCGATTGTGTCGCGAATGTTATCCGCGCTGGCGTTCCTCGGCAAGCGCGGCCGCCAATCTCGCTTTGAGCTCCGCTCGTTCGGCGTCGTATCGCGCACGCACGTCAGCGTTTCCGTTGCCACTCTGCTCGAAGTGCGTGTCGAGCGCCGCGATCGCTTGCAACAGCGCATCGGTGGCCGGCGCGTGAACGCGTGAGTCGATCGCCGCGAGAGCTGGACGCTTCCGGCGCGCGGCGTAGATCACCGCGCCGACCATCGCCAGGCATGACACCGCGGCGATCGCGATGAAATACCGTGCACGTGAATCACCAAGCGAGAAGGGCACGTCGACGACGACGACCGCGCCCTCGGGAACCGGCTGCGCCAGAAAGCGCCGAAAGGTTCGACCCGCGGTGGACGTCGGCGCGACCTCGGCGAGGTTTCCGCCCGAGACCGTTGCCCGCGGCTCCTCGAGCAGCACCTCGAGCACGCCAGTCGCCTGTTCGATCGGGATCGAGACCGGCAGCGCGGTGCGCGGCAACTGATACGCGTACGACAGCTGCCGCGCACCGGGGCTGATGGGCGCGAACAACCTAACGATGCCGCCGGCGAAGGCGATGGCGTTGGGCGAGATCTCTCCGTTGGGGTTGACCTTCGCGTTCGCCGCGCCGGCGGGCAGGCGCTCCGTCCACACGGGATGCTCTGGTCCACCACTGACGCGCGTAACGCTCGAGTCGTTGCCGAGCTCGAAGACCTCTACAGCCTGGCGCTGTCCCTGCGGGTCCGGAGCGCCGAGGATGATGTGGTGCCCGAGCACATGGATGGGGACGGCACCGGAGGTCGTGTCGAAGACGGTGATCTGCGCGTCCTCGCCGTGCGTCACGGGCTGGCGCAGCGGTGTGCTGAAATATGCGATGCCGTCGTACGACGCCGACACGAAGTACACGGCGTCCGGACTGCCGCTCGTGTGATAGCGAAAATGATATTCGCCGCGCGGCCCGGTGAGCGCTGAGTCGAGTGGCCCGGCCTGATCGGGCCCGACGCGATGCAAAACGACGCGCACCCCGTCGATGGGCTTGGGGCCTTTGGGCTCGCCGTGCATAACGACGCCGTCGACTCGACGGGACTCCGTGGATTGCGCGCGTAGTACACCGCCGATTGGGGTGCAAACCAACGCGACTGACATGAGCAGCATTGACCGCGGAGGGCGCGGAGTGAACGGAGGGACGCGGAGGAATGCTTCAATAAAGGCATTCCAAAGACGTTTTGTAACATCAACCGAGATCACGCAGAACGCCGCAGAAGACGTTGTACTACTGATTTTTTGTGGTCGATTCATTCATGGCAGCGCGTTGTTCTCTTGTTGTTACAGCGTCTTCTGCGTTTCGCATTTGAGAACCGCGACATAATCCCGAAAGCGGTCCTCCGCGCCCTCCGTGCACTCCGCGTCCTCCGCGGTGAAAATCACACCCAACCCCGCCGCGGAAATCGGAAATCGGATTACAAATTGAATTTCCCGAAATCCTCTGGCCGCAGATTCTCGAGGTACTCCTTCAGCTGGTCGGCGCTGAGCTCACTGGCGTCGGCGCCCGGGCTGGGCGCGTTCGACGACTCTTCGCTCTGATCCTCCACCTCTATCGAGGAGAGCAAGGATTCGCTGGCGAAAATCGGGGCCTGAAGTCGCAGCGCGATCGCGATGCTGTCCGACGGCCGCGCGTCGATCTGCACCATCCCCTCGCCATGCTGGATGTGCAACTCGGCGTAATATGTGTTCTTCTCGACGCGCGTGATCTGCACCCGGCGCAACGTCCCACTCAATCCCTGAATCAGATTCTTGCAGAGATCGTGGGTGAGGGGTCGCACGCGCTTGATGTTGTGGATCTGCATGACAATCGACTCCGCCTCGGGCTGTCCGATCCAGATCGGCAGGAGGCGGGTACCGCCCTTCTCCTGAAGGACGAGCACGTACGACTGGGTCGTACTATCGAGGCCAAGGCGGGCAACGACGACTTCTACCACAGGGAGGATGGGCTGAGGTTCTGGACTCCCTAAGAAGGTATCGCGTGAACCCCCTTTGCGGGGAGCGGGGCGCGGGTTGCCCGCATCCCGCATTCCGCGTCCCGCGTCCTTAGCCTTTCACCGCCCTCTTCAGCGCCGCGGCCCGATCAGTCCGTTCCCAGGTGAACGTCGTCGCTGCTTTGCGGCCGTTGCCGAGCCGCTCCGGCTTGCGACCAAAGTGCCCGTACGCCGACGTCGCCGAGTAGATCGGCTTGCGGAGGTCGAGCGCTTCGATGATTCCGCGGGGTGTGAGATCGAACACGTCGTGCACTGCGTTCATGATGTCCGACTCGGGAATGACGGCGGTGCCAAAGCTGTCCACCATCACCGAGACCGGCTCGGCGACGCCGATCGCGTACGCCAACTGCACCTCGCAGCGGCGCGCCAATCCCGCGGCGACGATGTTCTTCGCCACCCACCGCGCCGCATAACACGCGGATCTGTCGACCTTACTTGGATCCTTCCCACTAAAAGCACCGCCGCCGTGTCGGCCCATTCCCCCATACGTATCCACGATGATCTTGCGCCCCGTGAGTCCTGCGTCGCCTTGCGGCCCGCCGATGACGAAACGGCCCGTCGGATTGACGTGATACTTGACCTTACGAGAGCGGAGCTCCTCGGGAATGCTCGGCTCGACAACTTCGTCGATGATCGCGCGCTTGATGGCACGCTGCGAGATGCTCGGGGCGTGCTGCGTCGACACGACGACGGTGTCGACAGCGACGGGACGTCGGTCCTCGTAAGCGATGGTCACCTGCGCCTTGCCATCCGGCCGCAGCCAATCCATCGCGCCAGACTTGCGACGCTCTGCCAGGGTCTTCGTGATGCGATGGGCAAGCAAGATCGGCATCGGCATGAGCTCGGGCGTCTCATCGGTGGCGAAGCCGAACATCATTCCCTGATCGCCTGCACCGCCGGTGTCTACGCCCATCGCGATGTCCGGCGACTGGCGGTCGATGGTGCTCAACACCGCGCACGTCTGAGAGTCGAACCCGTAGCTCGCGTCGGTGTAGCCGATGCGCTCGATGGTCGCGCGGACGATCTCGGGAACGTGAACGTAGGTGGTCGTGGTGATCTCGCCCGCGACGCACGCTAGGCCAGTGGTGACGAGTGTCTCGCAGGCGACGCGGGCAGTCGGGTCGTCCGCGAGAATGGCATCGAGCACAGCATCGGAGATCGCGTCAGCGACCTTGTCGGGGTGCCCTTCAGTGACTGACTCCGACGTGAAGAGATGACGATCAAACAAGAGGGTAGAGGGTCGAGGGTGGAGGGCAGAGGGTGAACAGCAGATCCTTCGCTTCGCTCAGGATGACATGCCACGCGCCACGCTTCACGCGCCACGCTTCGCGCATCAAGCCGGTTGCTCTTCTTCGACCAGCCCCAATTCCGGTAACGCAGTGCGCAGGCGCGAGCTCAACTCTCGTCCCGCGAGCTCCGCAGTGGGCGCGGCGAGGGCGGCGGCGGCGGCTTCCTCGGCGAGCGACACCGAAATGCCCCGAACGATGCGTTTCACGAGCGAGACCGAGCGCGGGGAGACGCTCAGCTGCCTAACGCCGAGGCCGACCAGCGCGAAGGCCATGAGCGGCTGCGAGGCCATCTCACCGCACACCGCGACCTCGAGACCGGCGCCCTCTCCCACCTCCACCGTGCGCTTGATGAGGCGCAGCACAGCCGGATGCAGCGGCGTGAATCGCTTGGCGAGGCTGGCGTTGCCGCGGTCCACGGCGAGGGTGTATTGCACGAGATCGTTGGTGCCGATGCTGAAGAACTGGACGTCCCCGTCACGGGTGAAGGTGTCGGCGGCGACGGCCGCCGCCGGCGTCTCGATCATCACGCCTAACGGCACGTCGCGGCGCACGGTCACGCCACGCCGCTCGAGTTGGCGCGCGGCTTCGTCCAGGAAGCCCCGGGCGGCGCGCACCTCGTCCAGCGTCACCACCAGCGGCAGCATGATGCGCACGTCGCCGTGAGCGGCGGCGCGGAGCAGAGCGCGGAGCTGGGTGCGAAAGAGATCCGGCTGATCCAGACACATCCGGATGGCACGCCAGCCCAGAAACGGATTTGGCTCGCTCGGGAATCCGCCGATGGGGAGCTTGTCGCCGCCGATGTCGAAGGTGCGAATGACGACTGGTTTGCCGCCGAAGGCCTCGACGACCCGCTTGTACGCGCGGTATTGCTCGTCTTCGTCCGGCATCGTCGCCCGGCCGAGGACGAGAAACTCGGTGCGCATCAATCCAACACCCTCCGCCCCGCTCGAGGCGGCGAGATCGGCTTCCTCCGGCAGGTCGACGTTCGCGCGCAGCGTGATGTGAACGCCATCGGTCGTAATCGCCTCGAGCGAGGCGAGGCGCTGCAGCTCGGCGTCGGCGACCTTCTGCTGCCGGTCGCGCTCGCGGTATAGCTCGAGGTCGTGGTGCGTCGGGTTGATGGCGATCACGCCCGTGGAACCATCGAGCACCGCGCTCTCACCGCCGTGCAGCTCCTGCGTCGCCGTACGCAGGCCGACGATCGCCGGCAAGTTGAGTGAACGCGCAAGGATCGCGACGTGCGACGTACGCGTGCCCGCATCGGTGGCGATGGCAACGATCGACTTGCGGTCGAGCTGAACCGTCAGGCTCGGCGTCAGATCGTGCGTCACCAGAATCGTGCTCGACCCCTTGGGCATGTCCTCGGGCGAGTGATCGGGAAGATCGAGCAGCAGCGACAGCACGCGGATGTGGACGTCCGTCAGGTCACCGACGCGCTCGCGCACCATCGGACTCGCCGCGCGCGCGAATCGCTGCCGAGACTCGAGCATCTGGATGTCGAACGCCTTCTCGGCGGCGATGTTCTGATGAATCAGCTCCTGCACGCCGCGCGTGAGGTCGGGATCTTCGAGAATCGAGAGCTGCACTTCGAAGATCGCCGCCTCTTCATGACCGGCCGTCTTCTCGACGCGCGCGCGGATCTGGCGCAAGCGTTCCTTCGCCTTGTCGACCGCCTTGAGAAAACGCTCAATCTCCGCGGGGATGGCATCATCCGGGATGATGCGATGCGGAACGTCGGGCACCTCCCAGCGAAGGAGCTGCACCGTGCCGACGGCGATGCCCGGCGACGCGCCGATACCGACCAGCTTCCGCTTCACGAGGTTCTCATCGGTTCAGTTCTCGCCAAATTTGCCTTCGATGAGCTTCTCCAACGCGTCCAGCGCTTCGGACGCGTCGGGGCCTTCGGCTTTCAGCTGCAGCGTCGAGCCGCACTCGGCAGCCAGCATCATCACGCCCATGATGCTCTTGCCGTTGACCTCGAGCTCGTCACGAATGACCGTGATGTCGCTCGAGTACTTGGCCGCGCACTTCACGATCTCCGCGGCCGGCCTCGCGTGCAATCCCGCCTTGTTGACAATCTGAACAGTGCGTTCGGGCATCAGTGAGCTATGGAGAAGAGTGCGAATGCGCCAAGGATGAACAGGGCCAGCCGCCAGCCTTCGATGCGGCCCTGCAACCGAACCAGAACGAGTGCGCCGATGACGACGCCGACGAGAACGCCCCCCAACAACACGCGTCCTGGTCCGATCACGCGGTGGAGTGCCATGGGGATGGCAAGCCCCGTCGCGAGCGCGGCCAGGCGAGCGATCTGCTGCGGTCCATTACGCAAGACGGGATTGCCGAGCGCCGCGGCGACACGCAATCCGTGTTTCCAGCCCGTGCGCAGTCCCCACAGGCGGAGCGCGAAATGACCGATGTTGTACGAGCCGAGAAACACCAGCAGCACGAGCGCCGGCCCGCCGCCCAATCCAAACACCAGTAACGCCAGCAGGCTGCAGAAGGGCAGCCAACCCGCCCACACCAGCCGGTCACCAACGCTGCCGAGCGGTCCGCAGAGCGCGGTTCGAAAACGCTCAATTCGTTCCGGCGGCTCGCCATCGAGCTCCGCGCGCGCCAGCGCGCCGACGGCGACCGAGGCGAGGTATGGATGCGCGTTGAAGTACTTGCTCTCGCGCGCCAGCGCATCCTTGAAGTGCTGGCTGTGAATGCCTTCGGGAAGCAGGCGGAGCGCCGGCTCGAGGCAAAAGCCGATGCCGTTGCCGAGCAGGATCTCGTAGTTCCACGAGCCCTGAATCGCGAGCATGCGGATGAAGATCGCCGTCTGGGTGCGGAATGGCAGCACCGCACGGCGCTCGGGCTGGGACATGGGAGCGATCGCGCGCGCCGTCATCTCGTCGCCGCCATGATGACGAGTCCCACCGCGAGGCCGCCGAGGAAGAACCAGCGCGCCCCGCTCACCCCGTGAAAGATCTTCCACGCCGCACCGGCGGCGACGCTCGCCGCGATGGTGACGAGCACCGCTCGCGACAGCCGTGCGTCCGTGCCCCACGTCGTGATGATGAGTGTGGTGAGAGGTGCGAAGACGGCGTACGAAAGGGCGGCGAGCAAGGCGCCGCGAAAGAAGTCGGCGGTCATGCACAGCAGCTGCAGCTCGATCACCGAGCCCCGCGCCCCCGCGTCGAGGGCAGCGCGCCGACGGCCGGCCCACTGCGCATTGCGCTCACGATGCTTCACCATCGTCCAGCCACCAATCCAGGCCGTGCTGAGCGACGCGACAATCGCCATCTCCATCGCCCCAGCTGGGTGGCTGGGATGCGTGGCGAAGATCGCCCCTCCAACGACGGCCGCCGAGCCCCACTCCGGATATCGCGATGCGCCAAAGGGCAGCGTGTCGAGCGCCACCAGCTCGAGGGCGGCGCCGACGAGCAAGCCACTCGGCGCATTTCCGATCAACACCCCAGCGAGTGTCGCCGCGACGAGAGGGCGCGAGATCATCGCCTGCGGAAAGCTCACGACGTCCAGTCCGAGCAGTCCGCCGAGCAGCGCGATCGGGAGCAGGTCGATCCACATTACTTGGCGACTCCGTTGAGGATGTCGTCCAATGGAATCGGCCGCGCGCCCGGGACGTCCTGCGCCGTGACTGACACGCCGCGCGCCGCGAGATCCCGAAGCGCGCTCTCCTCGCTCTCGTTCAGGAATACATAACGCAACCGCTGCGAGCGGCCGGCGCGGTGATGAATGCCGCCGATGTTGATGCTCGCGACGCCACCGGCATCCACGAGGCGGCGCATGGTCTCGATGTCGCCGGTGAGCAGGATGCCATGGCGCGCATCGGCGCGATAGCTGGGCAACTTGGCGACCGCCGCGTCCACGTTGAGAAAGTACACATCCATTTCCGGCGGAGCGCCCATGCGATAGAGCTCCTGCTCCCATTCGCTCGCCGCGACGTCGTCGTCGACGAGAACGATGAAGCGAATGTCGAGCGGCTGTCCCCAGCCCACCACGACCTGACCGTGGATCAAGCGATCGTCGATCCGGTGCAAAACCAGTGTCACGCCTGCTTGACGCCTCCCCCGCCAGCGCCCCCCACACCACCCGCTCCGCCTGCCGCGCCGGCCCCGGCCTTCGGCCCCACGACCGTGATCGCCGTCTTGCCGCGTTCCGCCGAGTGGCGTGCCGCGTCCACGGCCGGCATCTGTTCAGCAAATACGAAATCGAGCAGCGTTGGCAGGTTGACGCCGGCAATGAGCACGGCGTCGTCGGCGCCGCGCAGGATCTTTCGCGCCGCCATCGTGCAGCTGCCCGCCTGCAGGTCGGTGAAGATGACCTTGACGCCGCTCTCCAGCATGCGCTGGCGAATGAGCTTCTCTATGTCCTCGGCGCAGAGGCCAGGCACCGCGACGGGAATCAGCTGGCCCCCGCGCCCGGTGATGACGTCGACGGCGGACACGAGACCGGCCGCGAAATCGCCATGACCGGCGACAATCGCGCGCGGCGTCGGCTTCGCGTTCTCCGTCGTTCCGGAACCGTCACTCATAATCCTCCTGCAGGTAGCGGCGGACTTCCGACGCGGCGCGCATCGTCTTCATCAGACGCTCGTTGAAACGCTCCGCCGGATCGACGCCGCTGTACTTGAGCAAATGATTCATCGCGATCACTTCCGCGATCACGGTGATGTTCTTCCCCGGGTTGAGGGGCACCGTGATCTTCGGCAAGACCACATCCAGAATAGTAGTACCCTCGCGGTCGAGCCCCGTACGGTCGATGACGAGATCCGGGTCCCAGTCCACAAGCTCGACGACGACCTCGATGCGCTTCTGCTGCCTAACGGCACGGATGCCGAACACCGACGGCACGTCCACGAGACCGACGCCGCGAATCTCCATGTAGTGGCGCTGCAGCTCGTGGCCGCGGCCCAGCAGCACCTCGGCGCCGCGCCGCGTGACCATCACGACGTCGTCGGCGACGAGCCGGTGGCCGCGCTCGACGAGGTCCAGCACGCACTCCGACTTGCCGATGCCGCTGCGCCCGATGAAGAGTAGCCCGACGCCGAAGATGTCGCACAGCGAGCCATGCAGCGTCGTCGTCGGCGCGAACTCCTCCTCGAGCCAGGGCTTGATGCGCGTGTAGAACTCGTTGGTCTTGAGACGCGACCCGATGATCGGCACCCCGGCGCTCGCGGCGAGCTCCGACATCTCCGGGGGCGGCCGCTGCCCCTTTGTCAAAAAGACCGCCGGGATGGGGAACGAAAAGAACGTCGCCAGAATCTCTCGGCGCTCAGCGTCGCTGCGAGAGGTGAGATAGCTGATCTCCGTTTCCCCGAACACCTGCAACCGGTGCGCGGGAAAGCGCTCGACGTAGCCCGCGAGCACGAGTCCAGGGCTCGAGACGTTCGCGCTGACGATATCGCGGTTCAATCCAGTGGAGTCGAGCGGCTCGAGCGCGAGGACATCGCGCAGGCGTTCGACGAGTCGGCCGACCGTGAGCTTGGGCTTCACGCGGAGGCGAGCTTACGGCGCCCGGCGGACTTCGCGGCGCGCCGGGCGATCTGCGCATTGAGCCTGCCTAACGCCACGGTCAACGCGGGGCCGAAGAAGCGTGCCTCGCCACGGGCCACGAGGCGTCGGCCGCGCGGCGCGTGGAGGACGAGCTCGACGCGGCGTGTCGGGCCGTCCTCCTCGACACGGACAATCGCGTCGACAGCTCGACCCAGTCGCACGACGGCGCGGCGAAGAGACGTCTCGGCGCGCTGCTGAAGGCGCGGTGATATGGGGGCGTGGTGGGCGTGAAAGATGATTTCCATGGCTCCTCGACATGGCGGACGACACTAGCTACGGCGACCCGGGCGAAAGACGTGCGCCGAGGGCGAGGCGACCACGCGCTCGAGGTGCGCGGCGGTCTCGCTGGCGGCCCGCTCCCACGTGAAGGTCTCCGCGAAGGAACGCGCGGAACGCCCGAGCTGTTCGACAAGTGAGCACGACGCCGCGACGCGATCCATGGCCGCGGCCATCGCCACTGTGTCCCCGTGCGGAACGAGATAACCGGTCTCACCGTCTCGTACGGACTCGCGAATGCCGGGCGAATTGGAGGCAACGACAGGGGTTGCGCAGGCCGCGGCCTCGAGGTTCGTAATCCCCCACCCTTCCTTGGGTGACGCGAAAACGAGAGCCCAGGACCTACGCAACAGGGCGAGCTTTTCCTGCTCCGTGATACGCCCAAGAAACCGCACGCGGCCGCCAAGGTCAAGCGAGTTCGCGAGCGCTTCGAGCTTCGGCCGATAGTCCCCAGCGCCGGCGATCTCGAGCGTGGCCTCCCGATTCTGCATTGCGCCAAACGCACGGATGACAAGGTGCACGCCCTTGTATTTCTTCAGCCGGCCCAGATAGGCGAACGAAGGGCGCGTGGTGCGTGACGCGTTGTGCGTGGCGCCGGCGGGGGCAGGCGTGTAGGTCCGCGTATCTATGCCAGGGTAGATCACCTCGATGTTCTGCCTCGGGATACCGCGCTGGACGAGATCTTCCGCCGTACTCTCGCTGATCGCCTCGAAGGGGACGTTTCGATAGACGCGGCCCAGGGGCCGCTCGGCGAGCCAGACGGCCGCAGCCAGGGGCGCGGCGAGCTCCTGAAATGCGGTGCCGCCGAAGAGATGCGGCACGAGGGCGACGATTCTCCGGATGCCTCGCCAACGAGGCGTATTGAGCGGGATCTTGTTCACGTCCTCGACGAGGACGTCGAGCGACGGCGCGACGTTGCCGAACTCCTTCTCGAAGTACCGGTGGGCGAGCAATGGAAAGGTGTGACGTGTGCCCACGCGGTGCACCTCGATGCCGTCGAGTCGAGCCCGAGGCGGACTACCAGGCCAACCCCCGCAAAGCAGCGTCACTTCGTGCCCCATGCCGGCAAGGCGGCCGAAGATCTCGTGCATGTGAATCTCCGCGCCGCCGGCCTGCGGATTCTCGCGGTCCTGCCAGTTGACGAGCAGTATGCGCATGCTATGCGTGGCGCGTGGCGCGCGGCGCGTGGCGCGTGGAAAAACGGAACGAAGCGTTCATTTGGTGTGAGTCTGGTCGAGCGCTCACCAGCGTATCGACGCTTCGTTCATTATTTACGCGCCACGCCCCACGCCCCACGCAGAACGCCATCAGATTCGCCCCATGCGGCGCGCGAGGGCGTCGAGCACTCCGTTCACGAACTTGGCGCTCTGCACGCTGCCGTAGCGCTCGGCGAGCTTCACGCCCTCCTGGATGACGACGCGCGGCGGGGTCTTGCCGCCGAGTAGCTCGGCGGCGCTCATGCGCAGCACCGATCGCTCGACCACGCCGAGGCGATCGAGGCGCCAGTTGGTCGTGACTTCGGCCAACTCCGCGTCCAGCTCTCGGGAATGCTGAGCGACGGTGCGGACGAGGGTGCCGGCGATGCGACGCTCCTCGGGCGAGACGGAAAGGTCGTCCCAGATCTGGGTCGCGACACGCTCCAGCTCTTCTTCGCCACGCAGATCCCACGCGTAGAGTGCCTGGAGCACTCGCGCGCGGGCGCGCGTTTCAACTCTCGTCCGCGGCATCGAGTCGGTCGAAGAGGTCAGCCATCTCGAGCGCGGCGAGCGCCGCGTCCCATCCTTTGTTGCCGTGCTCACCACCGGCGCGCGCCTCGGCCTGCTCCATGTTGTCGCAGGTGAGGACGCCGAAGCCGACGGGAATCTCGAATGCGGCGCTGGCGTCGGCAATGCCGCGCGACGCTTCGCCAGCGACGT
The DNA here is from genome assembly GCA_036493735.1 of Gemmatimonadaceae bacterium. Taxonomy (GTDB): domain Bacteria; phylum Gemmatimonadota; class Gemmatimonadetes; order Gemmatimonadales; family Gemmatimonadaceae; genus AG2. Next base: position 27,391 of record DASXPH010000060.1, read on the forward strand.
AATCGAAATGCGGCGTACCGCCGCGAATCACCGCGCCGACGGCGACCAGCGCGTCGTAACGCTCGGTGGCCAGTAGCCGGCGAATCGCGGCCGGCAACTCCCACGCGCCCGGCACCCAGACGAGATCGACGTCGTCGGCCGCGGCGCCGTGCCTAACGAAGGCGTCGAGCGCGCCATCGACGAGCTTCTGCGTCACGGTTTCGTTGAAGCGGCTGGCGACGACTGCAAAGCGTCGTCCATGCCCGGACGGCGACCCACTGAATTCCGCCACCCCGTTATCTCCTCATGACGCGAGGAGGTGTCCCAACTTGTCCCTCTTCGTGCGCATGTATCCCGCGCTCTCGCTGTGCTCCGGCTGGACGATTGGCACGCGCTCGTCGACGCGCAGGCCGTAGCCTTCGAGACCGACCAGCTTGCGCGGATTGTTGGTGATTGGTCGAATCGATTTGAGGCCGAGGTCGAGCAGGATCTGTGCGCCGATGCCGTAATTTCGCAGATCGGGTTTGAAGCCGAGCTGCTCATTCGCCTCGACGGTGTCGGCGCCACGATCCTGGAGCTCATACGCCTTCAGCTTGTTGAGGAGTCCGATGCCCCGTCCTTCCTGATCGAGATACACGACCACGCCGCGGCCCTCGGCGGCGATCATCGCCATCGCCGTGTCCAGCTGCCAGCCACAATCGCAACGGAGCGAATGGAACACGTCACCCGTTAGGCACTTCGAGTGCATCCGCACGAGCACATTCTCGCCGTCGGCGAGATCGCCGAAGACGAGCGCCACGTGCTCGTGAGTATCTACGTCGTTCCGGTAGCCGACGATCCGCCAGCCGCCGTGCTCGGTCGGCAAACGTGCTTCGGCAATGCGGTGCACCAATCGTTCGGTCTTGAGCCTATGCGCGACGAGCTGGGCGACGGTGATGAACGCGATACCATGTTCCTGCGCGAAGCGCTCGAGATGCTGTCGGCGAGCCGCCGATCCGTCCTCGTTGAGGATCTCGCAGATGACGCCCGCGGCCGAGAGTCCAGCGAGCCGCGAGAGGTCGATGGCCGCTTCGGTGTGGCCGACGCGCTGGAGGACGCCGCCTTCGCGCGCACGCAGGGGAAAGACGTGCCCGCCATGGCGCAGATCCGCAGCAGTCGTGGCTGGATCGACGGCGACGCGAATCGTCGTCGCGCGATCCTGGGCGCTGATACCCGTGGTCACGCCGAACCGCGCCGTGGCATCGATGCTCACCGTGTACGCGGTGCGATAGGCGTCGAGGTTCGATTCCGCCATGGCCGACAGGCCAAGCTGATCGACGCGCTCACCGGTCATCGCGAGGCAGATCAATCCGCCCGCCTTCTTGATCATGAAGTTGATCATGGCCGGAGTGACGAGCTCCGCGGCGCAGATGAGATCTCCTTCGTTCTCGCGATCTTCGTCGTCGGCAACGATGACGAACTTGCCGGCGCGAAGCTCGCTCAGCGCGTCTTCAATTGAAGTGAAAGTCATGTAGTGCCATGGATGAGACTGACGCTCACGGCCGATACGCCGCCATCAGTCGCTGTACGTACTTGCCAATCATGTCCGCCTCGACGTGCGCCTCGTCCCCTTCGGTCCAGCTGTCGAGCGCGGTATGTCGAAGCGTGTATTCGATGAGTGAAAGCTGAACGATGTCGGGCGCCGGCAGGTCGTTGATGGTGAGGCTCACGCCATCCACCGCGATCGAGCCGTGACGTACCATAAGCTCGGCGAGGCCGGGTGGTAGAGCAAGATCGACCAGCCGCGCGTCCCTTGCGGTCCGCACGCCCACCACCCGCGCCACCCCGTCCACGTGGCCCTGGACGATATGGCCGCCAAAACGATCGCCGACCCGAATGGCGCGCTCCAGATTCACGCGACGGCCCTGAGTCCAGTCGCCCATCGTGGTTCGGCCGAGCGTCGTCGTGACCGCGGCGGCCGTGAACCACTGGGCACCGCGGTCGCGCACCGTGAGGCAGGCGCCGTTGACGGCGATACTTTCGCCGGCGGCGAGATCCTCGTACCGACACCGCACACGGAACTCTCGCCCCGCCGACGTGGGCGTGATGCGCTCGATGGTGCCGACGTCATCGACGAGTCCCGTGAACAAATTATGTGGCTCCGAATGCGTAGGTGGTCTTCAGGTCGTCGCCTAACGCCACGCGTTCGACCACGCGCAGCCGGCCAACCGATTCGGCCATGGTGGTCGACAGATACGCGAAGGGATTCAGGGCGTCGGCGCCGAGGACGATCGGTGCCTGAAAGATAACGAGCCGGTCCAGCATCGACTGACCGAGCAGCGACGCCGCGAGGCGCGCGCCCCCCTCGACGAGCAACGAGCGCACACCATCGGTTGACAGTCCTTCGAGGGCCGCCTCCAATGTTTCGTAAACACGCACGTCGACGCCGGCGGCCAGCAGCTTCCCGCGTTTGGCCGCTTCCGGGTTCCGCGCGATGATCGTCGTCGGCAGATCGCGAGCGGTTCGCACGAGCGCGGCATCGCCTGGCGTACGCAGCTCGGAATCGAAGACGATCCGCCGCGGAGGCACGCGTGGCGCGGGCGCATCGCGCACCGTGAGCTGCGGATCGTCGGCGAGCACGGTACCCACCCCGACGGCGATGGCGTCCACGCCGGCTCGCATTCTATGGACATCGCGTCGCGATTCGACCCCGGTGAGCCATCGTCCGCGGCTGCCGCGGACGCGTGACGCGTCCGCGATGCCGCCGTCGAGCGACATCGCGAGCTTCAGAATGATCCACGGCCGCCGCCCGCCGAAAGCGTGAAAGAAGGGCGCGTTGAGCTCCCGTGCCTCATCCGCTTCGACGCCGATATCCACGCTGACGCCGTTCTTGCGAAGGTGGGTCGCGCCTCCGGCCGCCTCGGGATTCGGGTCCTCGGTGGCGATCACGACACGACGCACGCCGGCGTCGACGACGGCGTTTGCGCAGGGGGGCGTCTTGCCGTAATGCGCGCATGGCTCGAGGGTGACGTACAGCGTCGCATCCTTCGCTCGCTGACCCGCCGAGCGAAGTGCGGCGACTTCGGCGTGCTCGTCGCCGTAGCGGGCGTGGAATCCCTCGCCGACGACGGCGCCATCACGAACGACGACGGCGCCGACCATTGGATTCGGCGCCGTCTGTCCCCAGCCGCGTCGGGCGAGATCGAGCGCCCGACGCATGTACACGCGATCGTCGTCGCGGTGCTGCGCCGGGCGTTCGCTAGACATTTACGGCTGGTTCGTTGAGAGGCACCTGCAAACAGGTCGATATGTGTGTTGATGCCTGTGGGCCGCTGAAACCACTGACAAGCCCTGAAACCACTGACGAAAGAATGCTCTGGCCTCGCTTCAGCGGTCTCTCAATTCTTCACTAAACAGGAAACAATCGGGAGAGCCTGGAAGAGCAGCCATCAGAAACCAAATCGAAGTCCCACCGACCCGTAGACCCGTGACTTGTCGGGCGCAGAGTCGAACTTGTTGTAGGTATTGATCGTTCCGCCGCTCATCATCCCGATCTCGCCCACGACCTTCGCGAGCAGCATGTTGAGCGACACGTCAGCGAAGTAATTCGTCCGCGTCAGGCTTTGCGTCAGCGGAATCACCTGCGATCGAGGATTGGTGAGTGGTCCGAAAGTGCCTTGGACAACGCCCTGTACGCTCGTCTTCGCGTCGTATTTATCCTGGCCAACGCCGGCCGCGAGACCGAAGAGAATGAGGCTCTTGCTGGCGACGAGGCGCCAGGATGTCGTGTTGTCCTGAAGATCACGTACGATGAGCGAGTCGCCACCACTCGTGCCGGTGATCGTCGTCTTCGGGAGATCTCGTTTCATGATGGTCAGCGAAACGCCGGGGACGAGCAGTGATTCCTGCAGCGCACCGATGCGCACACCGTAGCCAATCTTGAGTGGCGAGTCCGGCGATACACTCACGTTGTTCGCGGTGACACTTGGAACGTAGAACGCGCTGAGCAGCAGGTCGACGCCGCCGACGTTCGTTAGGCCCAGTGGCAAACCCTTGAAAATGCCAAGGCTGCCGTCGGCGGATGGCAGGCCGAGTATCTGCGATTTCGTTGGGTAGTTCGTTCGCTGCACCGCGCCGTTCGTCGACGGCGTCTGAACTTGCGGCACGTTGCCGAGAAGGCCGTTCGCGCGGACCTCGACAACGAAGTGACCGAGACCGCCAAGTGTGCCGCCCTGCCCAAGCGTCGCATTACCACCGGTGATGGAAATGCCGAGCTGCGGCGCCATCAGCTGAAAGAGATCGATCGCTTGCTGACACGCGTCCTGCGTCGCCCTGTTCTGATCGGGAAAGCCCGCAACCGTACTGCCCGGCGGGCACGCTGAGGACGTTTGCGCGACCGCGGGCGCCGCGAGCACCAACGACAAACACAATGGAAGCCAACGCTTCATGATCGTATCTCCTAATTGAGTGCTACTTGCCCCGTACCTCGAATGACACGGCCGAGGCGCCAGGCCCTTACTCCTTCTGACTGCGCGGCCCGCACGATGGTTTCAGCGTCGGATGGTGCGCAGATCACAACCATTCCTACCCCCATGTTGAACGCACGGAACATTTCGTCCCGCGCCACC
>DASXPH010000061.1:0-40508 GCA_036493735.1 Gemmatimonadaceae bacterium
CGACCGCGTCCTATCAGGTCGAGGGCGCCGTCGCCGAAGACGGACGCGGGCCGTCGATCTGGGACACCTTCTCGCATACGCCCGGCAAGGTCGCCAACAACGCTACCGGTGACGTCGCCGACGACCACTACCATCGCTACAAGGACGACGTCCAGCTCATGAAAGCGCTCGGCGTCAAGGTATACAGATTCTCAATCGCATGGCCGAGGGTGTTCCCCAACGGAAGCGGCGCGCCCAACCCCAAGGGTCTCGACTTCTACAACCGCCTCGTGGACGAGCTGTTGGCCAACGGCATCGAGCCCTTCGCCACGCTCTATCACTGGGACTTGCCGCAGGCGCTCCAGGATCGTGTCGGTGGCTGGGAGTCGCGCGAAACGGCCGAGGCGTTCGGCAAGTATGCCGGCTACGTCGCGCAGCATCTCACCGATCGCGTGAAGCACATCTTCACCATCAATGAATTCGGCGCTTTCATGGAGCTGGGGTATGGCCTTGGCATCCACGCGCCGGGGCTCAAGCTGCCGCCCAAGCAATTTTATCTCGCGCGTCATAACGGTGTGCTCGGCCACGGGCTCGCGGTGCAGGCCATCCGCGCCAACGGCAAGCCGGGCACCAAGGTGGGTTTGGCGGAGAACCTCGTGGTGGGCGTGCCGGTGATAGAGAATGCTGAACACATCGCCGCGGCGGAGAAGGCGACGCGCGACATCAACTCGCAGTATCTCACCGTCATCATGGAAGGGAAGTACACCGACGCCTACGTCGCGCGCATGGGTGCGGACGCGCCGCGAGTCACGGCGGATGATCTGAAGACCATCTCGAGCCCGCTCGACTTCGTTGGCACCAACATCTACCAACCGACATTCGTCCGCGCCGACGCCGGGCCGAGCGGTTACGCGGTCGTGCCGAATCCGCCGTCGTACCCGCACATGGCATCGCCGTGGCTGTTCATTGGACCCGAGGTGTTGTACTGGGGCCCGCACCATGTCGCGAAGCTCTGGAACGTGAAGGAGATCTATATAACAGAAAACGGGACGTCATCGTCGGACATTCCCGCGGCGGACGGCAAGGTGTACGACACCGACCGCATTATGTATTTGCGCAACTATCTCAGTCAGCTCCAGCGCGCCGTGGCGGACGGCGTGCCGGTGAAGGGCTACTTCCTCTGGAGCCTGATGGACAACTTCGAGTGGGCCGACGGCTACGGGAACCGCTTCGGACTCCACTATGTGGACTACGCGACGCAGCGTCGGACCCCGAAGCTGAGCGCCTCGTTCTACCGCGAGGTCATCGCACGGAACGCCGTGGCGTAGATGGGCGATGGGCGACGGCGACGGGCATGGCGCCAGCCTAACCATTCACTTAGACGGTAGAGAGCCGATGCCGGTCGATTCGTACTACTATGACGCAAATTGCCGCCACTGGCCTGACGTCGTTGGTCGCTTCCCCGTGGGCACGCTCGAGTTCGAAGTCACCGATCTGCTGCGGAATTCGCAGTACGCACCGGAGCCCACCGTTACACGTCGCCTGTACGTGAGGGCATGGTATCCGGCGGGTGACGTCGTTGGCTATCCCCGCCGGCCATACTTCACGGACGCCGAAGTTGGCACCGTCCCGGTCATGTCGCTCCAGCTGCTTCGGCAACCGCCCGACGCATTGCGGAACGCAGTCCGACTCTTCACCAATGCCTGTGTCGGCGCGCCGCCAGCGATAGGCAAGTTTCCTGTCGCCGTGTTCAATCACGGTTATCTGTCGTACCCTGCCCAGCACACGGCGTTGTTCGAGCACCTCGCCGCGAACGGATACGTGGTTCTCAGTGTGGGGCACCCTTGGGAGAGTGGTGGAATCGTCTACCCGAACGGCGATGCCGTTCTCGGTTCGCCGCGCATTCTCGAGGACATGATGCAGATCGGCCAGGCGTTAGGCGCGATGGCCGCCTACGCCGCTCCGACATCGGCCGCGCAGCTCGGAGCCTTGCGCGAATACATCAGAGTGTTGCGGACCACCTCGGCGGGGCGTCTCGCCCCCGTGTGGCGCGACGACGTCTACTTGTGCTCGACCGGCTCGAGGAGAATTCGATTCCGGCCGCGGCTTCGCTGTCAGCGATCATCGATCACGAGCGCCGGGCCTACATGGGCAAATCCTTTGGCGCCTACATCGCCGGAATGCTGGCGCAGGGTGACCCGCGTGCGCGCGGCGTCGTGCACCTCGATGGCGGGGTCTGGTCCTACGAGTTAGTCGACAGCGCGCTCCGCACACCATTCCTGACGGTGGGCTCCGATCTCTGGGAAGATTTTCGGAGAATGCCTGAGCTGCCTCGCGGCATGGATCCCAGCGTTCGCGAACCCCTCGGCCCACAAACGCCGACGGGGTCAGATCTCGCCTACGAGCTGCTCAGTCAGGCCGGACTTCGATCCGACGGATACCGATTCATCATCCCCGGCATTCGGCACAGTGGTGTTTCGGATCTACCCGAACTGGCAGGCGTTCCGGCGCTGCGTAGCAAACTTGGGACGGAGGATGCGCTCGCGACCTTCACGGCGGTTCAGAACGCGCTGGTAGGAGGTTTTCTCGACCGTCACGTGAGGGAGGCAGCATCGGATTTCCCAACTCGCCCGCGCACCACGTATCCCGACGTCATTGTGCAGGACTTGAGCTGGCTTCGCGAACGGGCACGAGGGGAACGGTGTTCGCCTAACGACTAAAGATCAACAGAGCTCAGAGTGGCTTGAGAGAACAGGTCTCAAACGGAATCGCCGGCTCGGTTGTCCAATCGAACATGCGAAACATCAAGCTCGCCTTCCGGAAGCTGTTCAGGACGCCGTTCGTCACGGTCGTCGCCGTCTTCTCGCTCGCCCTGGGCATCGGTGCCAACACGGCGATCTACTCGCTCTTCAACGAGATGCTCCTCGCGCCGTTGCCGGTCGCGCACCCCGAGCGCCTGGTGGACTTCGGCGGCAACCGGGTGAATCCGGGCTCGCAGTCGTGCGGCCTCGCCGGCGGTTGCGACGAGGTGTTCAGCTACAAGATGTTCCGCGACCTCGAGGCCAGGCCCGGCCCCTTCACCGGTGTCGCCGCGCACGACATCTTCGGCGCGAACGTCGCCTTCAAAGGCCAGACGCTGAGCACCAGCGGCGAGCTGGTATCCGGCTCGTACTTCCCTGTGCTTGGCGTCAGGCCGGCGCTCGGCCGGCTGTTCAATGTCAACGATGACCGGGTCGTCGGCGGGGATCCGGTCGCGGTGCTCGGATACGGATTCTGGCAGCTGCATCTCGGCGCCGACCCGTCGGTCATCGGCCAGCCGATCATCGTCAACGGGCACACGTTCAGTATCATCGGCGTCACGGCGGCGGGGTTCGACGGCACCACGCTCGGCAACAGGCCCGACGTCTACGTGCCGCTCACGATGACCGACGCAGTCAATACAGGTTTCGCGGAGTTCGAGAATCGCCGCCGCTATTGGCTGTATCTATTCGCGCGGCTCGCCCCCGGCGTCTCGATACAACAGGCGCATGCGCAGGAGAACGTGCTCTATCACACCATCATCAACAGCGTCGAGGCTCCCCTGCAGAAAGGCCTCAGCGAGCAGACGCTCGCGCGCTTCAAGGCCAAGACGCTCATGCTCACCGACGGGCGCCGAGGTCAGAGCGGTTTGCATCGGGAAACCAGGACGCCCCTCATCTTCCTCTTCGGCATCACGCTCGTCGTCCTCGCCATCGCCTGCGCCAACATCGCGAATCTCCTCCTGGCGCGTGCCGCGAGCCGCACGCTCGAGATGTCCGTCCGGCTCTCGTTAGGTGGAACGCGCACGCAGCTGCTGGCGCAGCTACTCACCGAGTCGGTGCTCCTGGCGCTGCTCGGCGGCATCGCCGGTCTCGCCATCGCGTACGCGACGCTGAAGGGTATCGTCGCGCTCCTGCCCGCGGACGTCGCGACGACGATGGCATTCTCGCTCGACGGCCACGCCGTCGTCTTCGCCGGACTCCTGTCGATGATCACCGGCGTCCTCTTTGGTCTCTTCCCCGCCCTGCACAGCACGCGCCCCGACCTCGTGACGGCACTGCGCGACAACTCGGGCAAGAGCTCGAGTACGCGTGGTGCCGCGCGCTTCCGCACGTCGCTCGTCACGACGCAGATCGCGCTCTCGATGGCGTTGCTCGTGTCGGCGGGACTGTTCATCAAGAGCCTCGCCAATGTGAGTCGCGTGGATCTGGGCATCAACACCGAGAACGTGATCACCCTTCGCCTGTCGCCGGAGCTCAACGGCTACAAGCCCGCGCAGTACGCGCAGCTGTTCACGAACCTGGAGGACCAGATCGGCGCGCTCGCCGGTGTGCGCGGCGTCGTCGGTTCACTCGTGCCCATTTTGTCTGGCGACAGCTGGGGCGGTGATGTCAGGGTCCAGGGATTCCACAAGACGCCGGATACCGACGCCAACGCCCGATTCAATGCCATCGGGCCGAGCTACTTCTCGCTGCTCGGTATTCCACTTCTTGCCGGGCGCGAGTTCACGCGCAGCGATGGCATTGGTACGCCGAAAGTGGCGATCGTGAACGAAGCGTTCGCGAAGAAGTTTGGCCTCGGTCACGACGCGGTGGGCAAGCTGATGGGCCGGGGGGACAGCCTCAACGTGCAGATCGTTGGGCTGGTGAAGGACGCGAAATACAACAGTGTGAAAGACCAGATCCCGCCGCTGTTCTACTTTCCGTACAAACAGGACAGCACCCTCGGGTCGCTGAGCTTCTATGTCCGCAGCGCGCTTCCACCGGCGACGCTCATGCCAGAGATCCGCAGTGTCATCGCGAAGCTCGACCAGAACCTACCGATCGAAGAGTTCAAGACGTTGCCGCAGCAGGTGAAGGACAACGTCTACCTCGACCGCATGATCAGCACGTTGTCCGCGGCATTCGCCGCGCTCGCGACGCTCCTCGCCGCGATTGGACTCTACGGCGTGCTCGCCTATGCGGTGGTGCAGCGCACGAGGGAGATCGGCGTGCGCATGGCGCTCGGCGCGGATGCACGCGCGATTCTCCGCATGGTGCTCGGCCAGGTCGCGCTGATGACGCTCGTTGGCGCGGCGATTGGCGCGATGGCGGCGTACGGCATTGGCCGCGGCGCAGCGTCGCTCCTGTATCAAATGAAAGGGCAAGATCCGCTCGTCATGGCCGGGGCGGCGGTGCTTCTCGCCCTCGTCGCGCTCGCGGCGGGATGTCTGCCGGCCCTACGTGCGACGAGAGTGGATCCGGTGCAGGCGTTGCGGTACGAGTAGAGCCGCGTCGACGTCGTGTGAGATTCTCGAAGCGTCAATCGGTCGAGCTCAATCGCAGCGGACGTTCGCTCGAGTCAGAACTTCGCGACGATGAGCTTCGCGAGTGCGAGCTCTTTGTTCTTCGCCTCGGCGCCTGGCATCGGGCCGCCCCACACGTGCACGGCGAACGCAGCGCTGCCCTTGCGCACGCGAAGTGAAGTGAGCTTACCGTTGGTCGACTCTGTGTAGTACGCCTCGTCGCCAAGGTTGGCCACTGGCGTGATCGTGAATGTGCCGGCGGCCTTCTTCCCGATTGCGTAGCCATTCAGATCGATGATCGTGATGTCGGCGATCGCGCCCGGCGATCCTGCCTTGACCGGATATCGCCACTGGCACGCTTTCCCGCTCGTGCCAATCGACTTCGGCGCCCCCATGTCGAGACCCATCGCGCTGTTGATCTGTTGCGCCGTGAGCAGCGAGCACGCATCCGGCGGCGACATCCGCGTGGGCGGGACGACGACGAGCGACGCAACGGAGCAGACGACGGCGATGGACGTGGCCAATTCGATGCGCATGATCCTCTCCAAGGGAGATACGTAGATCTTTCACTCGCACGAAGCGAAATGTGTCACTACGCCGAGCCGACGGATATCCGCGACGTGACACTCACGCCGTTGCGCTAGCGCACCAGCCCGGCCCAACTATTCGGCCGGGGCTGCTGTCATACGACGCGACAGCTTCGAGGGGCCAGCATGTTCCTGCGTGACGTCCACTTCGCCGTGCGCACCTGGCGCCGGCGCCGCACGGTTGCTGCGATCGCCATCGCGACCATCGCCATCGGCATCGGCGCGGCCACTTCCATATACAGTGTGGTCGATGGCGTGCTCCTCCGGCCGCTGGCGCTGCCGCGGCCGGGGCAGCTGATCGCCATCTGGCAGACCTACCCGAGCTGGAAGGGGAACGGGATCCTCGCCTCGATGTGGGACCGCATCCCGCTGTCACAGCCGGAGTTTCGCGATCTCTCACGGATGCAGACCTCGTTCACGAGCGTCGGCATCTGGACGGGCGGACGGGTTCTGCTCTCGCTGGGCAATGGCGCCGAGCAGGTGCCGACGCTGCGGGCAAGCGCGTCGCTTCTCGCCACGCTCGGCGTCGCCCCGTTCATGGGCCGTACCTTCACGCCGGACGAGGATACACCAACCGGCCCGCGCGCCGCGCTCGTCTCCTACGAGCGCTGGCAGACGCAATTCGGGGCAGCGCCGGACATCGTCGGCCGAGTCGTTAGGCTCGACGATGTGCCGACGACCATCGTCGGGGTGCTGCCGCCGGGACTCACGATGGGCCGCACGACGCAGCCGACGGCCGGTGTGGCGACTTCCGTCGGCTTCTGGACGCCGGTCGGACACGACTCCCTGGACTACTTTCAGCCCACGAATCACAGCTACTTCGCGATCGGACGTCTCCGGCCGGGTGTCACACTCGCTCGCGCCAGCGCCGAGGTGTCGCGGATTCTGGTGCCAACGGCGCAGGAGATAAAAGACAAAGAAACACGGCTCACCGAGTGGCAGGTCGATCAGACGCGCGACGTGCGGGCGCCGCTCGATGTCCTGCTGGCGGCGGCCGGACTTCTCCTGCTCATCGGCTGCGTCAACGTCGCGACACTCCTCCTCGGCGAGGCAGCGACGCGCGAGCAGGAGATGGCGGCACGCGCTGCGCTCGGCGCGTCCACCGGCCGACTCGTCAGGCAGTTGCTCGTCGAGAGCGTCGCACTGGCGCTCGCGGGGCTCGCGTTAGGCGTCACACTCGCATGGTGGGGCACTCGTGTCCTCGTCGCCCTCGCACCACCGAAGATCCCGGGCCTCGAGGACGTCCACATGGACTTGCGCGTGCTCAGCGTCTCGCTGCTCGTGGGACTGCTCACGGGAGTACTCTTCGGACTCGCGCCGGCGATCACGTTGTCGCGGCCGCGGCCGGGAACGCTGCTGCGCGGCGGGGGGCAGAGCGCTCGCGGCGGCGTCACACTTCAGAGAACGCTCATCGCCATCGAACTCGCCCTGTCGATGGTGCTCCTCGTCGGCGCCGGTCTTCTCACGCGAACGCTGCAGCGAATCACGCAGGTCGATGCCGGCTTTCGTGTCGAGCATCTCATCGTCGACACGCCTTCACCCCCACGAATGCTGCTGCGCGACAGCAACGTCACCCGTGCGTTCCAGACGGCGGTGATCGCGCGCCTCGCTGGCCTCCCCGGCGTGACGGCGGTGACGGCCAGTGACATGCCTCCGTTCAGTGGCGGGTCGTCGAGCAGCGGCGTCGAGCCCGAGGGAGGGGAGCAACGTTCCGGGGGAGGGTCGCTGGACACGCGACAACACGAAGCCCAACAACGCGTGACGATCCCCGGCTACTTCGCGGCGATTGGCATTGCGCTGCGAGCCGGACGGGATTTCACGGATGGCGATCGCGTCGGCGCGCCACTGGTGGCGGTCGTCAGCAGCTCCCTCGCCCGTCGCGAATGGCCTAACGAATCGGCGATCGGCAAGCGTGTGAAGTATCAGGGTGAGTGGCGCACGATCGTCGGTGTCGTGGACGACGTGCACTTCCAGCGGCTGTCGAAGGACCTCCAGCCGACGATCTACACTCCAGTCACTCAGCGCCGATGCTGCTGGTATCTCGCGCTGTTAATGCGTACGACGGGCGACCCGAGCGCCATCGTGCCGCAGATCCGAAGGATCGTCGCCGAGGTCGCGCCGCCGGCCACCTCGCAGAATCTGCAGACGATGTCGACGATGGTGAGCCGCTCCTTCGCCGAGGAGCGTTATCGCGCGCTGCTGGTGTCGCTGTTCGGGATCATCGCCGCGATTCTGGCGGCGGTGGGCATCTACGGTGTGACGGCGCGCGCCGTCTCGCGACGCATGCGCGAGCTGGCGATCCGTTCCGCGCTCGGCGCCAGCGCGCGGTCGATCGCAACGACAGTGATAGGAAGCACGTCGATCGGCGCCGCGATCGGAGTGGTCGCCGGCCTCCTCGCGGCTCGACTGAGTACACATCTGCTGACACCATTCCTGTTCGGCATCAGTCCGACGGATGGCGCGACCTACGCGGCGATACTCGCGTTGCTCGGCGGTGTAACGTTAGGCGCGAGCTGCTTGCCGGCACTGCGCGCCATGCGAGTGGACATCGCGCAAGTGTTGAGGGGAGAGTGACAACCCAACAGCTAGTTGCGCGAGGTCCCAAACTGCGCGGAGTTCCAAACGGCGCTGAGTCCCTAACGACGCTAAGTTCCATAGGGCGCGCGGTCCCAAAGGGCGGCGAAGTGCGAAGGCACGCCCTTTCGCGTCTTCTGGGACTTCGCGCCTTTAGGCCTTACTCCGCTCTGAGCGCCACAATTGGCGACACCCTCGACGCGCGCAGCGCGGGTATGAGTCCAGCCGCGACAGCACTCGCGGTGAGCACGAGGATCGCGACGCCGATCGATGTCGGATCGGTTGTTGAGATGTCGTGCAACTCGCTGCCGAGGAAGCGAACCGTCGCCAGCGACAGCGCCAACCCGACGACAATTCCAACGCCCACCAGTCGCAGCGCGTCTCCGAGGACCATGGCGATCACGCGCGTGCGGTCGGCGCCGAGGGCAATGCGGAGGCCGATCTCGCCCGTGCGGCGCGCCATGGCGTAGCTCATCACGCCGTATAAACCAATAGCGGCGAGCAGGAGCGCTAGTACACCGAACGCGGTCGCCAGCTGGGCGAGCAGTCGCTCCTGGGAGATAGACTCGCTGAGGAGAGTCGGGAGGGGATCGATGCTGTCGATCGCCAGCAGGGGATCGACGCCGAGGATCGCGGCGCGGAGCGGCTGCACGAGCGCGGATGGGTCGCCGACGGTGCGCACCTCGAGGCTAACCAATTCAGGCCAGCCAAGGCCCAGGCTATCGGGCGCATGCACGAATGGGAAATACACGCGGCGCGGCATGGGCGCGGAGAGATCGTGGTCGCGAATGTCGGCGGCGACGCCGACGATTTCCACGGCGAGCGTGTCGTTGAAATGAAGAAATCGGCCGACGGCGGTGTCGCCGAAATAAAATCGCGCGAGCGTCTGGTTGACGACGGCGACGCGCGGCAGCCTCACCTCGTCGGATTTCTCGATGTCGCGGCCAGCGAGCATATGTGCGCCGAGTGCGTGCATATAGCCCGCGCCGACCTGGTCGTACGCGATCTGACTATCCGAGGGCTTTCGCATCGGGAAGCCCGGGATCTGGATCGATGCCCCCGACTCGGTGCCGGAAAAGATTCCGTTCTCGGAGAAGGTGACGGCAGCGACGCCCGGCACCGCGGCAAGCCGGTCGCGCAGATGATTGGCGAAGGGACCCAGTTTGGCGCGCGTGTAGCCGCGCGATGGGGCATCGACATCAATGATGACGAGATGATCGCGGTCGATGCCGACGTTCGTCGTCTGCACGTTGCGCAGACTGCGCACGAGCATCGTCGCGGCGACGAGCAGCACGATCGACAGCGCGACCTGACCGATCACGAGCAGCATGCCGAGGGGCGTGCGACCGCGACGCAAGCCTAACGAGCCACCGGCAATCGAGCCGGCGCCGGAACGCATCATTTGCGCGAGGTCGATCCGCGACGCGCGAAGCGCCGGGGCAAGTCCGAAGAGTCCCACGGCGCCGACGGAGACGAGGACGGTGAATGCGAGTACGGGGATGTCGGCGCCCGTTTGCAGCGGAATGTCGCGGCCGTCGGACGCGAGCGCGAGCAGGGCGTGGCTTCCCCACCAGGCGACGAGCAGACCGGTTGCCGCGCTCAGGCACGCCAGCACGGCACTCTCCGTAAGGAGCTGGCGCACGAGCCGCGAGCGCTCGGCGCCGAGGGCGAGGCGGACGCTCATCTCGCGCCCGCGAGCGACGGCGCGCGCGAGCAGGAGGTTCGCGACGTTCGCGCAGATGATGCACAGCAGGAGCGCGACGCCCGTCATGAGCGTGAATAATGGCGCGCGGAAGGTGTTGCGTACGCGCGAGAAGCCCGTGGAGCCGTCGCTGATGTAGAACTTGCTCTTGTCGGTGAGGAAGTCGTGCACGATCGCCGTCGGCCCGGCCGCGATGATGTCTCGCGTCATCAACACCGGAAGTTGCAGCTGGGCCTGCTCCAGTGTCGCGCCCGGCGTTAGGCGGCCGAGCAACAACAACCAGCTTGACTTACGCTCGTTGAGCACCTTCTCATGTGGCCGGAGCGCGTCATGCATCGTGATCGGAAGCCAGATGTCCGGCGACGCCCCGACGATCTCTCCTGTGTAGTACGACGGAGCCACGCCGATGATCGTGATCTTGATGCCATCGATCGTCACGGCGCGGCCGATCACGGATGGGTCGCCGTCGAAGCGGCGCTCCCAGTAGCCATGGCTGATCACCGCGACTGGCGACGAGCCGGGCACGTCGTCCATGGCGGCGTCGAAGATTCGGCCCCCAGCGGCGCGCACGCCGAGGAGGCTGAAATAGTTCGCGGAGACGTAGCGGCCGCGCGGGTGCTCGAGCTCCGGATGTGATGGATCGACCTGCATGTCGAGCCGCGGCGCGCTTCCGGAGGCGAGCACACCACTGAAGAGTCGATTGTGGTCGCGGATGTCCTTGTAGAGCGGATACGAAACGACGTCGGTACGCACCGAGCCATTCCAACTGGCGCCGACGTGCGCCGGGTCGCCGATGACGACGAGCTGCTCCGGATGCGTCACGGGCAGGGTGCGCATCATCACCGCGTCGATGAGCGTGAAGATGGCCGTATTGGCACCGATGCCGATAGCGAGCGCGCCGACGATGACGGAGGTGAACGCCTTGTTGCGCCGCAGGGTGCGGAGGGCAAAGGCGACGTCCTGTTTCAGTTCGCTGATCATATCGAGTCGCGACCTCGCTCGTTCGCGTTGTTCGTCCAGCGTCACACAGGACGCGCGCACCGCGTCCAAATCGCCGAACTGGCGCAGCGCTTCGCGCCGGGCATCGTCAGGGGAGAGGCCCAATTCGACGAGCCGCCGCACGCGCATTTCGAGGTGAAAGGCGAGCTCCTCGTCGATGTCGCGGGCGATGCTCTGTTTGCGGAAAGGCATTCGAAAGACGCGGCGCACAACGCTCCCCTCTGAACTAGAGGGAAGTAAGCGTTGGGCCGGTGAATGGCAAGGGGTGGTTCGTGTGAAGGCCCGTTTAGACGTGGCGGACGGCGACGTTGGCGGCAGAGGTATAACTGTGGTATACTGAAGGTATGAAAACAGCCATCTCTCTTCCCGACGACCTCTTTGCGGCGGTCGATGTCCTCGCGCGGAAGCTCGGCATTCCCCGCAGCCGACTCGTCGCCGAGGCATTGGCGGAGTACGTCGCCAAGCATCGGCACTCGCGAGTGACCGAGCAGCTCGATGCCGTCTACGCCGCGGAGCCGGCGCAGGTCGATGAGGCGGTCAGTCGCGCGCAGCGACGCGTCGTCAAGCGAAGCGATTGGTGATCGAGCGCGGGGACGTGTGGTGGGCGGAGCTCGACGAGCCGCGCGGATCGGAGCCGGGATGTCGTCGCCCACTCGTCGTCGTTCAGGTCGACGCGTTCAACAAGAGCCGTATTCAAACGGTGGTCTGTGTCGTGTTGAGCTCCAACCTTCGCCTCGCGGATGCACCGGGAAACGTCGTCGTGGCGAAGCGAGACTCGGGGCTTCCCAAGGACTCCGTGGCCAATGTTTCACAGATCATCACGGTCGATCGTGCCGTGCTGAGGGAGCGGGCCGGCAAATTACCGGCGCTCGTGCGCGAGCGCGTCGACCGCGGCTTGCGACTCGTCCTGGGGCTATGAGGGCGGCGTTGCCGTCGTGAGTGCGGAGCGTCTCTGTTGTTGACGCCCTCGAGCCGAGTGCATGCCAATGCGGTCTTTCAGGCCATCGTTAGGGATACGCATCCTCACGTATGTGATCGCGGCATGGCTCGCCTACAAGTTCTGGATCCTCGGCGTTGGTCTCCGCGACAATTACGTCGGCTACAGCGGAGTGATCGTCGCAAAAGGTACCAACTGGCTCAGCTCCGCACGCTGGGACAACTTCTGGGTCATTCGGGACTCCACGCGTCATGAGCAGCGCCGGTATGTCCATCAGACTATCCACTACCTGCCGATCGGCACGTTCGTCGTAAAGCGACGCGGCTGGTTCGCACCGATCGAGCATCCAGGCTACCTCGGTGCCAGGGAGATGCTCGACTCGGCAAAGCGAACCCTCGCGCGACATGGACGCGACACGACAAGCCACTCGAACAATCCCCTGGAGAATCCAGACGCGCCATCTGGCATCCTGCTCGCGGGCCTTGTCTTCCTCATGGGGCTCGTGCTACTGGAAGGAAGGCGAATGCTTCGGAGAGGTCGTCGCGTTACTCGCTTACCGATGATCGAGTACGACTCGGGCGAAGACCAGAATCGGCAGACGCCATAGCGAGGGCCCAACGACGTTCATTGCGCCGGTAGGCGCCGGACGATGGAGGCGACCTGCCGCGCCAGCTCGGCGAAACGTGGGTCCGCAGGCACATGCTCGGCGTAGCAGCGGAGAAACAACGAGTCGCGCTGATCCCCCATCTGTTCCGCGACGTGCCAGGAGCGGTCCCTGGCTGCGGTGTCGGTCGGGTTTGACCGGCCTGCCTCGACGACGGAATCCTGTTTCTGCGCGGCGTCGTGCCACATCGTGTCACATGCGGGCGTCGGCGCGATGAGCACGCGGGCTGGCTGCTCGGCGAAGTAGAGCCGATTGCCGCGCAGGACGCTCACCATGACGTCGTTTGGCGTGGAGGGACCGAAGTCTTGCGTGCGCCGGACGAGCATGGCGGTGACGATGCCGGATTCCGCGGCATGATCGACGGGGATATCCGCGAATCGAATAACCGCCGCGTCCTCGGGAAATGCCAGCGCGTACACCTCCGATTGCCTCGGCGCCGTCATCGGATCGCGCGGCACAAGACCGTTCGACGGCACGACGGAGTCGCGAAACCACGCTGCCAACAGCGTGCGGGTCGTGACGAGCACCGTCAGGCTGTCAGAGGACTCGTATACGATGCCGTCGAGGTTGTCGACATCCATTTCGGGATACAGCGTCGTGATATTGCTCGTCCCGGGACCAGCGAAGCTATCGGCCTGGAAGGGCCGAGAATCTTTCGCAGCCGATCGGCGAGGTCGCGGAGCGCCGCATTCTCACGAGGCCCTGATACCGAGTACGGCGTGCCGCGCTTCTCATCCGCCGCGAACGTCCTGAGGTAGGCATCCTTCGCTGCCACGTAGTCGGCTTCGGCGTCCCCTCCCTTCGTCTGTGGCGACTTGTCGATTCCGCAGGCAGAGGCGAGGAGAAGGAGTGAGGCGGCAAATACGTATTTGATGGCGCGGGGCCACACGTCCGGAGATGGGGGACTCGAGATGGTCCCTCCGTTCAGCGTGCTCAAAATTGACATGAAATGCGGCCAAATGATGCGGGCGGCGAGGTCAGGGCACTTATGATCCGGCGTGCCCATTGACCCAACAGATCCGATCTACGCGTTGCGGCGGCAGCTCGCTGAGGAAATCACACGCGCCCTCGGCGGCGCCAGCAGCCAGTTCGTCATTGCCCCCTCCTATGGAATACCCCAACCCCGCATGTCGGAGTTGAGTCGCGGCATCGTTGGCCGCTGCACGATGGAGTGGCTGATTCGAAGAGTCTACCGAATGGGCGGTAAGGTCGAAATCCGTGTCGAGCTCGGAGATGTGGCGCGGGCATGGCGGGTTGAGAGGTTCCGAAGACGCCGAATCGCTCGAGGCTTGGCGTCTCCTGGCGTCCGATGATGGTACCCTCTTTCGCGACCCCCATTCCACATTTGGCATGAGGGTGCCTTAATCCTCCCCTCGGCTGCCGCCGCTCACCGAAGTTGGCCGCTTACCAGATCGCCGCGCGCTTGTCCGCTGGCCTCACCATCGGATCACCTGCCTTGCATCCCCAGGCCGCGGCGAATTCCGGCATGTTGGACAACGGGCCGTTCACGCGCCACATCCACGGCGCGTGGGGATCAGTATTTACTGTCGTGCGGGCGTACTCGGGTCGCGCGACCGCACGCCACGTCTGCGCGTAGCCGAGGAAGAAGCGCTGCTCGGGAGTGAAGCCGTCGATCGGGGCGCGCGTCTTACCGGCAAGCAGGCGCTCGAGTGCGAGGTAAGCGATCTTCAATCCGCCGAGATCGGCGATGTTCTCGCCGACCGTGAGTTTACCGTTCACGTGCGTGTCGGCGTCGAGAATGGTGTAGGCGTTGAACTGCTCGATGACTGGCATGGTGCGCGACTCGTATTCCGCGGCGTCGGGCTGAGACCACCAGTCGCGCACCTTGCCTTCGGCGTCGACGAAGCGGCCCTGATCATCGAAGTGATGCGTCAACTCATGCCCGATCATGGAACCGATCGCTCCGTAGTTGACGGCATCGTCCGCGGTGGGATCGAAGAGTGGTGGCTGGAGAATGCCGGCGGGGAAGATGATCCGGCCACGCGCGGCGAATGCGTCGACCTCCTGCGGCGCCACGGGCCACAGCGCGCGGTTCGAGGGCTGGCCGATGCGCGACAGCTCTTCACGGCGCGACCATTGCCTAACGGCGAGCAGGTTGGCAACGTATGACGTGTCGCCGAGCCTGAGCGCCGAATAGTCGTGCCACACGTCGGGGTAGCCGACCTCGACGCGCAGTGACGCCACCTTCTTGAGCGCCTCCTGTCTGGTGTAGGCGGACATCCAGTCGAGACTCGCGATGCGATCGTGCAGCACGGCTTTCAGGTTCGCCACGAGATCGAGTGCACGCTGTCTGGCCGCGGGCGTGAACGCGCGCCTCACATATTCGTGGCCGAGCAGCTCACCGAGCGATGCGTTGACCGAAGACACACAGGTCTCGTCGCGCGAGCGCGGCGTCGACACACCAATCAACTGACTCCGCCAGCGAAAATTCGCGTTCACGAAACCCTGATCGAGGGCCGGAGCGAATGTCCTCAGCACCGCGGCGCGGAGGTATGAGCGCCATTCGGCCGCCGGCGCGTTGGCGATGAGGCTATCCAGGCTGTCGAAGAATGGCAGCGGCCCGACGGTCACGAAGCCAAAGGCCGGCGCACCGGTGATCGTCACGTGCTCGCGCCACTGGAAGTGCGGCGTCAGCTCCTGGAGCTCGCCGAGCAGCATGCGGCGATACTTGCCGCCGGCACGAAGCTGCGCGGGGCTCGAGGAAGCCGATGCAAGACTTACCTCGACGCTCATGTCACGCGCGGCCTCGTCTCGCGCCTGAGCGGGAGAGTCGCCCGCGTGCGCGAAGAGCTCCACGAGATACTGCTGGTACGCCTCTCGAAGGTCACGCGATCGCGCATCATTGCCGAAGTACTCGTCTCGCGTCGGCAGACCGAGTCCGCCTTGTGACACGAATGCAATCACCTTCGTCGCGTCCAGCTCATCGAAACGACTCACGAAATCGAATGCGACCTCGATCCCTTCGCCCTGAAGGCGAGAGATGGCGAGGGTGACGTCGGTGGGGCCGCGAATCGACTCGATAGACGCGAGCAGTGGGCGCAACGGTGCCACGCCTCTGGCGTCGATGCGCGGCAGATCCATGCACGAGCGATAATACGCGCCGATGAGTTGTGTAGGACTTCCGACGGGCGCCGACCGATCTCGGCTCGCCTGCCTGACGATGATGCGGAGCGTGGAGTCCACCCGCTTGCTGACTTCCTCGGCGGCGCCCCACATCGGCTCCGTGGCGGGGATCGCCGTATGAGCAATCCAGGCGCCGTTCGCGTACTGGTAGAAGTCGGCGCAGGCGGCGCAGGTGGTGTCGAAGTTCGCCCGATCGATGCGGTTGCGCGTCTGCGCCGGCAGCTCGAGAGCTGCCGTTGCAGACAAGATGACAGCGAGATACAGGCGGATCGGGGGTTTCATGCAGCTCGGCCTCACGATTCGGCGTTATGCCCAGAGGACGATGCCCGAGCGACGCGCGTTTCGTAATTGTTTACGGCTGCGTGAATGCCGTCCCGCCAAACGTCGTCAGGCGACACGCGCGCGTGGTGCCGCGGGCATGGGGCCCGCCGGCACTAACTCCTTGCGCCCGAGATCCACGCGCAGATTCAACCCTTCGAGCCCGAGCGCCCCGAGCAGGACCAGATCATTCGGGCCGGCGAAGACGACGATGGTGGGCGTCGAGCGCCCGCCGGCGAACAGCATTGCGAATCCGACTTCGCGGTCGAGCACACGACCGTCCGCCGTCTCGAACCGGTCGATCCGCACGGGTGCGATGCCCAATTCCTGCAGCGTCGCGATCGGAATCCAATTGTACTCACTTCCTGTGTCGACCATCACGTCGCTCAGAACGCGACGGTCGTCGGGTGCGGACAGCGCGGCGATGGCCACCGTCGTGCGGAAAATTCCCATGTCATCGATCATATGACCTCCGAGGTCGATCGGGACAGCAATCCATCGCATAATGTACCTTCCGCCTTTAGCACCGAAGACTCGAGGGTGGCACCGACGAATGCCGTCCCGTACTTTCGGGCGCCTTGCCAGGAGTAAGCTGCATGTTGTCATTGCCATTGCTCCCACTCTCGTCCTCGCCGTGCTCGCGCAGCAGCCGCCGGCGTGGAAAATCTTCCAGAGGCCGCCCGGCAGCTACGTCGTGGACACGACGGGAAGCCCGCGCAACGGCGATGCACGTTAGGAGCTTCACGCGCTCCTCGATGAGCTCGCGCATCTGCTGGCCGTACGTCTCGCGGATTGATGCGCGATGATGAGCTGCGACTGCGGTCGACCTGATCGCAGATGCTCTAAAGGTCAGCCAGGTTAGGCTGGCGATCTTACGAGGAGATCGCGGTCAGGGCAATGCGGGGATCATGATGCGAATGCCCTCGCTGAGACCGGCGAATGCAACGATCTCCGCCCACTGTGTTGCCAGGAGTGCCGCGATCGCGGCGAGAGCATCGGCGATGAGCGCCCCGATCTCGATCGCGGCGGCCGCCGCAAGGAGCTCGGGCCCCGCGAAGATGATCGCGACGATGGCAACAACGGCAACGAGGGCAATGAGCGCGGCCTCGGCGACGGCCTTCACCAGGTCCTGGATGGCCTTCTGCGCCCACGCGATGGCGACCTCGGTCGCCAGCTGCGGAAGGCGTTTACCGAGCGACTGAATGTACTTCGCGAGCACCTCGGAGAGCGCCACCACGCCGGCAATTGCCGTCGCGCACGCCGCGATGATCGCTTCCTTGAGCGCGGCCTTCGTTTCCGCCTGCACCAAGTCGCGAACGCGATTGATGATGTCGTCCTTTATGTGGTGCGCGATTGATCTCAGCAGCTCGCTCTCGTTGTGGTCGAGCTTCTTGTCCAGCCAGTCTCCAATCATGTCGATCGCCTCTTCGTCGCCGAGCTGCTCGAGGAGCTTCCGAGCCTCTGGGCCGCCACTCCGTTCGATCTGTGCCAGGATCGTCTGGCGCCCGACCTTCCAGAGCTTGTGGAGGGCATCCTTGAAACTGAGGTCGGTAATGATGTGATCCAGCGCCTTGTCCAGTCGCTCGCTGATGGCCTGGTTTGCGGCGGACTGCGCCGGGTCCTCCAGTTTGCGCACGGCGGCATCGAGATCGGCGTCCTTGATGCCGCACGTGACGTTTCCCTCTCCCTCGGTGAGTAGAGGTTTGTAAACGAGCACGCCGGGCTCGCACCAACTGAGTGTGACCACCGTGCCGTCCACATCTACCTGTCGGATCGTCGAGCGGCCGACAGCCATTCGCTCGAAGTGGTCGATTCCCTTCGACTGGCGCCACGCTTTGTTGTAGTCCTCGTTCCCCTTTTCCACGTAATGCTTCACTTGCTCCTGGGCTTCGGGAATGCACGTCGGATTCGCGGGCTTGATCTCTCCGATCTCGACGACGTTGCCGCGGCGGTACACGAGATCGACGGGAGCGTCGCCTCCGCGTTTCTTGTAGACATCCGGCCGCGGCGCATTCTGAGAACTACCGGCTTCGCCGCACCCGAGAGCGCCCTCGCTCCAGAAGGCGCCCGGAATGAGACCGATCGAATTCGCCGGAGTGCCTAACTCGGCCCGAAAGGCTCTACCAATCGCGGCGTGGACCTTCGTGCCGTTGATATACTTGCCGCCGGCGAGCAATTGCTCGGGCGCGTTCAGAAGGTCGTTGCACAGCACTGGAAAGCGCACGAGGGATGGCTTCGGCGCGCGCTGTAGACGGGGAGATGGCGTGCGCTGCAGCGCCGCCCGACCGTCGGCGTGCGGCGCCGCGCCCTGCTGCACGACGTGCGCGAGCTCGTGCGCGATCAGCTGGCGTCCCTCGGCGCAATCCGGTGCGTACTCGCCGGCACCGAAGACCAGGTGCGGTCCCACCGTGTAAGCGCGTGCGGCGACATCGTCGGCGGAGGCCGCGGCGAGTGGGTCGGTATGAAGCTGCACGCCGCCGAAATCCGTGCCGAAGTGCGATTCCATCTCGGCGCGAATCGGAGCGTCCAGCGGACGCCCCGCGGAGGCGAGCGTCGCATGTACGCTGGGCGGGGCGACGGGCGGAAGCGCCGTCTCCGCCGCGGACGCGCGCGCCGGCGTGCGCGACAGCATCATCGCAGCCGTGATCGCCTCGGCCGCCACTGACGCTCCGATCGACACTGCCGCGCGCTCCGCCTCGTGCTCGGACTGATCGTCCGCCGGTCCAATGGAGATTGGGGTCGCTGATATCCCTTCTGCCTGTGCGGCGCGGCAGGAGGGACAACCGCCGCCGCAAGCGCATCGTCCCGCGGCGGATTCGCCGATCGGTGATCGTCGTAGCACCAAGCGATCGCGTCCAGATGCACGCTCGGTCGGGCGACGCGGAGCCTCGCGAACGGGTGGACTGTGCGTCATCAGAAGTCGTAGTGGGTTGCCGCCGCGTTGACAGGAACCATGTTCGGTTCGCCCCACGTGCTGAAGCGTTATCGCTTGTCAGGCGACGTTCTACCTAACGGGCAATCGGAGTTCAAGGTGGTTCGTGGATCTCGACGGCAATGTCGCCTTTGGTGAGAAAGTTAGTATTGCCATCTCGCCAGATCTCCAAATAGTAAGTGCCAGCCGTCAGCGAACTCCACGTTTCGGCGTGTGGTGGGAAGGCCAATGGAAAGGAGCGAGTGCCGGCTTGCTCATCTGACCACCATGAACGCTCTCGGGTCAGCGAGACCTCGACGTGGTTGGCACCAATGGCCTTCGGGTCGGGTGCGATCTCCACGTCATCCACCGTGTCGACCACGCGAGTATTGGAACAAGTGACGACGACTGCACCATTCGCCGGAACATCGAATTTGCGTGATTCAGGCAGTCGCAGCTTCATGGAGAAATCGGATTTGAAACCACCGACGCGCTTCCCGGTCGCTGGCGAAAGGGTCACCAGTTGAGGGTCACGACCCAGGAGTCGACTGCCGGCTTCCGCGAAGTCCGGCGAGTGCCCAGGGAGAACCTCGGATCCCTTCACTTCAGCGGGGCGACTTCCGGCAGCGCGATTGACTTCGGAGTACGATGTTCGTCCTGTCCACGCATTCACCGGACGCCCGGTCCGATCCGCGAAGGCCTGAGCCAGGTTCCCCTCAGGGGAATACCAATCTGATGTGCCGGTATTGCAGGAGTCAAAGCGCACCGGCGCGTTAGGCAAGAACAAATCCTGGTTCAGCGATTCGACATCCTGAAGAGCGAATCCGTAATTGGCGAGACCTTCTTGATCCCACCCGTAGCGCAGGGTTACAAATCCAGGAAGTCCGTGACTGAAAACGTGCAGTGACGCGATGTGGCGTGGACCGAAGGCGTTGAGTTGGTCCACCAGCTTGTTGTCCGGCGTAATCCACACCAGGCGACCTGGGGCCATGCGTTCGATGAGCCGAGGATCAACCTTGCCCTGTGCGTATCCGGTTTGTTCGACGAACCATACGGTGTTCGGTGTGTCCCCAAGCGCGATCGCGGCATTCACAAATTGATATGGATGGCCCGCTTCAATCTCGTGCGGCCCGGGCGCACCGATGACCACGACGTTCACGCCGTTGGTCTCCTGATTGCGCTCCTGCCGCTGTATTGTTGGGTGTGGTGAAACGCTTCGCTCGCTAGCGCCGAGTGAGGGAACGGCACGTTGTTGGACCGTATGGACCAACTCGTGGGCGAGCAGCACGCGGTCGTTGGCGCTCTCACCCGTCCCGAACCAAATATCAGCGCCGTAGGTAAATGCGCGAGCCGAGTATCTGTCTGCATTCCGTGCCGCCTCCGCATCGGTGTGGACGTGGACATTACTTAGGTCGCTCCCGAGTCGAGGCTCAAAAAACGCACGCGCATCGGGCGAGAGTTGCTGGCCAGACGTGAGAGATCGCTCATTGCCTAACGTGAGGCTATTCTGCTGAACGCCGCCTTCTCGAATCGTCGACGCGACATGCGCAGCTGAACCGCCGAGTACCGCTGTGCTAACGCGCTCCGCTTCGCGCTCGAATTGGTCGTCCGCCGGTCCGATCGCGATCGCCGTCGCCGATGTCCCTTGTGTCTGCGTGGTGCGGCAGGAGGGGCAACCGCCGCCGCAAGTGCAGCGGCCACCCGCGGACATGTCGAGGGGCGATCGCCTAACTACTGGCCGCTCGCGCCCGAGGACCGGCTGCTTGCCGCGGCGCGGAGCTTCACGAATAGGCGGGCTGTGCGTCATCCGAAGGTCTAGTAAAGCGCACCGTTTGCCGTCACTTTCGCAGTACTTGGGATGAAAGCTAAACTTGATCGTGGACCAGCTCTTACGGCTTTGGCGCCGCCGGGCTCGGCGTCCCCAGAGTTTTTGCCGGAGCTGGCGGCGGCGCTTTCGGAATCTCTAAATCGAGATGCATATGCAGCACAAGCGGACCGTGCCAGTTGAGGTCTGGCGCGGCGCTGTCGGCAACAAAACCCACATTACGCGTGCCGGTGGCGCTGTTGATCGCGTCGGCGACCCGGAAGTCATTGTAGAGCACACGCCATCGGGCACCCAGTGCTTTGGCCGCGGCATCGAGCGCGACGAGAAACTGAATCGCTGTCGAAACGCGCCAGAATCCGCGCTGATCCAACGGGGCTTCCAGGTGCAGATCGACTGAGAAGCCCCGTCTGCCCCATACTCCAAGGCCGTGTGGGCCGTAAGTGCTGGCCTTGAATGGCGGGCAGGTCGGGTCAGCGGCCAACTGCGTTAGGAAGGTCGCGACTTCTGGCGCAATCGTAGCCATGCCGCTCTCCGATTGCAGCGCCTTCGGAATCTCTACGCGCTCAGCGGCCGGGACCTCGTAGGTTGGTTTCAAGTCCTTCAGGTATTTCGCGCTCGAGAGTGTATCGAAGTCGACTTCTTCGCGGCGCGCGACGGCCCATCCGTGCTTGAGCCACTCGAGCTGATCCAGCGCCCACATCTTCTGATTGCAACGAGGTTGAATCATGTCGGCTTCGATGGCGGCCGCGATCTCGTCAGGCGTTTTGGCGGGCGACGGCGTCGTTCCCCTCGGGACTCTTGGTTTGGCCGTTTTCTCCGCGGTGATCCGCTTACGCTCTCGGTCGAGGGCTGCCTGCATAGTGTGACGCCACGTTGCTGCGTAGCGCCCGAGGCCGTGGGCAATCGTTAGGTCGTAATCCGTCGCCAAATCCTCTTCGAACTTCGTCGCCAGCTCCGTCGTCACGGCAGCGACGGTCTGGTGCGCGACAGCAGCCTCCGCGTCGGCAATCTTCTTGGCGGCGGCCTTCTTTGCATCCGAGGCGGCTTTTGTTCTCGCCTTCGCGATCGCCCGCTTGTCTTTCGGCTCGACGGATTCGGCGGCCGCTTTGATCGCCTCCTCGGTTTCGGTTTTGCTCTCCGCCGTCGCTTTTTTCTTGGCCGCGGAGACGTCAGTGCGATAACGCTTCTCGATCTCCTCCTTCACCACGCGATCGGCGCGACACTTAGCGAGATCCTTCGCGAATTGCGCGCGTTCCGCATCGCCGCCGAACCGACCGGGCGTCGGCGCAGGCAGCTCGGCGGTCTCTTTCGCCGGCGGTTTTGCCGCCGGCGCAGTCGAACAAGCGAGGACGACTATCTGGATCGGCGGCGCGTCGGGACAAGCGGCGGAGCCGGCGGGAGCGGCCTTATGCCCACCAGCAGTGACCGTACTCGCCGGGCTTGTCGTAGTTGGGCCTGTGGATGGCGGCGTACCCGCGTCTGTAACCGCGGAAGTTGTGGTCGTTGTCGGCGAGCTCGCGATCCCGGCGTCGGAGGCGGGCACTGATCCCGCATCCGACGGCGGCTTTACGCCGGCGTCAAGCTTGTCATCATCGGGCATTCGAGCGAGGTGCGGTTCGGTAGTGTTGCGTGGAACCTGGGCGCCCGACGTGGACCCGTGCGGACTGGGCACTTGTTGCTTCGTCTTCGTCTTCGGCGGCGATGGCGCGGGCGTTCCGCGCCCGGTACCGCAGACCTGCTGCGGCCACCACACCGTCGACGTTCCCCACGTCGTGCCATAGATCGCCGGAACGCCGTAAGTACTTCCTTTGCCGTGGCCCAGGATCTTTGCAATCTTCGAATAGAGGAGATCCAGATCGAAGCAGCGCGGATCGCAGCGGTTCTGCGATTTGGTGATCGGCCCGGGCGATCCGGCTGGCGTTGTGGAATCGAGGAAGTAGTGCGTCGTGATCTCTGGGAACTGGCCCGCCTCGAGCGCGGCCTTCAGGTAGAGATTTGCGACTGCGTCGTATGCGGCGGGCGGGTAAGGGGTAAATCGCGCCGCTGACGCCGACGCATCGCAGTCAGTCCCCTTCTCGGCGACGATTTCCACGTTGGTGGATTCGGCGATCCGCGTCGAGCGCGCGGCGAAGACCGGCCGCATCACCTTGCACGCGGCATCGAGGGCCGTGTCCTTGCCGGCGACGGCGACCGCCGCGGCCCCTTTTGCCACGACGGAGTCACAGATTTTCGAGACGGCGCCGCCGGCCGTTGTGAACACACTTGCGGTGGTGCCGTTAGGCCTTGTCTGCGAGCTGTCGAGGTTCTTCATAGCTTTGGCCGTCTCGGAGCTGACGTCCCTCGGGGCCAGGCGGGGGAAGAGTGCGAGATACGCCGCGATCGCCTTGGTCTGCTCTGCCGCGCTGGTGAGCGACCAGATCAACTGCATGTTCGTCTCACGCGTCTTGAGATCCATGAGATCGTTGGCGCGCTCGAACTCCGTGGCCGTGGCGCGCTGTGGATTGTAGAACGCTGAATGCGCTTGAAAGGGAGCGCCGGCGGCCGTGACGTATGCAGCCGCGCCTTCACCGACCGGCGTGCTGCCTTCTGCCTTCAATCTGTTGAGGTGAGTCGCCTCCGTTGCGGCGGGGCCGAAAGTGGTCGCGGTATCGTGGAGCACGAAGCGCGGGCCATCTTTGCTGAAGGTGAGCGTCCCGGGCGGTGCCGCCGCACCGGTTGCTTGTGTGATGGCAGCTTTGTCCGCCTCCGAGAGCGGCTGGTGCTGCTTCGGTCCGTTCGTAATGATCGCGCAGATAAAGCCGGGCGGACAATTCGGGAGGAGCTCCAATTCGATGTAGGACTCCTTGTCGTCGCGCGCTACGCGTGTCGGCGATGGCGTCACGTCCATCGAGTCGCGGCGCTGTCCGGCAAGCGCCCCGCCCTGTTGCACGACGTGGGTCAGCTCGTGAGCGAGAAGCCGGCGGCCTGTTGGCGATGACGGAGCATACGCACCGTGCCCGAACACCACGTTCGCGCCCACCGTGTATGCGATCGCGTTCACTTCGTCGGCCGATTCTGCCGCTCTTCCATCAGTGTGCACGCGCACGGATCCGAAGCCGACGCCGAAGTGATTTTCCATCTCGAGGCGCAGCGGCTGATCGAGCGGCGCTCCAGGCGACGCGAGAACCGAGTGCACGCTTGGTGGGGCGAGCGGATGATCGAACTCACCAGATGCCGCTCGCTGCATCAACGGCAGGTCGTCGCCTTCCTCTTTCCCGGCACATGCCGCGCAGGTGCCGCCGCCGGGGGAAGAGCCACCGCAAGCACACCGCTGCACGGTTGTTGTCGCTGTCGGACGCGACATCAGGGGAGCGGCGCTCGCTTCTGCAGGAATCGGCGCGCCGATCGATGCTGCCACGCGCTCGGCTTCCCGCTCGAAGTGATCGTCTGCCGGCCCAATCGCGATTGTCGATGTGGATGCGCCGCGCGTCTCCCCAGCGCGGCAACTCGGACAGTTGCCGCCGCACGGGCACCTTTGAAGCAGCGAGACTGGGACGGGCGCTGGCTGCGCGTTCCGCGTGTATTGCCGTCCTTTATGGCATGCGGCGGCAGTTGTGAACGAAGCTCGAGAATGAGTCCGCACCGAGGCTCCGCTCACTTTTCCGCCGGCACGATGATCTCTACGTAATCCACCTGCCCACTTCGTGGCGTGAGCGGGCGAGCGTCCTCCTGGACCAGCGCTCCGCTCTTGAGCACGCGCAGGTACACCGAATGCGCCTTCACCGTCGCACGTTTTGCTGATGCTGCCGCCGGCGCGGCCTTTCCCTCCTTTGTCGCTTCTGCCGCCGCACCGGCTGCGGCAGCGGCTTCCGCTGCCGGATCCTTCACGCCCGTCACGGTGATCTTGAAGTAGCCGGTGTCATCGGTCGGCTTGGAGCGCGGACCGTTATCACCTTCGCCCTGCGTTTGCGTCAGCTCCACGACGCACTTCGGGACGCCGGCGAACGATTCATCCCGTATGCGCCCGTGCACGATGTAGCTCCCGGCTGCCGCCGTCACCGGCGGTGTCGCCGCGCGTTCCGCTTCGGTGGCGAGATTCCTAACGAGCAGCGCGTTTGCCGCGATCCGCAGCTGCAGCTCCGCCACCCTCAACTGGTTGTCGCCGAATTTGCGCAACTGCGCCAGGGCGCGTTGATCTCCAGTGTTCCGCGCATTGCGCAGGAGCTGCAAGCCCTGAATGCCGCGAAGGCGAGCGGAGTCCGCTCCCGGCAGCACCTGCGCGGTGCGCTCGGCGATGCTGTCCAGCGGAATGCTGATCGTCTGTCCTGCGCCGGAGCGGGGGCCGCTTGCGGCACCGCGCGAGCTCGCGCCGGGCGTGCGGTTTTTCTTTGCCATCGCGCACTCCTATTGGATGGCGCCGGCCAGCATCTGCCGGCGGCCGAGGAACTGCGGGTCCTTGACGAAGCGTTCGCAATACGCGTTCGGATGCAGGATCGTGTTGGGTGTGCGTACCGTCGGCGGCGGCGCCGGGAGCGCGATGATGCAGCGCGTGGCCTGATTGTGCGTCGTCATGTTCGCGAGGCCGAAGGTGATCGCCGAAAAGAGCGACAGGATGAGGCTCTCGGTGAACCGATTCGAGTGCACTCTCAGCGAATAGCCGATCACGAGCGCGTTCACGAGCACGATGTCGCCGAGCAGCGTGCAGACGCACTGATTGTCCTGGAACGAGACGTCATCCAGGGTCAGAATCATGATCGACGAGAAAGCGAAGGAGCGGCCGCCGATGCCTATCATCCCGTGAGTGCTAAGCCCCCCGGTCTTTTCTGCCTCCGGCGATTGCGTGAGATCGAGCTCCACCTGATTGTCGTCGAACTGCACTGTTCCATCCGCCAGCGCTCGGCCAAAGAACGCGTCGTCGAGACCAGCACCGGTGATCGTCACCGCGGCGGCGGATTCGTTCACCATGTCCGGGGAGGGCGGTTGGCTTGCCAGAACCTCGAACAAGAGGAGCTGCAGATAAACCTCGTCGCTCAGCCCGAGATCGAAGATGAAGACGGTGGCCGCAATGAGATCGGACGAGAGATTGTCGAGAATGGGTTCCACGCCCTTCGTGCCCAGGGCGTTCCCCTGTACGGATACCGGCCCGAGCGCGACTACGGATAAGGCGCGGCCGAGTGGCGTGTTCACGACATTGTCATGCACGCGGAGTGCTGGCACGCCGTTCTGCTCCGGCTGCGCCCACAGCGTTTTGCCGAGCACCGTAATGTTGACGGGCTCCGTTGGCGCTACGGCGTAGACGATGATGATGCCGCCGCGAAGGCCCTTCTTGGCCTGGCTGATCGACTGCTCCGATCGCCAGCCGTTGTCGAGGATGCGATTGTCCGCGATGTCGATTCCGACGCCGTGCAGCACGAAAATGCCGCAAACCGGCTGGGTGCTGTCCTGGCCGTTGTCCTCGATGACGTTGTGATTGACCTCGAGCATCTCGACGTCGGCAAGGGAGATTCCGCCATAACCCATGCTGCCGAGCATGACATCGGCCGGCTGGGCGAGCTCCCGCTGCAGGCAGTAGCGGATCTCGTTGTCGGCGATCTTGAGACGCCACACACTGATCATCTCGTCGACGAGCGTGAGATCCCAGAAGCCGACGACGCCGATGCCGTCGAGTCCCATGTTCAGAATGCGATTGCGCTCGATATAGATCTCGAATAGCGGCCCCGCGGACACGTTGTGAGTGCCGGGATCGGGACCATCGGGCGGCACGTTGCCATCTCCCGGCTTGCAAGGCGTGCACGGATCGACGCCACCCGGATGACCAACGCGGTGATGGGTGGGTTTCCCCTGATCGTCCACGACCTCGATGCTGCCGAGCGTGATGCCCTGGCCGTTGCCGCCCTGAATGATGTTCTCCACCACATGCACACGATCGCAGAATCCGCCGAGCTGAATGCCGCCCAGTCCGGCGCTGGCCGTGACCCAGAATGCTTCGTCGATCCCGTCCTGCGCGCCGACACGCACGACGTTGCGCTCGATGAGCCCATTGTCGGCGATGAAGAAGATGGCGGGCCACTCCGTGGGGACGTCCGCCATGGAGATGAAGCTTTCGCGGATCGTGACGCCGGTACCCTCTTCCACGTCGATGGCGCTTGCGGTGGTCGCCGCGACGATCAGCCGCCGCATCTTGATGTCGCGATTGTAGTCCGTTTCCGCCGTGTCGACGAGGATGCCGTTCGCGTCGTCCGGCGCCTCGATGAACAAATCCTCAATGGTGATGTGCCACGAGTCGCGGATATGGAACACCGGATCGGCGGTGTCACCGATCACGTGGCTCCGCTTGCCGCAGCCGGAGATAATGACGTTCTCCAGCGTGTCGATGAGCACATGCTCATTGTAGACGCCCGGGAGCACGCAGATCTTCCCACCGGCGGCGGGCAGGTGCTGCACCGCGGTCTGGATCGAGGTGAACTGGCCGTGGCTGTGGACGCCGTCGCCGACGCGGAAGGTGCAGCAGGTGTCGAGGCGCGTGAGCGGCTGGAAGACCTCGCGGCAGTCGGAGATCGTGCCGGCGGCGGGCATGGCCGAGGGCCAGGTCACGATGCCTAACGATACGCGATGGCGGCGAATGCCCGCCGGCGGCTCGTCGTTGACGAGCACCTGCACTCCGCCAATGATGAGCGGGTCGATCGCGATGTTCCCGGCGCGGACGTCGAAGGTCCAGTAGTCGCCTGGGGTATATGCGCCGACCGCGTTCGGATCGAAGGCGAGACAGATTCCGTCGATCAACTCATTAGGCACGCCGCCGGTGGGGAACTCTCCGCAGCCGCGGATTGCGTTCCACAGCCGGAAGAAGGTAGGCGAGCCCTTCGGCGGCGGGCCGGCACCGAACACCGTCGGGCCGAGCACCAGCTCGTCGTTCGCGTTGAGCGTTACACCCGCGCCATAGGTCACGCGCCATCGGTCGAAGATCGGCGCGCCGCCGCTGTCCGTGTCCGGCTCGAGCGTCTCGAGATAGAAGGAGGGGAGCCCGGCGGTAATGATGGGTTGGAGATTGGAAAGAATCCTGGCGATGCCCGCTCCGCCGTCGAAGTCCGCGCGGCCCACGAGCCCACCATTGAACTGCGACCACTTGAACATCGGAGCGCCCGCGTTGACATCCGCGATCTCGATCCGATACAGCGCGTGCTCGAACCCGGTGTAGCCGCCGGCGTCGTTCACCGGGCACGGTCCGGGAATGGTCGTCGTCTTCTTCAGGCTGACGGTGAGATGACCTCTGGCCGCGAGGTTGTCGTCCAGCTTCGGGCCGAGATTGCCGCAGTCGTCGCCGGCGGCGAGTCGAAGGAGCCGAAAGTCGAACGAGGTGTGAATCCGTTCGATCGTGTCCGGGCCGCCGAGCGCCGGCTCGAGCAATAATCCCGGACGCTGGAAGGAGCTGAGCGCTTCGCGATAGACCTCGAGGATGACGGCATCGCGAACACCCGCGGCGATGCTCGTCGCATCGGGCGCCGGCGCGGGCACGACGGGTGGTTGCAGGTACGTGGCAACGCGCCCGATCGGCGGCGTTCCTTCCAGCCTAACGAGGGTGCCATCGACCCACGCGCGCCCTCCATTCACCACGATCCGCACCTTGCCGGCTCCATCCACCTGTGCGCTCGTGACGAGAAAGCTGTCCGGCGCATCAGCGGGGATCGCCGCGACGCCGCTCCCAATGACGTCGTTGGCCTCGATGTCCTGCCAGTCGAGCGCGATGGCGGTGGCCGCGTTGGTGTCCGCGTCGAGGCTCACTCGGCCCTGCTGCTCGAGAATGCCCGCGAAGTTGATGTCGCGCGTCGTGAATGGCGTGGAAAGGTCGCCGTGCATGTGCGTGGCTCCTCAGGTCACCGGGACGAGTAGCGGTCGCACGCCGAGCGGCATGAACTCGCGGAATCGGATATTCAGATTGTGCCAGCGGTGCGCCTCGAGCAGAAAACCGAACGCGCCCATGGCGTCGTCCCCTGGTCCGCGCTCGAGGATCCGGAAGTCGGCGACGCGCGCGAGCTGCCCATAGGCGGGGGAACCGAACCATTCGTCGGTGAAGCTCAGCGGCGCGTCGGGCGCCTGGACGCAAGCGTGGTTTTGCGGCAGCCGATTGGCTTCACTCGAGAACCAGCTGAACTTGATGCACCCCTTCTGGTTGTCGAGCACTTCCAGCTGATGCACGAAGATCCCGCCGCGGCCACTGAGCGTGCCCACGCGAATCCGGCCGAACACCGTTAGGCCGGACATCTGCGTCGGCGGCGCCCAGCCATTCACCGGATCGGTCGAGCCGCCGACGGCGATGGCATTCACGGCGTTGTCGGCGACACCAGCGCCGGCGTCCACGATCGAGTCCTCGAGAAAGAGGGTGTAGCCTCCGTCGTCGAGTCGCATCGGACCAGCGATCGAGCGCTGCAGATGCACTTCGGGGGTGGGCTTGAATACCCCCTCGGTCGCCGGTGGAAAGCCATACGGCTCCTCGAGCGAGACGGCGTCTCGAATTGGCGCGCGTCCACCACCGAGCATCTCGTAGCCGCCGGGGTCGAGCGTGCAGTCCACCAGCTCCAGCGAATGCACGGCGACGCGCGCAATGAGCGGATCGCCCGCGGCAAACCCAGCATCGCGGGTCAGGTACAGGCCCTCGAGCCTAACGGTGATGCGGTCGATGACGGCGTCGAACTGGTCCTGCTGTGCCGGATTCGCACCCAGCACGTTCGTGGGGCGGAAGCGCAGCGGACGCGCCAGCTGAATCACCGGCCGTTCGCCATCGGCCGCGCGGATGATGAGGGTGCGATTGAGCCGGAGATTCGGGCCTCCCGCCTCGTTGAGCACTCCGGCTACGGCCGCGAGATCGAGATCGTGGGTCATGCTGTCCCGGATCTCGATCACAATCGGCTGCAGCGAATTCTCGATGTTGTCGAGCGCGTTCTGGAGCCCGGATGCGTTCAGGTGGTAGTCGACCGCCTTGAACTGCACGGTTTCGCCGAGCCATTGCGTCGGCGCGTCCAGGCGAGAGATGGGGTGCGCGCCCACCGGGCCCACGGCGCCGTAGGTATAGGTGACGAGCAGGTCGTCCTTGAGCGCTGTGCGCTCAGCGGCCGTGGCGAGGCCGAAGGCGACGCGACCGATCACTGGGTCTATCGCGATCTCTCGATTCAACAGCGGCGGCCATATGCCCCGCTCCCAGGCGCAGAGATTCTCACCGCGAATCTTCCAGATGTCGCCGTTGAACGTGCCGTCCGGCAGGTGGAGCTGGAGCCCCTGTTCGTGCACGATTAACGTGGCGAGCGTCGGATCGGTCTCGTCGTACGTGTCCACCGAGACGTATTCGTCCGGACGCCCAGCTGGCTCGCCCTGCGACAACCGCGCGGTGGGGATAGGCCCAGGCACTTCGTCGACGCGGCTCAGTACGAGCGGCCGCGCGTCGGGCGCGAAGCGTCCGGTGTTGAAGAGTCGCACCGGCTGGCCCATGGGATGAATGTCGAAGCGCGCGATGACTGGCGCGCCGGACACCGAATACGCCGGCGGAGTCCCGCGCCACACGGGTTTCGATACGGCAACGCGGTATGCTGCCAGCCGCCAGAGGAAGATCGCGAGATTCGGCAGGTTGATGCGGAGACTATCGGTCGCGGCTGGCCGCACATCGGCCGTGTGCGCGAAGGTGTCGAAGGGCGTTCCCAGGAGCGACAGCGAGGCCGGATCACGGAGCGGGATCGTTCCGCCGCGCGGGATCGTGAAGCGCGTGATGCCCTGAGCGTATGGCGGATCGCCGCCGGCATCGGGACGCTGATGGTTCAGGTGCTGGGTCCACGCGAGAAGCTCGCGCAACTCCACGCAGTGCGATCCCCATCCGGTGAGGTCGTAGGCGAGGAGCTCGAGGGCGCCGAGCGTGCCTTTCCGCCGGCGGAGCGCAATGGTGTCGGCGACGTCGGCGCGGAGCGTCCAATCGTCGCCGCTCAGATGGCTGGTGCCGAGCAGGTCGCCGATGTAGGGAATGACCCACGGGTCGCACGTCTCGATGAAGAGATCGTCGTAGAGCGACTCGATGCTCCGGTGCACTTCGCCAAACGCGCGCTCGACAATCGCGACGTAGTCCCGGAGCTGCCCCGGCTGTTCGAGCTCGGCATCCTTGAGCCGGTGGATCTCGGGGAGCCGCGTGTACAGCGGAACGCGGGGCGCGCTCATGTGCACCCTCCCGTGACTGCTGCCGCGACTGGCGAGAGGACGAGATGTGCGGAATCGAGCGTGAGGATCTCACCGGCTTCGGGCGTCACCGACTCGGCGCGCGACCAGGGCTGTGCGGGTACCGCGAGCGTACCGGGATCGTCGCCTGGATCGAGCATCCCGAAGCCGGTCACCTCCGTCCACACGACGCCAGCCACCTCCTGGATGATCCCTTCGATGCGCGTGGCGTACTCGGGATCCCCAAACCGGCGTGAGGCGGGCGTGAAGAGACCAGGCTGCGGGTCGCCTAACGAATCGTCTGGCCCTCCGAGGAGCGCGGCGGTGATGGCCGCGACCACGAGCTCCGTCTTGCGGTTCGCCTCGATCGTGACATTTGCCGCGAGATATGACCAGCGCAGGTGACCTTCGACCGCCATCACCGGGAAGCGTCGGGGACCGCGGCACCGGTTCGCGGTGGTGATGATGTCACGCACCGCGTCGATCTCGGACTCGCGCCCGCTCTGCATCAGAACCGTCAGCACGACCATCGGCACGCCGTCCTGGATCTGCCACGCCGCCTCGGCGCGCGCGACGCCGGCGATCGCCATCGTTTCGGTCTCGTAGTCCCACAAGCTGACGAGGCGATCCAGACTCTGGATTCGTCCGGGGGCGGTCTCGCGTGCGTGTCCACCGGTCTCGGGTGCCGCGCCTCCCGCGATGACACCGGGGAGCCTGATCTTGTCCAGCCGCTCGAGCCTCGCGCCCGCCTGCGGCGTGGTACCGGCGGCGAGCGCGCCGAATGCATTCACGCCGGTGCGCCACTGCACCACGACGTTGTTGAGCCCCGACGGAAGACGCGCGCCCGTCTGTCCATCGCCGAACTGAATCCAGCTCGACCCGTCGCTGTCCTCTCGCACGATGTAGATCATCTCGTTAGGCCCGTGCGCGAACAAGCTTGGAACGCGGGTCCACAGAATGTCCTCCACGTACACGAGCAGCTCCGGCGTCTCCGGCGGCGTGTTGCCGGCGACCTCGAAGTACGTGAGCGGCGCTTTAGGAATCTTGAAAGTCTGGAAGGTCTGCCGGCCGTCGCCGCTCCCTGCGATCGCCTGCGGCTCCGACTTTCCCTGCGTTCCCTCCGCCACGTTTCCAAAGACGGTGACCGTTGGTGCGGCCTCGTCGAAGTCATCGAGCGTGAATGCGTCGGGGAGCCGGTCCAGTAGCACGGGCCAGACCCATGGATGCACGGCGTCGCGGTCGGCGAGCGGGAAATCGTCCGCGGTATTGCTCACGTACACCGACTGCGTGGTGCCGTCGTCGCCGACGAGCATCAGCGCTCGGCCGGCCAGCGCGAGAACGTCAGTCTGCGTCGCGAACGCGGCGACGTGCCGATCGGTGACCGCGCCAGAGGCCCACGTCGAGGGAGCTCGCAGCACGAACGGTGGACCCCGCGTCTCGTGGAAGCATCCGGTACGGACGTCGGTGTAGACGAAGTAATCGAAGGCACTCGTGTCGGCGATCGGCTCGTCGACCATGATCACCGTCGTGGCGCTGGTGAGATTGCCCCAGAGCAGGGTGTCCGATCTGACTCTTTGAATTGTGCGCACGACCCCCGTGTGCAGACTTCCACTATTCTGCTCATGGACATCGTCGTCCCACGCGAGATCGAGCTCGCAGATGAGCGGTCGGCCAGCAGAGAGGTTGTCGACCTGCCTGTCGAGCGGCATGTCGGTCTCGGCTATCTTCGAATAGTGGTCCGTATCCGTGGAGTGGTCCTCCTGGTCGACGTTGCGTGTCGTGCGCGTGGGGACCTGGGACACGTTGTTGTCTGCGACGGTCGTCGTGAGCCCGGGCGCGCTTCCGCCAAAGTGGTGGAAGGTGCGCCCCAGCTTGTAAGCATTGACGGTCGCGCCGCGCGCATGGGTAAGCGGACCATCAAAGGTGATGATCCTTCGATCGAGCACCTGCTCGACTTTCTGAACCACGACGATCTCGACAGGGTCGGTGTTGTCGATCAAGTGCAATACGCGCGGATCGAGACAGCCCGAGACCGGCGCGAGCATCACCCGATCGCCTTTCTGCAGATCGAGCGAGGCGATGGCATCGGTGTCGTTCGCGCCGGCCACCGAGTCCACCTCGAGCTGATTCTCACCGTGCCCCGAAGTGATTGGCTGCGGGGCGTTCCGCGGACGATACAGACGAAAGCGGCTGAGATGCGGATACGCCGTGAAGGCATCGGTGAGTTGAAAGTCCTGCGACTTCGCGTCGCTCGCCACCTGCGCCTTCACCGGGAATCCGGCGGGAACCGAGACAGGAAGCGTGCCGGTAACCTCGAGCGCGAATGTCCCCTTGCCTCCCAGTCCCGGCGCCAGACGATAGCCAAGCAGCCTAACGAGCTCGGTGATGCTCTCCCGCCAGCGCGCGGTGCGCAGGTAGGCCTCGTTGGCGTAGAGCTCCTGGTAGAACGTGAGGACGTCGCCGACGATCGCCGCACCCTCGAGCAGCGCGATTCCGGGATCGTCTGGCTCGCGATGGGACCAGCCGAAGAGCGACGGCGTGGTATCGAGATCATGCATCAGCGCCGCTCGAATGGCGGCGTAGGTGCCGATGCGATAGCCGATGTGCGAGAGTCCGGGCCGGTTGAAGATCACCGCCGGGAAATTCGCGGGAACGACGCAGTCGTTGCGGCAGAAGGGCACGGTCATTGGCGCCCTCCGATCACCAGAAAGTCGATCGACCCGAGCTCCATGTGGTCGGGATCGTTCTCGACGAGAATGATCTCGTTAGGCCGCAAGGTGACGACTGCCTCGACCGTCACGCTCGGTTCATCCCAGCGAGCGATGTCGATCGAGACGACATGCTCCACTCCCTCGACTTCCTGGATGCGGCCGAGGATCTCGCTCGCGTGCAATTCCTGCCCGAAAGTCCAGGCGTCGGGATTGAAGAAGGCCTGACGGCCGTCGGGCGTGTAGCTCGCCGAGAATTCCTGGTCGAGGACAAACTTCAGGTCCTCGGGCCAGTAGGCCTCATTCGCGCAGACGGTAACGTGAATGATGAGCGGAACGAACCGCGGCGGCCGAATCTCGATGTCTTCGCCGATGAGACGAACGGCCTCCAGGTAGTCGGCGATTCGCTGGCGAAGCACGGGATCGAGCTCGATCGTACCCACGGGATCGATCGTCACTTGCACCGTGCGCCAGCTTCCCGTCCACGCATAACGTGCGGCGGCACGGGAGACGCCGGGCAGCTCCTCCGCGCGCTTCACATAGTCCGCGAGAGTGACGGCGCGCAGCTGTCGGTAGCGATACGCTTCCGGTACGCGCCGGAGGATCTGAGCAACCGGCTCGGGCGCACGGCCGCTGGTGACGTCGAACGGGTTCCAACATGTCGCCAGGGCCACGAGCGGGTCCAAGGTGTCGTCGAGCTGCACGATCGTGTCGGCACCCACGTTGCCGGCCAAACCGTCGCCGAACTGATAGGTGCAGTGGACAACGGCATCGACGGGAAGCGCGCGACCATTCATCCCGTTGCCGAAGCGGATCACGCTGCGGCGCAGCTCATCCGTCTCGACGATGAAGCTCTTTCCGGTATCCGCGCCGTCATCGGCGTGCACCAGATCGGGGCGTTCGACCCACGTTTCCGTGGCGCCGCCTGGCGGCGTGACCAGCACCTTCAGCGTCGACATCGGCGGGATCTCGCCGCCGGGAAGGGTATTGGTGTACGCCAGCGGTGTGTCGGGAATTGCGCAGGTGGCGCTGAAGGGCACATCGGCGTCCGAGCTCCGCGCAAAGTGGAGCTGGATCGGCAGCGTCAGCGGATCGCCCGGCTCGAGGAAGATCGCTTCGCCAGGCGTCCCATGGTCTACGACAACGAGATTGCCATGGAAGAGCGAAACGTCTCTCACAGGACCGCCACTGCAGTTGACGACGAAGCAATAGTTGGCCGTCAGCTTATCCTGCTCGCGCCAATGCACTCGCACGAGGAAATCGCCGGTGACAGGATCCTGCAGCGTCTCCGCCGCGGGAACGCCAGGCAGCAGCTCGAGAAGTTGTCGCTTGAGCGGATCACGCCCGGCCGGATTCCCAGTGGCTGGATTGAGCCATTCCTGAATAACAAGGTGCGTGACGAGCCCCGCCTGAAAAAAACCGCGGACGAGATTCGCGTCGAACGCGGTGCCGCTGTCGATGCGCAGGTCCGCGCTCGTGCTTCCCGCCGCGAGTGCCGGGATGGCGTCGCTCCAGGTATACAGACCGAAGCGATTGAGCAGCGTGTGCACGAACTGTGGAGAGTGCGCCTGGAATACCTGCGACGTGCTGATCCTGGGTTTGGGCCCTGTCCAAACCGTTAGGCCACCAGGTAGGGTGCCGCTCTTGGCAGGCGCCAACGACAGCGCGAGCCAGGTGCTGGCCTGATTCCCCTGATGGATGTGGTAGTCCATCAGTCGTGCATGGCGCGCGATCGACACGCGCTTCCGCGCGCTGGCGAAGTACGCCTCGTTCATCACGCGGTCTTGATAGTCGCTCAGCTCATCGCCGGCGACCGCGAACAGATCGATCAGCGTCTGATCGAAATCGGCTTCGCTCGTTGGGCGCCAGCCGGGCACGCGCTGGCCCATCGCCGACATGAGGAGATGCCGGAAGGAGTCGTAATCTCTGGCGAGATAATCGATCGCGGGCTCGGGCTCGCGCTTGGTGCCTGGTTTCCAGTCCGGGGCGCAGTCGATCGAGAAGCAGCCCGGACGAAACTTGAAATCGAGCTCGCTGAAGACCGGGTCGACGTTCGCGAACTGCAGACCGAGCGTGTACGTGGAGTAGTCACCGATCGGAGCGACGGCCAGTGTGAGCACATTCGCACCGGGACCGGCAACCACACCGGTCACCTGCACCTGCCCCGCCATGGAACCCGCGCGCAGGCGATGACCGCCGGTGATCGGGAAGATCGTCAGCGCCAGCGACGGCGTGCCGGCGATGGCGGCAACGATGGCGGGGAGGAAGTCGGCGTTCTGAAAATGCACCTCGAGCTGCGCCGCGATGGGATTGACCGCCGGTGTCAGCGTGACGAGAACGAAGTCGAAGCCGTTGAGGCCCCTGGCGAGCAGGAGCCGCGCACGGTCGGCGAGCGCCTGCTGGTTGACGATTGTCGTCACGTCAGCCACCCTGCCGCTCGAAGCGGACGCGCCGCGGATCTTTCTCGCCGGCGATGATGTAGTCCAGCTCGACCGCGATCGTCGCGCCCTCCGCGAGCACCGTGAGCGTCTGCACGGTCAACCGCTGGCTCAGCCAACGCGACAGCGCGCGCGCGATCTGCGCCTTCGCCACCGCCGCCGTCGCATCGCTCGAGCCCTCGAACACCAGTCGGCGCATGCCGCCGCCGAAGTCGGGGATGAACGGGCGCTCGCCGAGGTTCGTGAGCAGCAGTTGCACGAGCTCGTCCCGCACGTGATGCGGCAGCGAATCGACCGTCGCCGCGCGCCCGTTAGGCGCCACGTGGAAGGGAAAGGCGAGGTGCGCGCCGTCAGGAAGCGTCACGTGGATTTCACCTGGCTCTGCGTGTTCGCGACCATCGCGACGCCCTGCGGTGCGTTCGCCGCGCTATAGCACTTGCCGACGCTGCTGCTCGTGAGCACCGCGGTACCTCCCGCCGTCACCTTCGTCGCGCCGGCGCTCCACTGGATCTGCACGCAGGGCGACGGATTCGGTCCGATGCAGAACGAGCAGCCCGACACGACGTGGATGTCCGTCTCGAGCAGCATCGCGGAGCCTGCCGCCTTCGCATTTGCGTTCGACGTGGTCAACGTGGCTTGCCCGCCGTGCGGACATTGGATCTGGCTCGCGGTGGTGAGGTTGGCGCTGCCCATCACGACACCTCCAGCGACGTGTCGTTGATCTTCACCGAGCTGGATGCGACGACGACACTTCCTCCCTTCTTTACCGTGAGGTCGTTGTCGGTGAGGGTCACTTCGGCACCGCTCGAGTGCTTGAGGGTGATCGATTTCCCGTCCTCATCGATCACGAGCTTGTGCCCGTTGGAGGTCACGAGCGCCCGCTTCTTCTCCCCGCCGTCCTTTGGGAAGTCGCCGTCACCCCACCAACATCCCGACCAGATCGGGTTTTCCGGATTACCGAGCTCGAACTCGATCCACACCTTGTCGCCTTTCTCCGGAAGAAGCACGAGACCATGCGACTTGCCAGCGAAAGGCACACATGGCCACGCCCAGGGCGACTTCACCTTGGTTCCGTAGACGTCGGGAACGATCGCGACGATACGGCCGAGCGTCTTGCCATCGAAGGCATTGTCGTTCACGTCGTCGACGGTGCCGCGGTACTTCCCCCAGAACTTCTCCGTGTGGTCGCGCTGCGCCTCGACCAGAGCGCGGTCCTGATTCAGCTCGGTGATTGCCATCAGTGGATTCCAATTGGCGGCTTGGTCGCGGCGGCCGACGATCCCGCGGACGTCGCGTTCCGGGCCAGCTTGAAGGACTGCGTGTAGACGGAGCGTGAGAGCGTGTGCGTTACCTCTACGATCAACCAGTCGCCGCTCTGCCGGCCATCGACGCCGGTGACCGTCACCACGCGGAATGGAGCCAGAATGCTCGGGTAGCAGTCGCTCACGACTGAGCCGTCGGCGTGGAAGGCGTAGCTCGAGATGGTCGCCGTCGCGTCGGCGCGCTTCTGCGGGTCCACCGAGCCGTCGGCTGGTGGAAGGATGACGGTACCCACCTGACCATCGGCCGCTGTCGCGGACGTACCGCCGAGCAGATCGGCATCCGAGGGCGAAGCGTTCGCCGAGCTCGTCGTACCATCGAGTGGATTCAGAGTGAAGATGACGGTTCGCGTCGGCGACTGACCGTCATTCTTCGCGGAGAAGGTTGCGAGGTTGCGATTCGTGCCTAACAACACGAGCGGCTCGAGGCCATCGGTCTTCGTTGGCAACGACCTGAAGACTCCGATGCTCGCGCCAGCGTCGTCGCCGGGACGCACGAAGGCATGCATTCCATTTCGCCTGGCGAGTCTTTTGATCATTGCCATCGCTGTCCCGCGCTGGATGGCGACCGAGTTGGAGCCATTCGGGCCCGCGGTGGTGTCGTCGATGTCGGTATCCGCGATCTGTGTCGCATCGCGGTAGAGTTGGTCCGCGACTTCGGAGTCGAGCAGGCCATCGAAGCGTGCCTGCTCGTCGTTCCGGGCGAGATAGAAGCTGTCGTCGCTGACGACGAGCGTGGCGGTGCTCTGGCCGGGCGTTGCGGTCATCTCACTCTCGATAGTCACGACTGGCCCATCGATGAGCGCGACGAAGTCATCGTCGCCCACCTTCACCTCGACTCGCACGCGGCGCACCTGGGTGAGGAGCGACGCGTTCTCGTCCGACCAGACTCCCTTGGCATCGGTGCAGATCGGCACCTCGACCCGCGCTGCCCACGCGACGTCGATTCCCTGCTCGACCGTGATCCGATCGACAAGGTCGAGCTGCGCGCGCGACGCGGGCGCATTGTCGAAGAAGAGACGGTAGAGTGTGGCTGGCATCAGCTGGGTGGTACGTCGATGATGCGCCCGACGACACGCGTGAGCTCCGTCGCCTCGAGCTCCGTGTTCGCGTCGGCGATGTGCCAGTACATCGTGCCGTCCTGGTAGTCGCTGTAGGCGATGGTGTCGAGGCGGTCCTGACCCAGCACCGGTGTTGGATCGCCAGCGATGGTCGGAAGCTGGCGCAATTTCACGGCGGTCACGGTGCGACCGTCGGAAGCGACAGCGGTTACCTGCGGCGTCTTTGCATAACGGGAGTTGCCGAGGAACATGGTGATTGTCCTCAGAATGGAATGAGGTCGCGCACGAGCGGTGCGGCGACGAGGAGATTGGAAACCGCCAGCGATTCCTGCGCGGCCGCGGTGTACTCCTGCGCCCCCTTCGCCACTTCGTCGTCGGAGCACGCGGAGATATCGACGACGGCGAGCCCGATCGTTACCTCTGCCTCGACCGGATTGAGCAGCGCGTCGTACTGCTGTTCGGTGATCGACATCGACTCGATGATCACCGGCAGGACCCTCGTCAGGCCCCAGATGAAAAGAATCCGCGGATATTGCTCGCGGGGAATCGGCTGCTCCGGCGCCTTGCCACTGCCACCACTGCCCAGGCCGAGCGCCTTGCCGACGGCGTCGATCGCCTGGCCGATGAGTTTACCGAGGACGTTGGTCGGGTGCACCATCTGCTCGAGGGCGGCGAGCTGCGGTCCGACGCCCACCGTGCGGGCGATTCCGCGGGAGACGACGTCTCCGTCGCCTAACGTCTGAGCGGCGCTGAATTGTGCCTTGAGGGTGATACGCTCCACCGGAATCTCACCCGCCTGGCTCGTCTCGCGCGCCGTCGCGCCGGTGGGCCGCGGCGGAATCTGGATCACGCGCGTGAGCGTTTCCGGGTTGAACTGAAAGACGACGACGTTAGGCAGCGGACCGAGGAAGTCGCTCGCGTACTCGACGAGTGCCCCACGCAGGAGGTAGGTCATGCGCCACCTCGCTCGGTATCGAGTCGGCGCGCGAGTGAGCGAGCGACGGCATCGACTATCATCGAAGATGATGAACGCACCTGGAGCGCCGGCACCTCGATACGACTCACCGAACGGGGTGCGTGATGCGCCGCGGCGACGAGCTTGTCCGGAAGCGAGCGAGCGATCTCACGACCCAATGCGTGCGCCGCCGGCGCATGGAGGCCGGGCGCGCGCACGACGACGCGGTCGATGCGCAGATTCATCGGGCGCGGACTCTGCTCATGCATTTCTGACGCGCTCCAGCGTGGCCGCGTGCTTCCCGAACTGCTCGACCGTCATGGTGCGGCCCAACTTCTCGTACTCGCGCATGACGGCGATGATCACCTGCTCCATTCGCAACGTCGGACGGCCACGCTTGCCATCGGCCGTCTGCAGGCAGGCGTTGAGCACGATCGAACGGATGTTGCCGCCGGCCAGCGGGAACTGCCGCGCGAGAAACTCGATGTCCACTTCGGAGGCATCCACCGCCGAAGGAATCATCTGCTGCCAGAGCGCGCGCCGCTCGGGCAGCTCCGGCATCGGGAACTCCAGCGAGTAGCGCAACCGTCGGAGAAATGCCTCATCGATGT
The DNA here is from genome assembly GCA_036493735.1 of Gemmatimonadaceae bacterium. Taxonomy (GTDB): domain Bacteria; phylum Gemmatimonadota; class Gemmatimonadetes; order Gemmatimonadales; family Gemmatimonadaceae; genus AG2. The sequence continues at coordinate 40,208 of DASXPH010000061.1, forward strand.
CCTTGCGACGGTTCGTGGCGAGGATCGCGATGCCCTTGAAGCGCTCCATGCGCTCGAGGAGATAGCTGATCTCCACGTTGGCATAACGATCGTGCGCATCGCGCACCTCGGTGCGCCGTCCGAAGAGCGCGTCGCACTCGTCGAAGAAGAGAACCGTGTCGACGGTGTCGGCGAGATCGAAGAGGCGTTTCAGCCCCTTTTCCGTCTCACCGATGTACTTGTTGACCACCTGGGAGAGATCGATCCGGAACATCGGCAGCTCGAGTGCACCCGCGAGCACTTCGGCGGCCATCGTCTTTCC
>DASXPH010000062.1:0-7610 GCA_036493735.1 Gemmatimonadaceae bacterium
CAGCACGACGTAGCCGCGGTTCGCGAGATACTGATTCATCGCGTACGCGTTCGAGTAGTAGTACATGTAATGCCAGCCGAGGAGCATCTGGCGCCGCGAGCCGCCATGGAAGAAGATCGCGGCCGGGCGGTGGTCGCCAGCTTTCGTGCCTGACGGTAGGAAGAGCTGTGCGTGTACCGGCGTGCCGTCGGCCGCGTGCAGAATCACCTGTCGCGGCTCGACGAGCCGGCTCGCGGGGAAATCGGCCGGCGTCGGCATTCCCGTCAGATCGCGAATCAGGCCGCCGCCGACGATCGCCACCCGCGCCGGAAGGCGCGCGTCGGAGTGGAGCACGGCCACCGTGCGGTCGTCCGACGCCATCACCGGGCTCCATTCGATGCCCTCCGTGCCGGTCGTGAGCCCGTTAGGCTTGGACGACCCGTCGATCGCGACGCGCCACACGTGCCGCCGATCGATATCCCCCGAATTCGACGAGTAGAGAATCGCCGTGCCGTCTGACGTTGGCGAAACATGCTCGACCTCGAATGCGCCCGGCGTGAGCGGCGCTGGTGCGCCGCCGCTCAATGCGATCGAGTACATATGCGTCCAGCCGTCCGCCTCCCACGGGAAGACGAGTCGGTCACCCGTCGCGGACCAGATGAGCTGATCGTCGGCGACGATGCTCGCGAACACGCTTCCCATGCCCATCTTCGCGCGCCACAGCTCGCGCGAGCTGCCCGTCGCCGGATCGGCGATCCGGATCGACCACGGGATGCGGCTCTCACGCTCCGGAACGAAGATCAGATCCGACACGGTCGAGGGCGTGCGAATGAAGGCGAGCATCTTGCCGTTAGGCGACCAGACGGGCGAGCCGTCCTCGTCGGTGCTCGGATCGATGTAGCGCAGCGTCTTGGACTCGAAATCCCACACGCCAATGAACGCGTGTCGCTGGCGACCGCTCGTGAACGCGAGATACCGGCCGTCCGGAGACCAGCGAAGATTCGAGGCGCCGCCGCGGAGCTTCGTGAGCTGCTCCGGCTTCGTGCTGTCCGGCGAAACGCGCGCGATCCAGATCTGACCGCTCTTCACGAAGGCGATCGAGCCGCCCTTTGGCGAGAATCGCGGCCCGCTACCCTCGGCGATCTTACGCGGTGCGGCATCGCCGAGCGTCGAGATCCAGATCGACTCGTCGACGCCGCCGGCGATGAACGCCGGATTGGGCAGCTCGCCCGCGCCATTGCCCGATCCACCGCGCACGTAAACGACGGCGCGTCCCCCCGGTTCGAAGCTGAGCTCCGTGATCTCCTGGCCGTCGTCGTCGGGATAATGCGTTACGGCGCGTGCCTCCCATTGGGGCGCTTTCGCGACCCACACGTTCCGCGCGCCTCGCTCGTTCGTGATCCACGCGACCGCGGCGCCATGCTGCGCGGCGATGAGGTCGCTCGCGAATGGAGCGCTCATGATCTGCTCGATGGTGAACTGCTGCGCGGTCGCGGATGTCGTGGCGTATGCGCAGACAGCGAAGAGGCTTAGTGCGTGTCGGAGGCGAAGCATCGGCAGCCGGGAGAGTTGTCGGGACGGCCAACATCGCGAACGGTTTGGGACTCCACAAGCAGGAAGACGGGGACGTCGCGGAGGACTGCAAGCAGGCGGGACGCGAGCTGCGAGGCGCGGGACGCATGGCGCCTTGACGGGTGCGTGTCATCCCGAGGAGGGTCGCGACGAGGGATCTGCTTTTCTGAGAATTGCCGAGTTCAGGACAGATGACAGCGAGTCGAGGTCAGATGTCATCGAGTCGAGGACAGCTCACGTGAGTGCTCGGCGAGATGACCTCAGGCGCAGGACAGATGACGTGAGTGCGTGGCAAGGTCACGCGAGGTCGCGGCAAGGCGACGTGAGGTCGTGGTCAGGCGATATGAGGTCGCGGTCAGGCGACGTGAGGTCGTGGTCAGGCGATATGAAATCGCGGTCAGGCGACGTGAGGTCGCGGCAAGGTGACTGAAGGTCGTGGTCAGGCAACGTGAGGTCGCGGCAAGGTGACTGAAGGTCGTGGTCAGGCGACGTGAGGTCGCGCCAAGGTGACTGAAGGTCGTGGTCAGGCGACGTGAGGTCGCGGCAAGGTGACTGAAGGTCGTGGTCAGGCGACGTGAGGTCGCGGCAAGGTGACTGAAGGTCGTGGTCAGGCGACGTAAGTGCGCGGCAAGGTGACGTAGGTGCGCGGCAAGGTGACTTAAGTGCGCGGCAAGGCGACGTGAGTCAGAAATCGCCGAAGAAAGGGCGAAGGGGCGAAAGGACAAAAGCAGATTCCTCGCTTCGCTCGGAATGACAGTGGGGATGTCGAAACATTTCTGTCATCCCGAGCGCAGCGAGGGATCTGCTTTTGCGCGTCTTCACCCTCCGCCTCGTGCGCCTGTCCAACTCATGGGCAGTCCTCTGCGCCCTCCGCGCACTTCGCGTCCTCCGCGTCTACTCCGAGGGGGCCCTTCCCAAGACATACTCCCAGATCTGGAGCGAATCACTCGTTTCGGCCAAGCGAAACCCCAAGCGCCGCGGGATGGCCGCGCTCGCGAGGTTCCGCTCGTCGCAGCGAATCGTGACGCGACGCACTGCCGTGAGCGAGAGCGCGGCGTCGAGCAGCGCCTGGGCCGCCTCTGTCGCGAACCCCTCGCCAGTGGCGTCGTGCCGGATCCAGTAGCCGATCTCAATCTCGTTAGCGTCGGGCCACGCGACGCGTCCAGCGGCCGAGCGGGGAAAAAGACTCGCTTCGCCGAGCAGCATACCCTGCTCGATACTGAAGATGGCGTATCGCCACTCGCGCTGCTCATCGAAGGCGATCGCGAATCGGCCGAGCCGCTCCAGGAGCTGCGGCAGCAGTGCGGGGGCAGCGATGTGCGCGGGAATCCACGGGCCGAGGTGTGCGGTGTTGGCGGCGAGGATGGGCTGCAGCGCGGCGGCGTCATCGGGATGCCAGCGCCGCAGCGCGAGCCGTGCAGTGCGAATGCGCGGCGGAAAGATCACGTCCAGCGAATGGCTCGCGACGGGGCGCCTAACGATGAGCCGTCGCCGGGCGCGATACGAGTCGCGTCGAGTCCTCGAAGCCCAGAAAACGGTCCATCCGCCACGACCCGTCGGGCTGTCGCAGCAGATACGACGCGTAGCGACCGAACTCGGTGCGCCGCACGCCACTCGAGTCCGTCCAGTCCTGCTCGAAGGCGCCGAACTCGGTAGCGTCATCCGGCGCCACTCGGCGCGACGACACCGTGAGCCGCAGATCGACGTCGCGCTCCGCTGCCCAGTTGTCCTTCGCCATCGCGCCTAACGCAGCAGCGCCGCGCACCGTGTTGAACGCCGGCCATTCGAACGCGGCGGTGTCCGTGTAGAGCGCCGCGTACGCCTTTGGATCGCGCCCACGATAGCTCGCGATCAAGTGCGCGTTCAGCGTGTCGATCCCGGCGTTGGCGTCGGAGGTCGGCGGCAGGGAAGCGCTCGAACAGCCGACGCCAAGCAAGCAAAGCAGAGTGACGAGTCGTTTCATCCGAGTTGTGTTGTCCTCAGCGAAGCAATGGATCCGTTCCGTCCGCCAGCGCCTCCGCCGTGTACGCACGGTCCACCGCCGCCAGGACTCGCGGCGTACGAAGCCACGCGACGATCAGCGCCACATTAGGGTTCACGAAACTACCGTCCGGATTGGTACCCTGCAAATCCCAGAACACGCCGTAGAGCGTGCCACGCTTCTCGAACTTCCGGCGGTTCCAGTCATACAGACAAAACAGGTTACGCCTCGACGCCGGTGTCTCGCGCACTAGCGCACGGTCGAGCAGCGGCGTCACGTCGTCCAGCGCCTGGCTTACACCACATACCCAGGCGTGGACATCCGACGGGTAGAGAGGGTCGTCGGCCAAGCGATCGATCAGAGCGGCGAGGTACTGCTCCGTCGCGCGTTGCTCGCGATCGGGCCAGGTGCGCCACTGCGCGAGCCACAGCCGGTGGAGCAGGAGCTCAGGGGCCTCCAACTCACCGAGCGACTCCCCAGTGACCAGCAGCTCGGCCATCCGCGGCCAGAGATAGCGGAAGTCCCGAGCGCTTCCGACCGTCGACATGGCGTTTTTTGCATAGGGTCGGATCTGATCGAGCGTGATCTCGCGTCGCGGCGTCTGCAGCAGTACCGAAATCGCCTCGATGCTGAGGCAGCAGGGGCACCCCTCGATGTCGCTGGGCACCGGCTCGTCGAATGCGGCGTTGAGCTGCTCGACGGCCGACGCGATAGCTGGATGCATGCGTGCCGGCGTCAGCGGTGCTGCGCCGCGAGTCGCTGTACCCGCCACTCCAGTGATAGCGTCTCGCCTGCTGTGAGCGCGCGCCAGCGGCGATACATCTCGTCGAGCGCACTGCCCACAGGCGTCGCTGCACCCCGGCGCCAGGCGGAAACATGGCCGTTTACGATACCCTCAACCTCGACGAGAGCCGCGTAGTGGGCGCGAGTAATCTCGCGACCGGGCTTCGTCAGCCGGCGGCCAGGCACGCTCTTGAAGCTCGCTCCATTCGCAAGCAATCCCCAGAAGCCCTCGCGCAGCTCGAGCGCTGATTCGACGACGAACTGCCCGAGATCGTGGGGAATATCCTTGCCCGACGCCATCGTCGTGCCGACGAATGGGCGGCGCTTTGGAGGGGTCGCCATCCAGCCGCAGAGTCGTCCACCATCCAGTTTGTAGAACTCGACGTGCATGTGCATAGTGCGGGTACCAAGCTCGCTTCGCTCGGGATGACCACTGGACACTAATCGAAGGGCGATGTCTGACTCCAATTTCCTTGCTGACGTTCGAATTGTCACGATGGCGCAGTACGTACCCGGACCCCTCGCCGTAGCTCGACTGCATGAAGCGGGCGCGCGAGTCACCAAGATCGAGCCGCCATCGGGCGACCCGCTGCGGCAGGTGGCGCCGACCTGGTACGACGACCTGCACACGGGCATCGACGTCGAGCAACTCGACCTCAAGGCGGAGTCCGGGCGAGCGCGCGCGATGGAGCTCGTCGCTTCCGCTGATTTGCTGATTACGAGCCAGCGGCCGTCGCGCCTTTCTCGACTCGGATTCGACGCGGGCGCACTGCTCGCGCGATTTCCGCGGCTCAGGATCCTCCGCATCGTTGGCAGCACGCGCGAGCCCGAGGGGGCAGGTCACGACCTCACCTATCAAGCGCAGGCTGGCTTTCTCGGCGACGAGATGCCGCGCACACTCGTCGCCGACGTCGTCGGCGCCGAACGAATCTTCGGTGCCGCGCTCGCGCTGCTGATGCAGCAGCCAGGTGCGACGATCGACGTCGGTCTGGTCGAGAGTCTCGATGGCCTCGTGGCGCCCGTCCGCCATCACCTAACGACTCGCGACGGGCCGCTCGGCGGCCGAGCGCCGCATTATCGCGTCTACGCGGCGAAGACGGGACGCGTCGCCGTCGCCGCGCTCGAGCCGCACTTCGAGAAGGCCCTTTACGAGCAGCTCGGGCTCGCGCCGAGGTCCGACCTCACGGCGCGGATGCGCGAGCGCACGGCCGAGGAGTGGGAGGCATGGGCACGCGAGCGCGACCTGCCGCTCGTTGCCGTCAACGACACCCTTGCTCGTTAGGTCGCGCTGATGGCGCTACGTGTCAAACCCCGCGGATGAAAAAATACGCTGAGCAGGGCGGCGGTGATGGCGAGAAGTCGGATCACGCGTCCCTCTTGAAGTTGCTGGCCCTCTTTGTGAGTCTCACGCCGTCACCACAAGCCCGGCACAAGACGCCACCGCACACTCCGCGTATAAGCAGCGTAGTCCGAGAGGGAGCGCACGAGCATGCGTTCCTCGACGACGTTCCGCAACGCGAGTACGGCAACGGGCACGATCGTCGCCACTGCGCCGGCCGTCGATCCAAGCCATAGCGCCAGGCCCAGAATCAACCATACGAGTCCCGCGTACATCGGATGCCGTACGATCCCGTACGGACCAGTCTTCACGACGACGTGTCCGCGCTCCGTCTGATGCCTAACGACTGTCACCGCAAACGCGTTCGCACGCAGAGCGGTGTGGACCACCCACCACCCGAGCACGAAGGCGAGAAGCCCCAGTAGGCGCAGCCAGGCGGGCGTTGCACCGAGCACGTGCCCGTGCCACACGTCCCACGATGTGAACGCGACGACACCAGCGAAGCTCGCCATGAACGCCGGAAGAAGAACGCGATCCGCGGCGGCCTGTCCCGGCTGGAGCGGTATCCGCGATCGCTGGACGAGAAGCGCGCGCTGGTCGCGATAGAGCAGGATTGTGCTCAAGCCCCTTGCGACGAGAAGCACAGCGAGCAGCAGCCACGCTGCGCGCCAGCGCACCCTCCCGGCTGGAACAAACAACAGGACAGCGAAGAGCGAGACATAGCCAACTAGTCCGACGACGGCGCGAGAAGGGGTGTGCGATTGCCCGCCGCGGTACATCGCTTGCGGCGTCGAATCGCTGTCATACGAATCGATCACGCGGGCGGGCCTCCGGTCCCTCGCGCCGACGCTAACCAGAAATAAGGGGGCGCGCCATGCTGTGGTGGATCATCGTCGGAATCATTGCCGGATGGGCAACCGGCAAGATCATGAAGGGCTCCGGCTACGGCGTCCTCTGGGACCTCGTCCTTGGCATCGTTGGCGCGATCGTCGGCGGCTGGATCGTCGGCGCCCTGGGGCTCAATGCGAGCGGCGGATTGATCTGGTCCATCCTCGTCGCGATCGCCGGCGCCGTGATCGTCGTCTGGGTCTTCCGGCTCGTGACCGGCCGCCGAAGGACGGTGTAATGAAACGGTTGCTGATCGCCTTCACCCTGGCCGCTGCTCTCTCGTCCGCCGCTTGCCGGAACAACTCGAACGCAACCCCCGGCACCGGCGACCTTTATGCTCTGGTGACGAAGGGGATGAGCTGCAACCAGGGTGGCTCCGGTACCTCCGCCGAGACGCAGATGGTCTGCCACTACTCCGTCGGGGACGGCTTGCAGTTCAGCATTGTCTCCGTCGGCGCCGCCGATGCGGGGATCGTGTTCGACAAAGTCTCGGCCGACGGTCCGTATCGCGCCGCGATGTCGGTCAAGCATGGCTGCGTCATAGTCGAACCCCGCGCCGACAAGAGCGCGGCGGGGCTTCCGCAGCTGGCATTCGTCTCCCCGCGGAGCGGGAAGGTCTACCACACCTGGCAGGAGTGCGCCGCGGGTAGCTGAATCTCGACGCGTTAGGCCAAATCGCCCGGTGATGACGCGGAGATGATATTCGCCAATATTGTCGCGTCATGAGCGACAGCGAGATCGTCATCACCTTCCAGAGCGAACGCGACCTCTGGTACGTCCAACTGGGCGAGGCGACCGCCGTCGTCAGCGCCGAGGACATGGTCCACGAGTACTACCGGTGGCGACGCGTCGGCGCGCCCGGCCAGTGGCGCGACAACGCCCACGAATTCTGCCGCCGCCGCGTCGCGAACCACGAATTAAAACGCGCGGGTCTTCCGGCTTTGTAGTGGGTAAAGATTAAGGATTTCTCATCGAGGATCGAGATCCAGGCCGCCGCAGTGGAAGTAGATCGCGAGTTTAAACCGCTCCCGATCGCGGAAGCCGCGGGAGGAGTACTTGATCCACTGG
>DASXPH010000063.1:0-8623 GCA_036493735.1 Gemmatimonadaceae bacterium
CGCCACGCGTCACGCACCTCTACCCTTCCGCCTCCGTGAACAGCACATCGGCCGGGCGCGTCAGGCAGTGCTCGCCGCAGCCGAGGCGGTAGCGGTTGCGGGCGAACCAGCGGTAGAACTTGTCGGCGAGGATGCGCACGAAGGGGATTCTGAAGACCCAGGATACCCAGCGGCCGCGGGGCAGGATGTCGAGCAAATGCTCAATTGCCGCCGCGCCCGACCATGTCGTGCCGTCGACAGCGACCAACTGCAGCGCCTCGGCGAACGTGTGTGGCGGGATCCAGGGAAAACGCGCCATGACGCCTGGTGCTTGCGACGACACGATATCCAGAAGGTGGCGACGGTCCCAGTTCCGCAGCACGTTCGCGAGGCGCGTGCACACCTTGCACATGCCGTCGTATATCACGGTGTAGTCGCACGTCGGGCACTCTGTCGCGGCGTCGTGGCCGCGGACGGTGAATTGAACGACCGGGTAGGTGCGCTCGTACCCGCGCACCGCCGTCACGTGCTGTCGGAATGCGCGTGCTCGTGCGCTTCGTCGACCTCGGTCTCTTCGGTGGTCGTGATGGCCGAGGCCTCGCCCGTGAGCTCGACCGTGATTGCTGGTGGATGGTGCAGCGTCGCGTGGACGGTGCACATCTCCGCGACTCGTAGTGCAGCGGCGTAACGTTTGGCCGGCAGCGAGGGCCACTCGAACTTCACGTGCATCGCATCGACGCGATGGGGGTTGTCGGCGAAGGTCCAGTGGACCTCGATCGCGAGATCGTCGATGGTCAGTTCGGCGTGCGTCGCCCAGGCGTGCATGACCGAGAAGGTGCACGTCGCGAGTCCGCTGGCGAGCATATGAAACGGTGAATAGCTCTGTTCGGTCGTGAGCGCCTCGACCGTCATTGGGCCTGGCGAGGGCTCGAGCCGAATTGCGTCCTCGGACAGCAGGATGATCTTCATTCATGCACCTCCGCTCGCTTGGAAGTGCAAGAGAGGGGCTAGGGGATTGGAAGAAGGGTAGGGGCTAGGGCCGGCGGTTGGCATCTCTGCGCCTGGCCCTAGCCCCTAGCCCCAGCCCCTATGATGGCCCCTCCCTTCAGAACGTCAGCTTCTTCAGATACGCGCAATTCTGGCGCGCGGCGGCCAGTTCGTCGGCCGGGCTCTCGTCCTCCACGTAGCACGGCTTCTCGGACAGGTTGGGGATGTCGGCGAATAGCTGCTTGAAGTTCACGATGCCCGTGCCGAGCTCCGTATCCTTCGTCTTGTCCGGCACGACGTCCTTCACGTGGAAGCTCCAGTAGCGCTCCTTGTGCTTATTGAGATACGCCATCGGATCGCCGCCACCGATGATCATGTTGCCGACGTCGAGCTGCAGCCGGGTGACCTTCGGGTCGAGCCGCGCGATGAAGACATCGTACGGAATCTGCCCGTCGATCGGCTTCATGTGCTCGGCTTCATTATGAAACGCTAACCAGAGGTTCGCCTTGCGCGCCGCGGCGCCGGCGGTGTTCATCGTGTCGGCCCAGCGTTTCCACTCGTCGAGCGTCTTCACGTCGAGGCTCGGCACGATGATGTAGGTCATGCCAAGCGCGTGCGCGTCCTCGAGATGCTTGTCCCAATTGTCGGTGAGAATCGCGGGATTGACGTGCGCCGAGGGAGCGCGCAGGCCCTCCAACTTGAGGGAGTCCTTCACCTGCTTCGTGGTGCGGCCGAAGTTGTCCATCGACCAGAGGAGCTCGACCTCGTCGTAGCCCGCGGCGCGCACGCCGGCGAGTGTCCGTTCCGGGTCTTGCCGCATTGCGTGGCGCACCGAGTAGAGCTCGAGTCCCACATGATTGAGCTTCCTCGCGCTTCTGGTTCCCGGCTCTGCCCCCGCCTTACGCCCAGAAAGCATTGCACCGGCCGCCGTCGCGCCGAGCACCTGGACGAATGTCCGTCGTTTCATGAGATGTGTCCTCGCCGCCCGCGGCGGGTGAGAAGTTGCTTCATTCTGGATTCCAGGCCGAGCGAGGTCAAGGAGAGAGGCGCCGGCGGGTGATACGTCAGGGTACGTATCGCCCCGCCTTACGAGTGCCCATATTGTGGCGTCGTCTTTCACTGGAGCTGGCCGTGCCCCGTAGCATCGTGGTTCTCGTCGCCGTGGTCATCGCGGCCGCACTCCCTCGCCCGGTTGCCTCACAGCAGCCCGCCGATAGCACGGCCAGAGATTCATTGCGCACGCACATCCTCCGAACGCGCGACGGATCGACGCTCATCGGCCGCCTGGTTAGCGATTCGGCCGACACCGTCCGGTTCGAGAGCAATGGCGCGATGCTCACGCTGTCGCACGCGCAGATCGTCGAGCTCCGCGCGGTCCAGCCGTCGGAGATCAAGCGCGGCGAGTACTGGTTCCCCGATCCAAATCGCACGCGGCTCTTCTTCGCCCCCACCGGCCGAATGCTCGCGAAGGGAGAGGGTTATTTCTCCGATACGTATCTCCTGCTCATCGGCGTCAACGGCGGTGTGACATCCAATTTCACGATGGGTGCCGGCATGTCGCTCATCCCGTCGCAGGATCCGCTGCAGAACGTCTTCTACCTGACGCCCAAGGTTGGACTCGTGGAGAGGCCGGACTTCGCCCTCGCCGCGGGAGCACTCGTCGGCTTCGCCGGCTTCGATGGCATCGGCGAGAAGAACCGAAGCTTCGGAATTCTGTACGGTGCCGGATCGATGGGCTCGACGGACAACCACGTCGACGTCGGCGCCGGCTGGGGCTACGCCGGCGGTAGTATCTCAGGTCAGCCAGCGCTCATGTTCGGGGGCGCCACTCGGGTCTCGCGACGCATATCGCTCCTGACAGAGAACTATTATCTGCCGATGCTGGACGAGCACGGCATTTTCTCGTACGGGATGCGCTTCTTCGGGGAAAAGCTGTCGGTCGATCTCGCGTTCATTAACGCCGTCGGGCCGGACGCGACCTTTCTCTTTCCCGGAATCCCATACGTCTCGTTTGCGGTGAAGTTCTAGACGTTAGGCTCGCGCGGGCAAACTCCGCGTGCCTGCTTCTGTCGCTACGCTTTGCTTCCCTCGTCGCACGTTACGACCAGAGAATGTCGGAAGTTGACTGTCGCAGTTCGGACAGACGAGCCGGAGGTTGGATGACGTGTAGTCGTCCGGCACCCCATTGATGTGATCGAGCCGGAGCACGAGTGGTTTGCCATTCCACTCGGGTCCGAGGTTGCAGAGGGAGCAGAAGTTGAGGAGGACGCCTGCCGCGATCAGCCGCGCTTTGATGCGGGTGCGGTTCGTTTCCGCTGCATAACCGCCAGGCCGCATACCTTCGCCGCAGCCGAAGACGCAGGCTATGGTACGAATGCCCGTCGGGAAGGAAACCTAACGAGCGCAGAACGGCGGCGCCGCTGCGATGTGAGGCGACGAGGCGCCGAAGCACCTCGTCCGTAATGTCGCGCCAGCGCCCACGTCCGACGCTGTAGCGTTGAGTGGCCGGAGACGGAGTCGAACCGCCGACGCCCAGATTTTCAGTCTGGCGCTCTACCACCTGAGCTATCCGGCCTTGAGTTGCATCCTGCTCGGAACCTACTGCGTAGCTAAGCCCTCCTTGGTACCCATTCGTAATCAGGGGTTACAAAACCGCGCCTTCGCTCAACTTATGAGCGCCGGTCGGGCCGCCGAAATCGGCGTCGTAATGTAGCCGGCCGGCAGCGGACCGTGTACCCCCGGGTCGCTGCCCGGGTGACCCGCGCCGCACCGCCGGGGTTGAGAAAGCGGAGCCGGAAACATCTCGCCTTCGCCGTGCCCGGACCCTACATTTCCGGCGCGCCACCAGGGATCGATCGCGCCTCGTTCCACCCCCACTCTCACCCATCGTGGAGGTTCGTGACGGAGCCGTTACCCCGCCTGCACGCAAGGTGGTTGCGTCCTCGACATACTGATCCGCTCTGCCGTATCGGCTCTCTCGGTGCTCCGTCGCCGAGCTGCCGACATCGTTAGGTGTGCTCACCCCATTCCTTCACCTGGGTCGTCCGATATGAAGAGTCCTCGTTGGATAGTGAACGTGGCGACGATGCTGTCGCTCGCGTTGTTCTCACTGGCCTCGCCTTCGCGCCTCGCGGCGCAGGGAGTTACGACTGGCGCCATCAGCGGCACCGTCCTGAACGGCGCACAGCCGCTCGAGGGGGCGCAGGTCGAAGTCCGCAACGTCTCGTCAGGCGCCCGCACGGGCTCGGTGAGCCGGGCGGACGGCCGGTATTACGTGCAGGGTCTCGAGGTTGGTGGCCCGTACACGGTGAGCGTGCGCCGGATCGGCTTCGCGCCGCAGGAGCGCGCCGGTCTTCGCGTTGGACTGAACCAGAACGTTGTCGTCGATTTCAACCTCACGCAGCAGGCGACGCAGCTCTCCGGCGTGACGGTGACCTCGACGCGTGAGAACGCGATTCTGTCGCCCTCGCACAAGGGCGTGAGCACGGTGATCACGGATTCGTCGATCACGCGGCTCCCGACGCTCAACCGCAACTTCACCGATTTTGTTCAGCTCACGCCGCAGATCTCGACGAAGGGTCCGGGCAGCTCAGGCGGCGGCGCGAACAACCGCTTCAACGCGATCCAGATCGACGGCTCGGTTGCGAACGACCTCTTCGGCCTCGGTTCGACGGGACAGCCGGGCGGTCAGGCGAACGCGAAGCAGATCCCGCTCAGCGCGGTGAAGGAGTATCAGGTCGTGCTGTCGCCCTATGACATCCGCCAGGGCAACTTCACGGGCGCGCTGATCAACGCGGTAACGAAGAGCGGCACGAACGAGCTGCACGGCGAAGTATTCGGCGTCTACCGCAACGAGCAGATGGAGCGCGACGTTCCGTTCCTTCGCGCGCAACCGTTCTCGCAGGGGCAGTACGGCCTGTCGTTAGGTGGGCCGATCATCCGCGATCGCCTCCACTTCTTCGTCGCGGCCGAAGCACAGCAGCAGAGCACCCCGGCGAGCGGGCCGTACTTCGGTCAGCCGGCGAGCTCGGTGACCAAGGTGCCGGTCGCCGATACCACCTGGCAACGCTTCAAGAGCATCCTCGAGACGCAGTACGGGTACGCCGACATCGGCAACGGCAACCAGATCATCAAGAAGAATCCGCTCGCGAACGGCTTCGCGCGATTCGACATCGAGAATCTGCCGCTGAATGGCCGTATCGTCGCGCGATACAACTACGTGAATGGCAAGCAGGACGTGAACACCACGCGCTCGGCGACGGCCTTCTCGGCATCGAACAACGGCTACAGGTTCAACTCGACGACGAACAGCGGGCTGGTGCAGTACTTCGCGAATTTCGTGAGCGGCATCTCGAATGAATTCCTCACCGGCTACACCACAATTCGCGACGTACGTGATGTTCCGATCGAGGCGCCCTTCGTGACGGTTCGCAACGTACCCAACACCTCGGGCCAAAATAGTACGTCACTCACCGCCGGGACCGAGAACTCGTCGCAGGGCAACGCACTCAATCAGGACATCTTCGAGATCACGGACAACGTGACGGTGCCGATGGGCGCGCACCGCGTCACGGTCGGCACGAAGAACGAGTTCTTCAAGGTGTGGAACCTCTTCGCCCAGAATTCGCTCGGCAACTACACCTTCGGCTCGCTCGACTCTCTCGCCCTCGGCAAGCCGGACAACGTGCAGATCGGCGTGAAGCTGGACAACTCGGATGGTGCCGCGCGCTTCAACGCTCGCACCCTTGGCTTTTACGCGATGGACGAGTGGCAGGCGACGAATAACCTGAGTGTCTCGTTAGGGCTTCGTGTCGATCTGCCGGCTTTGACATCGCAGCCGAGCACCAACCCGACTATCCAGAACGCGTTGGGCATCAACACGGCGAATGTGCCGAAGAACAACGCGCAGTGGTCACCCCGCTTTGGCTTCAACTGGGACGTGGGCGGCACGGGCCATGACCAGCTGCGTGGTGGATCGGGAGTTTTCGTCGGACGGCCGGCCTACGTCTGGCTGAGCAACCTGTTCGGCAACTCTGGCGTGAACGGGTATGGCAACATCAGTTGCACGCGCGCGGCGACCGCGCCGGCGTTCCCTGGTGCGACCGGGCCCGTGCCGACGGCATGCGTCCCGGCTGGTGCGATCTCCCCGATCCGCGTCAACACAACGGATCCGAACCTGAAGTTCCCCGCCGCCTGGCGCACCTCGTTAGGCTATGACCGCCAGCTGGCCTGGGGCGTCATCGGCACGGTCGAAGGCTTGTACACGAAGATGATTCAGAACTTCTGGTACACGAACCTGGCTCTGCCCAACAACCCGATCGGCACGGATCGCAATGGCCGGCAGCTGTACGGTGATCTTATCGCCAATGCGCCGACGCCCGCCTACAAGACGGGTCTCGCCTCCGACGTCATCAACATCGCCAACGAGAATAAGGACTACGCGTACGACCTGACCGGGCGTTTGCAGAAGCGTTTCACGGATCGCTTCGAGGGTTCGGTCGCGTACACCTACAGCCACTCCTACGACGTGATCGATCTGACGTCCTCGGTCGCCTACTCGAACTGGCAGTTCGGTCGCGCGTACTCGAATCGGCAGGACGATCAGGATCTCCACTACTCGAAGTGGGACGTACCGCATCGCATCGTCGCGACGGGCACGTACACGTTCCCGAGCAAGACGGACGTCTCGTTCATCTTCACGGGTGAATCGGGCGTGCCGTACACGCTGACGTACAGCGGCGACATGAACGCCGACGGATCGGCAAGCAACGATCCGATCTACGTACCGAAGAACGTGAACGATCCGAACGAGATCCGGTTCAACGGCGCCACGGCCGCGACGCAGGCTGCGGCGTTCGACAACTTCATCAAGAGCCAGCCCTGTCTCGACAGCCAGCGCGGCTCGATCATGACGCGCAACAGCTGCCGCTTCCCGTGGACGCAGGAGCTGGACCTCTCGGTCCGCCAGTCGCTCCAGACGCTCCATGCGGAGAACATCATCGTACAGGTCGACGTGTTCAACTTCCTCAACTTGTTGAATCAGCGTTGGGGCTCGCAGAACTTCGCGGCGAACACGAACGATCCGCAGCCGCTCAGTCGCAACTCCTTCACGGGTGCGACGACGATGGTCGGGGGCGCTCAGGGTGTCTTCACCTTCAACCCGAACTTCAGTCTCTGGAACACGCAGAACGTGACGTCGAACTACCGCCTCCAGGCGCAGATCAAGTACACGTTCTGATTGCGTTGGGCGTTGGGCGTTGGGCGTAGTAAAACGAACGAAGCGCTGAAGTGGTGTGAGTTACTCAAACACTCACCCCACATCAACGCTTCGTTCGTTTTTAGTCAACGCGCAACGCGCAACGCGCAACGCTCAACGCGTGACGGCGCAGCGTCGCTCGAGCTGAAATCCGGGATCGATCGTCGGCCGCTGTGGGGCGTTGGCGACCTCCCACCCCGTCGCGTACATCCACCGCGTCATGCGCGCCAGCTTCGCGATGTCGATCCGCTGCGGCTCGTCGCGCGGGGTGTGATAATCGGGGTGCAAGAGAGTACTGAAGAACAAAGCCGGCACGTGCATGCACGCGTACGGCAAATGATCGCTCCGGTAATACCAGCTTTCGCGGTGCGTCGGCCGGTCCCAGCTGCTGTCGATCATGAAATGCGTCAGCTGCGCGTTCACGTCGAGCGCCATCTGCGCCAGCGCGGTCGAGTTCCGGTGCGGCGGCTGGGCGCCTAACAACTCGGCGCTGTCGGGATTGTTGCGGCCGATCATGTCGCCATTGAGCACGGCGACGATACTCGCGAGCGGCACCACCGGATGCAGCGCGTGCCAGTACGATCCAAGCAAACCGCGCTCTTCGGCGCCGTGCCACACAAAAAGCGCCGAGCGGGGCGCGGGCTGCTTGGACCAGGCGCGACCGATCGCGAGCAGCGCCACGCTCACCGACGCGTTGTCGTCGGCGCCGTTCCAGATCGAGTCGCCGTCGATCGGATAGCGCACACCGTCGTGATCCTGGTGGCCGCTGAAGAGCACGTACTCGTTGCGCCGCGCCGGGTCGGTGCCTGGTACCTTCGCGACGATGTTCACAGACGGATAGGAAAAGCTCTCGGTGTAGAGCGTCGCCGTCAGGCGTTGATTCGGCGCGCGCAGCGCGTCGAGCATGCTGCGTCGCACCCAGAGTACCGGCACCGTAGACGCCGCGCCCCCGCGCGGCGCGGCTGACGCGGCGCCCGCGGTATCGAGCCCGTAGCGGCCGCGCGCCAGCGCTACTCCGCCGAACCCGAACGCCATCGGATCGTCGGCGACGGAATCGGAGACGAGAATCACCGCGCCTGCGCCGCGCTCGATCAACGCCTGGGACTGCTGCCTAACGGCTGCCAGCGCGTAGCGGTAGCCGCGCAAGCTCATGCCCGGCGCGGGCGGATTCGTCGGCGCGTGGATCTCGGCCACGACCGCCTTCCCGTGCAGGTCGATACTCGCCAACTGCTCGGCACCGCCGTCACCGACGTAGCTGAGAGGGAGATCGACCGTCGCCGTGACCGGTGCGGTGACGACGACATCCTTCCAAAGCGCCAGTGGACGTCCGCCGATGGCGATCTGGCTGCCGTCGGAGAGTCGCACGCGGCGCATCGGCCAGAACTGGAAGTAGGTGCCGTC
>DASXPH010000064.1:0-10031 GCA_036493735.1 Gemmatimonadaceae bacterium
GACGGTGTCGGCGAGATCGAAGAGGCGTTTCAGCCCCTTTTCCGTCTCACCGATGTACTTGTTGACCACCTGGGAGAGATCGATCCGGAACATCGGCAGCTCGAGTGCACCCGCGAGCACTTCGGCGGCCATCGTCTTTCCGGTCCCCGGCTGACCTGAAAAAAGAACCGAGACCCCTGCTTCGTTCCACGCCCGGGCCGTGCCCCAGCCGAAGTGCACCTCGGTGAGAGCGCGCATTGCGCGATGGATCTCGTCGAACTGGAGCCGCTGCGCGGGTGGCAGCACCAGCTCATCGGCGCGAAATCGCGGCGCGACTTCCTGTGCCAGCTCTCCGACGTGGATGGGCATCTCCGCGCGGCAAGCAGCAAGGAGGTTCGCTGCGGTAATCTTCCTTCGCTCGCCACGGAGAGCCGCGGCGATGCTCAGGATCGTCTCACGCTCGAAGCGAAAGCGCCGGGCGCACTCCTCGATTGCCGGTCCGATCGACTTCGCGTCCTTTCCCAGGGCCCCGCACCACACCGCCACACGATCGGCAAACGTGAGTCGGGGTACGACGAGCGCGGGGAGCACGAGCTCCGCCGGGAGCGACGCCAGCGCTGTGCTGTCCGCCACCGGCACATACATGAGTACGGGCAGCGAACGCAGCCCCGAGAAGAAGGCGCTCGGCAGGTGCGCGTCCGCGCCCTTCAACGCCATGCTTTCGCGGAGCAGCAAATCGCGGCCAGCCAGCCACGCTACCGTCACGAGCGCCCGCGCGTGGGCGGGATTCTCGACGTGAGAGAGATCGATGTCGGCGCTGGCGACTGGACGTCCGGCCTCTCGCGCGACACGCGCCACGACGGCGCGATACATCGCGCGTGCCGGCACAGTCACGGGGACGATTCGAAGTCCGCCGCCGCCAGTCTGCCGCAGGCGAGCCACCGCGGGTCGCAGCTCCTCGGCGATTGGATCGCCGTCGCGATCGCTGTTCTCCGAAGCGTCGAGTGGCGTGATAGCGTCGGGGAGCGGCGCGTTAGGGAAGAGCAATCGTTTGGCAACGAGCGGTGCCGCGACGAATGGCGTGTCCCAATCGATGGCGCTGCCTGCGATTGCCGACGACGCCAACGGTTGCACGAGCGAGAAAGTCCAGAGCACCTGAGACGGATCCGCGAGATCGATGATCGCCGTCGGATCGTCCCAGAGCTTCTGCGCGAGCGCGAGCGTGGGACTCGTGCGTGACGCATCGTCCAGACATGCCGCGATCACCGGTCCAACCGCACCGTCCACCGTCGCGCTCACCGCCAGCGCGAGTGTGAACGCGGCGGCGTCGCTGAGCTCGAGCTGCCGCACGACCCAACCAAACGATCCGCGCGCGGCGTCTTCGCTGGCCGGATGCGGCTCGCCGAGCTGTTGCGTGAGGAAGCGCGCGGTGATGTCGGTGCGGAAGAATTCCTCTTTCGCGTCGGCGTACCGCATGAGATCGAGCGCTTCGAGGAGACGGCTCTCGGGCGGCGGGAGCGCGTCATCATGCGGCGGCGCCGCACTCCGGCGCAGATGCCATCGCCAACAGATCTCCCGTCTGAGGCGCACCGTTACCTGGTGAAGCCAGAACGCCGCCGTCTCGTCCTGTGCGCTCAGGCGAGGAAGGAAGGAGATGATCCGCGGCGCGGCACTCACGTCCACGACACGATTGGGCTCGTGACGGCCTGCTGCCCGTTCACGCGCAGGATGATTCGGTAGTCGCCCGGCGGTAGCGCCGAGGCGACCGGCACATCGAGATGCATCGCCGTCTGGTACGGCGGTCCGCCGGCGGGGAGCGTAGGGCTGTCGAACATCGCGGCCACCGCACCATTGCGATAAAACGCGATGTAGATCTCGTCCACCGCGGTGCCCATGAGCGCTCCGGTGAGATCGAGTCCGCCGTAGACCGGAGACGTGGGATCCGCGACTACCGTGTGCGCCAGTCCGACCGGCACGGCCGTATCGAGGCGCGGCTGCAAGCCGCCGATGACGGGAATGCTGCTGCGCTGACGCCCCGACGGAAGCGTCTGCGCGACCGCGATGACCTGGCTGCCCGCGGAAAGCGACGCTCCGTCGGCGAGCGATGGACTCACGACAAAGGTGAGACGGTCGGGGCGCTGCGAGCTCGCGCCAATCGTCACTGGCCCGAAGCGAACATCGAGCCCGGCAACGTCCAGCGTGTTGCCCCTGAGGGTGACCGTCGCGCCAAGCCCGAAGATCGGCGGATCGATACTGTCGATGACCGGTCCGAGATTCGGGACGACGATGTTGTGCACGCCGGCGTCGCCGATCACGTTAGGCGGCGTGGTGGTGTAGTCGACGCCGACGAGCAGCGAATACTCTGGCGGCTCCGAGGCGGCGATCATCACCGGTCGTACCTGGAATGCGGTGGAGAAGCGGTACTTCTCATCGCTTCCCTGCATGAGGCGTCCGAGCAGATCCGACGTCGCGGGATCGAACGTGAGCTTGAGCTGGTCCGGGTTGTCGTTCAGCGCGGCGACGGTGGGGCCGGGAAGGCTGGCGAGCGAGAGGAAGTTCAGGGCATTGAGCGCCCGCATCCCACGTCCCATGATCTCGTGCGCCGCGATGCTATCGCTCTCTCCCTGCCGGTCGAAGGCGGTGAGGAGGTAATGGAGCACGAGCCAGAGGGGTGCATCCTGGCCATCGTCGAGCGAATGATTTCGGAGGTATTCGTCGAGATGGATCTCGTAGAGGAAGAGATTGAGGCGCGGTCCGGGAGGCCCGCCCGCCGCCGGCTCGGGACGACCGACCGTGACGTCGATCGTGCCGCCGAGTGCATCGAAGAGATGATCGTGCAGGAGCTGCGTGACGGCGCCGATGGCGCGGCCGGAATCGACGAGGGGCATGGATCGATGCTCCCGTCAACCGCGCAGGTGGTAACGCCACAGCGGCCGAATTCCGCGTTCGGCTGGCGGTTGCGAAGCCGGCGTCTGCATTCGAGGCGCGGGGACAACGGTGCCTGGCGCCGCGTCTTCGATCACGACCTCGATTTTTCCGATGCTGACCTGCAGCTCCTGCAGTGGTGCGACGGGTGCGGCGGCGGCATCCTGTCTTACCACCACTTCGTTAGGCGTGAACGCTGGCTCTCCTGCGCTCGCGACCGAAGTCTCATGCACAGAGAGCTCACCGGGTGCGGGCGTTGCCGACACCCAGCTGCGTGCTTCCGCGAGCGCCCGCGCGAAGCGGGCGGTGGTTCTTGGCGCGGTCGCGCCGGGTGCGGGTGGCGGAGTCGACGCCGAGTGCTTCGGGAGCGCCGCCGCGGACACGCCCGGCCGCTCCTCTACGACGAACACGGTGTGGTCGATCGGGGGAACGCTGCTCGCGACCTGCGTCGACGCGGGCGGTCGATGGGTGGGTTCCATTTCCGGCGCTGCCGCGATAACGGCGGGTAGGTCCAACGGATCCCGAGTGACCGGCGCGACGGGAAGCCGAGCCTCGCCCACTCGGATGGCGGGATGCTCTTTCACGTCTCGTACACGCGCTGGCTCCTCGATGAGACCGAGCGGTTTTGCCGCGCTCGGCTCTGGTGCACTCGACGCACTGATCGTCGGCGCCGGGGATGCAGGGGACATCACCGGCGCGCTCGCGGGCGGGATCGATGGCGCAGCTGGAGGTGCGACACTCGGCGGTATCGTCGATGCCGGAACGACCACGCGCTCCGAATACATCTCGATGCCGGCCGGTGTCGTGCGATCGTGACCGGCGTGACGCTCGCCAGTCGTCGCGTTACCGATGATGGCTCCGCTCTGCCGCGCAAGCCGCGCGAGATAACCGGCGCGACTCATCCGCCGCCCCGCGTCGCGCGTTCGTTGAGCGCCAGATATCGCGATCGTCTCCAGGCGGGGATCGCAACGATCTCCGACTCCGACCAATGGAAGGACGCCGCGAGCATCTGAATTTCCGCCAGCAGCCGGTCGCGTGCGTCGCGCAGACGTTTGATGGCGTGCTCCAGGAGATCCACTTCGTACTCCTCCTCGGCGCCGCAGTAGGGACAGGCCGCAAGGACCGTGAAGTCAACGAGTGGATCGTGCTCTGCCAGCAAGCGCTCAATTACCGTCACGTCGGCGTCGGACAGCGATGTCGTGCTGGAGTCGTCGAGAAGGGATGTCGCGATCGCGAGTCCCGCCTCGCGCACGTCATCGAACGCACGGCCGCTCCAGCTCCGCTGGTCCTCGCCGGTGGGAGCGCGCAGCGATCGCCTAACGCCACCGAACTCGGCGACGATCGGTGCGTCCCAATCGCCGCGTTGCGTCAGCAGCTCGTCGAGGGTGAGCTCGATCTCGAGCGGCTTGCCGCAGGCCGGCGCATGGCATCGCAGGCGCAGCTCGAACGTGGAGCTTCCCTCGAGTGCCGCGATCCGCAGCAGACACTCCGTCCGCGTCTGGACGTCGAGCGCCCACAGGAGCGAGGCGTCCACCGGCGTCCCATCGCCGCGCGCGACGCCGCGCGCGAGCAGCGTGGTGACGGTGCTCGGACTCGCGTTGTCCAGTGGCAGATCGAGATCCTCGATCGACCACGGGATCGCGCGCAGGTGCAGGGCCGTCGGAGCCATCGCGAATCGCCGGTGTGCTCGTCAGGCGACGGCCGGCGCGGTCTTCTGATCCGGTTCCGTGGTGCCGGTGTCGCGCTCCCAACCATCGAGCTCGATCTTGATCGTCTCGATCGCGACGGCGTTCGCGTTTCCGTCCAGTGCCGGGATCGCCGTGAACTCGCTCACCCAGCAGCCGTGGAGGAAGTAGCGGAGCGCAACCTGCCCCTTCTCATTGAGCACCTCGAGCGTGAGCTCCTTCTTGTAGCCGTCGAGGTCCATGGCCACATCGCCGGCGAAGGGATGAATCTTGTTTGCCCACAGCTCGAACTCGAGGTCGTGCGTGACGCCGCGCTCGAGGGTGAGACCATCCCACTGCGTACGGCCGGGGGATTTGTGGTCGGTGCTGTTCTCGCCGCCGCCGCGGTGCGGCACGACGTTCGTCGTGCGCTTGAGCGCGCCCGTCTTGCTGACGCCCATCACCACCTTGCCATCCCACAGCACCCGGAACTTGTACGTCTTGTATGGATCGACGCGGGTGGCGTTCTTCACGAAGCCGTTTGCCATGCGAGTGCTCCCGGTTTTCGCTCTGCAATTCCGTTGTCAGCTCAGAGATCGCCGGCCATCTGCTGGATCTTGATGACGACAAATTCGGCGGGCTTGAGTGGCGCGAAGCCGACCTCGATGTTCACGATGCCAAGGTTGCGGTCCGCCTGGGTCGTGGTCTCGCCGTCGCACTTCACATAGAAGGCCTGCGCCGGCGTGCTGCCCTGGAAGGCGCCCTGCCGGAAGAGGCCGAGCATGAACGCGTTGAGATTCTTCCGGATGTTGGCCCAGAGTGGCTCGTCGTTAGGCTCGAACACGATCCACTGCGTGCCGCGGTACAAGCTCTCCTCGAGGAAGAGCGCGGTGCGACGGATTGGGATGTACTCCCAGTCGCTGTCCGGGCTGCCGTCGAAGCCGATGACGGTGCGCGACCCCCAGATGACATTCCCCGTGGTGAAGCGCCGGAGGCAATTCACGGCCAGCGGATTGAGGATGCCGTTCTCGCGATCGGTGAGGATCACATCGAGATCGGTGGCGCCGCGCAGATTGGCATCGAGTCCGGCGGGCGCCTTCCAGACGCCGCGCGTGGAATCCGTGCGCGCCATGACGCCGGCGATCATCCCGGACGGACCAATCTTCTTCGTCAGGCCAGTCGCCGCGTCGGTGTAGTACACCTTGGGATAGAAGACCGCGGAGTTTTCCAGCACGTTCACCAGGCCGCGGAAGATGCTGACCTTGCCCGCGTCGGTGTTGAGCAGATGGTTCTTCGCCCAACTGTCGGGTGCATCGATGATCAGCATGGCGCGATGCGCCGCGCAGTAGCTGCTCGCCGGCCCGATGAGCTTGAGATAGATCGTCTCCGTGATCTCGCGGTCGCCGGGCAGCACCAGGAGGTTGAACAGATCGACGCCGTCGAGGGCAAAGAAGCCGGTGCGATTCAGCTGGTTGCCCAGGAACTCCGGCACGCCAGGGACGTTGCCGTCGAGTCCCTTGGCGCCGGGGATTACCTGGTAAGCGCTGGCACCCACGGGGCCAAGCGTGTAGCGCCGGACGTTGTCGAACAGCGCGGGCGGCGCATGCGCATCGTTGAGCGGGGTCGCCACGGGCGTGGTCTTGACGCTCGTCAGGGTGTTGACGGTGATCTTCTTCCGCAGGATCGCGAGGTGATAGCCCCACAGCTTGGCGTCGAAGATCTGATTCGCGTTCGGATCAGCATTGATCGCCGCGACGATGATCTGCAGCTTCTCGCGCACACCGTCAGAGCCGCCTGCGGCATCGTGATACCACAGGTCCAGAGGCGCCGTGGTCGTGAGAAGGACCGGAATCCCTGTCAGCGCATCGAGATTCATCGCGGTCAGCCCAGCGCCCTGCGGGAGTATCGCGAGCGCGTTCACACCCTCGGCACCTCCGGCGATTTCGCCAAACACGGTTCCGCCAGAGTAGACAGAGCCGGTGCACACCGGGCGCATATTGCTGAATCGCACGCACTCGATTCCACCTTGCAGAACACCGAGGAGGAGCGAGGCCGCGACGTCGTTCGATTGAGCCCGCCGCACGCGAACGCTTTCCTGGCGCGGCGTGGCGGACGTCATGCGGAGGACAGCCAGGTTGGCGCCAAAGTTGTCCCACGCGAGAGTCACGTTCGCTTGCGGCGGGATAATCAGGTTGAGCGCCGTGAGGATCTGCCCTTGGTTCATCGGGCCGACGGTTGGGTCGAAGCCGGTGATATCCACGTCGTGATAGGCTTCCCCGTCCACGCTGATCGAGAACAGCGCCGGCGCGCCGCCAGCCGGGTTGCAGATATTCTTGATCGCGGTGCGCGTGGCGCCGATGTTGGCCACGCTGAAGTCCATGACGTACCGGCTCTGGCTGAATCCAGGCGGGGTATTCGCGATCAGATTGATCGTCCCAGCGAGCACGGGGTCGATCGCGAGGTCGATGATATCCGATGACTGCGTGACGAAGTCGGGCGCGAAGCGAGACGACTGCGGGTCCATCACGAGGCCAGTGTGGTATTCCGGCGTGCCGACGACATTTCCGGCGACGTCCTCCTCGATGACTCGCAGATTGAACGATTCGTCGGGATTGCCCGTGTCGTAGTCGACCTCGAGTCGGATGTAATTCCCGTAGTCGCCCTCGTTCTTGGCCGTGGCGATGAGAACGTTGACGTTGCCGAGGTTCTTGAGCGTGACATTCGCCTTCGCCGCGCCGGCGGCGAGACGGACGACGTAGCAGCCCGAGCCCCCGTTGTCGAAGAACTGGAAGACACTCGCCGCCAGATCGCTCAGTGGATGCGGCGGTCCGAAGTTCCTGGTGAAGTCAGCCGGTCCGGTGAGCCGCACCGGGTCGTTCATCGGGCCTTTGGATGCTCGACCGAAAAACGCGCCGATAGAGGTCGAAACCCCAACGATCGTGTGGACGCCGCTTGCGACTTCGTCGATGTAGACGCCCGGGTAGCTCACTTGGACCATCGTCGTCTCTCCGATCTAGGACGCCTGCCGAATCGCGTCGAGGAATTCCGATATCGCCATGTCGCCCAGGCGCCGCTCGTATAATTCCAGCCCGTACATGGCGGCTTCTCCGCCGACATCGCGCATGGCGATGACGCGCGTACGAGGCTGCTCGAAGAGCAGGTCGCGGTAAGCGTCAGGCAAACCGTTGCGCGCGCGCCCGATCACCACGACGCGCGCCTCGCCAGCACGCACGAGCTCCAGGGCTTCCTCGCGCGTGGCGCAGCCATTCAGGAACTCGACGTCCGGCGCCGTCGCTGTGGTGCGGACGATCTCGCACAGGAGATCCGACATCTCGGCCAGCACCACCCCGATGCGCTGCACGGCGAGCCCTCCCGCATGCATGCCGCTAGATACGGACGCCGGGACGGACGGGAAATGGACTGGACGATCTGTCGAGGATGCGACGAAGATCTGAACCGAAGGATGGAGCCAGCCGTAGATCCTGGATCGGAGGATCTAATCGCGCGCTAGCGCAGCGCCTCGAACTGTGGGGGCGTGTCGCGGCGCCGGTGGCGCGCGGCCGCCTCACCGCGGCGCGCCACATTGAGCTTGGCGAGGATGCTGTGCACGTGATTCTTCACCGTCGGCACGCCGATTCCGAGTGCCTGCGCAATTTCCTTATTCGACAGCCCGACTTCGATCATCGCGAGGATCTCCCGCTCGCGATGGGTGAGCGGGCCATGCAAAGTTGGCGCGGTCGCGTTCACTGGAAGCGCCCTTGTCCCATTGAGGGCGCCCAATCGTCGGAACAGCGTCGAGGCTATGCCGGGAGGGCAGGACAACTCGCCGCGCGCCACACCGCGGATGACGGCGATGAGGTCGTCGACCGATGCATCGGCCGGGACATAGCCGGCAACCCCGGCCTCGGCACAGGCGATGACGTGTTGAGGGAGCTCGGCGACGGCAAAGGCCACGACCTTGCAGGCGGGCGCCTCGATGGTAACGAGCCGCACCCATTCCAGACCACCGCGCGTGGCGGTGTCGAGGAGGACGATCTCGGGTTGGAGCCGGCGGACCAGGGCGAGCAGCTCGTCACGCGTTGCGACGTCGTGTACCGCGCCGAACGCGCCGCGGTCGATCAGAAATCGGGCGAGCCCATCCCGGTGCAGGCGGACGTCGCTGACGATTACGACGTGTCTGATCATTAGATCATTCGTTTGACGGGCTTGACCCGGCGGCCAGCAAGGGGTCTGAATAATGACGCCCCGTTCGGTCAAAGCAATACCGAGTTTTTCCTGAGGCAATCATTAGGAAATTCTCATAATTCGCGATGGGCGATGGGCGATGGGGGGATGGACGACGGACGACGGCGATGGGCGATGGGGGACGGACGACGGACGACTGGCGACGGAAGTAGCCTAACGGGTCGATCTTCGAGGAACGGGACTACCGATGATGAGCTTCCGAGATCTCTGCGCTGGTGCGCTCCTGGTGCTGGCGTGTGGTGGCAATGGCGGCTCGACCGGCCCCGCGCCAGAGAACATTCCCGACATCAACACGTTCCCGCCGGTGCCCACCGGTGCGGCGCCTGGCGCCTCCGCGGCGGCGGTGGCCACCGCGGCCGCGATCGGGCGTGGGGTGAATTTCGGCAACATGCTCGAGGCCCCCACCGAGGGCGCCTGGGGGCTCAGCGTCTCCGACGAGTTCATCGACAGCGCTCGGGTGGCCGGCTTTACCGCCGTTCGCCTCCCGGTGCGGTGGAGCAACCACGCGAGCGCGGATCCGCCGTATACAATAGATGCGGCATTCATGGCGCGCGTCGAGACGGTCGTGGACAAGCTGCTCGCGAAGGGCTTCGTCGTCGTCCTCGACATGCATCATTACCGGCAGCTCGATGGCGACGCGCTCGACCAGGGCGAGCTCCCGGTGCCGGCGGCCGCGGTGGACGTTCGCTTCGTCATGCTCTGGAATCAGATCGCAACGCAATTTCGCGGGCGCGATCCACGCCTGATCTTCGAGCTGTACAACGAACCGCACGGCCGGCTGAACGGCGCGCCCTGGAACGTGCTCGCCGCCCGGGCGCTCGGCGTGGTGCGGAAGAGCAATCCGGACCGGGCAGTCATAATAGGACCGACGCACTGGAACTCGGCGAGCGATCTCCCACAGCTCGCGTTGCCTAACGACGAGAATCTCATCGTCACGATTCACAACTACTCGCCGTTCACATTCACGCACCAGGGCGCGGAGTGGGTCACGCCGATCCTGCCCGTGGGCGTGACCTGCTGCAGCACGTCGCAGGTGACGGAGATGACGACGCCGCTGGACGGCGCGAAGGCCTGGTCGACGGCGACGCACTATCCGGTGTTCCTCGGCGAATTCGGTGCTTACAGCAAGGCGGACAGCGCCTCACGAGTCACCTTCAATCGAACGATGCGCGATGCCGCCGAGTCGCGGGGGATGACGTGGGCGTACTGGGAGTTCGC
>DASXPH010000065.1:0-6037 GCA_036493735.1 Gemmatimonadaceae bacterium
ATTTGGCAGCTCCAATTGCGATTATCTGTCTGGCTTCATGCGCGGACAAGAGCCGCCCGCGCTCGGCCGCCGAAGCTAAAGATGGAAAGTTCTTCAACGTAATAGAGCAACTCGGCGGCCCTGTTCTGAGAGATCGGAATCAGAATGATTGTGGGGGATTCTCGTTCGCGCGAATTCGTCGTCCACCACATGACTCTTACGTTCCGGTTGAAGGTTGCTCTCTGACTACGGCCGAAACGACGCGCTATGTCTATCGTGGCGCAAGGGGACGAACATTGGTGACCGGCATCGAGATGACGACAGCACCAGAAAGGGTCCGCGAAGTTCTCGACTCTCTGCGCGACTTGACGGTGCAGCGCTTTGGACCTCCAACAAGTTGTTTGGAATACCGCACATCCATCGCACCGCTCTACGCGTGGGATCTGGATACGATCGCGTTGAGCGCTTGGGCTGACTCCGGAGTAACTCTTTTCAGAGCTGGTCTTGAAGCGCGGGTTTCAGAGCGAATCTGCGACCCGCCACTTCGCCGTCCAGGGCGTGAATGAATTCGGGTTGATTCTTGACGCATTACGCACCGGACGCCTTGTTTTTTCCTGCTGTTTCCCAAGCTGGACGTCCGCGCAGTAGCTCATCGAGGGCGTGCTCGCACAACAATGTGGAGTATTCGGCATGAGTCGGCCGCGCCCGAGCGTTTCTTAGCCTCTCATGATCGTCTGCGCCGGGTCTCCGTGCGTCGCCGCCACGTCGGCACGAGGGTCGCCGCAACGCCCGCAACGGCTCGAGCCCGCCTCGCGCTCTCGACGATGAACGCGGAGTTCGACAGCTTCCGGCGCAGACGGCGGTATTCGGTCGATCCATTCACAGTCGGCGTCGCGTGTGTCGCAGGCATTTCTGCTAGCAAAGGCACGGCACGCGCCAGACGAGACCGCCCCATTCAACCCGCAGCCGGCAGGATCTCCCGCAAGACCTTCAATTTGCGCTCTGGCGTAACTTGCTCGTTAGGCGAGCCCGAGGTGTCAATAAAATTGACTCTTGCGCGAAGGGGTCGATTTTCCGTTTAGGAGAGTAGGTTTCGATGCAAAAAATCGGCTCGAACGGGGTGCACACGACGGCCTGCGATCCATCGGCAGCCCGATTGCCCCGACAGGCGTCAGCTCGTGCTCCGCCGGCAACAATTTTTGTCCAGTCGACTCCTACCTTTTGACAGCCGACTCCAACGTTTGTTCGATCGACGCCAAGGTTTGTACCGTCGACGGGAGCCCTTTGATTGTCGGCTCCAACGTTTGGTCAGGCGGCTCCGAGTAAAGCACGGTCGACAACTACGTTTGTCCAGTCGACGACAATCTTTGCGCTACCGGCAACAAGCTGTGTTCTGTCGGCAGCAACCTTTGCACGATCGACGACAACCTTTGCACGATCGACGGCAAGCTTTGTACGATCGACGGCAAGCTTTGCACGATCGACGGCAACCTTTGGCATGTCGGCAACTATGGATGCACAGCCGGCAACAATGAATGGCACATCGACTCCGACGAATTGACAGACGACGGAAAAGTTTTGAAGGTCCGCTCCAACGAGTGTACAGTCGACAACAAGTTTTGTCCTGGCGGCAAAAAGGTTTGCGCGATCAGCAAAAAGCTTTGCTCGATCGACGCCAAGGAATGCACGACCCGCAAAAAGTTTTGGAGGATCGACAACAAGTTTTGGAGCATCGACGACAAGTTTTTCAGGAGCCGCAACAAGCTTTCGAGGTCAATCGGCAACACTCCGTGGAGGCAGTCACGCCAATTCATGGAAGGTGTGCGGCACGCAAGCAGCCATCGCAAGTCCGGCGATATGCGCCTCGGTGAACTAGTGGCGAAGGCCAAGCTACCGAAGATCCTGCAATCGACCCCGGGATGCGCAGCTCGTTCGTCGTGCACGAGCCCAAGAGCCACGTGGCGGAGCTCGCGCCTTCGCGGAAGCATCACAATGACGCGATACGACAGGTCACCGGCCGTGAGGCGACTGAGAAGTCGATGAGCAAGCAACCGAAGATTCAAACGATAGAGACCAAGGAACTCGGGAGAGCGTTCCGCATCGGCAAAGAGAAGCCCAAGGTTCCGATGAGCAGCACGATGAAGCTCGTGACCGACACCACGGAACTCGGGTTGCTGCTCCAGAATTCCAGGGTGAACAGCAAGCGTTTCGCGGCTGGCAACTAGACAACGTTGAAGGCCTTCAACATTCTCGAGTCTCGATTCGAGGTCGCGAGATTCGGCTTCAAGTTCCTGGAACAGCTGAGCAATGCATCGAAGGCTGGCGATGACCCCGCAATGACCGTTTCCTACGAGAACAGCAAAACCATCTTCGAGGGCATCAAGGCCGCCGGCATTCGGTCCGTGTCGGCACTCCCCGAGACGTGGCTCGGTCTCCTGCTCCAGCGCGTCGAGGAGGAGCCGGACATGACGCTGGTCCAGGTGGCGAAGGAGGAGGAAGCAATCGGCATCGCAGCCGGAGCGTACTTCGCCGGCGTACCACATATCCTCCTCATGCAGAACCACGGCTTCTTCGGCGCGGTGAACGGCATTGTCTCGCTCGCGGAGCTCTATCACATCCCGCTCTGCATGCTGATCGCATACCGTGGCCACTGGGGCGAGCCGTACCCGTGGCATACTCGTGGCGGCATCGTCACCGAAGGCGTGCTTCGCGCGCTCGCGATCCCGTTCGAGCACGCGCGTGACCCACTGAAAGTCGCGAAGCAGATCCGCGAGGCATGGACGTTCTCGCAGAGCTCCCTCTCTCCCGTCGCGCTCCTGCTCACGCGCGACCTGATGGAGGACTGATGGAGCGCGCCGGCTGTTTACATATGATTTATCCGGAGCTCGAAGATCGGATAGTCGTAACGATCATGGGCGCCTGCGCCCAGGAGCTCTACAACCTCGGCGACCGCGACAACTTCTTCTATCTGCAACACGCCATGGGGCTGGCGTCGTCGATCGGCCTCGGTCTCGCGACGCACCTCCCCGCCGAGCGCGTGATCGTGCTCGACGGCGACGGGTCCGTCCTGATGAACCTTGGCACCTTCGTTACGCTGGCGCGTTATCGTCCGCGGAACCTGATCCACGTGGTCTTCGACAACGGGAGTCTGCTCTCGACGGGCGGGTTCGAATCGCAGACGGCAGCGGGCGTCACCGACCTCGCGGCTATCGCAAGGGGCGCGGGCATCGAGCACGTGGCGGCGGCTTCCACCGCGATCGAGTTCGGCGAGGCGTTTCTTGCCGCGCTGGAGTGCGAGGACTTGAGCGTGATCGTCGCGAAGGTCGCCGCGGTGGGCCCCGAGCACTACGGGATGGACCTGCAGCTCCCCGAAAACGCCTTCCGCTTCCGGCGCTGGATCAAAGCTCGCCAGCGCGACCGCTCCGCATGACGACTCCCAAGTATGATCTCGACGCGTGGCGGCGCCGCATCCCGCTCCTCGCGTCGTGCATTCCGATGAACAACTGCTCACAGGCGCCGCAGACGGATGTGACGCGCGCCGCCGCCGAGCGGTATCTCGATTCGTGGAACCGGAGCGGGATGGACTGGGATGCATGGATGGCCGAGGTGGCGCTCGCCAAGCATGCGTTCGCGAAGCTCATTGGCGCCGCGCCGTCAGACATCGCGGTGTTCGGCTCCGTATCCGCGGCCACAAGTGCAGTCGCGAGTGCGCTCGATCTCGACGACAAACGCAAACGCATCGTCGTGAGTGGGATGGAATTCCCAGGCGTAGCCCATGTGTGGCTGGCGCAAGGGCGCCGCGGCGCGCAGCTCTGTCAAGTGGCGGTGCATGAGGACCAGCCTAACGACTACGACTCGCTGATAGACGAGCGGACCGCGCTCGTATCGGCATGCCATGGATGGTACGTCAACGGATTCGTGCAGGATGTGGCGCGCATCGCGGCCCGCGCCCGGGCCGCCGGCGCGCTTTCGTTCGTCGATGCCTACCAGACGCTGGGCGCGGTGCCGGTGAACGTCCGCGACCTCGGCGTCGACTTCCTGGCGACGGGCACGCTCAAGTTCCTGATGGGTGTGCCTGGGATCGCGTTTTTATACGTGCGGCCGGAGATCGTCGAGTCATTACACCCGACGGCAACGGGCTGGTTCGGCCGCGTCGATCCGTTCGCGTTTGATGCACAGACGCTCGACTGGTCACCTAACGCGAGCCGCTTCGACGCCGGCACTCCGGCGGTGGTCAACGCGTACATTGCGCGCGCCGGCATGGAGATGATCGCCGACGTGAACCCCGCGAGCATTCGCGCGTGGCACGAAGTGCTCGCCCGACGCATGATCGACGGCGGCCGCGCGCGGGGGCTTGTGCTGTATGGCACGGACGACGTCAGTCACAAGACGGCGACCACCGCGTTCGTCGTGCCCGACTCGCACGCCGTCGAGGCGGCAATGCGCGCACGCGGCGTGCTGCCATCCGCGCGCGGTCCGGTGATCCGCCTCGCGCCCCACTTCTACAACACCCTCGATGACGTCGACTGCGCGCTCGACACCCTCGCCGACGTCATCCACGCCCGCTGAGCGCAGCGCGGCGACGAGCCGCGAGACGTTCGCCTCCCGGCTCGGTGGGCTGCTGACCATCGTGGGCGTGTCCGTCGGGCTCGGCCACGTGTGGCGCTTCCCGTACATGGTCGGGAAGTTCGGCGGTGCCGCGTTCGTCCTCTTCTACGTGCTCGTGTCGGTGGTGATCGGCATTCCTGCGCTCATGGCCGAATTCGCGCTCGGCCGGAGCGCGCGGCGCGGCCCCGTGGGCGCGTTCGAGCGCGGCGGCTTTCCATATGGGCGCTATGTCGGGTGGTTCCTCTTTTTCGTGGTTACGGCGGCCACGGGCTACTACTCGGCCGTCATCGGCTGGGTGCTCTGGTACACGGTGGGCCAGGTGGCGATGCTCGCGCATGTTGGGTTCGACGCCGCTTCCATCCTCCCGCCTAACCATGGTTTTGTCCTCAGGTCGTTCCTGCTCCAACTTTCGTGCACCGCCGTCGTGCTTCTCGCTTGCGCGGCCGTGCTCGTGAAGGGCGTGCGGAAGGGCATCGAGGTCGTGAGCACAATCCTGCTGCCGGCGATGACCGTCGTCACCCTCGCCGTCATGATACGGACACTCACGCTGCCCAATGCGTGGCGAGGCGTGCAGTGGTACCTGCTCGAGTTCCGCTTCCATGATCTCTCGGCGAACGTGATGGCCGCGGCCATCGGGCACGCGATCTTTGCGCTATCGTTAGGCGGGACGTTCATGGTCGTGTATGGGTCGTACCTGCACGCCGACGAGCGGCTCGCGCGGCCCGCCATCTGGACCGTCATCGGAGATACCGGTTCGTCGCTCATTGCGGGGCTTGCAATCATACCAGCCGTGTTCGCGTTCGGGCTCTCGCCCGCGTCGGGGCCGGGGTTGATCTTCGATACGCTGCCGAAGGTGTTCGCGGCAATGCCGGCAGGCTGGCTGTTCGGCGCGTTGTTCTTCGTCAGCCTAGTCGGAGCGGGCTACCTCTCCGACATCGGCGCGTTGGAGGTGCTGATTGCCGGGCTCACCGATAACACCCGGCTCTCGCGCAAGAAGGCGGTGTGGGTGATGTCGGCCGCGTGCTTCATCCTTTCGATCCCGCCCAGCATTAACATGTCCATCTTCGTGCCGTGGGACCTCACGTTCGGCTCCGGCATGCAGACTCTCGGCTCGCTGCTCGCGGTGGTGACGGTCGGCTGGTGTTTGAGCCGCGCCGCGGCGCTCGCGGAGCTGTTCCGCGCCGGTGAAAGGCCGGTACCGATGTGGATGTTCTACTGGATCCGCTTCGGGATCCCGCTCATCATCGTGGGCGTCGGCGTGTACTGGCTGCTCACGCAGGTGTTCCGCATCTTCGCCGGCGTCTGATGGCGCCTGGTCGATATCTCTTTGAAATGGAGTGGAGGGCCGCTGATACCACAGCCGCCCTTGCGGGCGTCCCCTGAAACCACTGTTTTGCTCCTTGGGGAGCGAAAGCTCCTCGCACCAAGGCTGATACTTTTTGTGATTGCC
>DASXPH010000066.1:0-33900 GCA_036493735.1 Gemmatimonadaceae bacterium
CGCCTGGTCGATATCTCTTTGAAATGGAGTGGAGGGCCGCTGATACCACAGCCGCCCTTGCGGGCGTCCCCTGAAACCACTGTTTTGCTCCTTGGGGAGCGAAAGCTCCTCGCACCAAGGCTGATACTTTTTGTGATTGCCTCGGGAAGCCCCTCCACCATAAGAGCACAGAAGCTGGCGAACACTCCACCAGGCCCTAGCCCTCGCCCCTCTGTAACATGACTCTGCTCACGGATCTCATCGCCGCGCTCGACGGCGGCACGCTGAAGGTCGTGGACCTCACCCAGCCGCTCGGCCCCGACACGCCCGTGATCGGGCTGCCACCGATGTTCGCGCCATCGCCCGGTGTCTCGATGGAGGTCATCTCGCACTACGACGACAAGGGGCCGGCGTGGTACTGGAACACCATAACGATGGGCGAGCACACAGGCACGCACTTCGACGCGCCCGTGCACTGGGTCTCGGGCAAGGACCTGCCTAACAACCGCTGCGACACGATCCCGCCGCGGCGGTTCATCGGCCCGGCGTGCGTGATCGACGTGACCGCCGAAGTCGCGGTCAACGAGGACTTCCTCCTGATGCCCGAGGATGTGGCCGCCTGGGAACGCAAGAGCGGCCGCATCCCGCCTAACGCGTGGGTGTTGCTCCGTACCGGCTGGAGCAAGCGCACCGATCGTGAGCGTTTTCTCAACGTGACGCCCGAAGGTCCGCACAGCCCGGGCTTTCACCGGAGCACGTCCGAGCTGCTGGCCAAGGAGCGCGACATTCTCGGCGTGGGTGTGGAGACTGTGGGCACCGATGCCGGGCAGGCCGGTCGCTTCGATCCGCCCTTCCCGAACCATGCGACGATGCACGGCAATGGAAAGTTCGGGCTGGCCAGCTTGTGCAACCTCGACCAGCTGCCGGCGACCGGCGCCGTGGTGATCGCGGCGCCGCTCAAGATCGTGGACGGAAGCGGAAGTCCATTGCGCGTGCTGGCGATCACGCCCGCGTAGCGGATGCGTCGACCAAAGCTTCAATAGACGGCCACGTGCTGAAGTTGACTCCTTGTGTTTCCGGGACGCTGTGCGATTGCACGCGGCCCATCGCCGAGTATGCTTGAGGTGCCGTCCAGCACGCCAACCGCAGGACCCCGAGACAAACAATTCCAAAGAGCGCGAGTCCCCAAGGGCGCAGACCCGCAACCGCGGTCGATCGCGGCCGCGCGGCGTTCGCGCGCAAGGCCTGGGCTGAGGCATACACGGAGCTCACCCAAGCCGATCGCACGGAGCCGCTCGACCCGCACGACCTCGCGATACTCTCGACGGTGTGCCACCTCGTGGGTCGCGACGCCGATGGCCTCGACGTGCTTTCGCGCGCGTACACCGCCTTTCTCGAGCGCGACGATCCCGAGCACGCCGCGCGCTGCGCCTTCTGGCTCGGATTTCAGCTCTTCACCAGTGGCGAACGAGCGAAGGGGAATGGCTGGCTGGCGCGGACACGCCGCGTTATCGACGAGCGCGCGCTCGACTCCGCGACGCGCGGCTATCTCCTCATCCCGACCGGCATCGAGAGCCTGCAGAAAAGTGATCCAGCGGATGCGCTTTCAGCGTTCACTGAGGCACTCGAGATCGGAATTCGCTTCGGTGATCGCGAGCTCCAGACGCTCGCTCGCCAGGGACAGGGACGCGCACTCATCCGAATCGGCCGCATCGAGGAGGGCATCGCGCTGCTGGATGAGATCATGATCGCCGCGACCGCGGGGGAGGTCTCGCCACCGAGCGTCGCGGCACTGTATTGCAGCGTCCTCGAGGCATGCCACGAGGTGTTCGACCTCCGCCGCGCCCAAGAGTGGACCGAAGCGCTCGCTGCGTGGTATGCCAGCCAGCCGGACCTCGTTCCCTTTCGTGGGCATTGTCTCGTTAGGCGTGCCGAGCTGCTGCAGGTGCAAGGCGCCTGGTCCGACGCGCTGGAGGCGGCAGCCAATGCGTGCGAGCTCCTCTCGAATCCCCCTCAGCCGGCGGGCGGCGAGGCATTCTATCAGGCGGGTGAGATCCGCCGCCTGCGCGGGGATCTCGATGGCGCCGCCGCCGCGTATCGCACCGCGAGCGAGATGAACCGCTCGCCACACCCCGGACTCGCGCTTCTCCGCCTGGCGCAGGGCCAGCTCGAGACGGCGGCCACGGCAATCCGGCGTGCGCTCAGTGAAGCCCGCGAACGACGTCACCGGTCGCGTCTCCTCGGCGGCTACATCGAGATCATGCTGGCGATGAACGATCTCGACGCCGCGCGCGCCGGCTGCGAGGAGCTGACGGAGATTGCGGCGCAGGTAGACGCGCCATTCCTGCACGCGATGAGCGCGCAGTGGACGGGTGCATTGCGGCTGGCGGTGAACGACGCCGAGGGCGCCATCGAGGCGTTGCGGCAGGCGTGCGTGATCTGGCGGGAGCTCGACGCGCCATACGAGAGCGCCCGCGTCCGGGTGCTTCTCGCCCGCGCGCAACGTGCGGTCGGCGATGCGGACGGCGCGGAGATGGATCTCGATGTCGCACGACGGATCTTCGCCGAGCTGGGCGCGAGCCCCGACGTTGCCGGCGTGGATGCGTTGCGCGAGTCTCCGGTCGCGCCTAACGATCAACGACTCACCGACCGTGAAATCGAGGTATTGCGACTCGTCGCGACGGGCAAGACCAATCGCGCCATCGCGCACGCGCTGCGCATCAGCGAGAAAACCGTGGCGCGTCATGTGAGCAACATCTTCACGAAGCTCGACATCTCGAGCCGCGCCGCGGCGACCGCGTATGCGTATCGGCACGCGCTCGCCACCTGACCGCGCCACCTACATAGAAATACCCACGTCCCACTCCGGCGAGCGTGCACAGTTTGACCGAAGCGCACGTGCCGGCATCGCCTTACCCTCTCTCCATGTGCTGAACGTCAACGTGTGGAGAGGACAATGCGCATTCGAACGGTCGTCATCGGGGCGGGTCAGGCTGGATTGTCGGTGGGGTATCATCTCGCGAAGCGGCACGTGCCGTTCGTCATCCTCGAGGCGAGCGATCGCGTTGGGGACGCGTGGCGCAACCGCTGGAACTCGCTGCGGCTGTTCACGCCCGCGCGCTACGACGGTCTGGACGGAATGCCCTTTCCGGCGCCAAAGCACTCGTTTCCCACCAAGGACGAGATGGCAGATTATCTCGAGCACTACGCCAAGACATTCGCCCTGCCTGTGCGCACCGGTGTGACGGTGCGTCGCCTAACGAGAAAGGGCGACAGGTTCCTGCTCGAGACGAGCAAGGGAATCATCGACGCCGAGCAGGTCATCGTCGCGATGGCGAACTATCAGCGGGGACGCGTGCCGGATTTCGCTTCCGAGCTCGATCGGGACATCATTCAAATGCACTCGATTGACTACCGCAGTCCGTCGCAGCTTCGCCGCGGCGCGGTGCTGCTCGTGGGCGCCGGCAACTCGGCGGCCGAGATTGGAATCGAGCTCGCCCGCCATGGCTTCGAGACGATCGTCTCGGGACGCGAGGTCGGCCACCTGCCGTTTTCGATCCACAGCTTCGTCGGACGGCACGTGATGGGTCCGATCGTGACGAAGCTCGTCTTCCATCGGATTTTGACGACGAATACGAAGCTCGGCCGCAAGGCACGGCCTAACGGCGTCCCGCACACGGCGCCGCTCATTCGCCAGCGGCCGAAGGACCTCGCGGCCGCGGGCGTACAGCGCGTCGTCCGCACCGCCGGGGTGAGCGGCGGGAAGCCGGTGCTGCAGGACGGCCGTGTGCTGGACGTAGCGAACGTGATCTGGTGCACCGGCTTCGAGCCTGGCTTTTCCTGGATCGATCTGCCGGTGTTCGGTGAGCATGGCCAACCGGTGCACGAGCGCGGCATCTCGACGCGAGAGCCTGGACTCTACTTCCTTGGACTCGGCTTTCTGTACGCGATGTCGTCGGCGATGATCCACGGTGTCGGCCGAGACGCCGAGTATGTGGCGAAGGCCGTGGCGGCGCGGGACGCGAGCCTGTCGAGCCGAAAGCGAATGACGATTGCCGACATTCCGACGCCGGCGCGGATTTCCGCAAGCGCACGCTGACCGGGAGGCGTTGTCGGTTTTTGCCGGCCTTTGACGAGTGCCTGGATGGAGGGAGCACCAGTCGCGGTCCCGCGCCTGTCATCTCACATCGAGGAGGAGAGCATGTGGAGCCGTCTCACACGTAGGCATCGTCTCGTGACCAGCGTCGTCCTTGTGTCTGCACTCGTCGGCGCGTGCGCCGCGCCCGAGAAGTCCAGCGGGTCGCGGGCATCGTCGCCATCCGATCCCACTCCGCACTTCGACGTCGATAACCCGAACTCGGCGGCGGGTGACGCCAAGGGCATCATTCATGGTTGGATCGACGGACAAACGGTGGAGCTCAGGTACACGAGGCTCTATTTCTGCGCCGCGCCTCCGACGAGCGCCGTGTCTACTGGATGCGAGGTTGGCGCTCCGGCCACGATATCACCGAGATCGGGCCCCATTCCGAAGATCTATGCACTCGCACCGGTCGGCTTCGTTCCTGATCCGGCGACAGTCCATTGCCCTGGCGGCACCGTGTGCCTCAATCATCCACCCGTACTCGATCTATCTCGCGTGAACGGCCCTTCCAGCGTTTTTGCGCCCACGCATAGCCACATCATCACCGACGTGGAGTCGGGGTGGCATGAGACCATCAATATCCGGGTGACGAGTAAAGACGCATGGGATGACATTGCAGCGGCAAAGACCCTATCGAGGGTGCGCGAGCTGCAGGCCCTCGGGCAAGTTGGGCCAGACATTCCGACGAACGTCTACTTCTTCTTCGAGGTGCAGGCGCCGAATACTCAGCCCTGATTCGTCTGCGTACAGAGGTCGAGGGCAGGGCGCGCCTGCTCCCGACCTCTCGAAGGCTGCTCCGCCGCGAGTAGGGACGGCGAGCTCAGAACGGCACGACGGAAAATGACAAGCCGCCCGCGCCGAGGCTCACTGTCGCCGTTGCACGCGTGCCGAGGAATTTCCGATCCAGCCAGTTGTTCGGATGCGAATGCGTGTATTGCACCACCTTCTGTCCCGAGAGCACGCCGAGGAAGACGCCGAGTGCGATGTCACTCGCCCAGTGCTCGTCCAGGTAGAGGCGTGCGAGCGCCGGCATCGCTGCACCCACATACAGCGCCGGCGCGATAACGTCCCGCCCTGGCCTGTGGCGAAAGCGCATCTCCTGCGAGAGCGCGGAGGCCACCGCGAAGCTCGCCATCGCATGCATCGACGGAAACGAGCGGTAGTCGAAGCTCGTGAAGCCGTGCAACAGACTGAAGTCGTACGGATTGCTGTCGCGCAAGTCTCCATTCTCGTCCACGAGGTACGGTCGTGCGCGCCCGGCGATTCCGCGAACGATCTGAATGAACGTCGCCGCCGAGAGCACCGATATCGTGCTGTGCAGCGCGACGTCCGCGGCGGCTTCATTCTGCTGCCGCTTCGCGACCACATACACGACGCCGCCGGTCGCCATCAACACCGTTTCCGTCACGAAGCTCGCGCGCTTCGCCGTGGTGCTGAATCCCGTGTGTCGCGCGCGGAGTAGTGTGTCGCCAATGGCCTGCGCGATGTGCACGTCGGCGAGCGAGAGGAGTGCCGCGCCGGCCGTAGCCGCGCCGACAACGACGAGATCATGGTGCGTGATGAGCGCTTCCTGTGCGCGTGCACGTGCGCGTGCTGTAAAGAGACACGACCAAAGAATGATGACGCGCGCGGTGCAGGGGCGACGGTCGCAATTCATCTGCTATGGGCTGTACTGGTGAGCGTCCATTCATAGGCGGCGGCCGCCATGCAGGCGATGATCAGCCCCGCCAGCCAGCCGGCGGCGACGTCCGTCGCCCAGTGCATGTCGAGATATAGCCGGCTGGCGCCAACGACGACCGGCAGGGCAATCCCAACGCCGATCGCTGCCGCGCCCCGGAGGAGCCGCTCGCGCCACAGCACGTAGGCGAGCGTACCGCAGACGGCGGCGGCAAGCGTCGCGTGTCCCGAAGGAAACGCGTACGTCGGATCGATCGCGTACCCGTGCGCGGGTCGCTGCCGTGCGATGAAATGTTTCGCGATCTCGAATGTCTGCATGCCCGCGAGGGCGGTCGCCAGCATGGCGATGCCCAGCCGCCGCGAGCGAAACAGGAAGAGCAGCACCGCGCTCGCAAATCCAACAACGCGCATGCTTGTGATGCCGGCCACTTTAGACACGAAATCAAAGAATTTGTACAACGCGGGCGATTGGTGCGCGGCAAACCACTGCTCCGCGCGGATATCGAAGGCGTCAACGGAAGATCTCGTGACGACGCGAACGATCAGCAGGAATGCCACAAGAGCGGCGAAGGCAACGAGAAGCGCGATGGTCGAGTGGGACCGGGAAGTAGCGGAGGCGGGGCGCATGAGCATCTTCCGAGCGTCGCAGGCAGGATTCGGGCTTGGAAACACCAGCGCGCTTGAATCCCGCCAACCCAAGCACTACTCTTTGCAGTGCAAAGAGCTTGGTAGCTGCGTGTGCACGCCTGCCGAGGTGCGCGACACGTGGGTCGGAGGCGATGATGCGAACGTGGCTGCGACGAATTCGCGGTGCAATCGGAATGGGTTTCGCTTGGGCCGCGGCATGGTCCGCGGTGGGCTTCGTGCCGCGTTGGATATTTGGCATCAATGCCGACCTCCCGTTCGGTCTCCTCTTCGGTGGGCTCGGTTTCATTGCCGGCGTCACCTTCTCCGGACTCCTCGTCCTGACGGAAGGTCGTCGAAGATTTGATCAGATGTCGCTTCCGCGCTTCGCGGCGTGGGGAGCGACGGGCGGCCTTCTCCTCTCGGCCCTTTTCGTCAGAGGCGCAAACCTCGGCTGGGGTGAGGTGCTGGGGATCGCCACGACGTTCGCCGCTGCTTCCGCCGTCTGCGCCTCTGGTTCGCTCGCTGTGGCCAGGCGAGGCCTAAGGCAAGAATTGCCCGACAGAAGTGGGGATACGAGCGAGACTGAACTCACCGACCATGAGAAGGGACGGCTGCTTGGAGGCGGTGACTCACTCGGCGGAAGTCGTTAGGCGAGCAATGGCCTTCCGCCCGCTACACGGTCATGGCACGCAGTCGCGCGACGCGCGCCTGGATCGGTGGATGCGTCGCGAGCCACGAGAGCAACTTCGCGTTGCCGCCGCGAAGCGGATTCACGATGAAGAGGTGCGAGGTCGCGGGACCCGCATACTCATACGGTTGCCGCTCCGATTCCGCGTCGAGGCGCTCGAGCGCGTCGGCGAGAGAGGCAGGATCGCGCGTCAGCCTCGCACCCGACGCATCGGCGCCGTACTCGCGCGCCCGACTGATCGCGAGGCGCAGCAGCATCGCGATGATCGGCGCGACGATGATCCAGGCGAGCGCGGCGAGCGCGGAAGTTCCCCCGCGCCGTCGCCCACCGCCGCCAAGCACGATTCCCCATTGCATGATGTAGCCGATCGAGGAGATGACGCCGGCCAGTCCTGCCGCGATGGTCGCAACAAGCACGTCACGGTTTCGAACGTGCGACAGTTCGTGGGCGAGCACTCCTTCGACCTCGCGCGCGTCGAGACGGGCGAGGAGACCACGGGTCACCGCCACCGCTGAATGTTGCGGACCGCGGCCAGTGGCGAACGCGTTCGGACTGTCCGAAGGGATGAAGTAGATCGGCGGAGTTGGAATTCCGGCCTGACGGGAGAGACGCTCGACGATCTCGTAGACCTCCGGCGCCTGCTCGCGCGGCAGCGGCTGCGCCTGATTGGATCGGAGCGCGATGCGATCCGAGAACCAGTATGCGAGAAAGTTCATGACCAGGCCCAAACCGGCAAACAGCAGGAACCCGCTCTGACCAGCGAACGCCCAGCCGCCGATTCCGAGCAGGGCGATGAGCGCGGCCATGAGCAACGCGGTTCGGGCCAGCGGATGAGACGAATTGCTGACGAACTCCGCCACGTGATCACCTCGAGGCGTGAGATACTCCACCTCGTGAATGCAGCCGGTGTGCCCTTGCAGGAGTCGAAGGATGCGATAGAACAGAGTATTCGCCCTTCGTCTCAGGCCGTCGAAGGGTGGCGGCTGCTTGTGTGCGATTTGACTCTTCCGCGAAATTTCCAGGAACGCGAAGCTCTCAAGAGGGCGAAATCCTCGCCGTGTCGAAGTCTCATCGGCCGCGTACGAAGAACGTCGAAGCAGTAGAGTTTGGGTCGCTCTTCCGCCGCTTCGAACATGAGTACGGCCGTGCCTATGTACGGCTCGCCACGCAGCTCAGGACCCGCTATCCCGAGATCACCAAACGGGGCAGAAGAACCGGCAGAGCGCTGCGCAATATCTGCTTCATCGTCTGGTGCTGTTGCCGCGATGACGACCGCAAGCTGATTCCGACGTTGTTCCGCGCGGCTGTCCTGCTCGCGGCTCAGGACGACTACTACGACAACCCTCGCATTCCCACGGCGCAGAAGGAATCCTTTTGCGCGGCGACCAATAGTGCCCTCAGGAGCCACTCCTTCCGGCGGCCTTTCGAGCGCAGCCGCCAGCTTCGGGACCTCGCCTCCCTTTGGTCCTACGTCGCAAGGACAATCCCGCGAAGCGCGCCGCAGGTCCGATCCTATTGGATCGAGACGGCGTGCCAGCTGAATGACGCCATGGCGGCGGAGAACCGGGCGGTCAGGAGAGCGGGGATCACTTACGAGGAATACATGCGCACCGCCATCCAGAGCATCGGGATGGTCTTCATCTGGGCTACCTATCTCGCGCACGAGCATGTCCCAATGACTGCGTTGCGCGAGATGACTCCGGCTCTGCTCCAAGGTGCCAGGGTCGTGCGCTTGAGCAACGACATGGCGAGCTACCGCCAACGTAGGAACAAGGAGAACGCGCTGACCCTCGTGGACGGCAGAAGCCCGGGAGCTCGGGTCCTCCGGCTCGTGGAGCAAGAGAGCCGCGCGTTTCGTCAGTGTGTCGAAGCGCTGGACGTGCGATCTAGCGTCCGCGGCTTCCTGCTGCACTCGATGGATTTCTTGCGAGAGTTCTACCAGCGATCCGACTTCCACCGCGGGCCCGCGTGGTAGAATGCCGAACACGATGCCCCGTGGCCTGCTCAGTCTCGAGAGCTACCTGGTCGTCGTGTTGGCGGCGCTGGGGTTCGCGATGGCGGTGTGGGTATTTCGGGCCAACCCTCGCGGGCGAGAGAATCAGGGCTTTTCGCTCATGGTGCTCTCGATCGTGTCGTGGGTGTCGTGCTATCACCTGGCGCAGTTCGGCAATCCGACGCTCTGGTTCCGGCTGGCCGCGTTCGCGGTGTTCATGCTGTTTGTCACGTACTACTTCTTCATCGTCGTGTGGTTTCTCGGCAAGCGCGACCAGCCGTACCGCCTCTTTGGAATCGTGATCCTGCTCTACGGCGCGGTCATGGGAGGGTTGGCCCTCGGTACGGACATAGTCATCAGCGGAAGCGCCATCGCGGGATCGACGGCCCGGCCCGTTTTTGGTGACGGGGGGCGATGGGCGTTCTATGGATTCGTGATTGTCCTGACTCTCCTCATCAACGGGATCTTGATGCGGGAGTACATGGGATTCCCGCGGGAGCGTCGCGCCAAGCTCCAGTATTTCTTGATCGGGCTGCTGTTGTTCGCCGGCTTCAACATCGTGTTCAACGTGGTGCTGCCGCTGGCGTTCGACGACTACGCGTACTACGCGCTGGGCAACTATTCGGTGGCATTCCTGCTGGGCTTCACGGCGTACGCGATCGTGAAGCGGGAGTTGTTCGGGGTCCGGGCGGTCTTGGCCGCGATCTTCGTCGCGACGGTCGGCGTGCTCCAGACAATCGACCTCCTGGTGTTCACCGAGCATCCCGCGATCCAGGCGTTCAAGGCCGCCGGACTCGTGCTCATCCTGTGCTTCGGCTACGTGCTCGTGCGGAGTGTGCAGCGCGAGGTTCGCCAGCGGGAGAGGCTTCAGGAGATCGCGGAGGAGCTCCGCCGCTCGGATGAGGCGAAGACCGAGTTCATATCGATCGTCTCACACCAGCTCCGGACCCCGCTGAATACCATCAAAGGGTACCTCTCCCTCTTGCTGGAAGGCGTCTACGGAAGGCTGGATACAGAGAAGCGAGAGCCCATGGAGCGACTCTCCCGATCCAGCGAGCGGCTCATCCACCTGGTGAACGACCTGCTGGGCATTTCGCGGATCCAGATGGGAAAGATCGCGCTCGATGTGGGTGACGTCGATCTCTGCGAGGTCGTGAAGAGCGTCGTAGACGAGTTCGGTGTGGTCGCGGAAGCGAAGGGCATTGGGCTGCACGCTTCCTGTCCCTCGGGCGGCGTGCCCGTCGTGGCCGGAGATAAGCAGAAGCTGCGCGACTCTGTGCTGAACGTGGTTGACAACGCCATCCGCTACACCGAGAAGGGCAGCGTTGAGGTATCGGTAAGCAGGGAACCCAACGACCTCGTTGTGCGCGTGCAGGACACGGGGCCGGGGCTCGACCCGGAGGAGGCGAGGACGCTCTTCGAGAGCTTCCAGCGGGGGCAGGTCGGCCGGAAGCATTGGGCCGAAGGCTCCGGCCTCGGCCTCTACATCGCCAGAGAGTTCATCACCCTGC
The DNA here is from genome assembly GCA_036493735.1 of Gemmatimonadaceae bacterium. Lineage (GTDB taxonomy): Bacteria > Gemmatimonadota > Gemmatimonadetes > Gemmatimonadales > Gemmatimonadaceae > AG2. The sequence continues at coordinate 10,617 of DASXPH010000066.1, forward strand.
ACGGTGGAGCTATCTGGGCAGAGAGTCCTGGCAAGGGCCGAGGAAGCAGCTTCTTCATCCGCATTCCACTCGGCGCCAGGAAGTTGGCCGCTGCCTAACGGTAACCTCTATCGGTTGCGCGGCGATTTGAGGGCGGCGAGGTTTTTCCGACGAAGCTCCCATGACTCGCGGGGATCGAGCGACAGCGCCCGCCTTGCTACCAGCTCGCGATAGTAGGACAGGATGCGGGACCGAACGCTCTCGACGGTGTCGCCGACTACCGGCTGAAAAGGAGCGAAGCGGTGGGATTCACCTGACACGGTGAACCACCACCACGCTTGCGCGAGCTTGGTTCGTCCTTGCTCGATCTGGCACGCGAAGACCCGGTCGTCGGCTTCGAATGTGAACGGTTGGAGCATGGTCTCCAGCATGTAACCTCGCAGAAGGGGATCTAACTCGTCGTTACCTATCGAGGCCGGCTTCCGCCGCGACGGGGCGTCGATCGAGCTTCCATCAGATGGTCGACCACCGAGAGAAAGCGGTCCTCGCCCGAACGCGTGATCACGTAGCCGTCAGCTCCGATCCGTCGTGCCCAGTCTCGATCTTCGCGCTTTCCATGCGTCGTGTATGCGAGAAGCTTGGTGCGAAGCGCCGATGACTTGCCGATGACGCGCGCGAGGCAGCGGGACTTTCGAATAGGGAGGTACAAGTCCGTCACGACGAGCGCGATCTCGGAAGTATTGACGATGTCCATTGCCGTCGCGGAATCAGACGCCTCGACGACCGTGTAGCCCTTGTCCTCGAGTCGCGTGCGAAGCTGCGGAAGCGAATGAGTGCTCGGTTGAACGAGTAGAATCGTGTTCGAATACATGAACGCCTCGGATTCGAGAGTCGACGATGCCCCAGTGGGGAAACAAAAAGGGCCCGCATTGGCAGGCCCCGATTGATCGGACTTGTCCGCGCGCTTGGCGCACGTATCGCTACAGGAAAGATAGCGCGCGCGCACACAATAGCAACACCACGCCGATAACGGCTTGCTCTCTCGGGGCGCGACATCATCGCCTAACGAGCTGGCTTCTCATTGGCGCGCGAGCCGACGACGCTGCTCGGTCGTGAGCATATCTATAATCTCACGCGCAGCCGTGTCGTCGAGCTGCGATCGCTCCGCTTCCGTCGGCGCGCGACGATCACCGTGTAGCATCGTAAAGAGAGACTGCTGATACTTGTGGTCGATCGCGCGCAGCTGGGCCGTCTGCCCTGGTGTCAGGGTCATGCGGTTGAGGATGCGCTCGGCCACGGAGAAAGCACTCGCCGGGGACCGCGATCCACTGCTTTCGTCGTCTGCTGCCATGGGTGAGATGTTCTCCTAACGCCGGTGACTGCGTGAATAGTACGTACGCGCACCTGGCGGCGGTCTCGGCGGCGTTCTGCTAGGTTGCGCAGAATGGCAACTATCTCGTCGCGACCGTTCAGACGACTCCGCTCACGCTGGTCCGGAAGTGCGCCGGATACGGCGGCCGCGCTGCTGCCCGGGCCGATTCGCGGCGAGCTCTTGGGCGCCGAGCAGCTCGGGGAGCGAGTCGTTGTCGTCGCCCGTGGGCAACGCCTCGCTACGGTGCAGCGCCGGCGAGCGCTTCTCCTTGCGCGGCTGAATGAGAGCTGGCGCATCCTGCAACAAGTGCATGCGCGTCTCGTAGCCGCAGCCGACAAGGAAGTGGACGTCGGACCAGCCGGCGACTGGCTGCTCGACAACTTCCATGTTGTCCGCGAGCACATCGTGGAAGTCCACGCGAGTCTTCCGCGCGGCTTCTACCGCGAGCTTCCGGAGCTGGAGAATGGCCCGCTCGCCGGCTACCCGCGCGTCTACGAACTGGCCATCACGCTCATCTCGCACACCGAGGCGCGCGTCGATGAGGAGAACCTCGATCTCGCTCTGACGGCGTTTCAACGCGTCAGTCCGCTATCGATCGGCGAGCTCTGGGCGATGCCGGCGATGCTCCGACTCGGTCTCATCGAGAGTGTGCGCCGCATGTCGCTGCGCACGGTTCAGCGCCTGGACGAAATCGAGGAGGCGGATCGGTGGGCTGACCGCTTCCAGACGGCCAACGACAGCGGTAAGCGCGCGCTCGGCGCGGCGCTCAACGCGTTCGTCAGCTCGCCGCCTCAGCTGACGCCCTACCTGGTGTCTCGTCTCCTTCAACGGCTGCGTCAGTCGCGTGGCGACTTCCCGCCGTTGCTCTGGCTCGAGGAGTGGATCGCGGAGGACGGCCCCAGTGCCGAAGAGTCCGACGCGTGGTCGGCGCACCGGCAGTCGATGACGCAGATCGCGATGGCCAACAGCATAACGAGTCTGCGGACCATCGCCCGCGTCCATTGGGCGTCGATCGTCGAGCGTCAGAGCGCCATCGAGGCCGTTCTTCGCCAGGACCCCTCGGGCTTCTACAGCCGGATGACCTTCGCGACCCGCGATCGGTATCGACATGTGGTCGAGCGCATCGCCAAGAGAACGCGCCGCGACGAGGCGTCCGTCGCCAGCCTGGCGATCGAGCTCTCGCGACAGGTCGACGAGCAAACGTCGCGCGATGTTCGTCGCGGCCATGTTGGATACTTCCTCGTCGATGACGGCGTGGCGGAGCTCGAACGAGCCGTCGGCTATCGACCGGGAATTGTCGAGTGGGCGTACCGATGGGTGGTGCGGCATCCGAACGTGGTCTTCGCCGGTGGAATCGTGTCGGCGACCTTCGCGTTGCTCGCGATCGCGTGGCGGATCGCCGCGCCGTTGTCCTTGTCTGCGATCGTCATCGCGTTCCTGGTCACAGTTATTCCCACGAACGACGCCGCCATCAGCATAATCAATCAACTCATCACCACGTTCCTCCCACCACGGCTATTGCCGAAGCTCGACTTTAGCGAACAGGAAACTGGTGCTCTTGGTATTCCTCCGGAGTGTCGTACCGCGATAGTGGTCCCGACGCTCTTTGCGAGTGTGGAGGTGGTGGAGGAGGCGCTGGCGACGCTCGAGGCCCAGTTCCTTGCGAATCGTCAAGGCAATTTGTACTTCGCGTTGTTGAGCGACTTCCTCGATTCGCCGACAGAGACGCGCCCGGAGGATCACGCCATTGTCGAAGCGGCGGCGGCGGGCGTACGCGACCTCAATGCTCGTTATGCAGGCACCGGCGGAGCACGGAACCGTTTCTATCTCTTCCACCGCTCTCGCCGTTGGAATGCGCGGGAACGAGTGTGGATGGGATGGGAGCGCAAACGGGGCAAGTTGGCGCAGTTCAACCAATTCGTGCGGGGAACGACCACCGACGCGTTTTCCACCATCGTTGGTGATGCCGACGCGATCCATGGGATTCGTTATGTGATCACCCTCGACTCCGACACGGTGCTGCCACCGGGAACGGCGGGGTTGCTGGTGGGCACGCTGGCGCATCCGCTGAACCGTGCTCGGTATGATGCCACGCTTGGTCGTGTCGTCGATGGGTACGGCATCGTGCAGCCGCGGGTTGGTATCTCGCTGCCGAGCGCGCACCGGTCGCGCTTCGCGGCCATCTTCTCGGGACATCCCGGTGTCGATCCTTATACGACGGCGGTGTCGGACGTGTACCAGGATCTCTTCCGTGAAGGAAGCTTTACGGGCAAGGGGATCTACGATGTCGCCGCATTCGAGACCGCGACGCACGGCCGGTTTCCGGAGAACGCGCTGCTCTCCCACGATCTGATCGAAGGCAACTACACGCGCGCGGCGCTCGCCACGGACATCAGCGTCTACGACGATTACCCGAGCGGCTATCTCGCATTCACCCGTCGCAAGCATCGCTGGATTCGTGGCGACTGGCAGCTCCTGCGATGGCTGACGCGATGGGTGCCCGGCCCCGATGGACCGGAGCGCAATCGACTCTCGTTCCTGTCGCGTTGGAAGATCCTCGACAACCTGCGTCGCAGTCTCGTCGAGATCGCGCAGCTCGTGTTCCTCATCGCGGCATGGACGGTGCTTCCGGGCTCGCCGTTCGGATGGACTGTGCTCGCGCTGGGCGCGATTGCCGCACCCTGGATCGTCTCGCTGTTCGTGGCGGTGCTGCAGCCGCCGTTCGATAAATCGTGGCGCGCGTATTACGGCACGGTGGCGCGCGACGCATTGACGAGCGGCCAGCAATTCGCGCTCTCGCTCGTCTTTCTGCCGCATCAAGCGCTCGTCTCGGCGGACGCGATCGCGCGCACCCTCTGGCGACTGGCCGTCACGAAACGCCACCTGCTCGAGTGGCAGAGCTCCTCGCAGACGGAGCGCGAAATCAAGGGCAGCGCTGGCGTGACCTGGCGTGTGATGTGGCCGTCGCTCGTTCTCGTCGTCGCCATCGTGCTGCTCACGTTAGGCGCGGCTCCTGTGGATCAGTCACGGCGCGTGTTGATCGGCGGAATCGTTTTCCCATTCGTTGTGCTCTGGGCGTCGGCGCCGGCAATCGCGTTCATTCTCAGCAAGCCCGCGTTATCGCGTCGGCCACAGCTCTTGCCAGAGGAGCGCGATCTGGCGATGCGCTACGCCGGTCTTCACTGGCGCTACTTCGACACGTTTGTCACCGCCGAGACCAACTGGCTGGCGCCGGACAATTTCCAGGAGGATCCGGCGCCGGAGACGGCGATGCGTGTGTCACCGACGAATATCGGCCTGCAGTTTCTTTCGACGATGAGCGCATGCGATCTCGGTCTCATCACGGTGGATGACATGGCGCGGCGATTGGAGCAGAGCTTCCGCACGCTCGAGCGAATGCGCCGATTCCGTGGGCACTTCTACAATTGGTACGATCTCCGCGATCTGCACGTCCTCGAACCGGCATACATCTCCACGGTCGACAGCGGCAATCTCTGCGGCCACCTCATTGCCGTCAGGCAGGCGTGTCTCGAAAGGGTCAACGGCGGTGATTTGGGCGCGCGCCTCGAGGCGCTCGCCGACCGCGCGTATCACCTGGCGATGGAGATGGACTTCCGTTTTCTGTTCGACGACCGTCGGAAGCTCTTTGCCATCGGCTATCAGCAAAGCACCCATTCGCTCGACTCGTCATATTACGACCTGCTTGCCTCAGAAGCGCGCCTCGCGAGCTTCATTGCGATCGCGAAGGACGACGTTCCGCTCGAGCACTGGTTCCACCTCGGCCGCACGCTGACGCGCGCCGGCGGCGAGACCGCGCTCGTCTCCTGGAGCGGCAGCATGTTCGAGTACCTGATGCCGGTGCTCGTTATGCGATCACTTCCGTTTACTGTCTTGGGCGAGACGTACGAGAGTGCCGTGAGGCGTCAAATCGCGTACGGAGCAGAGCGGGGCGTGCCGTGGGGCGTGAGTGAGAGCGCGTACAATCTCCGCGATCGACACCTCACGTATCAATACCGCGCCTTCGGCGTCCCCGATCTCGGACTCAAGCGGGGCCTGGGCCGCGACCTCGTCGTGGCGCCCTACGCCTCCGCTCTCGCCGTGCTGGTCGAGCCAGCGCGGGGAATGTCGAATCTCGTCGCCGAGGAGACTCTCGGTGCGCTCGGCGACTACGGGTTCTACGACGCGATCGACTACACGCGGCCGAATCCCGGTGAACGGTTCGCGGTGGTCAAGAATTTCATGGCGCATCACATCGGGATGTCACTGGTCGCACTCACCAACGCGCTCGACGACGACGTCTGGCAGAAGCGCTTCCATCGGGATCCGCTGGTTCGGGCCGTCGAGTTATTGCTCTTCGAGCGCGTGCCGAGGAGAGTGGTCGTCCAGGCGCCGCAGATGACACGCGCCGACGAAGCGCTTCCGGATCCGGACCTCGAGCGCCCGACGGTACGAGAGATCGATGAAATAGACACGCCGCAACCGCACGTGGCGCTACTGGGCCGTCTACCGTACACGATCATGGTGAGTCATTGCGGCGGCGGCTACAGTCGCTACGAGGATCTCGCCGTCACCCGCTGGCGCGCCGACGGCACGCGCGACAACACGGGCCAATTCTGCTACGTGAAGGATGTCAGGCGACAACACGTCTGGTCGGCCGCGCACCAACCGGTGTGCGCGCCGGCGGAGTTCTATCAGGCGCTTCTCGCTACCGATCGCGTCACCTTCACGCGGCTCGACGACGACATCGAAACGCGCACCGAGATCGCGATCGTACCGCAAGACTCGGCCGAGGTTCGGCGGGTCACGCTGACGAACGTCGGCACCGAGACGCGCGAGATCGAGCTCACGAGCTACGGCGAGGTCGTGCTCGCACCGCCTAACGCCGATCGCGCGCATCCGGCGTTCGCGAATCTGTTCGTCGAAACGGAGTGGCACCAGTGGTGCTCGGCGATCACCGCGACGCGACGACCGCGCTCGTCGCAGGACCGTCGACTGTGGTGCGCGCACGTCGTGGCGACGGATGCGCGGGCGACCGACTCCGTGACGTGCGAGACGGACCGTGCGCGATTCGTCGGCCGTGGACGGACGACGCGCGATCCGATCGCGCTCGAGCGGGACGGCCCCCTGTCCGGGACGACGGGCGCCGTCCTCGACCCCATCTTTGCACTGCGCACGAGAGTCGTCATCGAGCCTAACGAATCGACCTCGGTTGCCTTCACGACCCTGGTCGTGGCGACGCGTGAGGAAGTCTTCAGACTCGCCGACCGCTACCATCATCCCCATGCGGCGCAGCGCGCGCTCGATCTCGCGTGGACCGCGACACAGGTCGAGCTTCGAGAGCTCAACATCACGCCGACTGATGCCGCCGTGTTCCAGGATCTCGCGGGCGTGTTGTTCTACGGGAATCCGGCGCTGCGGGCGCCACAGGAAGAGCTGCGCGCGAACAATGGCGCTCAGCCAATGCTCTGGGCACAGGGCGTGTCGGGGGACTGGCCGATAGTTCTGGCCGCCATCGATTCGAAAGACGGACTGCCAACGTTGCGCCAACTTTTCGGCGCGCATCGTTTCTGGCGGCGGCGAGGGATGACCGTGGATCTGGTGATCCTCAACGAGCATGGCCACGGATACGCGCAAGAGCTGAACGACTTGATTACCGGTGCCATGTTCACCGCCACGGACTCGGCAATCGTCGATCGGCCCGGCGGTGTGTTCGTGCGGCGGCGAGACACAATGACTGCTGCCGATCTTCAAATGCTTCGCGCAACGGCGCGCATCTGCATCCAGTGCGACGGTCGATCGGTCGCCCGAATCCTCGATGCCGCGAGTGGCGAAGAGGATGAATCCCGACTGCCGGAGCCAGAGGAAAGTCTGCCGCGATCGTCGGGTCGACACACGCCGATCGCGGTGAGCCGCCTGCGACCGCGAAGTCCCGGCGCGGGCGTCCCACGCATCGAGCCCGTTGAATCGTTAGGCGAGTTGGCGGCGGAATCGAGTAGGGCACCCTCACTGCGCCCCGCCGCCGGGCTTCGCTTCGACAACGGCTTTGGCGCCGTCACCCCGGAGGGCGACTATCTCGTTCGCGTGCGGGGAGACGCGCTGCCGCCCGCGCCGTGGGTGAACTGCATCGCGAACCCCCTCGGTGGATTCCTCGTCAGCGAGCGGGGCGCCACCTGCACCTGGGCCGAGAATAGCCAGTTCTACCGGCTGACGCCCTGGCACAACGATCCGGTGAGCGATCCGGCGAGCGATGTGCTCTATCTCCGCGATGAGGACAGCGGTGAGAGCTGGACCGCGACCCCGGCGCCGATGCGTCGTGACGCGGCCTATGAGGTATTGCACGGTGTCGGCAGCTCATCGTTCGCCCACGAAGCGTCCGGCATCGCCACGCACCTCACGCTGGGCATCGCCGAGGATGCGCCGATCAAGCTGTCGCTACTTCGTGTCACGAATCGCAGCGCGCGAACTCGCCGCATTGCCGTGACGGCGTTCGTGGAGTGGTGCGTCGGGGCGCTTCGTGAGCACACGCAACATCAGGTTCACACGTCGTATTGTGCCGACACGGGCGCGATCTACGCGCGGAACTTTTTCGATCCACAGTTTGCTTCACGCGTCGCGTTCTGCGCGATGAGTGAGTCGATCGCAGGCTATACCGCCGACCGCCGCGAGTTTGTCGGACGCAATGGAACCGCGGCGGCGCCGGCAGGCCTTGCACGACCACTCAGTGGCACGACTGGCGTCGGCATCGATCCGTGCGCGGCGCTGCGTTGCATGTTGACGTTGCGGCCAGGCGACACGCGAGAACTGATCGTGATCTTGGGGGCTGCGGACGGTGAGGAAGCCGCTGACCGTGCCGTGAACGAATACCGCGACGTACGCCGCGCACGGGCGGCGCTCCAGGACAACGTCGAGCGCTGGGAGAGCCGACTATCGGTCGTCACGGTGCGTACGCCCGAGCCGGCGTTCGACGTCATGATCAACAGGTGGTGCTTCTATCAGGCGCTCGGCTGTCGGATGTGGGGACGCACGGCGCTCTACCAGAGCAGCGGTGCGTTCGGTTTCCGCGATCAACTCCAGGACTCGATGGCCTTCGTCTATGCTGAGCCGGCGCTTGCTCGCGAGCACATTCTGCGAGCGGCCTCGCGCCAGTTCGTCGAGGGAGACGTACAGCATTGGTGGCATCCCGAGAGCGGACGCGGCGTGCGCACGCGGTTCTCCGACGACCTGGCCTGGCTTCCGTACGTGGTGGATCACTACGTGCGCCTAACGGGAGACGCCGCGATTCTCGAAGAGCGCGTGCCATTCCTGACCATGCGCGCCGTGGAGCCCCAGGAGCACGAGGTATACGATCTACCGCGCGTGAGCGAAGAGCAGGGGACTATCTACGAGCACTGCCTGCGGGCGCTCCGAAAGGCCTGTACGACGGGAGTGCATGGCCTGCCACTCATCGGCATCGGCGACTGGAACGACGGGATGAATCGCGTCGGTGTCGAGGGCCGCGGTGAGAGTATATGGCTGGCGTGGTTTCTCATCGCCACGCTACGAGCCTTTGCCGGGCAGGCCGATGGACGTGACCATCGAGAGACCGCGGCCGAGTTTCGCTCCCACGCCGACGGCTACGCCGCGGCCGTCGAGGCACACGGTTGGGACGGTGCCTGGTACCGCCGAGCCTATTTCGACGACGGCGCCCCGTTAGGCTCGGCGGAGAGCGACGAGTGCCGCATCGACGCGATCGCGCAGAGTTGGAGCGTCATCGCCGGGGCGGGTGCTCCGGAGCGTCAGGCAGAGGCGATGCAGTCGTTCGAGCGGCATCTCGTTCGCGACGATGCCCGTTTGCTGATGCTGCTCACGCCCCCCTTCGACAAGACGCCCCGCGATCCTGGCTACATCAAGGGGTACCTTCCGGGCGTTCGCGAGAACGGCGCGCAGTACACGCATGGGGCGCTCTGGTCAGTGTTGGCGACGGCAATGCGTGGCGACGGCGACCGCGCATTCGAGCTGTTTCAGATGCTCAATCCTCTCACCCACGCTCTCACCGCGGAGGATGTCGCCACGTACAAGGTCGAGCCGTATGTCGTCGCCGCCGACGTCTACACGGCCGCTGGTCATCTCGGTCGCGGCGGGTGGACGTGGTACACGGGATCGGCGAGCTGGATGTATCGCGTCGGGTTGGAGGCGATTCTGGGTCTTCGAAAACGCGGCGATATACTCGAGATCAGGCCCTGCGTCCCGGCCGCGTGGCCGGGTTTCACGATTACTTATCGATGTGGCGAGAGTATCTACGAGCTGAACGTAGAGCAACCGGGCGCCATTGGCGGGGAGACTTCGGAGGTCGAGATTGATGGCCGCCGAAGCACGGACGGTGCTATCCGGTTGATCGACGACGGCCGGCGCCACGTGATCAGCGTGCGGCCCCCAGCGAGCGCGGCAAAGAACTCTCTGGCGCAGGCACAATTGCCCTGAACCTCGCTGCGGAGCTACCGTTCCTTCGGTTGCGGTTTTGAAGGTTTGAGCATTCATCGGAGGAATGGCGTGGCGAGACGTGCCTCGGAGGAGGTTCCGGAACCCAACTCGCGGTCCCGCGGCGTCCCGAAGTGTGCGACGGGCGTCGCTGGACTGGATGCAATCCTCAGGGGCGGGCTCGCCAGCAATCACGTCTATCTGATCGACGGCGATCCAGGGACCGGGAAGACGACCCTCGGTTTGCAATTTCTCCTGACGGGCGTCGCACGCGGTGAGCGAGGCATGTACGTCACGCTTTTCCGAGTCGGCCGCGGAGCTGCGCGAAACGGCGATGTCGCACGACTGGTCACTCGATGGACTCGACCTCGTCGAGCTCGCGGAGGTCCAACCGGGTCGGGTCGATGAGGCGTACACGTTGTTCCATCCGTCCGAGATCGAGCTCCAGCAAACGGTCGAAGTCGTGCTCGCGGCCATTGAAGAGAAGCATCCGGCTCGAGTCGTCATCGATTCGCTTTCCGAGATGCGACTGCTGGCCCGCGATCCACTTCGGTTCCGGCGGCAAATCCTCTCGCTGAAGCAATTCTTCGCCGGGCGCGCCTGTACGGCACTGTTTCTCGACGATCGGACGGCCCCCGATGGCGACATGCAACTCCATAGTCTCGCCCACGGCGTCATCGTGCTCGACCACCTCTCGGTCGAGTATGGCTCGGAGCGACGGAGGCTCGAGGTCAAGAAACTACGAGGGGCGCGCTTTCGCGGTGGCTTTCACGACTTTCGCATTCGGACCGGCGGCTTGGATGTGTACCCCAGGCTCGACATCGCGCCTGCGAGTGGCGTGCTCAAACCGGAGGAGATCAGAAGCGACTCGCCGCAGCTCGATCGTTTGCTTGGCGGCGGACTCACAATCGGAACCAGCACACTGATCACCGGAGCCGCGGGGACGGGAAAATCGGTGCTGTGTACCCAATACGGGCTTGCGGCCGCAAGCCGCGGAGAGAGGGTGCACTTCTTTTTGTTCGACGAACGCGAAGCGACCTTCCGCGCACGCGCCAAAGCGCTCGGCATGTCGCTGGCAGAAGCGCAGGAAAGGGGCTTGGTTCGCATCCAACAGGTCGAACCGACGCAGATGTCGCCGGGCAAGTTCGCGGATACGGTGCGCAATGTCGTGGAGCACGACGACGTTCGGCTGATCGTGATCGACTCGATCAACGGCTACATGCAAGCCATGTCATCCGAGCAGCTGCTGCCCGTACAGGTTCACGAGCTGCTGAGCTACCTCGCGAACCACCGCGTCACGGTCCTCATGACGTTGGTCCAACACGGTATCTTCGGCAGCCCGGTCGATGAGGCGGCCGAGGTGAGCTACCTCGCCGATACCGTGCTGCTGCTCCGCTACTTCGAGCATCCGGGCACCGTGCGGCAGGCGATCTCCGTCGTGAAGAAACGCAGCGGACCACATGAACACACAATCCGCGAATGCCGCGTCGACAGCGGCGGTCTACTGGTCGGCGCCCCGCTAGCGGAATTTCACGGTGTGCTGACGGGAGTTCCGACCTACACTGGCGGCACGGCGCCGCTCATGGTTCAAGACAACGAGCCGTGACGGCCCCCATCGGGCAAGTCGCTCCCGCTGCGCGCATGGTCGACGTGGCGGTCCACGCCCCAACCGGCCGCGATGGTCCGCTCGCCGTCGCGATTCTCGAACGATGGGGACTGACGACACGACTCTGCGAGGACATGGAAAGCCTCTGTGGCGCGATCACCGATGAGATCGGGGTGATGTTGGTCGCGGAAGAGGCACTTGCCCATGGCAGCCGGTAGCGCCTGCTCGATTCACTCGCCCATCAACCGTCCTGGTCGGACATTCCTCTCATCGTGCTCACCGGCGAAGGCGAGTTGTCGCGCAGCATCACCGGCAGCATCGAGGCGGTCATGACACGGGCCAACGCGGTGCTGCTCGAGCGGCCCCTCCGCATCGCGACGCTCATCACCGCGGTGCGTGCCGCGCTCCGCGCGCGCGTCCGTCAATTCGAGATCCGGGACTACGTCATGGAGCGCGAGCGGCTACTCGAATCGGAGCGTCTAGCGCGAGCCGAGGCCGAGGAAGCCAATCGGGCCAAGAGCAGATTTCTGACCGTCATGAGTCACGAGCTTCGCACCCCGCTCAATGCCATCGGCGGTTACGCGGAGCTGATCGAGCTCGAGATTCACGGGTCGATCACCGATGCCCAGCGCGAGGCGTTACAGCGCATCCAACGGAGCGAGCGACACCTTCTCGGGCTCATCGAGAGTGTGTTGAGCTTCGCGCGCGTCGAGGCGGGGACTGTGCGCGTCGACATCCAGAAGGTGAGCACTTCGGATCTGGTGAGCGCGGCAGAGGCACTCGTCGAACCTCAGCTGCGCTCCCGTGGGCTGATCGTGGAACTGGTCGATTGCGAAGAGCCGCGTTGGGTTGCCGCAGATCCGGAAAAGGTGCGCCAGATTCTGCTCAATCTCCTCTCGAATGCGATGAAGTTCACGCCGGCGGGTGGGCGACTCACGATCACGTGCGCGAGCCGTGACGATGTCGTCGACATCTCCGTCGGCGATTCGGGGATCGGGATTCCGGCCGATAAGCTCGAGAGCACTTTCGAGCCGTTCGTCCAGGTCGACACTCGGCTCACACGATCGCAGGACGGTGTTGGCCTCGGACTGGCCATTAGCCGCGAGCTCGCCCGAAAAATGAAAGGAGATCTGTTGGTCGTGAGCACGGAGGGCAAGGGGGCGTGCTTCACGCTGCGGCTCCCGTCGTATCACGATGACGCCATGACGATGGATAGCTAGTCGTTAGGTGCCTGTCCAACCCCAGCATACGTAGGTGGCTTCCAGGGCCCGGAACGTGATTCCGGAGCTGGAGTCCCTCGACTGCTTGACATAGGTAGCTATGCCTAGCTAATTAGGCGTAATGGCGAAAACCAAGAACGAGATCCTGTAGAGGGAGCCCTCGCCCTGCACGTCCTCGAGCTCATTACTCCGCGGAGTTGTCCATGTCCTGGTTTTCCCGTCTCCGGAATCACCTGCGCACGAACGACGTCGCGCGCGAGATCGATCGCGAAATGGCTTTCCACCTCGACGAGCGCGTCGACGATCTGGTTGCGCGGGGCATGACGCCGGCCGCCGCCGAGCGTGAAGCGCGGCGCCGTTTCGGCAACCGGACGTATCAGAAAGAGAGCGCCCGCGAACGCGACCTCTTTGGGCCGCTCGATACGCTGATCGGCGACGTCCGCTACGCCATACGCGCGCTTCGCGCCGCGCCCGCCTTTGCGCTCGTTGCGATCCTTTCCCTCGCTCTCGGGATCGGCGCCAATACAACGATCTTTACGATCATCGACGCCCTGCTGTTGCGCCGGCTGCCGGTACAGGACCCGGCGGCGCTCGTGGCCGTTGTCCGCGACGCGACCGACGACGAATTCACGAACCCACTCTGGGAAGCGATCCGCGACCGGCAGGACGTGTTCTCGGGAGCGTTTGCGTTCGGCGAGACACAATTCAATCTCACCTCCGGCGGGGAGGCGCGCCGCGTCACGGCGCACTGGGTCAGTGGCGGCTACTTCTCCACGCTCGGCGTGCGTCCCGCGGTCGGACGGCTCGTTTCCGTCAACGATGACGTGCGCGGCTGCGGCGGAGCCGCGGTGTTGAGCCACGGTTTTTGGGAGACCGAGTACGGCGGCGATCGCACCGCGATCGGCAAGACGATTTCGCTCGACGGGCACTCCCTGCCGATTATCGGCGTCGCGGACGCGTCATTCATGGGACTCACCGTCGGCGCCGAACCGCAGGTCTACGTTCCACTGTGCGCCATGGGCGTGATCGAGGGAGCGAACAGCGCGCTCGATGGACGGAGCAGCTGGTTCCTTCAGATCGTCGGTCGGCCGAAGCCGGGGCTGACACTTGCCAAGCTCTCCGCGCGCCTTGCGTCGCTCGGCCCGTCGATCATCGACGCCACGATACCCGACGACATGGGGCCGGCCTCAGTCGCCCGCTACAGGTCGGCGGTGTTCGGCGTCGTCCCCGCCGCCACTGGGTTTTCGGATCTCCGCGCGACGTATGCCAAAGGCCTCTACATCCTCATGGGGATCGTCGGGCTCGTGCTCGTCATTGCGTGCGCCAACGTCGCCAACCTGTTGCTCGCCCGCGCGGCCGCCCGACAGCGCGAGATCGCGCTTCGCCGCGCCCTCGGCGCAAGCCGCGGTCGCATCGTTAGGCAGCTCGTCACCGAGAGCCTCCTGCTCTCGATCGTCGGCGCGGGGCTCGGTGTCGCGCTCGCCATGTGGGGCGGCCGCGCCCTTCTCAGGCTCCTGTCCCGGTCGAATGCCGCGATCGCGCTCGATCTGTCCCCGGACAGTCACGTGCTCGCGTTCACCGGCGCGGTGGCGGTCCTCACCGGCCTGCTCTTCGGGCTCGTGCCAGCGTGGCGCGCCGGCCGAGTCGACCCGCAGGACGCGATGAAGGCCCAGTCCCGTGGCATCGCCGGCGGACGGCAAACCGCCGGGAAGCTGCTCGTGAGCGCGCAGATCGCGCTCTCGCTCATGCTCGTCACCGGAGCCGCGCTGCTGCTCGGAAGTTGGCATCGCCTAACGACTACGAACCTCGGCTTCCGCTCCGACAACCTGCTGCTCGTTCGCACCGACATGCGCGCGCTCGCGCTGGATGACGATCAGAATCAGACGCTGTTCGAGTTGTTGATCGGCCGGCTGCGCGCCCTGCCGGGGGTCGCATTGGTGAGCGGCTCGCAGTTGACGCCGATCAGTCGCAGCGGGTGGAATGGCGCGATCGACGTCGACGGATTCGTCGCCAGGGACCGTCGCGATGCCATCACCTGGTTCAACGCGATCACGCCTGGCTACTTCTCGACAATGTCGATCGCGATGCGCGCCGGACGTGATTTTCAGGCGACCGATCGCAAGGGCAACCCGCCGGTGGCGATCGTGAGCGAGGCGATGGCGCAGCACTTCTTCCATTCGCGCGACGTGGTTGGGAAGGTCTTCCGCCCACAGTTGGGAAAGCGTGTCGGGGCGCCGGTCACGATCGTCGGCGTGATCGCCAATACCAAGTATCGAAGCATCCGCGACAGCGCGGCGTCGATCATCTTTTACCCACTCCGGCAACAGGACGGCTCGTCGGACCGCCAGAGCATCGAGCTGCGGAGCACCGCGCCGCTGAGCGCTGTGGCGCCGTGGATCCGTGCGGCAATCGCCCAGGTCGATCCGCGCATTGTGCTCGACCTCGTTCCCCTCGAGCGGCAGATCGGCGACTCGATGACGTTGATGCGCACGGTGTCGTCGCTCGCCGCCGCCTTCGGTGTCCTCGCGCTGGTGTTGGCGAGCGTCGGTCTTTACGGGGTGATGTCGTATGGCGTCGCACGACGACGGAACGAGATCGGAGTGCGGATCGCGCTCGGCGCCGGCCGGTCGAGGGTCGTTCGAATGATTCTGTCCGAGACCGCCGGCATCGTCGCGCTCGGGGTTGTGGCGGGCATCGTGCTTTCGGCGTTCGCGACGCGGTTCATCGTGACGTTCCTCTACGACATCCGCCCGAATGATCCGGCGAGCTTCAGCGCGGCCGCCGCGATCCTCGCGGTCGTCGGCGGTGCCGCGGCGGCGCTTCCGGCGTGGCGCGCCGCGACGCTCGATCCGGTCGCATCGCTCAGGGAGGAATGAGTCTTGTTTGGCCGTGGCTGACTCGTTAGGCCCATTGGCCAACGCGGCGCATCGCTCCATCGCTGGGCTCTCAGTTGCACCTTCGCCATGCCCTACTACTATCAACGCATGGCCGCTCGCTGTGCCGATCCGGATTGCTCCTGTCGGTCACCCGACCTCGAGCGATTCACGAACAACGTCCTCCGCCGCGACGCCGCGCGGACGGACTACCTCGTCATTCCCCTCATCGCCGGCGTCCTCGCCAATTGCTTTCTCGCCGATGAGGCGATCGAGGGCCCGGCGTGCGAGAGCCCGCCGGAGCTCCTCGACCTCGCCCGCTCCGTGCGTGACCTCGCCGCTGCCGCCCGCGACGGCAGCTCCTGGGATGACGAGACCCACGCCTACGGGATCATCGCCAGTCTGGTCTTCTGTAACTGGCCTGAGCTCCTCACCTGGGGCTCGCTTTCCTGGTTTCGTATGAGGCTCGACATCGGGTGGATGCCGCGCGCCTCTCACGACCTCGCGGCCGCGATCCGTGTCCTCGGCGGCAATCCCGCCCCCTCCTGGACCGAAAGCGTCATCCTCGCCGTGTTCGCCGCGTCCGGCGCGCCGGGGGCCCGCGCCAATAAAGACTTCCACCTGCTCGGCAAGGCCGGCCGATCGCTCCGGGTCGTACTCGCTGACCGGATGCGCCGCTCGAATCTCACTAACTGGCCCGCTGCCCTCGCTGCGGCGATCGATGACTGGACTGTTCCGACGCTCCAGCAACTCGCGCATTCGCAGTCCCAGAGCGGCGACGCGGCAATCCACTACGTCTCCAACTTGCGGGATGCGGCGAAGACGAACGACGAGGGCCGCGCCGAATCGTCCGGCGCGGCGCCGCGGCCAGAGCTGGCGGCTCCGCCGCGCGATACCGGCGAGACCCAAGCCGCGGAAGAGTTGATCAAGGAGGCCGTCGCCGAGATCACCCACTGGCGCACGCAGCGCGATCGTGTGCAGCAAGAGCGCGATCGCTTCGCCGACCGCGACGCGCGGCATCGCTCGCACATCGAGTCCCTCGAGCGCGAGCTTCAGTCGGCCCGAAACGCGCAAACACGCCTCGAGACCCAGCTCGCGACCCTCCGCCAGGAACGCGACGTGTTCGCCGAGCGCATCGCTGCCTTCGAGTCCGTGGCGGAGGACGCGCCCTCGACGCCTCCCGCCAACGACACGTTCGCGGGTCGACGGGTACTCGTCTTCACCGGAGCGGAAAACGCCGATGCGCGCGCCGCGTTCGCGCAAAGCTTTCGCGACCTCGGCGCCTCTCAAGTCGATTGCTATTGGGCCGACCGCTCACGTGGTCCCGACGTGTTCCCGGCCGACACGATCGTGGCTGTCGATGTGTCGTTCATGAGCCACGCCACGTGGAACGCGATTCAGGAGCGTGCGCGCGCCGCCGGCGCCTGGTGTTACTGGGGCAGGCACGGCGCTGCCACGTTGAGTCGCGCAACGGCCGCGGCATGGATGGCGCATCAGGCGGGCCGGTAACCCGAAAATCCCGTTTTTCGCTTGCCCGACTGCCAGCGCGTGGCCATCGCGTCACACTCCGGCCCGCAATTGGCACCGCTCGCCCCAAAGAACTGTCGGGGCCGTTGCCGTCCCGTCAGTATTATAGACTTCATTCCCTGGGTCAGAGGTTACTCATGACCATCCGGATTGGGGTCCGCCGTTCGGCGCTCGGACTGGCTTGCATTGCGACGCTCGCCCCCCGTGCCCGGTCGCAACAGGCGCGGGATCTTGCGACGCAGCGCTTCGAGATCGACCCGATGCACTCCACGGTCGGTTTCGCGTCCACAATCCTCGGTGCCGTGAAAGTCCGAGGGCGCTTCACGTCTTACCGCGGAACGATCGTCTATAACGCGCGGCAACCCGAGCTCTCATCGGTGTCGGTGATCATCAAGGTCGCGAGCATTACCACCGACATGGACTTCCGCGATGATCACCTGCGAAGCCCGGATTTTTTTGACGTGAAGCGTTTCCCGACGATCGAGTTCGTGAGTGATCGCGTGATACCGTCAAAGGGAGGTGCGATCGTCTCCGGAAAGCTGACGATGCACGGCGTGTCCAAGCCCGTGGACCTTCCGGCAATCCTGCTGATGTCGCCGCGGCTCGTTGGTACCACTCCTAACGTGGCTTTCTCCGCCGAACTCGTGCTGAGCCGGAAGGACTTCGGGATTGCCGGGACGAACAACTTCAACCCGGACTACAACCCGTTGACGAACATGCTTTCGGATTCGGTTGCCGTGCTCCTCGAGCTCTCCGGCAATCGTGATTCCTTCGTCGGCCGCACCTGGGGCAAAGGGAAACCACCGGGCGTGGCCGATACCGTCAGTCGCGTCCTGCGAGCGACGGGGATCGACGCCGCCGTCGCGAGTTATCACAAGCTGCGCGCGACGCACTCGTCGCGCTTCGATTTTGGCGCGGATCAACTCGATGGACTGGGCCGCCAGCTCGCCGAACAGGGAAACATCTCCGACGCCCTCGTTCTACTGGCGCTGAACGTCGAGATGTATCCAAAGACAAGCAGTGTGCTGGAGTCCCTGGGTGAGACTCAACTGCTCGCCAACGACGCGAGCGGAGCACTCGCGACCTATCGCCGGGCGCTGGCGCTCAGTCCGAACAGCACGACTGCTCGCGAGATGATCCGGCACCTGGAATCGTTGGGTATGGGCGCCGCGCCTAACGTCGAGAAGATTTTCCGTGGCGCTGGAGATAACTCGGGTCGGTCTAGCAAGCCTGGTCGATCGTCGACATTCTAGAGCGGCGGGATTCGAGAGTAAACCGGGGATCGCATTCGCTCGGCGTGAACGAAGACACCTTGGCGCATATGTCACGCATCGTGATTCTTGGCGGCAGCGGCCACGTTGGGAGCTATTTGGTGCCAGCGCTCGTCGAGCGCGAACATGACGTGGTGAATGTCAGTCGCGGCACCGCGGCGCCCTATCGTCCACATCCCGCGTGGAACGAGATCGAGAACGTCGCACTCGATCGCACGGCGGAGGAGAAGAGGGGACAGTTCGGTGTCAGGGTAGCCGCTCTCCGACCGGACATCGTCGTCGACATGATATCCTTTGCCTTGCCGAGCACACAGCAGCTCGTCGAGGCGTTGCACGGACGAGTGGAGCACTATCTGTTCGCGAGCACGATCTGGGTCTACGGCCGCTTGTTTTCAGTCCCCTCGACCGAGTCAGACCGGCCGAATCCCATCGACGATTACGGGAGGAACAAGGCGCAAATCGAAGCCTGGCTCCTGCAGCAGGCACACCTTCGCGGCTTTCCGGCGACGTGCTTTCGACCCGGCCATATTGTCGGCGAGGGCTGGGTACCGATCAATCCACTCGGCAACACAAATCCGGCTGTGTTTTCCTCGATCGCTCGCGGTGATGAGCTCGTGCTACCCAATTTGGGCCTCGAGATGCTACATCACGTTCATGCCGACGATGTGGCTCAGTGGATCATGCGCGCAATCGACAATCGGCCGGCATCCATCGGCGAGGTTTTCAACACCGTTTCGGCACAGGCAGTGACGCTTCGGGGCTACGCAGAAACCGTTTATCAGTGGTTCGGGAAGGAGCCCCGATTGGCATTCAGCCCACTCGAAGAGTGGCTTCTCGGCTTGGAGGGGAAGGATGCCGACACCTCTCGCGCGCATGTCATTCGAAGTTCCTGTCATTCGATCGAGAAGAGTCGGGATCGCCTTGGGTACGCGCCTCGGTACAGCAGCTTCGAGGCGATCCACGAGTCGGTTCTGGCGCTCGTCGCTTCCGGGAAAGTCGTTAGGCCGAGTGTCCGGACCTTCGATAGAGAGGTCGTCAAGGCGGCTGAGGAGTATCGACCCGTCTCGTAGCGTCGTCGCGCTTTCAGCCCCGCAAGCACAAGACGAATCCCGCGATCAGCGCGAGTCCGCCCGTGACCCGCGCGATGCGCGCGCCGGCGCGTGCAACACGCTCGGCGGTGATCGCCGCTGTGACGAGAACCATCACGCGAATGTCCATGAGGCCGGCCGCGGAAAGAACGGCCATGGGCGCCACGCAGCTCAGGCTGCAGTCGATACCTAGCCGACACCCGTCCCGCCAGGCCGATATCACGCCTCGCGCTTCCACAGACACATGTCGGCAGCGAACTAGTTGTCTTGCTTTCCATTGCGATCGCTGGAGGGCGCCGGCGCAGAGAACGACCGTGCCTAACGCCCACGGCGCGACGCGGAGTGCCGGCAGCGCCGATAGCGCCAGACCGATCGCGGTCCAGATGCTGGCATAGCCGAGGGCGAACAGCGTCGTTCGTTGACCGGCGCGCGGCGTTCGCCTGGTGCGCAGTTGGCGACTGTACGCCCAGAGAGTCGGTGCGAATGATGGCAGCATCATCGCTACCATCATCGCGACCGTCGCAGCGGGTGGCATCATTGGCATATTCATAAACAGCAGATCCCTCGTCGCTGCGCTCCTCGGGATGACAACCCTACCGCGCCGGATATGAGTCGCGGTGGCGCCACCAGATGCCGCGCTCGTTGCGGCCCAGCGGCGCACGATCGAGCCACTGATACACTCCCCACAGGCCATCTAGGCCGCGCGCGAATGTTGAGTATGTGTGATACACCACGCCGTCGCGCAGCGCGAAGGCGCTCACGCCGGGGCGCTCGCGCAGGTACGTGGCAACGTCGGTGCCGGTGGACGCAGCGAGCTGGCCAACGGGTGCCTCGCTGCCGAGCTTCTTCCACTCGCCAAGGGTTCGCTTCATCACTGCTTCCGGCATCGCGGCTTCACGCCGGTAGTTGTACTCGATGCCACCGCCACGCTGCTCGAGCTCTGTGAACGCGACGCTGAAGTCGAAGTTGAAATCACCGTCGAAGGAGGATGCCCACGGGAACGTCCAGCCCATGCGGCGCTTGAACCCCTCGAGCTTCTCGAGCGGAGCGCGCGACACCGCGTACAGCGACACGTCATGGTTCTCGAGATGCACCGCAATGCCGTTGAACCCATCGGCGATGCTCGAGCACGACGGACAGCCCGCGGTGTAGTCGGGTCCGAACATGAAGTGGTAGACGAGCAGCTGCGAACGTCCGCGGAAGAGGTCGGACAGCGACGCGCTTCCCTCGGCGGTGTCGAATCGATAGTCCTTCTCGACACGCACCCAGGGCAGGGCTTGCCGCTGATGCGCCAGCGCATCGCTGCGCCGCGTCAATTCCTTTTCGGCCTCGAGGAGCTCGAGTCGAGCGGCCAACCATTCCTCCTGTGTTCCGGTCTTCATCATCGTCGTCATGTGTGTTCTCTCCGTTGTTGTGGTTGTCGATTGCGCGCCGGTCACGGGGCCGGCACGACACGTGTGGGACGCACCTCCACCGAGGCACAGTGCTCGAAGGGCGCGCGTGTGGCCCACTCGATCGCCGCGTCGAGATCGGATGCTTCGATGACACACAGCCCACCGAGCTGCTCCTTCGTTTGCGCGGACGGCCCTCGTTGCACCCGCGGCGCGCCGTCGCTGGGGCGGACGGTGGCGACCGTTTCGGGCGGTTCGATGCCGAGCGTCGTGATGAGCACTCCGCCTTCCTGGAGTGCGCCGACGAACTTCATGAACGCCACGCCATTCGCATCGCGGCGCGCGGGGTCGGTGCGCGCGGCGAACTGCGTGTTCGTCTGGTAGATCAGCAGGGAATATTGCATGTGCTCTCTCCATTCTCTTGCGTCGCATAACGAGCAGCCGGTGAACGCAGGATAGATTACGGTCTGCCCATTCCACGGTGTGAGTAACAAGTGTGACGGGATTTCGATGGACTCGATGATTTCCGCTGCCGCCCGCGCGCTCGCGGCCGGCGATCCGTTCAGCGCGCTGAATCGTGTTGCGCTGCGTGACGATGCGGCGGCGCTCGCGCTGCGCGGCATCGCGATGGCGCAGCTGGGCGACCTTTCGCGCGCGAAGGAATTGTTGCGCAGCGCCGCACGCGCCTTCGGCCCAAACGAGGCCGCGTCCCGTGCACGCTGTATCGTCGCCGAAGCCGAGATCGCCCTCGTCCTGCGTGACCTGACCGGCCCCATGCAGCAGCTTGTGGCGGCACGGAAGGCGCTGGAAGCGCATGGCGACCGCGCAAACGCGGAACACGCCGGCTATCTCCAGGCACGCCGCCTTCTCCTGATCGGACGTCTCGACGAAGCCGAAAGCACGCTCAGCGCACTCGATTTCGACGCGCTGCCTCCGGCCTCACGCACCGGTTACTGGCTGGTCGCGGCTGGTATCGAGATGCGGCGCGTCCACGCACAGGCGGCACGCACAGCACTAGATCATGCCGGCGACAACGCGCGCGCAACAGGCATCCCTTCGCTCACCGCCGAGATTGATCTCGCCTCACGTGCGCTCGATGCACCTGCCGCGCGCCTGATCGCGCGCGATAGCACACGTTTGCTTCGCCTCGCCGAGGTAGAGGCGCTGCTTGCCTCCGACACTCTGATCATCGATGCCTGCCGCAACGCCGTCCGCTTCGGAACAACCGTCATTCCGCTTTCCGCTCGCCCCGTGCTGTTCGCGCTTGCCCGATCGCTGGCCGAGGCCTGGCCCAGCGACGCCTCGCGCGCAACGTTGATCGCGCATGCCTTTAGGGGCCGCGATGCCGACGAATCACACCGCGCTCGCCTCCGCGTCGAAATCGGACGGTTGCGCAGGTCGCTCGATCCGCTGGCGGCCCTGAACGCGACATCCCGCGGCTTCCTGCTGAGACCGCTTCAAGGAAAAGCAATCGCCGTCCTCGCGCCCCCCCTCGAAGAAGACCATGCCGAAGTGCTGGCCCTGCTTGCCGATGGCGAAGCCTGGTCCAGTTCCGCGCTCGCGCTGGCACTCGATGTCAGCCCGCGTTCGGTGCAACGCGCGCTCGACGATTTGGCGAAGGCCGGCAAGGCTGCGTCCTTCGGCCGCGGCCGAACCTGTCGCTGGATGGCGCCGAACGTGCCCGGCTTCCCGACAAGCTTGTTACTCCCTGCCCCACTGATGCCCGGCTAGCATGCCGGCATGACACACGCACAAGCCCAGATCCTTCGCGAATACGGCCCGTTCCCCGACATCGACGGCGTCCACGGCGTCAGCTTCGACGGAGGAAAAATCTGGTTCGCCGCCGGCGACAAGGTGATTGCGCTTGATCCCGCGACCGGCGCAACTGTCGCTGCGATCGATCTCCCCGCGCACGCGGGAACAGCATTCGACGGCAGGCATCTGTTCCAGATCGCCGACGCCGTGATCCGCAAGATCGACCCCGGGACCGGAGATGTGCTCGCCACGATCCCGGCACCCGGCAATGGCCGCGACTCCGGCCTCGCCTGGGCTGAAGGCACGCTCTGGGTCGGCCAGTACCGCGATCGCAAAATCCACCAGATCGATCCCGAAACCGGCGCCGTGTTGCGCACCATCGAATCCAATCGTTTCGTCACCGGTGTCACCTGGGTGGAAGGCGAACTCTGGCACGGGACCTGGGAAGGCAGTGAAAGCGAGCTGAGACACATCGACCCGCAGACAGGGCAGGTCCTCGACACGCTTGCAATGCCGCCAGGCGTCGGCGTGTCCGGACTGGAGTCCGACGGCGGCCAGCAATTCTTCTGCGGCGGGGGCGACAGCAGGAAACTCAGGACCGTTCGCCGGCCAGGGTGAATGCACCTCTCTCGGCTGGACAGCCCATCACACAACAGACACTGTTGATCGGGCGCGGACGGGGGATGCACATGATCAAGCGTTTCGACCACCTGACCATCGTGGTGGATGACCTTACTGATGCGAA